>NZ_JBAGJD010000002.1:0-804101 GCF_036864815.1 Paenibacillus sp. A14
GTGTTACTCACCCGTCCGCCGCTAACCATCAGAAGTGCAAGCACTCCATCAAGTCCGCTCGACTTGCATGTATTAGGCACGCCGCCAGCGTTCGTCCTGAGCCAGGATCAAACTCTCCAATAAAGTTGAAACTCATTGAATAAGCTGATAGCTCATTTTGAATCTGACGATTTTAAAAATCATCTAAATTGACGTGTTCCATTTGTTCAGTTTTCAAAGAACTTGACTGGTTCGCTAAAAGCGATTTAATGATCAATCAACTTTTGTCGAACAGTTACCTATTATATCAAAGATTAACTTCGCTGTCAACTTCTTTTTTTAAATCGCAAGCTGTTCAGCAAGCATTCTCTCGAAGCGACAAATAATAATTTATCACGACCTCGCCAGTTTGGCAACAGGTATATTTTACCACATAAATAAAAGAAGGCCGATCCCGCAACTCCCCCGGGACCAACCTTCCGATAATGCTCTTTCAACTTATTTTACTTTGTGCCTTCTCCTGCGCCAGCCGCGCCTTCTTTGTCTTTCTTCGCTTCTTTATCTTTGACCGCCTTGTCCAGTGTGACTTGGGCTTCCTGTTGCGCAGCCTTCAAGGCGTCATCCAGCGACTTTTTCTTGTCTTGAACCAAGCCAAGTTCACGCTGCATGATCGAATCAAATTGTTGGTAGAACTCAGTCGGAACTTTTTCCGACAAAGAATAGTCATCGTCCGAAACTTTCGGTTTCAACTTATAGAAAACATCAAGGCTATGTCCATCGAATTCCTTGCTGAAACCCATACGGGAGAGCAGCCCGTTATTTAAAGATCTCGATTTCACCTTCGCGTAATCTTCCCCGTTGATAAACTTGATAAAATCCCAGGCTGCATCCGCATTCGGCGAGCCGGCGCGGATACCTAAAATTTCGTTGAAGTAAATGCTCCGGGTCGTTTCCGGGTTGGCCGGATCAACCGGTCCTGCCACCATTCCGAGCTCAAATGGCTTATAATCCTTCAATGCCCCTTTGACTTCTTTAATGCTTTGAAGGATATACGTGTTGCCCACCGTGAGCGCGATGCGACCCATCAAGAACATTTGGCTCTTATAGTACTCTTCCATAGATCCACCTTGGAAACCGCCGTCTTTCGGGTTATATACCGCCCCCGAATTCGTGGCGTCCAAAGCAGTCTGATAAGCCTTTTTCCAGGAATCCGTGTCGATCGTCACTTTTAATGTATCCTTATTAAAGACTGACAATCCTTCCGCAGCCGCGATCTGCTGACCCAATTGGACAAACGTTGTGGCATAATCCGCACCGTAACCGTAAACCCGGGTCTTCTCATCTCCCTCCGCAGGGAAACGGCGCGCAAGCTCAAGTACTTCTTGCCAAGTCATCCCATCGTGAGGTGGCTCAACCCCATATTTTTTGAAAAGATCGGCATTATAAAAAATGGCATTTCCACTAAATGTCGGACTCAAGCCGTACAGCTTACCGTTGCCCTTTTCCTTCAGCATCTCGAGCAGCGCGGGATAAATCGTTTCGGTATTATATTTGTCCCGGTCGATCAGCGTGTCCAGTTCCATTAATTTGCCTTCATTGGCCATCTTGCCATAGGTTTCAGGATTCAACATCACCACGTCAGGTTGCTCTTTTTCGATGAAGTCCATAAGTGCCTTGTTATAATCCTTAACTTCCTCGCCGCTGTAAATGGATTGCGTATTAACCACTTCAATATCAACATTAGGATGCTCCATCGTAAACAGATCCCCATACTGCTGAAAAAAATAGCTCTCATCATAATACATCACTTTGATCACACGCTGGGTTTCCGCCTGTTTGCTCGGCCCCGGATTACAACCACTCACCAGCACCATTACAGCACTCAAAGCCAGCAGCAGAAGCTTGTTAAATTTTTTACCTTTCAAGTTACACCCTCCTTATATTTAACTTAATTGCCTTCTTTGTTCTTCTTGTTCTGCTTATCCTTGAGCGCTTTGTCCAACTGAACCTGACCTTCCTGCTCAATGGTTTTCAGCACGTCATCCACGGATTTGCTCTTCTTCTCAAGCAGTCCGATCTCCCGTGAAAGGATAGAATAGTATTGCTCGTAGAACTCCGAAGGAATCTCATCTTCCGACGACAGCGGCGTGCTCTCGGCGCTTGGCTTCAGCTTATAAAAAGCATCCAGGCTGACACCGTCAAATTCTTTCGTATACCCCATCCGGGTGAGCATCCCCTCATTCAATGTTCGCGACTTAATTTTGGCAAATTCCTCGCCATGGACGAACCCCATAAAATCCCAGGCCGCTTCGACATTTGGTGTGTTCGCCCGGATCGATAAAATGCGGTTGAAATAGACCCCCCGCGTTTCATCCGGTCTGGCCGGATCCACCGGTCCCGCAACGATGCCAAGCTGGAACGGTTTATAACCCTTTATCCGGCCTTTGGCTTCTTTTAAGTTTTGAAGAAAATTAGAGCTGTCCGTGGTCATTGCCATGCGTCCCATGAGAAAAGGTTGGCTCTGATAGAACTCTTCCATGGTTCCGCCTTGAAAGCCTCCATCCTGCGGATTGTATATCGCTTTGGATTCCACGGCATCCAGCGCGAGTTGATAGGCTTTCTTCCAGCCTTCCGTATTCACGGTGACTTTCTTGGTTTTCGGGTCCACTTCCTTGATTCCATGGGTACGCGCGATCATGCCGACCATGTCTTGGAGCTGAAAGCCATAATCGCCTCCGAAACCATAGACCCGGCTTTTCTCGTCCCCATCGGTCGGGAACCGGCGGGCGGTATCGATAATATCCTGCCAGGTCATGCCATCATGCGGCACTTCAACACCGTATTTCGCAAACAGGTCCGCATTGTAGTAAATCACATTCGCACGAAAGGAAGGGGACAGGCCATAAAGCTTACCGCCGCCTTGTTCCCTCAACGTCTCCACCATCCCCGGGAAGAACGATGCCGTGTCAAATTTTTCACGGTCTATCAACGTCTCTAAATCCATCAAAAGCCCCTCGGAAGCCAGGGTACTGTAACTGTCGTTGTCGAGCATTAAAATATCGGGCTGCTCCTTTTCCACGAGCTCCTTCAGAGCCTTTTTCGGATCTTTCTCTTCGCCGTTATAGAGACTTTGCATGCTTACAACTTCTATGTTCACATTCGGATATCTCATGGCAAACAAATCGCCGTAGGTTTGATAGAAATAGCCTTCATCCCCGAACATGACTTTGAGCGTTCGCTGCTCACTTTTCGCCTGATTCCCCGTGTTCGCACAACCCGCCGCCAACAAGCACACGATGAACAGGATCAGCGGCTTATGTAGCTTTCTAAAAATTATCATTACCCCCTGTAAAATAGATTCGAAATGATAGCATTCCAACCTTATAACGCTTGAAAGGAAATGAAAGTTACACTTTTCGTAATATTTTTCCAATACTAAATAAAAAAATCCCCTGCCGCGAAGGCAGAGGATGCTGAGCAGTAAGAAGGGACATCAGCTCAAATTTCCCGGTACCGACTTCGATACACGGCCCGTTTTTACAAGCGCAGGCTGGGCTGCGGGACGGATAACTTTCATGGCTCTCACCTCCTTTTATTAGATGCTGGCGGCTTACTTCATGAAGCTCGCCTGCTTGCTTTCGTTTTGCAGCCAGATCGTGCGCAGCGTCTGTTTGATCTGCCTTTTCTCGTAAGAACAGGGACGCTGACCGGTACGCATTCGATAGAGCGGACAATGATTCCCCTGGCAAGCAGGTCGGAAAAAGCACGCACGGCAGGCTTCATCCGTTTCCTCCCCCGAGGTCGTCCACAGGGCCAGCTTGTCGTAATCCAGTTCAAGCGCGCCGTCCCGGTAAATCCGGCCAAGCTGATTGTTGTCCTGATCCAGCGCAACGGAGCATTTGTACAGCACACCATCGGAACCGACAATTAAAGAGTTCGGTTTCGCCGCGTAGCAAATGGCCCCGGTCGGCAGCAAAATATCCGAGATAAACGAACTGACTTCCAGCCCTTCGGCAAGGGCTATTTCGTTGAACTCCCATATCTTTTGGTCCTTGGTACGCTCGTCGCATACCGGAAGATTAAGATCGTTCTCTCCCCCCATACAGCCGACGGGACGAAAATAAACTTTAAACCGCGAATCGTCCGCAAACAGATCGCGCAGTACGGGGATAAAGCTGGAAACCGCTTCGAGATTGCTGTTATCAAAATTAACGCGGAGATTGATTTCAAAGGGGCGGTCAACGTCCTTCAGCGAGAGCAGGTTGTTCACAATTGTGCGGTATGTTCCGCCGCCGCCATGAAGCCCCCTGCGACGATCATGGACCTCCTCTTCCCCGTCCAGCGTGACCATAAAACGCCCAACATGCAAATCCAGCATCTGTCTCAGCCGTTCACGCGTGAGGAAGTACCCGTTGGTGGACATTTCCGCCTCATAAACGGCGCCGTTCGCTTCACAGGATGCGATAAAGGAACGCGACAGCCTCTCGATGAGATGCGGGACCAACAGCGGTTCGCCGCCATGCCAGCTGATCGTCAGCCGGCTTAACGTTTTGCTCCGGTTCGCGATATAAGCCTCCAAGCCTTCCAACACTTCCTGGCGCATCGCTCCCCGCGGGAAGGATTCATAGCAATAGGTGCAGCGGAAGTTGCACGCCTCGGTGGCCAAAAGAACCAGGTGCATCGCATCCGCCGCATGCAGGGATTGATGCAGAAACAAGGCTCTGCGCTGCTCATCCGTGTCCTCCCTGACCAAAAAGCCCTGCTCGACGAGCAACGCGTGCAGCTCCGGAACCGGGCCGGATGGCGGCTCCCCCGGCCGAAGGCATGCCAATACCCCGCCGCGTTCCTCCGCGGAGAAGGAGGCTACCGCCCCGGTATAACTGTTGTACAGCACCAATCCTCCGTCATCGCATTCGCTTTGCGCATTAAACCGTGAAGGCTTCCATCCGAGACCGATTTCCATCAACAACATCCCATCCTTCTTCATCTTCATTTCGAGAGAAAGACTCGCTAACTCCCCGATCTAATCATCATGAAAGGAAAAGGGCCGATAGTTCAATGACCAGTATCACTATAAGGCAACAAACTTTAGCAAAAAAAATCCCGGGCGGTCGGCACATATGACATGCACCGTCTCCCGGGATTTATCCCCACACTTCGATATGGAGTTATTCGCTCTGTCCGTTCAATAGCTTGATAAATTCATTCTCGTCTTCGATCACGGGAATGCCCAGTTCCTGGGCTTTGGCCAGCTTGCTGCCGGCCTTCTCCCCGGCGATGACCAGGTCCGTCTTCTTCGATACGCTGCCGGTCACTTTGGCGCCTAGCGCTTCAAGCCGCGCCGTGGCTTCGTCCCGGCCGAGCTGATGAAGCGTACCTGTGAGTACGACGGTTTTGCCGGTGAAGAACGAATCCGTCACCGGAGCCGCCTGTTTCGGAGGTTTCGCCTCTACGCCAAGGGACAGCATCTTATGGATACCGGCCTGCATAAACGGATCGGCAAAAAAGGACACAATGCTCTCGGCCACAATCCCGCCGATATCCGGCAGCTCCGTCAGTTCCTCTACCGTGGCGTTCATAATTTTGGTCAGATCCCGGTAATGATCGGCCAATACTTTGGTCGTCGATTTTCCGGTGTTCGGGATGCCGAGCGCATACAAGAACGAAGCCAGGTCCCGTCCCTTGCTCTCCTCAATCGCCTTCAGCAGGTTGTTAGCTTTCTTCTCGCCGAACCGCTCCAGCTTGATCAAATCCTCAAATGCAAGCGTGTAAAGCTCGGCGGGCTCGTGGACGTTCAGCTCATCGTGAAGTTGTTCGGCGGTTTTCTCACTGAACGTTTCGATGTCCATCGCGTCGCGGGACGCGAAGTGCGTAATCCGGCTGACGATCTGCGGCTTGCAGTCCAGCCGGTTGTTGCAGAACAGGTGGGCGCCGCGCTGTTCCAGCGGGAAGCCGCAGGCCGGGCAGTTTACCGGGTAGACGATCTCCCCGCCGTCCTGTTCTTCGGTCACCTTTCCGAGGATCTCCGGAATGACATCGTTCGAGCGGCGGATAAATACCCGGGTGCCCAGGGCAAATTTCAAGTTTTTGCGCTCGATATCGCCGACGTTGTTGAGCGTGCAATTTTGCACGGTAACCCCCGCGAGTTCGACCGGTTCGACTCTGGCCAGCGGCGTGATTTTGCCGGTGCGGCCGACGTTCCAGGTCACGGACTCCAGCACCGTGGTCGTCTCCTCCGCCTCAAACTTGAAGGCGACCGCCCAGCGCGGGAATTTATCCGTATAGCCGAGCACTTCGCGGGTGCGCATGTCGGTGATTTTGATGACGGCCCCGTCGATCAGGTAATCCAGCGAGGAACGTTTTTCCACAATGGTATGGAGGATGTCGATGACCTCTTGAAAGCTGTCGTGATACGTGACATGCGGGTTGACCTTGAATCGGTTCTCCTTGAGGAAGGCCACCATTTCCTGATGACTGGCAAACCGAATCCCATCGGAATAACCGACGTTATAGAAAAAAGCGTTCAGCTTCCGCTCCGCCGTCGTCCGCGGATTCAAATTGCGCAGCGCCCCGGCTGCGGCGTTCCGCGCATTCTTTAAAGGCTCGGCGGCCGTCTCGTTATATTTGGCGAGCACGGACAAATTCATAATGCCTTCGCCCTGAACTTCGATCGTCCCCGTGGTGAATGGAATGGTCAACGGTACCGATTTTATCGTTTTGACCTGGGCCAGAATGCCTTCCCCGACCACCCCGTTGCCCCGGGTCGAGGCTTGAACCAGCTTGCCGTCCGTGTAAGTGAGATTCAACGTCAGGCCGTCGAATTTAAGCTCCACGACATAGGTTGGCGCCGGCAACGGCGTATCGGGGTTCTTGCTGTTGTAGTCGGCAATCAACCGCTGCACCCGATTGTTCCAGTTGATCAGCTGCTCCTCGTTCTGCGCTTTATCCAGACTCCACAGCGGGGCCAGATGGCGATGGGGCTTAAAGCCCTGCAGCAAATCGCCGCCGACCCGTCCCGTGGGCGAATCGGGAAGCGTTATCCCGGTTTCTGCCTCCAGCGCGGTCAATTCGTCGTACAGCAGATCGTACTCCTTGTCGCTGACGAGCGGCTGGTCCAGGGTGTAGTAATGATAGTTATACTGGCTTAACTGCTCTACAAGCTGTTCCATTCTTTGCATTTTATCCATGCAGGGACAACCCTCCTTATATGTAGGACGGAGGGACCGACCTGAAATTCGGTTCAGGGGCCCTCCGCGTATTGATGATGGCTCCTTAGCCCTCGGTCACCTTCGTGATCGGGGCAAAGCTGGCGAGCAGGCGCTTCAAGCCGATCGGCGCCGGAAAAGCGATCGTCAGCTCCGTATTATTGCCGGAGCCGTTGATCGAAACGATGGTGCCGATGCCCCATTTGCCGTGCGACACTTTGTCGCCGGCCTGGAATTCGCCGGGATCGGTTGACCCCGGCGGCTTAGCCATGGCGGACGACCCGGAGGCGCCCACCGTCATGGTGACGCCGCTGCGGCCGCCCGCCGCCGGCCGCGAGGCGGGAGCTTCGGCCGCGCCGCGGTGGCCGAAGTTGCTTCCGCCGCCGCCGCCGAAGCCGCGGCCGCTGTACGCGCCGCCGATCCCCGCCCCCCGGCGGTACCGATCGCGCGCGATGCCCGTATCTTCCTTGAGTTCCTCCGGAATCTCATCCAGAAACCGCGAAGGCGGGTTGGCGGTGGTCCGGCCGAACAGGGTGCGCATCTGGGCGCAGGACAGGAACAGCTTCTCCTCGGCCCGGGTAATACCGACATAAGCCAGCCTGCGCTCCTCCTCCAGCTCCTCGTTGTCGAGGAACGCCCGGCTGTGCGGGAACACGCCTTCTTCCATCCCGACGATGAACACGACCGGGAACTCCAGGCCCTTGGCGCTGTGCATCGTCATGAGCACGACCGCGTCGTCGTTCTGCTTCTCGGCGTCACTGTTATCGTTCATGCTGTCGATATCGGCGATCAGCGCGAGGTCGGTCAGGAAGGAAACGAGCGACTTATCTTCATTATTATTCTCAAATTCCATGGTTACCGACAGGAATTCATCAATATTTTCGAGGCGGGACCGCGATTCGATCGTATTCTCGTTCTGCAGCTCCAGCCGATACTGCGTCATCTCCAGCAATTTCTCGGTCAGCTCGGTGACGGAGAGATACTCCACCATTTGATGCAGCGCCGCGATCATATCGTAAAACTCGACCAGCGCGTTGCGCGTACGCCCCGCGATGCCGAGATCGTCGACCGTCTCCAGCACGCGGAAAATGGATACTCCCCGCTGTGCCGCCGCGTCGGCCAGTTTGCCGACCGTCGTATCGCCGATGCCTCTTTTGGGCACATTAATGATCCGGATTAAGCTGATATCGTCGTCAGGGTTGGACAACAGCCGCAGGTAAGCGAGCAGGTCCTTGATTTCTTTGCGATCGTAGAACTTGATGCCCCCGACAATCTGGTACGGGATATCCGATTTGATGAGAATTTCCTCGATGACCCGGGATTGCGCGTTGGTCCGGTAGAGGATGGCGTGATCGCGGTATTTTTTGCCCGCCTTGATGTTGTTGGATATCTCCGATGTGACAAAATACCCCTCATCATGCTCCGAATCCGCCCGGTACACCTTGATCTTGTCGCCTTCACCTTTGTCGGTCCACAGCTTCTTCGGCTTCCGTCCCGTGTTTCGCCCGATCACCCCGTTGGCCGCGTTCAGAATCGTCGCGGTGGAACGGTAGTTCTGCTCGAGCATGATCGTCGTCGCTTCCGGATAATCCTGCTCGAAATTGAGGATATTGGTGATATCCGCCCCGCGCCAGCGGTAAATCGACTGGTCGCTGTCCCCGACGACGCAGATGCGGTGATGTTTGTCGGCCAGCATCCGGCACAGCATATATTGCGCCCGGTTGGTGTCCTGGTATTCGTCGACGTGGATGTACTGAAATTTTTTCTGGTAAAAATCCAGCACCTCCGGCGTTTCCTTGAACAGCTCGATCGTCTTCATGATCAAATCGTCGAAATCGAGCGAGTTGTTGCTGCGGAGCCGCTTTTGATACATCGTGTAGACTTTGGCGACGATCCCTTCGAAAAAGTCTCCGATCTTCTGTTCATACTGCTGCGGTGTGATCAGTTCGTTCTTGGCGGTGCTGATCATCGACTGAACGGCCTTCGGCTCGAATTTCTTCGTGTCGATGTTCAGCTCCTTCATAATATTGCGGATCACGGAGAGCTGGTCGGTTGAGTCCAGGATGGAAAAATTCGACGTAAAACCGATGCGCTCGATATCGCGCCGCAAGATCCGCACGCACATGGAGTGGAAGGTGGACACCCAAATGTCCCGGCCATCCGAGCCGCCGACGAGGCGGGATACGCGGTCCTGCATCTCGCGCGCGGCCTTGTTGGTAAAGGTGATCGCCAGAATGGCCCAAGGCGGCGCCTTGCGGGTGGCGATCAGGTAAGCGATGCGGTGCGTCAGCACGCGCGTCTTGCCGCTGCCCGCGCCGGCCATGATCAGCAGCGGCCCTTCCGTCGTGATGACGGCTTCCCGCTGCTGCGGGTTCAGACGGGCGACCGCCTCTTGTATATTAACAGGTTGCATAGAAATAATGCTCCTTTCTTGATTTGCGTTCCGACTGCCGGAACAGCCGGGAAGTTGAATACGATCCCGCGTGAATTTTAACGGAAGCAGTAGCCGCTATTTTGTATTAAAACGCCTTTTCTAAATTTTAACGGAAATAATAGCGCCTAATTACCTTCATCCGTGTCAGAGTAACCCAGTTTCAAACAAATAGCGGCTGTTATGTCCGTTAGAGTGGGAAAAAGCCCTTTTGAGGGGGAATAGCAGCTATTATGTCCGTTGCTAGAAAGCCTCAGCGTTGCTTTGCACCGCCCGCACCGTTTCAAGCGCCCGGTCTAGATCGGTGTACACCGCGTTGCCGACGACGATCGTGTCGCTGACGGCGGCCGCCCTCCGAGCCGACTCCGCATCCGCAATGCCGCCGCCGTAAAACAGGCGGGCTTCATCCAGCGAGCGGCGGACGTCCGCCACCAGCTCAAGATCGCCGAACGTCCCGCTGTACTCCACGTACACGATCGGCAGGTGGAGCAGCTTGTCCGCGACCTGCGCGTAAGCGGCGGCTTGCGCGGCCTCCAGCCGCGTATCCGCGGACGTGATCCGGGCGACGGTGGAATCGGGATTCAGCACGATGTAGCCTTCCGGCACGAGCATGTCCCACGGGATCATGTAACCGTATTGCTCCACCGCCCGGGCATGCTGTCCGACCAGCCAGTCGCTTTGCCCGGTGTTCAGGACCATCGGAATCAGGTACAGATCGAATCCCGGCACGACGGCCTCCAGGTCGGACACCTCAAGCACGCAGGGGATCTCGTATTGACGAATCCGGGACAAAAGATCCACGGTATTCTCATAGGTGACCCCGCTGGATCCACCCACCATGATCGCATCGCTTCCGGACAAGCATACGGCTTCCAACGCTTCGTCCGTCAGTATGCGATCCGGATCCAATTTAAAAACATGCCGCCAGAATGGCCGGCTTTGCTGCTGTTTTAACACCCCATCCACCAAGCCTTTCCAACCGATTCAGCTCCCTATATGGTCGCGAAAAACGGGGCCTCTTTCCCGCCCCGCATGCAGTTTATGCCGCTTTTTTCACAGTGCTGTATATCATAACATTTCTAGTCTAAGTTACCCCAGGGGGACTGTCAATGTTCGCATCGGAGGCGAACAAAAAAAGATGCGCCCCTCGCGGCAGCGCACTCTTAAAATCCAAGATAAGCGGTCCACCCGGCACGGGCGGCATCCTGCTCGCTCAAAAAATCGGAATAGAATCCATACACGCCCATCCGCTTAAATTGGGCAATGCTTCGGGGGTCATTCACGGTGTGCACATAGGATGGGACCCCGATGCTGTTCAGAGCGGAGACGAGTTTTTCGGTGGCCCGGGTTTCCGACATCGTGACGGCGGCGAGCCGCTTTTCCTTGGCAAATTCGACGACCTGCTCATCCGTATCCTCGGATTGATAGAGCGTATAAATCACCTGCTCAAAAGAATGCAGCCGCTCCACCTCCTCCCACATCGCCCGACTGTAAATTTGCGGTACAATGCGATCCAGCAGGGATGCATCCCGTTTTTTGGCGCTTTGGACAATTTTGCTGTATATCCGCTCAAACTCCTCCGGTTCAATCTGTTTGGTATCGGTGACCACGTATATATCGGGATAGCGCTCCATCAAATCGAGAATATCTTTCCAGCCCAAAGGTTCATATCGGCCCAGGATTTTGGCCTCCTTGAATTCATGGTAACTCCACACCGCCCCGCGGTCGGAGGGATCGACTATTTCCTCCTGGCCCAGCATCTCCGTAAATTTCTCGCCCCATTCATGCCGGGCAATCAGTTGGTCATCCTTGCTGATCAGAAGGTCCGCTTCGAAGACGCGGGTGCCCTTTTCATAGTTGGCAATAAAAGCTTCATAGCTGTTCGTATACGTCAGCCCCTCGATTCCGCCCATGGCGTGCGCCACCACCCGATGCGCCTGAAACCCCGGGGTCGACGGTGTCGGTGTTGCAGCCTGCGGCCGGGAGAGGGTGAAAAGCAAGAGTATAGCGAGGCCCGCAAATAATAACGCGTAATGCAGGGGTTTTCGGGTCATGTTGTGTTGCCCCCTTTTATGGTGATATTGTCCGGGATTGGGCTTGAGCCTTATTAACTAATAAACGTAAAAAAGCCCGCAGACTCAGGGGAGAGTCTTGCAGGCTTTTAAAGTGCGGTCGGTTATTCAATAAGCTCCCGTACCTTTAATGACGATCGGCAGGGTTTTAAAGAGGATTTTCATTTCCAAGCCAAAGCTCCAGTGTTCAATATAGTATAAGTCCAGCTTCACCCATTCTTCAAAAGGCAGGTCGCTTCTGCCGTTAATTTGCCAAAGCCCCGTAATTCCGGGTCGGATATCCAGACGGCGCCATTCGTAGTCCGTATATTTCTCCACTTCCTTCGGAAGCGGGGGACGCGGGCCGACCAGACTCATATGGCCGAGTACGACATTGAGGAGTTGCGGCAACTCATCAATGGAATATTTGCGGATAACTCGCCCCACTCTTGTCACGCGAGGATCGTTTTTTATTTTAAACACCGGGCCATCCGCCTCATTTTGCGTTATCAACTCTACCTGGAGCTGCTCGGCATTCTCCACCATGGATCTGAATTTATACATGTTGAACGGAGCACCATTTTTACCGATACGCCGCTGTTTAATAATCACAGGTCCCTTACTGTCCAGCTTGATACATATAGCTACAACGAGCAGTAAAGGAGAAATCAGAATCAGGCCTAATGCGGAAAGTACCAAATCCGAAGCTCTTTTTAAAATCAGATTAAGCCCCCGCAAAGGTGTCTTAACGATCTCAATGCAGGGATACTCATAGGCTTGGTCAAACACGACACCCGACGTAACCATTTCGAACATTTCCGGAATGATTTTGATGCGAACATCATACTTGCGGATTCTTGTGATCATATTGTTAATGACATTTCGTTCGGAGGGAATCGTAATGTAAATTTCATGGATTTCGTACTGCTGAAGCAGCCTCTCCACCTGATCAATCGCTCCGATAACCTGTTCCGAATCCTTTTTATAATCATCCAAAAAACCAATAAACCGGTATCCGTTCGTCTTCCCGCTAAACAGGTTATCTCTGATTTCCTCGCCTATCCGCCCGGCGCCGATAATCAACACATTCTTGCTGTAAATATTATTGCGGGTTAAGAGTATCATAACTCCCTGGCGCAACAGGCGCGAAATAAAGGCGCTGACCACGATCAAGACCGCAAAAGAGAAAATAACCAAGCGAGAGTAGTTGACCCCTGTTTTCAAGAAAAAGATGAGGCCGAGGGCAATTAAGAAGGAAAAGAAGACGGCTTTTCCCGCTTGGATGGTGTCATCGATAATTCTGATATCCCGATCCCACTTGTAAAGCCCGTGATGGGTCGTATAAATGGCGTAGATGGTAAAGATTACACCCAACAAAAGCAGATAGTCTCTTCCCACCGGCAGGGTTTCCCAGTGATTGAACAGATCAGTGATGCTGTCGATTTTATAATCGGGAAGAACCCGGATAAAGAACAGCAGCAAAAAACTGCAGATATAGAAGAGGTATTCCAGTCCAATCAAGACCACATTGAGAAACATCTCCAAACGAAGGGTCCGTTTTTTGTACATTGAAATATTCTCCGCAATTAACAGGTTGGTTGAATTTATTTTATTATTCATGGATACCGACGAACTCATTTCTACACTCCCCAAAAAGCATTGCTAAACAAATGGATTGCCTGAAGGCGTTAGTTCATCCCCACCCCTGAATCCTTATCCGATCTTGTCGCCAGGGATTCCGGTTTCTTGCTTCCCTTGAGCGGGAATGAAAGCGCGGATTTGACAACCGCCATCATAAATTGTACACCAATCCCCGCGTAGATGGTTGCACTTACCAAAGGATTGTATTTCTTCCTATAATGTTTATTATAGAACAACACCATGGATCGATGAAATTCGTAAATGATTTTTAACGGTCTGCGAGGCGCGCTGCCTCCCTTGTAGTGAACGATCGTGGTTCGCGGATAGTAATAATTGACCCATCCGGCCTCCTTGATCCGATAACACCAGTCCGTATCCTCCGCATACATAAAAAAATCCTCGTCCAACATGCCCACTTGCTCGATCGCCTCCCGGCGTACCATCATAAAGGCGCCGACCAGACAATCGATAGGATATTCCTGATCCGGATCCAAATAAGCTAGTTGGTATTGGTTGAATCTGGGGTTATCCGGGAACCATTTCGAAAACCCGAAGGCATAATAAAATGAGGCGGATGGCGTAGGAAAGCCTCGTTTGCAGGCCTTATCCAACGACCCGTCGGGCAAAATCACCTTGCAGCCCGATGCCCCCACTTCCGGGTGGCTGTCCATAAACTCCAGCATGATCTGTAACGTGTCCTTTTGAATAATCGTATCGGAGTTGAGCAGCAAAATATAACGTCCGCCGGAGATTTTCATCGCTTGATTGTTCGCATAAGAGAAACCCGTATTTTCCTGATTAACGATAAGGTTGACCTGAGGAAACTGCTCGCGAATCTGCTCCACCGAATCATCATGCGAGTGGTTGTCCACCACAATAACCTCAAAGCGATACCCCGTTTCAGAGGCATATACGGATTGCAGACAATCCAACGTCAATCGGCACGTGTTGTAATTGACAATAACTATGGATAAATCCACCAGCAACGCTCCTGACAAAAATAGTAATCTATCGACATTATAGCATAATGTGAGAGGGGGAGGGGAATTATGGAGTGGGAAATGGTGGTTGAGGCTTAATAATAACGAAAAGGAACCGGTTCAACCAGTTCCTTACTTCGAAGTCTCATAAGCCTTGTTTTTTTCCCGTTCAGACACTTTCTCCTTAAGTTTCTTTCGCTTCGCCTTCAGATTCGGCAGTTGCCGCCAAAAATCGATCCAGGCACCAAGCACTTTAGGCTCTCGCAGCAGCATATATCCGTGTACCATAATTTCATAGGCAAATAATTGAGGGATGTTTTTCATCCAACTTGCGCCGGAAAGGTTTTTATAGATCATTTTATACCGGTTTATGAATGAGCGTTGGCGTATAAACAACGGTCTGGAGCCTCTGCCGCCTTTCTTCCAGCCCCGCTTGTGAATGCCGAGCGCCTCGGCGCAATAATAGGCCTTCCAACCAAGCAGCCCGGCGCGCCAGGCCACATCTACATCTTCTTTGTATGCAAAAAAATCCTCATCAAAGAACTGTCCCTGTATCGAAATGTCATCGATCATGTTTCGCGAGTAGATCGCCGCTGCCCCGGAGACGCCGAATACCTCTCCCGGATCGCTCCATTGCTGTCTCGGTTCCCCCGCCCCTCGGTCAAACGCTCTCCAGATCCGGTTCATCACAAGACCTGTACTGTCGATGATGTCCTGATGATCCTGAAAAACGAGCATTCCCGTGGCACTACCTACATCCGGTTTTTCTTCCATGACCTCTACCAACAGCGTAATGTAATCGGGAGCTAACACGACATCCGGATTTAGTACCAAAATGTAGTCGGATTGGGAAAGCCGGATTCCCTGGTTATGGGCAGGAGCAAAACCGGTGTTAAGTTCGTTTTGGACCAATCGAATTCGGGATTCACTCTTTGATAAAAATGCCTTTACTACCTCTACCGTATTGTCCGAGGAGGCATTATCCACGACGATTATTTCATCAACAGGATGCGTTTGACGGATCACCGCATTCAGGCACATCTCTATGTCATGAGAACTGTTATAGGTGACGATTTGGACAGTAACTTTGGGTGGCATAAAAGCACGCTTCCTTTATCAAAAATAAAAAAGAACACTATCACTTAGATAATGTTCTTTTAGCATACCATGTATTTATATAATCGTCAGTTTATACTAACTATTTCTGGGGATGATGTTGCAAGTACTGGGTCAAAAAATCCCGAAGCCCTTCCTTCCACGGCCGCAAATCCTCGAATCCATTGGTGCGAATCGCCAAATGCTCCATAACCGAATTCATCGGGCGAGGCGCCGGACGCGGAAAATCCGCCGTTGTACACGGATGAACCTGCACCGGAAAAGCCCCCGGATGCATTTTTTCAGCCTCTGCGAAAATTTCTTTGGCGAATTCATACCAGGTACAAGCCTCCGCATTGGATGCATGATAAATCCCGTATTTCTCTGTCTGAACCAGCTGTAAGAGAAAACCAGCCAAATCCACCGTATATGTCGGTGATCCCTTCTGATCATTAACCACCTTAATTTCAGGTCTTTCCTTCCCCAGCTTAAGCATGGTTTTGACAAAGTTATTGCTCTGCAGGCCATAAACCCAAGAAGTACGCACAATAAAAAAAGCGGATGACAAGCTCTGAACCAACACCTCACCAGCACGCTTCGATTTTCCATAAATGCTCTGAGGATTTGTATTATCGTACTCATGATAAGGACTTAGCGAGGTTCCATCAAACACGTAGTCGGTGCTGATATAGCAAAACTTCGCCCCTACCCGCTCGCTGGCCAAAACCATATTTCGGGTGCCCACAGCGTTAACGGAATATGCGGCCTCCACTTGTTGCTCTGCTTGGTCGACCGCCGTATAAGCCGCACAATGAATCACCGCGTCCGGTTTCGATTTATTTAATCTCATGAAACAAGCGTCCAGATCCGTAATATCGAGCGAGTCTCGATCATAAGGTTGAACCGTATGACCCGCCTTCTGAAATAGAGCCACCACGTCTTTACCTAACTGTCCGGCTGCTCCCGTCACCAGGATGTTCATGCTTGATCACCCAGACGTTCGCCATATTGCCTTGCATAGTACTCCTGGTAAGCTCCCGACTGAATCCGTGTCCACCATTCTTTATTGTCCAAATACCAAGAAATCGTTTCTTTGATCCCCGTCTCAAAAGAGTGCTTCGGCTTCCATCCCAACTCGTTCATCGTCTTCGTAGGATCAATGCCGTAGCGACGGTCATGACCAGGACGGTCTTGGACATGGGTAATTAGAGACTCAGGCTTCCCTAACTGCTGTAAAATCGTTTTAACGATTTGCAAATTTGTTCGCTCGTTATTACCACCGATATTGTAAACCTCGCCGTTACGGCCTTGATGGATCACCAGATCTATCGCGCTGCAATGATCCTCAACGTATAGCCAATCGCGAATATTCAGCCCGTCTCCGTAAACCGGAAGAGCCTCATTGTTCAAAGCCTTGGAGATCATTAACGGAATTAATTTTTCCGGGAACTGATAAGGTCCGTAGTTGTTGGAGCAGCGCGTAATATTGACAGGCAAACCGAATGTTTCATGGTAAGCCCGGACTAACAGATCTCCGCCTGCTTTACTTGCAGAGTATGGGCTGTTCGGAGCAAGTGGCGTCTCTTCCGTGAACAGGCCGGTTTCCCCAAGTGTGCCGTATACCTCATCTGTGGAAACTTGAACAAACTTGGTAATGTTATGCTTTCTTGCCGCTTCCAGCAGCACCTGAGTTCCGAGCACATTCGTCTTCACAAAAATATCCGGCTCCAGAATACTCCGGTCCACATGCGATTCCGCCGCAAAATTGATTACGACATCGACGCCTTGCCCAATCAACTCGTTCATTTTCTCGGCATCCGTAATGTCCGCCTTAACAAATACGTGATTCGGGTTATTCTCAACGGATTTCAAGTTCTCCAAATTCCCAGCGTAAGTAAGCGCATCAACGTTGATGATTTGGTATTCCGGATACTTTTGAAGCATATATAGCACAAAGTTGCTGCCGATAAATCCGGCGCCCCCGGTAACGAGCAGTTTCATGACTTAAATCCTCCTAATTGAAGTTCATCTCGGCATCTGCAAATAACGGATGACGTCGGTCCTTGTCCGACAGCTGCGGTTCACTCACAGGCCAGTCAATCTGCAACGCCGGATCATTCCATAATATGCCGCGATCATGCTCAGGGGAATAATATTCATCCACTTTATATAAAACTTGGGTGTTCGGAACAAGGGTACAGAAGCCGTGCGCAAATCCTTTTGGTACCAACAATTGCCGTTTGTTGTATTCACTCAGGATCACTCCAACCCATTGTCCAAACGTTGGCGAACTGCGCCGGATATCCAGAATCACATCATAAATCGCCCCTGACAAAACCCGAACCAGTTTGGTTTGCGCTTTGGGATTTAATTGATAATGCAGCCCTCTTAGCACCCCTGGCTCCGCCGAAAGGGAGTGATTGTCTTGAATAAATTTATAATTTACTCCTAAACCATGCATTACAGCTTCATTATAACTTTCCATAAAAAAACCCCGGTGATCCCCATGTACCACCGGTTCAAGCAATGCCGCGCCTTCCAACTTAATTGAGGTGAGTTTCATCTCAGTGCATCCTCCCTATCTATTTAAAGCTTAAGATTCCCAAACTCTTCCAAAACACTAGATCCTTGGCGAATTCACTAAACGCACCAGCGACGCGTGGGTTCCCCGCATCCGTCCACCAGCCTCGCAAGACATCAAAAGAAAGCTCTCCACGTTAAATATATGCATTATTGACATCAGTGATTTCCAGTTCGCCCCGGCGGACGGTTTTAGAGTCTGAATAATTCTCGAAAACATGATGATCGTACATGTACATCCCGGTTACAGCATAGTCTGATTTAGACTGCTTTGGTTTTTCCTCGGTAGAAACAATTCGGTTCGCTCGAAATTCGGGGACGTCAAAACGAGGCGGATCATGTACTTATGAATAAAAATTTTACACCAGTTTGTTGATTTCTGAAATTAACAAGGTATGAAGTAATATCATCAGAAAACACATAAGCACTTGCTCGCTTCCTAAAAACTACTCGCCCAGGCCCAGCCGCCTGCGCAATCCCCCCTGCTTCGTCCTGAACCTTGTAAGTGAAGCCCCCCATGTCGATGCCAAGTAGGCTCACGACATCGCCCATGTGCTATTGTCGGTGACTACGAGAACAGCGGTAAGCCCTTGCTTACTTCAGCTTATGAACGACATGAAAAACCATAGGGTATTTTCCGAGGAGATGCTTGTCAGTTACTTTAGTTAAAGGATAAAGGCGTGAGCCGGTACCGCCGAACAGGATTATGGCTTTTTTTGGGCACGCCCTTTAGGAACGTTTGATATCATCTTCGTGATTCACAAAATTTATTCGCTCTTTCTCAACTACTAAAGGACGTTTAAGGACTTGAGTATGAATGGAACCAATATATTCTCCCAATATACCAATAAAAAAAAGCTGAACTGACGAAAACAAAAAAAGTCCGATAATCAAAGGCGCCATTCCCATGGTAAAGGAATTCCAAAAAAACAACTTTGCTATTAAGTACCCTAAAGCTACGACCAGACTTAACGCAGACATCACAAATCCAAGCATGGCAGCTAGCCGCAAAGGAATTTTGGAGTGATTCGTAATCCCTAACATCGCCATGTCATACAAGGTATAGAAATTATTTTTTGTTATGCCTCTTTTTCTAGCTGGCTGCACATAATTAATTTTGTAGCTCTCAAAGCCGATGTCGGAAATCAGCCCTCTAAAATAAGGGTAAGGATCGTCAATTTCCCTAAGTATTTCAATAATTTTTTTATCGTACAGGCCAAATCCGGTGTTGTTTTTCGTCAATTCAATTTCAGAAACTCTGTTGATAAAATTGTAGTACATTTTTCGAATCGCGAACATAGCCGGACTTTCTTGACTTTCATTCTTAACGCCTAGGACAACCTTATAGCCCTCTTTCCATTTTTCAATAAAATCTTTGATCAAGCCAGGAGGATCTTGTAGGTCTGCAACCAGCAAAATAACCGCATCCCCTTCAGCCTGCAGCAGTGCATGGTAAGGAGAGCGGATATGTCCAAAGTTGCGCGAATTAAGGATAACCTTAACATTGTTGTCATTTTTGGCCATTTTTTTCAAGATAGAAACAGTGTTGTCTTTGGAGGCATTGTCAATAAATACATGCTCATAAAAACAATCATCGATTTGGCTAAAAACTTTTTTTACCTGTTTGTATAACTCCTCCACGTTTTCTTCTTCATTATAGCAAGGAGTTACAATACTTATCTTATGCATTTGATTTCCCCGTTTTCAATAGGTTAACAACATCAGCAATACATTGCATTGAACTGTAATTTGGTGTATATCCTATCTCTGCCGCACTTTTGTTAATCGAGTAGTAATTGTTTTTTGCCCCAGTAACCGATTGCGATTGGCTGGGTTCATCATGTCGATATTGGACATGCAGATTATGTTCTGAAATAAAGTAGTCCAAAAGCTCGAACTTAGTAACAGGTTCTAACGAGTAGGCATCATACGCTGCATTGATTGAATGCTTATGAATGCAAAGTTCCATCAATTCTTTCAAATCAGATGGGTGCACATAATCACGAACCATGTCTTGCGAGTTGGTCATCAATGCTTTATTATCATTCAAGCTATTAACGACATCGGTCAGAAAAAAACGGGATCCCATATCGATGTATCTGCTAAAGAAGCCAAAAATTCTGATATCGACAATATAATGATCCGGCAAACTACGGTGTTTGGCTTCCATATGCAGTTTGGAAATTCCATAATAATCTTTGATTCCCAATTGATTAACATCGATGGAAGCACATTTTGTTTGTGAGGCTGCTTCTGCAAAGTCAGTACCGTAAATAGCTCCGCTACTGAAATTAATATACAGCGTTTTGGGATGCTTTCGAATATAGTCGAGAACTAGATTATCAAATTCCTCCGTCACCTGAAAGATACGGTATGGCTCTAAAGTTAGTTCGTTCGGATTACCGATACCTACGCAATTAATGACCACATCATATAACCCGTTCCTGAAGTCCTCAAACGGCAATACTTTAAGGTTGCTTCTCGGGAAAGACCCATTATTTCGCAAATAATCGACCATTTTTCCCCGAGATCTAACGAATAAATACAATTGATACTCAGGGTCTTCTCTAAGAAACTCCGTAACATTCTTTCCAATATGCCCTGAAGCTCCTAAAACGGCTACTTTTTTAGGCAAATCATTCATCATTGCTTACAGCTCTCCTACTTTGGAATCTCCATTTCCTCGACTAAATCGATCTGCATTAGCTTTTTAAGTTCGTCACGTTCCAAATAAGGAAACATATCCTCAATCGGTCTATTCACTACTAGTTTAGGATGGACCTCCGTATTCTTCTTTAGTATGACTTCCAAGAACGAGGGGCCTTGTATAGAAAGAAAGTCATCGATCACAGTCAGATCCTCTTTAGAATCGACCCGATAGGAAGGAATGCCGTAGGCCCTTGCAATGTCAATAAACGACGGATTTTTGTTCACTGTCGATTGTTGCCTTCCATCCATATATAAATCTTGGAACTGTCTTACCATCCCTAAAGAGCTATTGTTAAGGACGACAATCTTCACGGGAAGATTCAATCGCGTAATTGTATCCAGCTCCTGAATGTTCAATTGAATTCCGCCGTCTCCAGCAATAACCAATACTTCCCGTTTATCCGCCAAAGCAGCTCCGATGGCCGCAGGTAAGGCAAACCCCATCGCACCCATGCCTCCGGAATTTAACAACCGCTGTCCTTTGGAGATTTTATAAGATTGCGACGCCCACATTTGATGTTGACCTACATCCAAACAAATGGATCCAAAATCCTTGCATTTCGAAGAAAGCAATTGCATAAACCGATTAGGCTCAATCTCATTAGCGATCGGGTCAAAAGAATATGTTGGATATCTTTCTTTTAAAACATTAATTTTTCCATACCATTCACTGATATCCGCTCTCTCATAGCTGTCCAATGCATCGTTAAGACTGGTTAAAAAGCTTCGCAAATCGGCCTGGATTGAAACATCGACCTGGACCTTACTATTAAGTTCCAAGGAATCTATATCAACATGGATTTTCTTAGCGGCACGCGCAAACGTATCAGGCCTGGTTCCGGTCTGTCTGCTATCTAAACGGGATCCCAGGATGATCAATAAATCGGAATTTGCTAGAACCAGGTTGCTGTATCGATTTCCATACGATCCGATCAACCCGACGTATTGCGGATTGTCGTGAGGAATCACATCAAGGCCCATTAATGAACTTGCCAGCGGCAAGCCTGTCTTATCCAGGAATTGCTCCAGTTGTTCACAGGCATTGCTCAGACGAATTCCGCCACCGACAAGAACCAGCGGCCTCTTAGCATCTTTGATTAAAGAAATGATATACTCAAGTTGCTCGAAAACTACCGGCTCTTCGTTCATCTGATTAAGATATTCCTGACTATCAAAAAAGCTTTCCAGCTCATCTGGATTAATATTCGCTCTTTGAATATTCATGGGAATATCCAATAAAACAGGACCTGGCCTTCCATTTTGGGCCAAGTATACCGCCTTTTCCAGATAAAATCTAATTTTTTCGGGATCGGTCACAAGTTCGGCGTATTTGGTTAAAGACTTTGCAACGCTTACTATATCCGTCTCCTGAAAGCCAATTTGTCTAATAGGCCTATCAAATTTGTATTCATAGGTGTTAACTTGACCTGTAATAAATAGACATGGAACCGAATCAAAATAACAGCTTCCGATCCCAGTCAATAAGTTTAAGGCACCGGGACCGCTTGTTGCCATAGCGACCCCTAATTCCCCATTCATTCTAGCATATGCTTCCGCGGCAAATGCGCCAGCTTGCTCGTGTCTTACCGAAACGCATTCAATATCATCTCTCAAGGAAACCGAATCCAGCAGATGAACGATCGCTCCACCTATGAACTCGAAGACATGAGAGACGCCTTTTTTTTGAATAAACTCGATCACGTAGTCCGAAAGCTTCATTCAATGTTGCCTCCTTCTATGAGTTCTGGTAGTCATTGATCTGTTTAAGGCATATTTTTTTGATATCGGCAGCATTTCTCTCATAGGCCGAAGTAAAATCAATAATTTTATCAATCGCTTGTTCCAGACTCCATCTTGGTTGCCACCTTAAATAAGTTATTGCTTTCGAGCAATCTAACTTTAAATAATTGGCTTCGTGCGGCTGAGGGCTCGTATCGACTTGGTAAGATGCTCCTTCGCCCCACTTCTCGCAAATTTTCTTCACGATCCACTCAACGGATTTCGCATCTTCATCACGTGGACCAAAGTTCCAAGCACTTGAATACTCTCTTCCGTGATGATATAAATTTTGAGCCAGCAGTAGATAGCCGCTTAACGGTTCAAGGACATGCTGCCACGGCCTGATGGAATTCGGATTTCTAATGACGATCGACTCTCCCGACAAAATAGAACGTATACAATCAGGAACCAGACGATCTTCCGCCCAATCCCCTCCTCCAATGACATTTCCTGCTCGGGCCGAGGCTACGGCTACAAATCTATCCCCATGATTGAAAAACGAATTGCGGTAAGCACTGGTCACCAGTTCCGAACAAGCCTTGCTGCTTGAATAAGGATCATAGCCGCCAAGCGGCTCATCTTCTCTATATCCCCAAACCCATTCCTTATTGTCGTAGCATTTATCCGTGGTTACATTCACGACAACAGAAACACTGGTACAGGTTCTAACGGACTCAAAAAGGTTGACTGTCCCCATCACATTGGTAGCATAAGTATCAACGGGATTTTTGTAGGATTCCCTAACCAGAGGTTGGGCAGCCATATGGATGACTATATCGGGTTCCGCCTCCTGCAATGCTAATTGGAGCGAAACTCCGTCTCTAATATCCCCGATCACATGTTTTGCAATTAGTCTGTCTATATTCAGCAACTCAAAAAGACTAGGCTTTGTGTTTGGTTCTAAAGAATAACCGATGACATACGCGCCCATTGACGTTAGCCATAGAGAAAGCCATGAACCTTTAAAACCAGTGTGTCCAGTTAGAAATACCTTTTTGTTTTTCCAAAAATCCACATCGATCATAGCGCATCCACCGATTCTTTCCCCCATGTCTTCCACGGAGCTTTCCCGGTTTTCCACAGCTCTTCAAGGTAATTTTTATCCCTCAAAGTATCCATCGGCTGCCAAAAACCATCATGTTTAAATCCCATTAATTCGTTATCTTTTGCCAGGTTCTCCAAAGGCTCTTTCTCAAGAACTGTTTCGTCAGAGGAAATATAATTGAAGATCGTCGGTTCTAATACGAAGAAACCAGCGTTAATCCATGATCCATCCCCTTTTGGTTTTTCCTGGAACCCTCGAACCTCATCGTTTAAAGTAATATCTAGAGCCCCAAATCTCCCACTTGGTTGAACTGTAGTCACAGTGGCAAGTCGGCCATGCAGCTTATGGTGCTTAACTAATTCAGTAATGTTAACATCTGATACTCCATCCCCGTAAGTCAGCATAAATGGCTCATTACCAATGTAATCCTGCACCCTTTTCACCCTACCGCCAGTCATGGTATCGACACCGGTGTTGACCAGAGTTACTCTCCAAGGCTCAGCCGTATGCTGATGAGTAATTAATTGGTTGTCGTTCCTGAAGTCAAACGTCACATCAGATTCATGAAGAAAATAATGGGCGAAATATTCCTTGATATAGAATCCTTTATAACCTAGACAAATAATAAAGTCATTGAAGCCGTGATGAGAGTACAGCTTCATAATATGCCATAATATCGGCTTCTGACCGATTTCAATCATTGGCTTTGGTCTGAGATGAGACTCTTCGCTTATACGGGTGCCGTAACCACCGGCAAGAATAACAACTTTCAATGCAGGACCCTCCTGTAGACTATTTTCCTAGCACAAACCCTCTAATCTTCTCCACTACATAATCGATCATTGAATCGGTTAGTCCTGGATAAACACCTACCAAGAAGGTGTCATTTAAAATTTTGTCGGTGTTCGTTAGCTCTCCATGTACCCGATAATTCACGCCTTGAAAGGCTGGCTGACGAGTCAAGTTACCGGCAAACAACATTCTTGTCTGAATTCTTTGAGACTCCAGGTAACCGACAATTTCATTTTTCGTAAAAGGTGCTCCATCTTTAACCGTTAAGATGAAACCAAACCAGCTTGGATCGGAATTTCTAGTCGCTCTAGGTAAAACAAAAAATGGTTCCAAGTCTTTAAGCCCCTCATAAAGTCGCTGGAAATTGTATTTTCTGGCTTGCACAAAACCCGGAACTTTTTTTATTTGTTCCACGCCAACCGCCGCCTGCATATCGGTAACCCGAAGATTGTAGCCGATATGCGAGTAAGTATATTTATGGTCATATCCGTAAGGTAAAGAGCCCAATTCCCAGCCAAAACGTTTATTGCAAGTGTTATCGCAGCCGGAAGGACACCAGCAATCCCTGCCCCAATCCCGGAATGATTCAATAATCGTCTTAAGAAGCGCATTATTGGTATAGACAGCGCCGCCTTCCCCCATGGTCATATGGTGAGGAGGATAAAAGCTGGAGGTTCCAATGTGTCCATGCGTCCCTGTCAATTTCCCGTTGAAAGTAGAACCTAGCGCATCGCAATTATCTTCAACAACCCAAAGACCGTACTTTTCGGCGATTTCCATAACCTTATCCAATTCAAAGGGGTTCCCCATCGTATGGGCAACCATAATGGCTTTCGTCTTGGGCGTTATGGCACTCTCGATCTGATCCGCCAGGATATTGTAAGTGCCCAATTCCACATCGATAAATACCGGAATTGCCCCATTTTGGACAATGGGTGCAACCGTTGTCGGAAAACCCGCAGCCACCGTGATTACTTCATCCCCCGGGAAAATCCGTTTTTCTTTCAACTTCGGCGATGTTAATGCGGAGAAAGCCAGCAAGTTAGCAGATGATCCGGAGTTCGTCAGCAGAGCATATCTAACACCAAGATATTCGGCGAATTCCTTTTCAAATTGTTTATTATATCTTCCGGCAGTTAGCCAGAAATCTAAAGACGAATCTACCAAGCTTCTCATTTCTTTTTCGTCGTATACACGTCCACCGTATACGACAGGGGATTTCTCAGAGTCGAAATTTTTGCCACGATCGGAATGGAATAAGTCATAATACTCTTCGACTTGGGACAGAATTTCGAGTCTTTTAATTCTCTCTAGATTCTTGTGCTGTAACTTTGATACCGTCTCTACTTCTTTTAAATCTATGTTTATCTTCATGCGAATATCAAGATAAAAGCGGGTGTTAAGGTTAATATCAATTATCTCGACATGATATTTTTCTACAAAATTCTCCTGCAACTTTTGGCTCAGCTCATATCCCTGCGTTTGATCTTGTCCGTTGCTAATTAATGCATAACTTTGTCTAGCCTTATTAAAGACAATATCTCCTTGCTTTAGCATTACCGCACCCCTCTTGAACTTGCTTTATTTTGAAAACTCCAATACTTATGAGCAAAAAAACTGATTAAAGTTGTGATAACCAAGGCAATTCCTTGAGCAATCAACTTATTTGTACCCATTGTATCAACTAATATGAATAATAGGAACAAATTCACCAAAAACGTAAATATATAAACCAACACAAATTTCACAGCACTCTTAGCTTGATGTTTTTTTTGACTGAAAGTCCATTTATTATTCCAAAGATAACTATGGACAACTCCGACAATATGGGAGAAAACAAGCGCAACAAAATAATTGCGGTTTACAAATTGAATAAATCCCGCATAGGTTATAAAACCTACTATAGTGTTTAACACTCCAACTATAATAAACTTCATTGATTGGTTCATTTCCCACCTATAATCTTCCATCTATTCGCAATTGCTTCTTGCGACAAAATTTCATTACTTATCACTGCCTCCCTGATCTCACCACCACTAAATGCTCTATCTTGATTCGCCCAATTACCAATCGATAGCGGCGTCTCACTATTTTCAATAATGATAAACTGCTATTCAATTGCTCTTGTAATACTCCATTTTTAAATAAGTGTACATTTCCCTGGTCGTAAGTACCCCGTTAGGTAATTCCATTTAGCAGTGTCTAGCTGGACACTTACTGAATGTGATCCATCCTTTTCATCGGGGTAGCTATAGAGAACGCATTAAGAATAAAATTCTATCAATAAGCGATCAATAGTTTCCATCGGATGCTTATTGATTCGCTTCATAAACTGGTCGAATTACATAACTATCCAAAATTCAGACTATACGTCGGCAGGAAGACTAAGTGAAGGCGTAGATGTTTCTTCAGAAAAGGCTGCAACCCGGTGGTCTGATGAATCCGACTGTTATCTAAAATCTTGGGAATTTTTCCGTTCGGATACGCCGTCAGAAGATCCTCGAGGAAGCGAATAAAGGCGTCCACATCAGCCTTTTCCTCTTCACGATGATGTACCTGTCCGGTTTCATCTTTCTCCAGTTTCCACCTACTTTTTCAACTGTACAAAGATGTGCTTACGGAAAAATGCCTGGGCCTCTCATCGGCTTGGGCAAATGTATAGTTGCTTTGGTTAAACTAAAGTTCATTCGTCCCCGCATCGCACTGATTCCGCACTTACTGATCGTGACGCCAATCTCTCGCTTAATCCATTCCGCCACCAACGGGAGCGGCCAAGTATATCACCGATCTCTGCAAACGTATGTCCTTCCCATCGGGGCCGCACGTGACTCATCTAAACCCTTGTTGCTTTTGGACTTTTGATTTTTCAGCAAGCCATTTTTATTTATAATTATTCAACTGTAATTGTATCCTTAATATTCTTTAATGTTCTGCCATTGGGGGTATCAAATATTAAAACAACATCATACTTTCCCTTTTCAAGGGTACCCGTAGGAAGAGACAGAACACGGTAACCAGATTTTAAATTCAAAATTTCTTCATCATTGTCCTCTTTTCTTGAATCTGTTGTTAATAAATACTGCCGTTTGTCACTTACTAGAGCAACTTTAATTATAGTATCTTTTGGGCTAACCCCATCTATACTTCCCCATCCACCTATACTAAGAATATTATTTTGATAAGCAAACCAATCTATTGTATATTCTATGTTGAAATCACTAGTATTGAATTTCTTATAAAATTCTTGGCGAGAAAGTTCACTTATCTCATAAGGAGTTGGTCCTAATTTAACTAACAAATAATCTCCAAAATCCTTTACATATCCCTCTTTAGGGTAATAACTCATAGCCCCTGCTCTCGCAATAATCTCCTTATCATCAAAATTTTCAAATTCTTTGACATCGTAACCATGTAAATTCATAAAGCGAAAGATTCTACTGGAATTTCTCAATTCACTTTCAAGCCCCCAAGTTCGATCCCATTGGAACATAGAATAGCCTTCTGTATCCCCAAGTTTTAAATTGAAGCTTGGAGGTGCACCAATAAACACCAATTTTTTCCGAACACCATCATCTGTCTGATACTTATCGATCTCTGTAACAATTGAATTCATTTTAGCGATATCTATCTGATACCGTAAATAATCCGTGTAAAAAACTTGGTTCATTGACTTCGTCTGAATTAGTATAACAAAAATGATTAACAAAATGGTTGCGCCGCGAAACTTAATTTTCAGATAATGTTTATGATAAAAAAACATGTACAGTAAAGCAGCGACAAATCCAACAAATACACTATTTGTTATGAAAATCCGATTTACGAGGTAAACATTACCAGTTAAAAAATACATAGAATATGCTGCCAAAATACATCCCAAACCTAAGAACATATACATGAATCGTTTATATTTTATTGAAACGCCTACACTATATATAAATAAAAATATACTCGCACTAAAAGCCATAAGTGAGCCGATTTTTTTTATTAGAAAAGATGGATGAGCAAAATTCGAAATAAACTCAAGTAGAGAGCCCAAAAGACTTTTAAAACTACTTAAATCATATTTAATATAGTTGGCTGTATAACCTGAAGGTTCAACGGAAAAAAACAGTTGTAAAAGCAATACTACATTACTATTCAAAAATATAACAAAAGCAATAAGGCCTAATGCTTTTAATAACACCAAGAAAACACCCTGAAATTTATTTAAATCTTTATTTTCTGTATACAGTGCTGTAACAAAGCAAGAAATAAAAATTCCTATTAAAAAATAAACCACTGCAAGTTCAGAAAAGGAGAGTGCATACAGTAACGAAACTATCGAAATAAAAATATATTTAAGTGATTTTTTATTAAAGGCATATTCATAAAAACTATTAAGTGAAATTGGAACTAGACACAACACTAGCCCAGTTTCTACTGTCGTCGTCATAAAAATAAAAATATCTGCTATATAAGGAGCACTAACCGCAACGCAAGAGAAAACTATTATAGATGCATTATTAAAAAAATTCCCTGAAAATTTTTGAATAATGTACCCCCAAAGAGTTACCCCTGTAGTAATAAGCAAAACTCCTATAAAATCACGCCAAAAAGGTAAAAATTCATAAGTATTGAATATAAATTTCGTGATATGAGCGCCCCATCTTCCTTGAGCCAAAAGCATGCCTTCAAAAAAATATCTCTCAAAACTCTCATCATCGACGCCCATGGAGAAATTTGTTAATGTAAAACCATATGCTAACAAAACAGTTAATGTGATTGCTATCCAATAATATTTATTCCGGCTAAAAGCTTCTTTAAACATCAAGAGATTTCCCCTTAAAATTATTATCCTTCTTTAAATCATTTGCTCCTTACATACTTAATAGCCTTTCTAAAGAAAGTTCTGTATCCATAAGTACGGATAACTTCTTTACTTTTCAAAAAAAGACTACCTAATTCACCAAGAAATTTGGATTTTTTTAACTTTTTATAAAAAAACTTATTACTCATTTCAAAAGGATTCTCTAGACTAAACATAACATCGTAATCTTTTCGATATGCTATTCTAATCGAATCATCAATCTTTTCATTTGAATCATATCTGCCATAAGACCAGGGAGTTTTGGATATATTATCTGAGTCGTTACTATCATGGATTTTTGAATATTCAGCGTATAAATTTCGAAAAGGATGTGAGCCCTCCGGCAGCCAATCTCTCATACATTTTTCAGCGGAATCTCCATAACCAGAAAAATGGATAAATCGCAAGGGATCTCCCTTAACAAAGTAGTTCCTATTTTGTTCTGTCATTCCACAGTCCAGCAGTGACCAAGGAGCAAAATCATAGCCTCTATGCCTAAATATTTCAACATCAAAGAAACAAGGAGCCAAATCAATCCACTTTTGATCAGTAAAAATTCCATTAACAATGTCATCATAACAAAAAAGGTAGAGCCTTTCAGCCCACCAATCAATAAATTTTCGGGCTTC
Organism: Paenibacillus sp. A14; assembly: GCF_036864815.1. Classification (NCBI taxonomy): domain Bacteria; kingdom Bacillati; phylum Bacillota; class Bacilli; order Caryophanales; family Paenibacillaceae; genus Paenibacillus; species Paenibacillus sp. A14. The sequence continues at coordinate 29,763 of NZ_JBAGJD010000002.1, forward strand.
CTCACTACGATTAACTCCTAAAAAGCCAAGATTATACACGCCATGAGCTGTACTAGAGAGCTCCATATCAATATTCCCAGGATCAAGTAGGTGAGGACATAATATGATCGGACGTGTATCTAAAATAGAGCGTAATTCTGTAAAATCTGAGTAAACATACACATCTGGATCCAGATAAATAATTTTATTTTCGTTTGGATATTCCGTATATAAGTATCGAAAAAATTGGCCTTTAACAGCAGTCGAGGCTTCGACTATAGTATGTTTAAAGATAAAACGATCAAAATTACCCTCCCAAGCATCCTTGGATAAAACAATTCGATCAAAATAAGGAGATTCATACTGAGGCAATAATTCTTTTTCTGTTAAACAAATTATAAAAGTAGCATCAGGAATATTATCTTTTACCGATTTTGCAAGAGTTCTAGCCTTGTGTAGATAATTTGCACAAATAGATGTAAAAATGATCATAAATATACCTCTATTATTTAATAATATATTTTTTTATGATGGATTTTAGTAAAGGAATTCTTTTGATCTTCTCTAAAATTGTAATACTATCTTGGAGCGCCCTGTTCAAAAATATCTGTTCTATTAGAGCATCTCTTATGATTAGTGGATATAAATGTTTATATTTTTCATAAAGGGCCGGATGTTGAGAAAAAATATCACTATAGGTTTTTTTAACAACATTGATATTTGTTAAGAATTCGGTTGTACGTGAACTAGCTTTAATTCTGTAATGAAATAAAACTTCGGGAATTTGATATATTTCCCGGCCTAATTCTAACAGAGATAGCCAGAAATCGTAATCTTCCATTCCATGCTCCATATTAGTATTGAATCCGCCAACCTTCTCCCAGTCTTCTTTATAGAACATTGCGGTAACAAAAACAATGTTATCTAGAAGCATTTTTTCTAGTGAATAATTCGGGAGGTCCCATCTACCACTCCTTTCCCCGAATAAATCCGCGTAACAATAAACTACACCAACATGATTATTTGTATTTAATATGTTAACCGCTTTCTCCACATAATCCGGCTCAATAGTATCATCTGAATCCAAGGGTAATATGTATTTTCCCGTGGCTTCCGCAATTCCGGCATTTCTTGCCCCTGCCGGCCTAAGGCGAGTGGTACGTATAAGTTTAATATCCGAATCAGTTACTTTGTCATTTAACACCTTCAGAGTGTGATCATCATTAGAGCCGTCGTCAACAACAATTAATTCTATATCCTTATATGTCTGTGCTTTTACAGAAGCAATGGCCTCTTCAATATAGGCACCATCATTGTAGCAAGGCATGATAATACTTACTTTACTCATCAAGCGTCCCCCTAGTTATCTCACCATGAAACAGAATATTCTTAACAGCTTTAAACTTATGATCTCTCGCAAAATTAGTTAAATGACCAAGGTGTCTTTGTGTATTTTCTAGGGTGTGTTCAACAAATTCCAGTTTATCTTGGGTACTATTTAAAGTGGCTCTAGTATCCCCTAGTTCTATTTCAGCATTTTTTTGAGCAGAAATAGCCTCATCAAGATTAGCTTTAGTTGATATAAGTTCATTTGCTGTTGAAGCTAATTGATTTTCCGTTTCCTCATGGTTCTGCTGAATTGTAATAATCCTGCTTTGTAAATCAGTAACAAGTTCTCTTAATTGACTCATTTCTAATGTTAATTGACGATTAACCATAAATTGCTCATTTAATTGATCTCTAAAATGATAAACTTCTTTTTCTCGTTCTTGATACCCCTCTGTCCAGTCGATAATACTACAGAAAAAATCAATCGTTAAAAACGTTGCATTTGTAAAATCTCCAAAAATTTCAAACTGTGGATCGAAGGTAAAGAACTTAGCCCCCTTTTCCTCTGTGTTCTCTTCAGCATTAATTGGCTTAATATCTGAGACGATTCCATCTGTCTCAATACTTTTTATTTTTATCCAACTAGCATTTCCTTCTAGAGGATCCCATCTTAACAATTTTGCTTTCTGTAATGCATCCTCTTGAAAAGACACTCTGAAAGAACCAGAAACAGGAACTGCGTATTTACTTTCAATATTAGAATCGGTATAACCCTCACCAACGTCAAAAAACAAAGTGGTTTTCAATCTGCTTTCCTTCAAGTAATGAGTTACAGCTCTCTCGATATTTAGCGGAATAACATCCTTTGAAAGTCTATAAAGCTCTTTTATTCCGACATACTGACTTGCAAAATAAGTTTCCCAGCTAATAAAACACTCCTCAGTTTGCTTATTGATATGAATTAAGTCATTTATTATAGATGGTGTCAGGGACGAATCCAGAGAATGATCCGTCATAAATTGTCTAAGCATTCTCCAGATTATAAACTCTAGCGGTAATTTGCAGCCAATGTGCCACTCGTAGTCAATTACCTTATAACTATCTCCGTCTACAAACACATTGCCAGATATCATGTCAAGGTTTTGATTTGAAGCCCAATGAAGTTCCTGTTGACAACGTAATTCTCCAAAAATCTCTTTAAATTCCGAAGAATGTGGTTGATGTTCTTTAGGAACATTTTCGAACAAAATATCTCTAAAACGAGAAACTTCTTTAAAGAAAAGGTCTCGATCAGCCCCATAAGATTCAATCAAACATTCTTCTAAACTTATCTCTGAAAGAAAGGGATATGAAAGGCCCATGGATTCTTTATTACAAGTAATATTCTTCATAGTTTCATCATAGGAATATACAAACCCACTGTACCGTTCCATATTGCTCAAGTGCTTTAATGCCTCAGAGTTCAAAGCATTCTTATATACACAATTCATAGCATCATCAAAAATTGTGCAAATGCGAAATTGTTCTTTCCTATTCGCGCTTAATTTTGCATAAGAAATATTTGCTGCTTCTTCATTTGGTGTTAAAGCTATCTCAACAAGAAAAGAATTGGCGAAATTATCAACAATATTTTGCTTCATAAAGGACTGATAGACTTTTTGTTCTTCAAACAATGTAACTCTGGACATATCCATAGGATAATTGGGAACCGAAGGTACCATCTTATTCACTGTTTTATCTGTAAAAATTTCTGCAGGGAACTTGTAATCAGGATAAGGGTAATAGTATTTCAAAACATGAAGATTTGTTTGTTTAACTAATTCACCAAGTTCTACCTTAGAAAAAGTCTTTACCTTCTCGCCATACATGTACCCGTTAATTCCAGAAAAATACTCACCAGTATGATCTTCCTTGGCACCTGAAAAATATTTAAGTCCTATTCTGTTCTCAATAGAGAGCAGTATTCTCCCCTTTTCATTCAAGTGAGAACTAGATATCTCCAAAAATTTTTTATATGGATTCGCACTATCAAACATATAAGCAGCATATTCCAATACACCATTCACAATAACGTAATCAAACTTCCAATCTGAAGGAATACTTTGAATATCACCCACTACAATTTCTAAATTTTCATAATGTTTGTGACGTTGATAATTTATCTCTGCTCGCCGTTTTGTTAACTCAACTGCAACTACTTTCTTTGCCTTTTCACAAAACAACCCTGTTATTGCCCCGCAGCCCGCTCCAATTTCTAGAATGCTGCAATTTTGCTTAAATGGAAACCAGTTTAATATATTTTGCCGGAGATGAGAAAAATGATAAACCACTGGCCATCTCCCATCCTGAAACCAATCGTATTCATTTATTGATTGAGAAATCTCAAATAGCTCTTGTTCGATATCTCCATCAGAGTAGAGGTTGTCATTACTCGATATATAGTAATCAAGATTTAACTTTGCCATTTTAATCCCCCCAACTCATAATTTAAAACCTTACTTAAGATCTCGTCTATTTAACGAATACATATCAGGGCGGCCTACATCAAAATGCACCTGGATATCAGTAATTTCACCCTCTATTACCCTAAAGGATTTAATTGTTGAATACGAGTCAATTTCTGTCAAAAAAATTCGATCATCTAGGCTAGTCAAGCCATAAGGTATTCCTCTTACGTCCAATAATCCCATAATATCCTCATAGGATTCTTCTATATTGTGTAGGTCTTTGACTCTGATTAATCCTGGCGTAATATCGCCAGCACCATTTTGGTAAATACTAATATAAAAAAATGAACCCATTTTTATAATTTCGTTCATTCCTTGAAAATCAAAAGGAACGGTGTATTCATTAACCAAATTAAATGATAAATCCTTATGGTTGACCACAGTTATCTTACCAGGTCCTGAAACTATATAAAGACTGTCATCTATTAAGCTTATGGATCTAACATACGATGATTTCAGAAAATCCAGCTTAACTACTTTTTCAACTTCAACAACATTATCAACATTCCTTAATACGAATATTTGCTGCGATGACGCAGATATTCCATAAAATCGATTTGTGTTGCAGTCATAAACAATTTTATTAGGTTGTCGACCAATCCCGGAAATTGTCTGTGTTTCCACAACATCTCCGGATCCTAGTATCTTTAAAACTTTTACCGCGTCATTCCCAGTATCTTCAATTAAAGTCACCGAACCATCTGATGCAATGGAATGAGGATTATTTAAATCTACAGGTAGAGTGTCCCAATACTCGATTTCATCTAATAAATTATCATTGTGAATTACACGATGGTGCCAGCAATCTACAATAAAATAACGTTCGTCGATTTTAGTTATGCACGTTGGTGAATATAGTTTAGATTTGTAATTATTAAAATCACTTGTAACCCCTGATTGGGAAGCCACAAGTTCCCTTGTATAGCTTTGATATGCTTTGCAAACTTCATTGGCGTTACCAATCATTTTGACCTCACCATGGTCAAGCCATATAACTCGAGAGCACATTTGTCTTATTTGTTCTATGCTATGAGAAACCATTATAACCGTTGTGCCTCCGCTCATTAACTCGCGCATTCTCCGCGCGCTCTTCTTCTGAAAGCTAGCGTCACCGACTGATAGTATCTCATCTACAATTAAAATATCTGGATCAACGAGTGTTGCAATCGAAAATGCCAATCTCATCGTCATACCAGAAGAAAAATTACGGACAGGGACATTCATAAACTCATGCAATTCTGAAAATTCAACTATCTCATTATATTTTTCTGTTAAATATTTTTTTGAATACCCGAGTACAGCTCCATTAAGAAAAACATTCTCTTTAGCGGTTAGATCAATATCAAATCCAGCCCCAAGTTCTAACATTGGTGCAATGTTACCCATGACTTTTACGTTTCCCTCAGTAGGGGCCAATATTCCCGAAATAATTTTAAGTAATGTGCTTTTCCCTGCACCATTATTGCCAATAATTCCTACAACTTCCCCTTTTTTAATAGAAAACGAAACGTTGTTTAATGCGACGAATTCTTTGTATTCAATTTTACCCGATACCTTTTTAATAACATATTCTTTAAGACTCATAATACGATCATTTGCCATCCGGAACTTCATGGAAACATTATCTACTGAAATCAAATTGATCTCCTCACAAATTAAGAATAAATTTATTTTGTGTCCGTTTAAACACTATTATTCCGATAACCAAAGAGCATACAGCAATAATCCCACAATTTATCCATGCTTTCGCAACCGGTATACCACCTTCTAAAATTATAAATCTAATGAATCTTATAAAGTGATACATGGGATTTAATTTCAGCACGGTCGTCATTGAAGATGGAAGTATGCTTTCAGGATAAAATATTGGTGTTAAATAGGTCCAAATCGTTAGCACAATACTATATAAAAACTGAGTATCTCTGAAAAACACCATTACTGACGCAAGCAAAAAAGATACTCCGCAAATAAATATGAATAGGCATAAAATTCCGTACAAGATCGCGAAGTGAGTCCACGTAATAGTCATTCCGCTAGCTATAATTACGACATAAAGGGCTACTAAAGAAAACAAGAAATTAACGCCAGAAGAAACGACACGAGAAAAGGGGTAGATATATTTGGGAATATAAACCTTATTAATAAGTGATGCATTCTGAATAATACAGGTCATCGATTGTGTTGTTGCATCAGACATATAGTTAAACATAACAATCCCGCTCAACAAATAAACTGCATAGTTGGGTATATCGAATCGGAATACAGTAGAAAAAACCATATATTGCACAACCATTATCAACAATGGATTTAACAGGCTCCACAAAATACCCAAAACCGATCTTCGATACTTTGTTTTAAAATCCCGTTCAACTAACTGAGAGAGCAAAAAACCATATTTTCCATATAGAGTAAATACTTTATTAATCATCGAACAACCCCACAATTATTTCTTAATATTTTCAACTCACAATTGACCGTTAACAATTTCAGTTAAATAAACCCCGTAATCGGTTTTAAGCAACGGGGCTGCCAATCTTTCCAACTCTGTTAACGTTATATATCCCATTCTGTAAGCAATTTCCTCGATGCAAGCAATGTATAACCCCTGCCTTTTCTGTACTGCCTCAACATAGTTACTTGCTTCCAGTAGCCCCTGATGGGTCCCGGTATCAAGCCATGCCATACCTCGACCAAAAAGTTCCACTTTTAAGTTATTCATTTTAAGATACTCTTGATTTATAGAAGTGATTTCGAGCTCACCTCTTGGAGACGGAGTTACAGACTTCGCTATTTCCACCACCTTATTGTCATAGAAATAAAGCCCTGGGATAGCGTAATTAGATTTAGGCTTTTTGGGTTTTTCTTCAATTGATATCACATTATTTCGCTCATCAAACTCAACTACACCATAATCCACAGGATTTTTTACGTAATAACCGAAGATTAATGCACCGTTTTTGATACAAGAGCCCTTTTTAAGTATTTCACTAAACCTTTGACCGTAAAAAATGTTATCTCCTAACACTAAAGAAACATTTCGGGATCCGATAAATCCCTCACCAAGTATAAATGCCTCGGCTAAACCTTTTGGTTCACTTTGAACTTGATATGAAAAACTCATGCCGAGTTGACTACCATCACCAAGTAACTCCTTAAATATAGGCAAGTCACGAGGAGTTGAGATAATAAGAATTTCCCTAATACCAGCTAACATAAGCACTGAGAGTGGATAATAAATCATCGGTTTATCATAAATCGGCAATATTTGTTTAGATACTGCTTTGGTTAGAGGATATAACCTCGTACCAGATCCACCAGCCAAAATAATTCCCTTCAAAAAACTCACCCTAACTGAAATAAGATAAAAGCAACCCCTATGAGTGGAAATCTAGCTCCATTCCACTTCCTATGCTAAAATACTAACGTATCTATTAGCAAAGGAGAAAAAAACGTGTCGAATCCAGTATACGGGAAAAAAACCGCGACGTCGAGAAATGGGGAAAATTTGCCTGCGGCGTTGTGGGTGTTGTTGATTGGACTGATTGCATTTCTGGTTTGGGCGCCGTTCCAAGCCGGGGTCTTCAACGGACTTGCGCTTAACTTTGAAAAACCGATGTTTTGGTCCGTATTCATCGGCAGCTTGCTCATGCTGGCATGGGTCGCAGCCTACTTCAAGCAGATAAAACTGAATGAGCAGCGGGACTGGTTGGCGGTTTGGGTCCTGCTCATTCCGATCACCTATTGTCTGGCGCTGATTTCGGCGGCCAGTCATTATTTTGCCATGAATATGGTGCTGATTCAGTGCCTTTATGCGATGGTCTTCATTATTGGTCTTTATCTACTGCAAAATAGACAAGCTAATTCTATAATAGAGACTTCCATCGTTACAGTGGCTTACCTCATCGTAATGTTCGGCTTGTTGAATTGGCTGGGCCAAGGGAGAACCGTATCGGCCATGGTAGGCTGGTTTACGAAGTGGGTCATTAATGGCCAATATAAACAAGCCGTCTGGGTGGACTCCAACGGTCCTCGTTTGGCCTCGGTGTTCCAGTATCCGAATACGTATGCCGCCTTCTTGATGGCGTTCTTCTTCGTGGCGGTTTTTGCGATTACACGTTCGAAAAAATGGTACAGCCAGGCGATTCACGCCTTTATGCTCGTACCGATCGTGCTTTCGATCCTACTGACGCTATCGCGGGGCGGTTTGGTGTTCCTGCCGGTCGTTTTCGTTATCCTGCTGCTGTTCCTGAAGCCGGCTAAGCAGATTTTGTGGATCATGTACTGTCTGATCGCCGGTGTTGCGACGATTGCCATCGCCAAACCGGTCACGGACCTGGGGCAGCAGTTCCACCTCGGGCAGATCGGAGATCCTGCCAAGGGCTGGGGGTATATCCTCGTCGTCTCGGCTTTGGTGGCCGTCATCGCCTGGCTTATCCAACGCTTCGTCGCTCCCAAGCTTGAGCAGGTAACAGAGCGCTGGTCAGCAAAAAAACTGGCGAGTCTCTGGCTTCCGCTCATCTCCGTGGTGGCTGTCGTAGTACTAGCCGTGCTTTTGCTCGGAACAAACCTTAAAAATGTACTGCCTGGGAATATTGGGCAGCGCCTCGAAAATATCAATATGCAGCAGCATAGTTTGCTGGAACGTCTCACGTTTTACAAAGACGCTGTGAAGGTCATCAAAGATTATCCGGTAGTCGGAGCCGGTGGCGGAGCATGGGCTAATATTTTCGAAAAATATCAAAACAACCCGTACTCCAGCCGGCAGGCGCACAGCTTTATTATGCAGTATCTCGTGGAAACCGGCATTCTCGGATTTATAGTTCTGGTCGCGTTCCTCGCCTATATTTTCTACAAGTATATTCGAGGTTATATACGTGCCGACGAGACGAAGCGAAACGATTATTTCGTTTACTTTATTGTCGTTCTCTCCTTATTAATTCACAGCTTAATGGACTTTAATATGAGCTATATCTATATCAGCATGCTCGTCTTTCTGGGCCTCGGCGGTATGGCCGCGGCGATGGACAGTAAACCGGTCAAGCGGTTGACCATCAAACCTTCGGGAATCCGCGCGCTCTATAGTGCCGTGATGGTGGTCGGCTCGCTGATTCTGATTTTTGTCTCTGCCATTTACATCCAGGCTAGCGGCGCTGCCGAGAAAGGTATCACTTTAATCAGAACCAGCTCCGACTTCCAGGCCATTCAAGCTCCATTCGTAGAGGCTCTGAAGAAACGCGCTGACCAACCGGACGCGGTGCTCAATTACAACGTTGTCCTGCGTGCCGGCTATGAACAAACCAAAGACGAGGCTTTCTATGAACAAGATCTCAAGCTGTTGACAGACGCTTTGAAAAAGGACTCTTTCAACAAGAGCATGTATAACCAGTTGATCACCCTCTATGAGTCAAAAGGGGAATATGATAAGGCCTATGAAGTATTGAAGGACAACGCTCACCGTTATGTATATGACCAGGATTGGTACGAAAAGCTGATTGCGCAATCCTTTGAGCTCGGGCACCAGGCCTTGGGCAAAGCGGCGGCGGACCAAAAGGACAAATACTTCAGAAGCGGTCTGGCGGCTTATCAACACGTCGTGGACGGCGTAGAGCATTTGAAGACCCTTCCAAAGGGGCAAATGCAGGGCGGTGCGTTCGCAGTGACACCGACCATGGCCCTCAATGCCGGGAAAATGCAGTATATGATGAATCAACCGGCCGAGGCCGCAGCCATCTTGAAGCAGGGACTCGGTCCTGATCTGAACGATTCGACGAACAAGGAAATCGCCAGCTGGTATTTGGCCGCGCTGCAGAAATCCGGCGGCAACGATCAAGCACTTTACGATCAGCTCATCCAACTTGATCCGAGCGAAAAAGAAACGATCGACAACTTGGTAATGTTGAATTTTTAAAAGAAAAAATCGGCTTCTCCGTTAAGAGAGGCCGATTTTTTTATCTGTCAGCAGATCCGCCATGTAAGCCAGCAAATCTTCCCGCAGTTCTTGATTTTGCAGTGCGTAATGAATCGTCGTCTTGATAAATCCGAGCTTCTCCCCAACGTCATGACGCACTCCATCGAAGTGATAGGCAACAATGCGCTCGGTCTCCTTCAGGCGTGAAATCGCGTCGGTTAGTTGAATTTCCCCGCCTACCCCCTCATCCTGTCCTTCCAGAATGTCAAAAATCGTCGGAGTTAAAATGTATCTTCCCATAATGGCCAAATTGGACGGAGCTTGGTCGGCCGGCGGTTTCTCCACCAACTGTTTCGCCTGATAAACGCGATCCCCGATCTCCGTTCCGTCAACAATCCCGTATCTGGACACTTCCTCCCAAGGTACCGGTTGAACACCCACGACCGAGGCTTTTTGAAAATTGTAAACATCGATCATCTGCTTCAAGCAAGGCACTCTCGATTCCACAATATCATCGCCGAGCAGCACCGCAAACGGTTCATTGCCGATAAACTTGCGGGCGCACCATATTGCATGGCCCAGACCCCTCGGCTCCTTCTGACGGATATAATGAATATCGGCCATCTCCGAAGACTTGCGAACCTCATTCAGCAGGTCCCATTTGCCCTTTTCGGACAGGTTTTGCTCGAGTTCAAACGAATTGTCGAAATGATCCTCAATCGCCCGCTTGCCTTTCCCGGTGACGATGATAATATCCTCAATTCCCGAAGCTACGGCTTCCTCCACGATATACTGAATCGTCGGCTTATCCACGATCGGCAGCATTTCCTTCGGCATCGCTTTGGTCGCGGGCAGGAAGCGGGTTCCCAGTCCAGCCGCGGGGATGATCGCTTTGCGAATTTTCATGAAGGTCAGTCTTCCTTTCCAAATACGTAAGATGGTGCCATTATAACATAATCGAACTAAAAAAAAGACAGGCAGATATGCAGTATGACAAAGTATCTCCTGACTTGTTAGAGCAAAGGATATCTAAGACTGATAATCAACAAGAAAGGCCTCCCAGGCAAGCATGCCTCGAGAAGCCTTCAATTCATCCACGATCAATGCATCCAGAATTTAAAGCGCGATGCGAGCGACTGCGGGGTTTCTTCGTACCGTTTCCAGGCGTCCGGGTCCGGTGTATGAAGATGGCGTTCGGTGCCGTACTCGATCTTCCGGTACTCTTGGTCACCGCCGATTTCCAGCCGATTATGAACCTTGGTAACCACCGACTGCATTTCGAGGAATCCTTCAAACATCACTTTCACCCTCCTGAAAATAAATGAATTTCGATTGAACCTTCATTATTTTGGTTACGCTTTCATTATACCACATCACCGATTTTTTGCGTGCTGATAAATCTCGTTTATCGGCCATTTTTTTTGAGTTTTCACAACCTCGTCACAAGCAAAAAAAACTGTAGTGATGCGGCTTCACGGCTTTGTTTGCCTACCGAATACAGCTGTCCTCTCGTAGTGAACTGCTCTTTAACTAGTGGGAATTCTTCCCGTTAATTTGGTGCAATAGATTAGCGGGAGGATTTCCCGTTAATAAGGTGTACTAAAGCAAAAAGATGCCCTCCGAGCACGCAGGCAAATGCGCCGGAGGGCCATCCAAACCGATTTTTGTTTACTTCACCAACTGTCCCCGGGTTACGCCGAGCTGGTTGGTGGCTTTCAGTGTTTTCCAAACCTGGGTGCCGCTGATTTCTCCGCGCAGCGCACGGTTGTACAGGTCAATCACCTGGTGAACCTGCTCCGGTGTTTCCTCCAGGAATTCCACCCGATAGTTCGGTACCCCGAGCTCCAAGAAATGACTCAGGTATTCCGCCCCGGATTGTTCAATCGCATTGTAGACCGTGTTGCGGCAGCCCTCGTCGACCCGCACCGGATGGCTCATACCGATCCGGTCCTGCAGCGAGGCGCGGTGCTCTTCGCACGGGCGGCCGCAGTTGGTGTAGTCGGTGCCTTCGCTCAGGAAGGTACAGTACACACAGTGTTCGGTATGGAACATCGGCAGATGCTGATGGATGACGATTTCCATTTGGGCCGTCCGGCTGCGCCGCAGCAGATCGACCATCTGCTGGACGTTCAGATCGTAGGACGGCGTGACGAGGTCGCAGCCCGCCTCGAGGAACAGTTCCACCGTCTTGTGGTTGGCGATGTTCAGCGAAAAATCGCCGATCAGCCGCGGATGCGAGGCGGACGGGTTTTCCATCCGGTGGCGCAAGTAAAAATACAGCGCGCCGGTATTGCGCACCAGCACCGCGTCCGGCTGGAGGCGCAGAATGTTGTTGTGGTAGCCGTTCTCGCCCGGCATATGAATGCGCGGCGTCGCCAGCGCGATCTGCTTGCCGGCGGCCCGAACGGCCTCCACCGCTGCCGGGAACTGCTTGATAAACTCGAAGTCGGCGTAGATCATGCCGACGCCCGCCTCCAGCGCAGCCTCCACTTGCGGGAGGCTGCGGCACAGCGCGGTGAGCTGTGCCCCACCGCGCGCCACGGGCGCGCCGCCCTGCTTCGCCGGGGTGGCCGCCGGAGCCGCAGCCCGCGTGTACACGGGCGGCTTCGGCCGCGCGCCGGCGAGCAGTTCCACCGCGCGCCGGCGCACCCCGTTCAGCTCTCGCATAGGCAGGATCACGTCGCCTTCCAGCGACGTGTCCAGCCGCTCGAGCTGGAACACCGTGCCGCCGAGACGCCCGAACTGCTCTTCTAGCAGCGCGGCGTCCATCGGCCGTTTTTGCGCGACCTCGAGCGTGAGCTCCGAGTCGACGCGCACGGTCGTGCCCTTCTGGACATCGGTCCAGAAGGTCGTCAGCGGCTCGCCGGCGCGGCCGACCGCCCGCACATGTACCGGGAACACCCGGTACGGCTTGTCGGTCTCGAACGTCTGGCGCAGCCGCTTGTCCAGCGCCGGATCACTCGTCTTCCAGATCCGGTCGCCCACATGCACCCGGCGCAAATCCACGTCGTTGCGTCCGGGGACGATGTCGACGATCCACGATTCGCCGGCTTCGCCTTCCAGCTTCACACCCTTGCGCCGCAGATCATAGACGCGGCCGCCTTCTTCCTTCTTCGTCGGATCGCCCGCGTCGAACACGATGCCGTCGCCGCGCTTCAGCGGCGCTTCGAGCTTGCAGACGACCCCGTCGCGAAGCACCTGCTCCACCCGGCCGAGATAAACGCCCCGGCTTTTCGGGAACGTCCCCTCCACCAGCTTCTTGTTGTTCGTTCCTTCCAGGAAGCCATGCGTAAAGCCGCGCGAAAAGCTTTGTTGAAGTTCGCGAACTTCCTCTTTGGAGGGACGGGTATTGTCCCCGTCAAAATATCGGTCAATCGCCTTCCGGTACTTGCTCACCACATTGGCCACATATTCCGGGCTCTTCAAGCGCCCTTCAATCTTAAACGAGGTGACGCCGGCTTCGATCAGCTCCGGCATGATATCGATGGCCGCCAAATCCTTGGGCGACAGCAGATAGGCGATATCCCCCATCGGCTTCGGCTCTCCGTCCACGATCAGATCATAAGGCAATCGGCAGGCCTGCGCGCACTCGCCGCGATTGGCCGAACGGCCGCCCCACATCTCGGAGGTGAGGCATTGACCGGAGTAAGACACACACAAAGCGCCATGCACAAACACTTCCATCGGCAGCTTCGCCTGCTCCCCGATCTTTTGGATTTGCTTCAGATTATTTTCGCGCCCGAGAACCACCCGTTCCATATTCCAGGGCTTCGTAAATTCCACCGCCTCAGGCGACGTAATCGTCATCTGCGTCGAACCATGGATCGGAAAGTCCGGCGACAGTTCCCGGATCAGCTTTACCAGCCCCAGGTCCTGTACGATTACCGCGTCGACGCCGGCGTCGATACAGCGTTCGATCAAGTCCTGCGCATCGGCCAGCTCATTTTCAAACACAAGAATATTGAACGTCAAAAAACCTTTAACCCCATAGCTATGCAAAAAAGCCATAATTTCAGGCAGCTCGTCCATTCGAAAATTATTGGCGCGCGCCCGGGCATTAAACTTCTCTACGCCGAAAAATACCGCGTCCGCCCCGTTCGCCACCGCCGCCCGCATGCAGTCCCAATCCCCCGCCGGAGCGAGCAGCTCCACATCTTGTCTAGTCAATGCCTTCTGGCTCATGATTTCCTCCCGGATGACAGAGAACCCGGGCAACCGCCGGATCATCTTCATCTATATTGATAATTACAGGTGCATGCTGCAACCTGAGATGATAAACGCCATAACTAAACCATTTTAACAGACATCGGCCCTACTCTCTAGCCACCTGGCAACGGAAAGCGTTGGTCCCCTTCCCAAATCGCGCATAGCCGCACATAAAAAGACACCCCATCCCGCCCCCGGAATAAAGTGCCTTCCCTTCTTTGTCCCCCGCTTGTCTGCTTAACCGATTAACTAAACCAGGATTTAATCATGATGGCGTCGGATGCCAAAAAGATCAGCAAGCTGAGCAGGCCGAATCCGATCGCAAACAAATTCTTCTTCGGGCGCTCTCTCAGCAAACGAACCACCCCGATAAAAATCACGATCGTAAACAGAATCATAAAAATATCAAAGCCGTTAAAGGTCGTCGTTACTTCCCCCGCTGCAGCGAGTAACATGCGCTAGCCCTCCTTGAGAATGTTCACGAAATTTCCATCTTCTTATATGTTAGCTTCTCATGAATGCGGATGCAAGAGAAATGACAAAAAAAATCTACATTTACTTTATTCCGCGTACAGATATCTCATTGACCTTTCGTTTTTTTCATTATAAACAGTTTTCAGTTCAAATATAATGTACTCTCCTCAAGGACAAAATCTAAATATGTCTTTCCAAAAGTGGACAAACAGGGTTACCTCCTCTTCGACATCCCCCCTACTCCCCGGATAAAAATAAGACCGCCCCATCAGGTTCATTCAACCTGCCTGGGAACGGTCCTTCGAATTCGAATTACCCGGTTCGATTCAACTTCGATTCAAGGCTTGGTTCCGCTCCGCTTAAGAGTGGACCTTGATTTCTTCCGTACGTTTTCTGTCGCGCTCCAGGATCGGAGCCAGATAACGCCCGGTATAGGATTGCTCGACTTGGACGAGGTCCTCCGGCGTTCCCGTGGCGACGATCGTACCGCCGCCGCTGCCGCCTTCCGGACCGAGATCGATCAGGTAATCGGCGGTTTTGATGACATCCAGGTTGTGCTCGATCACCAGCACCGTTTCGCCGGAATCCACCAAGCGGTGCAGCACCGTAAGCAGGCGGTCGATATCGTCGACATGAAGGCCGGTGGTCGGCTCGTCCAAGATATAAATCGTCTTGCCAGTACTCCGGCGGTACAGTTCGGAAGCCAGCTTCACGCGCTGCGCTTCACCGCCGGACAAGGTCGTCGCAGGCTGCCCCAGGTTAACGTATCCGAGGCCGACATCCAGCAGCGTTTGAAGCTTGCGGTGGATCTTCGGAATGTTCTCGAAAAATTTCGTCGCATCCTCGACCGTCATATCCAGCACATCGGCAATGCTCTTGTTCTTGTACTTGACCTCCAGCGTCTCCCGGTTGTACCGCTTGCCTTTGCATACCTCGCAAGGCACATAAACATCGGGAAGGAAGTGCATCTCGATCTTGATAATCCCGTCGCCCCGGCAGGCTTCACAGCGACCGCCCTTGATGTTGAAGCTGAACCGCCCTTTCTTGTATCCGCGAACCTTCGCTTCATTCGTCTGCGAGTACAGATCGCGGATATCGTCGAAAACGCCGGTATATGTCGCCGGATTGGAGCGAGGTGTACGGCCGATTGGCGACTGGTCGATGTCAATCACCTTGTCGACATGCTCCAGGCCTTTGATTTCACGGTATTGTCCCGGACGAACCCGGGCCTTGTTCAGATCCCGCGCCAAGGTTTTGTATAAAATCTCATTCACCAGCGTAGATTTGCCGGATCCCGATACCCCGGTGACCGCAGAGAATACGCCGATCGGGAATTTGACGTTGATGTTCTTCAAGTTGTTCTCCTTCGCGCCCTTCACTTCCAGCCAGCGTCCGTCCGGTTTGCGGCGCTCCTCGGGTACCTGAATGAACTTCTTGCCGCTCAAATACTGTCCTGTCAAAGAGTTCGGATCGGCCATCACTTCCTGCGGAGTCCCTTGGGCGATCACCTGACCTCCGTGCTTGCCCGCGCCGGGGCCGATGTCGATAATATAGTCCGCCGCCATCATCGTATCTTCGTCATGCTCGACGACGATCAGCGTATTGCCCAAATCCCGCATATGCGCAAGCGTGGAGATCAAACGGTCGTTATCCCGCTGATGTAGCCCGATGCTGGGCTCGTCCAAAATATACAGGACGCCCATCAGGCTGGAACCGATCTGCGTCGCCAAACGGATCCGCTGCGCCTCTCCCCCGGAGAGCGTGCCCGCCGCCCGGCTCAGCGTCAGGTATTCCAGACCCACATTGACAAGGAAACCCAATCGGCTGTTAATTTCCTTGAGAATCAGGTGGGCGATTGCTTTTTCCTTCTCGCTCAGCTGCAGCCCCTGAAAGAATTCCATGGCTTCGCCGATAGACAGCGAGGTAACGTGGGCCATATTCTGGTCATTAACCGTAACGGCGAGTATCTCTTTCTTCAGGCGGTGCCCCTTACAGGTTCCGCAAGGCTTCGTTCCCATGAACTCCTCGATAAATTCGCGGATGCCTTCCGAGGCGGTATCCCGGTAGCGGCGCTCCAAATTGTGCACGATCCCTTCAAAGGTCACATAAGCATCCTTGCTCATGCCGAAATCGTTCTGATAGCGGAATCGGACTTTGGTGTCCCCCGTACCGTACAGCAGTTTATCCATATGTTCCTTGCTGAGCTCGGAAACCGGTACATTCTGCGGAATGCCGAAATGCTCGCAGACCGACCGCAAAAATTGCGGATAGTAGTTCGATGTGCTGCCCGCCCACGCCTCAAAAGCGCCTTCTTCGATCGACTTGGATTTGTCGGGAACAAGCAATTCGGGATCGATAATCATCTTGACGCCGAGACCGTCGCATTCCGGACAAGCGCCGAAGGGACTGTTGAACGAGAACATGCGCGGGGACAATTCCTCCATGCTGAAACCGCAGATCGGGCAGGCGTAATTGGAACTGAAGCGCAGTTCCTCCTGTCCGATGATATCGACCAGCAGCTGACCGCCGGACATTTTCAGCGCCGTTTCGATGGAATCGGCCAGCCGGCTGCGGACATCTTCCTTTATGACGATCCGGTCCACGATGACTTCGATCGAGTGTTTCTTATTCTTCTCCAGCTCGATGTTCTCCGAGAGGTCGCGCTGTTCCCCGTCCACCCGGACGCGGACAAATCCCTGTTTGGCAATCTCGCTGAACAGGCTCTTATGCTCGCCCTTCTTGCCGGAGACGACCGGCGCGAGAATTTGCAGCCGGGTTTTCTCGGGATACTGCATAATCCGGTCCACCATTTGTTCCACCGATTGGGAGGTGATCTCGATCCCGTG
This sequence comes from Paenibacillus sp. A14, assembly GCF_036864815.1. Classification (NCBI taxonomy): domain Bacteria; kingdom Bacillati; phylum Bacillota; class Bacilli; order Caryophanales; family Paenibacillaceae; genus Paenibacillus; species Paenibacillus sp. A14. The sequence continues at coordinate 47,012 of NZ_JBAGJD010000002.1, forward strand.
CTCGGGACAATGCGGATGGCCTACCCGTGCAAATAGCAGGCGAAGATAGTCGTAAATCTCGGTGACCGTGCCGACGGTAGACCGAGGGTTGCGGCTCGTCGTCTTCTGGTCGATCGAAATCGCCGGGGATAAGCCCTCGATGGAATCGACGTCCGGCTTCTCCATCTGACCGAGAAACTGCCGGGCGTAAGCGGAAAGGGACTCCACGTATCTGCGCTGTCCCTCCGCGTAAATCGTGTCAAACGCCAGCGACGACTTGCCGGAACCGCTCAATCCCGTCAAAACGACGAAGCGGTCGCGCGGGATAGTGATATTGATATTTTTTAAATTGTGCGCTCTCGCGCCTTTGATGACGATATTCTCACTAGCCAAGGTTTCATCTCCCCACTCTTATTCCGCCTTCAGTTCCATAATGGCGTCACGCAGCTCCGCAGCCCGCTCGAACTGCAGGTTTTTGGCGGCTTCTTTCATTTCTTTCTCCATGCGGCCAATCAATGCCTCGCGATCGCGCTTGGACATCTTGCCCTTCGTCGCGCCGGCCAGATAATCGCTCTTGCTTTCGGCCACCCGGGTCGCCTCGATGACGTCACGCACTTTCTTGCGGATCGTCTGCGGCGTGATCCCGTGCTTTTCGTTGTAAGCCATCTGAATGGAACGGCGCCGCTCGGTCTCCTTGATCGCTTTGTCCATCGATTCCGTAATCTGGTCGCCGTACATCAGCACGCGCCCTTCCGAGTTCCGCGCCGCGCGTCCGATCGTCTGAATCAGCGACCGCTCCGAGCGCAGGAAGCCTTCTTTATCCGCATCCAGGATCGCCACCAGTGAAACCTCCGGCAAATCCAGGCCTTCCCGCAGCAGGTTAATCCCGATCAGAACATGAAACGTCCCCAGGCGCAAGTCGCGCAGGATGCTCATCCGCTCCAGCGTTTTGATATCCGAGTGCAAATAGCGGACCTTAATGCCGATTTCTTTCAGATAATCCGTGAGGTCCTCCGACATCTTCTTCGTCAGCGTCGTCACCAGCACCCGCTCATCCCGGTCGATCCGTTCCCGGATTTCCCCGATCAAATCATCGATCTGACCCTTCGTCGGACGCACTTCGATGATCGGATCCAGCAAGCCTGTCGGCCGGATAATCTGTTCTACCATTGTATTGCAATGCTCGATTTCATAAGGCCCCGGCGTCGCCGAAACATAAATAAGCTGCCCGGCCTTCTTCTCAAACTCTTCAAATTTGAGCGGCCGGTTATCGAGCGCCGAAGGCAGGCGGAAGCCGTGGTCGACGAGCACGTTTTTGCGGGCCTGGTCACCGTTGTACATCGCGCGGATTTGCGGCAGCGTCACATGGGATTCGTCGATCACGATCAGAAAGTCGTCCGGAAAATAATCCAGCAGCGTGTAAGGCGTAGCTCCGCGTTCGCGGAACGTGAGCGGTCCGGAATAGTTCTCGATGCCCGAGCAGAACCCGACTTCCTTCATCATTTCGATATCATAGCGGGTCCGCTGCTCCAGCCGCTGCGCCTCCAGCAGCTTGCCCTGGGACCGGAACAGCTCGAGCCGTTCCTCCAACTCGCGTTCGATATTTATCAGAGCGATCCGCATCGTCTCTTCCTGGGTCACAAAGTGCGAAGCCGGGAAGATGGCGATATGATCGCGCTCCGCGACCAATTCTCCGGTCAGGACGTCGATTTCGGTAATCCGTTCGATTTCGTCGCCGAAAAACTCGACCCGCACCGCCTGCTCGCCCTTCGAAGCAGGGAAGATTTCCAACACGTCGCCGCGGACGCGGAACGTCCCGCGCACGAAGTTAATATCGTTCCGCTGATACTGGATATCCACCAGGCGGCTTAAAATCTGGTTCCGCGATTTCTCCATCCCCACACGCAGCGAAAGAACCAGGTTGCGGTACTCCATCGGCGAACCGAGGCCGTAAATACAGGACACGCTGGCCACAATAATGACGTCCCGCCGCTCAAACAGCGAGCTGGTCGCGGAGTGTCTTAGCTTATCGATCTCTTCGTTAATGCTGGAATCTTTCTCGATATAGGTGTCGGAGGATGGAATGTAGGCTTCCGGCTGGTAGTAGTCATAGTAACTTACGAAGTAGTCTACGGAGTTGTTCGGGAAAAACTCTTTGAATTCGCTGGCCAGTTGGGCCGCAAGCGTTTTGTTATGGGCGATGACCAGAGTGGGCCTTCCGAGCTTGGCGATCGTTTGGGCGATCGTGAAGGTTTTTCCTGTACCCGTGGCTCCCAACAGCGTCTGGTTCTTTTTACCCATTTTTACACCATCGACCAATTCCTCGATGGCCCCCGGTTGGTCGCCCTGTGGCGAAAATTCGGAAATCAGCTCGAATTTATTGTTGCTTAAGACAATTTCACTCATTGTCCACATCACCCTTATCGTCTAAAATGGAAAATGTACTTCTTATATGCAGTAGATTTGAACCAGGCACTTTATATTAACCTGTATTCTCATCTCTTAATTGAAGATATACAGGGAAGTCTCATTTTTATTGGCTCATCCCAAAAAATAAGAATGAGTGTTCCCATTAATTATACCTTTTTTAGAAATGGGATGCAATCGATAAGTCATGGAATAGGAGTTGTTTAACAGTCAATGGATATTGCAACGATTCTGGGCCTCATTATTGGACTTGCCGCGCTGATCGGCGGATTTATGTGGGAAGGAGGAGAACTCGGCGGGCTCATGCAGATCGCCTCGGCCGTCATCGTGCTTGGCGGTACGCTGGCCGCCGTCATGGTCAGTTACCCGCTCGCCAAACTGAAAACCGTCCCGCGCGCCTTGGCCTTGGCCTTCACCTCACGCAACGAGGACACGACGGAGCTGATCGAGAATCTTGTCGGCATGTCGACAATCGCACGGCGCGAAGGCGTGCTTGCTTTGGAGCAAAAAGCGGCGGAACACCCGAACCCCTTTTTGAAGGAAAGCATTCAACTCGTCGTGGACGGTACGGAGCAGAGCATGGTTAAGCAAATTATGGATTTGGAAATCGACGCCATTCAGCATAAATATGAAGGGTATGCGAAAATCTTTGAATCCGCCGGAGGCTATGCCCCTACAATGGGGATCATCGGGACGGTCATGGGCCTCATTCACGTCCTCGGCAGTCTGAGTGAGCCGACCGCGCTCGGCCCGTCCATCGCCCTCGCGTTTACGGCCACGCTGTACGGGGTAGCCTGCGCGAATCTGATCTTCCTCCCGATCGCTTCCAAACTCAAGGACCGGGGCGAGGAGGAAGTGGCCCGCATGGAAATGATGCTCGAAGGCGTGCTTTCCCTGCAAAACGGGGATCATCCGGTCCTCGTCCGGCGCAAGCTGGAATCCTACATAGCGGGTGCGCGCCACGATGTGGCGAAATCCGGGGAGACGAAAAGCGTATGAGCCGCACTCCGAGACCGCAGCGCCGGGGCCGGCGGGACGGCAAGGAAAATCATGACCGCTGGTTGATCACTTATGCCGATCTGATTACGCTGCTGCTTATTTTTTTCGTTGTCATGTATGCGATGAGCCGCCTGGACGTGGAGAAATACGGTATCGTCACGCAATCCCTGCAGCTCACGTTCAGCAATGGGGACTCGCTGATTGAGAAAGGCACCGGTGTCCTCGGGAGCGAGGATCGCCACGCTTTTAAAAATCCCCCTACGGACTCCGCCGGGCAAGGAGAGCAAGGTCCGGGGCAAGGCGGTCCGAACGGGCAAAACGGGAAGAGTACCTCCGGCCAACCGGAGCAGAACGGCGGCGATCTGTCGCAGAAACCGCTGACCGACCGCGAGCTCGCCTTCCGTAAACAGGAGGAGGAACTGCAAAACTTGATGGGTCTTATCGAAGCCTATGTGAAGGAGAACCAGTTAGAGGATCAAATTCAGGTAGCGGATTTGCCCAAGGGGATCTCCATTACCCTGAGCGACCGCTTCCTGTTTGATATCGGCAAAGCCGCGCTGAAGCCCGACTCCGCCAAAACGCTAACCAAACTGGCCAGCCTGTTCAGCCAGCTCGACACGATGATCAGCATCGAAGGCCATACGGATAACCTCCCGATCGGCAAAGGCTCCGATTTCAAGGACAACTGGGAGTTGTCGGGAGAGCGGGCTTTGTCGGTGCTGCGGTTTTTCCTCGACCGGGAGAAGCTCGACCCGGAAGACTTCCAATACGCCGGGTACGCGGATACCCGCCCGGCCGCCGACAACGCCACCGCGGCGGGCCGGCAAAAAAACCGCCGCGTCGAAATCACCGTACTGCGGCAGCTGCAGCAGTAACGAATATGACCCCCCGTCCAGTTTGGACGGGGGGTTCTAGTTTGGGCAGAATTAACGGGAAAAACTCCCGTTAATTCATGTGTAAGCCGCCTGCGGGGCAGGAATAACTGGAATACCTCCAGTTATTTTTCCGCCGTAAGGCGAAATTCCTTGCCACTGCCCAAATTAGCGGGAGGTTTTCCAGCTAGTTTGGGCAGTGACGCAAAAAACGCCGAATTAGCGGGAGAAATTCCAGCTAATTCGGCGTGAGCGCCCGCGACGCGCGCTAGCGGGCGGCGTCGCTCACGCCCGCCTCGCCTTCGGCGGCGGGCGCCTCCCCGCGCCGGGCGGCGGGCGCGCCGCGGCGCGGCTTCACCAGCTGCAGCAGCGAGAGCAGCTGCAGCCGAACCGTCGCCGGCGCTTGCTCGTCCGGCGCCAGAATCGCGCCGAGCTGGTGATGCTCGCCGGCGTAGATCGCGCGCTGGAGGAACTTGCTCTCGCCCGCGAGATTGCGGACCTCCAGCTTGCAAAAGGCCGACTGGATGCGCAACGCCGCGTGCAGCTCCTCTTTCGTGGGAACCGGCACGCCGTTCACACGCACGATCGTCTCCCCGGCCTGGATGCCGAGCTCCTCCGCCGGACTGCCCGGCAGCACGGCCAGCACTTTCAGCCCGCCCTGCGGGTGCACGAACAGCGGGCTGCGCTGCTGTTCTTCCAGCCGGCTGAACCAGACCAGGGCCTCGTGCAGCCCAAATGCGGCCAGCGCGGCCACCAGCGTCAGCGGTGCCCACCAGTTCGCCAGCAGGGCCAGCGCGATGACGATCAGCCCGTAGCCGAGCAGCCGGCCTGACGTCACCCGCGCCTTCTGCTGCGGCAAGAGGCCGGTCGTCACTTCCGCGAAGCCGATGACGACCGGCAGGGCCATCATGGCGAAGCCGCCCTGCCAGGCTTCCCCCCCGAACAGCGGGGTCCAAGGCAGGACCCCGCCCGCCGTCTGCGCCGGGATCAGCAGAAGCAGCGGCACCGGCCACAGGCTCTGCATCGTGTACCCGCCGACCGGCTTGCCGCGCTTGCCCTCAAAGAACAACGGCCCGGCAAAAGAAGCCCCCTGCCAGCGGATCAGCAGCCCCTCGGCCAGGTGAAGCAGGCCGACCAGACAGAGCAGCGCCGGGATGTTCAGTTCCCGAACCGCGCTTACGCACGCTTCCACCCAGCCTCCGCCCGTAAACCCCGGGAACAGATTCAGTCCGAATTGAACCACACCAAGCAATCCGACCGAGTAAGCCAGGCAAAGATAGCGCACCCGCAACAGCAGCAGCAAAATCGCGGCGACCCAGATGCACAGCATCCCTTCCACGGTCAGCGTCATGCCGATAAACGCGGAAACGAGCGAGACGCCCAAACCCGCGAGCAGGCCGCCGAGTACGGTGCGCCAGGTCTGGCCCAACCAGCCGTGAAGCCGGACATGGAACAGCTTGCGCTCCAACATCACCTGCCTGCGGTATAACAGCATAATTAAAATGATCGAAATATAGTAAAACGGCTGCAAGAGCAGTTGTACTCCCGCTTCCATCAAATTCCACAATCCTTCCAGCCATAGCTCCACAAGAGTTCACTCCCTTTTCCCCGATGATGAGCTTCCGCGATGCCGTTTTTTCCGCCCTGTACACAGAAAAAAAGAAGGCCGGAAAGCAGCCTTCTTATTTCTTCGACACCGGGCTTTCGATTTCCTTCCGAATCTCCTCGATCGCCCGGTTCATTTGGTTGTCATTTTTTGGATCACGGATTTCTTTCACCAAGGCCGCTTCAAGCGTTTCGGCCGTCTTGGCGTCCAGCACACCCGTGGCTTCAAGCTTCTGCTCCTGTTGGAACTTCCTGAGCGCGTTCTCCGTCGCTTTGCTGAAATACCCGTCGGTCCGGCCCGGTTCATAGCCCAGGCCCTGCAGCATCGTCTGTGCGCTCTTGATGTCTTCGCCGAGCATATCGTACTTGAACGTTTTTTCCTTATTGATCGGCGCTACGGAAAAATATCCCGGCTGGGAAACCGCGACATCCGGCTGAATCCCCTTTTTGTGAATCCATTCGCCGTTAGGCGTCAGCCACTTGGCAATCGTCACCTTCAGCAGACTGCCGTCGCCGAACTCCTTGTTGAAGCTCGTCTGCACCGTACCTTTGCCATAGGTGGCTTCACCGATCAGCTTGGCTCCGGCCGATTCCTGCAGCGCGCCGGCCAGAATTTCGGACGCGCTCGCGCTGCCCTTGTTGGTGATGACCGCAACCGGATAGTTCTTTCCGCTTCCGCGGGACTCCGTCTTGCCGCGGCGCTTGTTCTTGTCCTCGACCTGCACGATCATTTTCCCCTTCGGCACGAACTGCTCCGCCATGTCGATGACGATATCGAGCACCCCGCCCGGGTTGTTTCTGACGTCGATCACCAGGCCCTTCATCCCCTGTTTCTCCAGGTTCTCCAGCTCTTTGCGGAAACGTTCCGCGGTGTTCATCGAGAACTCGGTGACCTCAATGACGCCGACGCCGCCCTTCTCCAAGCGGGCGCGTACGGTTTCCAGCGCGATGTCGTCCCGGACGATCGTGTATTCCAGCGTATTGGCCGAGCCGGCCCGCTTCACTTTGATCTTTGCTTTCGTTCCTTTCGGTCCGCGGATTTTGGAGACCGCTTCATTCAGGCTCAAGCCTTCAAAAGACTCCTCGTTCACCGACAGCAAAATATCCTTGGGTTTGATCCCGGCCTTCTCGGCCGGCGAACCTTTGATCGGCGAGACGACGACCACATTGCCGTTTTCCATTGAAACCTCGGCCCCGATCCCGGTAAAAGAACCTTCTATCTGCTCCGAAAACTGCTGTGCGGTCTCCGGCCCCATATAGGAGGAGAACGGGTCGCCGAGGGCGTTCATCATCCCGTCGATCGCGCCGTCCACCAGCTTTTGCTGATCCACGCCTTCCACATAATTGGACTTGACCAGTTCCATCGCGGTCTCGATTTTCTTAATCCCGGCTTTGGTCGTACTTCCCGCCGTGTCGGCAAAAATCCCGCTCCGCGCCGGTCCCGTGTCCGCAAAGCTCAACTGACCCGTTAAAGACAGCGTAAACAAGCAACTGATCAGCATCGATACGACAATGAGAAATACGACTGTTCGTTTCTTATACATGATTAACTTCACCGCCTGTGTTTGTTCGGTTTCTGAATTTCCTGCCAAAAAATAGAACGTCCCATAGTATATGTCCGGCTTGTACGGATTATTTATAAAACTACATGAACGAAAAACGGATGCGCCGCCCTTGCGGACAACGATCCGTTTTTAATCGGCATTTCTATTTTATTATAAATAAGGCATCGGGTCCACCGGATTGCCGTTAATCCGAACTTCAAAGTGGCAGTGCGGCCCCGTGGAGTTCCCCGTGCTGCCGACCTCGGCGATTTTTTCGCCCCGCTTCACCTGCTGTCCCTTTTCCACCTTGATCCCGCCGTTGCGGATATGGCCGTACAAGGTCCATACATTGTCGCCATGGTCGATAATCACCGTATTCCCATAGCCGCTCCACCATTCGGCGACGATGACGACACCGCCCTCCGCGGCGTGGATATCCGTGCCTTGGGGAGCCGCGAGGTCGATCCCCGTATGCGTCTTCCGTTTGCCCGTAATCGGGTGAATCCGGCTTCCGTAACCCGAAGACAGCCGGGCTCCCGTGACCGGCAGCCCCATCGAGCCACCGCTTCCCTGAAATCCGCCGGACGACGAACCCGAAGAAGACGAGGAGGACGAGGATTTTTTACGCTTATAGGTATATACCTGAGCCGCTTTCAGCTTGTTCTTCTCTTTTTCCAGAGAAGCCCGTTTGGTCGCCAGCTCCACGAGCAATTTCTCCTGGTCCTCGCTGATATCGTCGGATTCTTCGATCTCCGCGTAATATTTGGCGATGAGCTGCTGCTTCTCTTCTTCCTTCTGCTCCAGAATGCTCTTCCGCGATTCCGCGTCAGCGTACAGCTTCTTCACCTTGTCGTACTCGTTGTTTAACTGTGCCTTTTGTTGAACGAGCAATTCCCGGTCATGCTTGTGCTCTTCCAGCAGCGTATGATCCTGGTTGGCGATGGCCTGCAGCGAATCGGCCCGCTCCAGGAAATCCGTGAAGCTCGTCGAAGACAGCAGTACGTCCAGATAGGAGACCGCTCCATCCGTGTACATCAGACGGACACGCGAGTCCAACAGATCGGAACGCTCGGCGATCCGCGCTTTGGTCTCCTCCAGCTTGACGGCGGTGTCCCGCAGTTGTTGCTCGGTATTCTCGATGTCCACCGAAATATGGGCCAACTCATTGCTGACGGTGTTGATTTGCTGCAGTACGGTATTCAAGTATTCCTTGTTCTTGTTCACGTAATGCTGGGCGGACTGTTTTTGTTCCACCGCTTTCTCCTGTTGTTTCTTGGCCTGTCTGGCCTGTTCCTGAAGCTGTTTCAGCTCCTTGTCGATCTGGCTGATCGTCTTCGATTTGGCAAAACCCTCAGTAGGTTGAAAAATTGCAGCGGCTAAAGCGATTACGGCAACAATGGATATCCATCTTTTCAAAATCGTTTCCCCGTCCTTTTCTAAAGGTACTAAACTCTATCCGACTACACCTTCAGGAATTTGCGAATGGACATGGTGCTGCCCCAAATCCCGATCAACAGCCCGAGGCCGAGCAACAGTCCGCCCACCTGCAAGCCGATTTCACCGATCGGAATGAGTCGAAACGCCAGCGTTATGTCCGCTTTCACGGAATCCACCAACTGATTGTATCCAAAAAACAATAACACTATGGTAATGGCGGAACCTACGAATCCTATCAAGGCCCCCTCCACGAAAAACGGCCATCGGATGAACATGTTCGTTGCGCCGACCAGCTTCATAATCCCGATTTCCCGGCGCCGGGCCAGAATCGTTACGCGGATCGTGTTGGAGATCAAAAACATCGCCATCAGCGCTAAACCGCCCACAAAAGCGAACCCGATGTTGCGGATGGCTTTCGTGATTTTGAACAATTTCTCAATCGTACCTTGTCCATATCTTACTTTGTAGATAGGGTCGTTCGGATACTGATCGCTCAAGGCGCTGATTTTGCTGGCCACGTAAGGCACCGTCGTCGGTTCAACCACCTCGATTTTGAGCGTATCGGGGATCGGATTGGTCTTATCGTCATATCCTTCGAGCAGATCCTTCATCTCGTTGCCCATTTTCTTCTTGAAATCCTTTAAGCCTTCCGCCTTCGGAATCAAAGTGACCCGGCTGACCTCGGTCATCAAGCCGATGTCGTTCTGCAGCTTCTCCCGGGTCGCCTGATCCACATCCGGATTGAGGTAAGCGCTGATCTCCACCTGGCTGTCGGCCGCGTCGGCAAAAGAATTGACGTTCAGCACGAGCATTATGAATACGCCCAAAATAAACAGAGAGACGATAATCGACGTAATGGACGCTACCGACATCCACCCGTTCCGGAACACGTTTTTGGCGCCTTCCCGCAAATGTCTGAGGAGGGTGTTAAAACTCATAACCGTAATCCCCTCTCAGCTGGTCTCGGACAATGTTGCCGTGCTCGATCGCGATAACGCGCTTGCGCATCGTATTCACGATATCTTTGTTATGGGTGGCCATAACGATGGTCGTTCCCCGGAAGTTGATCTCATCCAGCAACTGCATAATGCCCCAGGAGGTTTCGGGATCGAGGTTCCCTGTGGGCTCGTCCGCGATAATGACGGAAGGGTTGTTAACGATGGCCCGGGCAATCGCCACGCGCTGCTGTTCTCCCCCCGACAACTGGGACGGGTCACGGTTGGCTTTGTTTTTCAACCCGACCAGCTCGAGCACTTCCATCGTGCGCTTCTTGATCACTTTCTTGGGCGCTTCGATCACCTCGAGCGCAAAAGCGACATTCTCATAAGCCGTCAGCTTGGGCAGTAAGCGAAAATCCTGGAAAATAACGCCGATATTCCGGCGAACATAAGGAATTTTGCGAGGTTTCAGCTTACCGATATTAAAACCGTTGACGGAAATCTGCCCTTTGGTGGGGACTTCTTCCCGATATATAAGCTTCATAAAGGTCGATTTACCCGCTCCGGACGGGCCGACCAGGTAGACAAATTCGTTGCGGTCAATCTTGACCGAGACGCCCTTCAAAGCATGCGTACCGTTCGGGTACGTCTTCCATATGTCCTGCATTTCTATCACTAGATCACGTCCTAAACTTGATTCCAAACCCTAGTTGATAATTCGACGAAGCTGTCTTTTTTACCACGTTGTACATTCGACATCATCTCGCCAATTCCTTTAAAAGGCGAGCCATTTCATCAGTCCGTTACCTATTGTAACAAATATGTTACCACTTGAGTACCCGAAAGTTTCCTGAAGTAGAAACATATATATGGTTGTACAACCTGATCGCAAAGAAGTTCGGATCGGAAAAGGAGGTTCCATGCAAAAATCCAAGCGGATATGGATGGCCGCCGCGGGCTTGGCACTTGCCGCCGCTTTGTTCTATGGCGGTCTATGGCTTTATGGATCGCGGGATCTCATACCGCCGGGCACGGCGGTCGGCTCTCTCCGGCTCGGCGGCCTCCCCGCCGAAAAGGCGCTTCACTTGCTGGAAGCCCGAATCGCCGATTTGGAGGAGCGGCAAGTGGAGTTTGTCGATACGGAAATCGTGCTGTCCTGGCGGAAGGCGGGAATCACCTGGAGCGCCCCGGGCTTCCGCGCCGGATTAAGCTCCCTCTCCGAGGGAGGGATATGGCAGCGGGCCCGGGCGCGATTCCATTTTAAAAAAGAATGGGCGCTGCAAACTTCGTTCCATGCTCCCGCCTTAAAACGGACCTTCAGTCCGACTTGGGAAAAACGGCAGTTCGGCAGCCCTGTAAACGCCGTACGCACGATCCACCCGGACGACTCCATCAGCTATTCGCCCGGCACATCGGTCCGGCGCATCGACTGGCCCCTCCTGCAGCGGCGCATGCTCGAAGCCGCAAAGGAGGCCGAAGGCAGCGGCGCCGGACGTTTGGGCACGCCCGGCGACCTCGCGGAAGGCGTGTTCGCTTCGGTACAGCTGCCGCTGACCGAAGTGCCGCCCGCCGTGACGGTCGAGTCCCTCAAGCGGCAGGGCATCCGGCGCAAAATCGCCGAATTCTCGACCGGGCTAGGGGCCAGCGTTGCCGGGCGGGTGCACAACGTGGACGCGGCGGCCCGCGCTCTCGACGGCCTGGTGCTGCCGCCGGACGGCGTGTTCGACTACGCGGCGATCGTCCGCGCCGCCGAGGAGCAGTACGGCTTCCGGGAAGCCCCGGTGATCTTCGGCGGCCGCCTGGTGCCCGGCGTCGGCGGCGGCATCTGCCAGGTGTCCAGCACGCTGTACAACGCGGCGGTCCGCGCCGGGCTGGACATCGTCGAGCGGCGCAACCACTCCGTGCCTGTCCGATACATCCCGCTGGGACAGGACGCTACTTTCGCCGAGGGCCACATCAATTTCCGTTTCCGGAACACGACCGGAAACCACCTCTTGATCGCGGCCCGGACGGACAGCGGCCGATTGACCGTCAAGCTGTTCGGCGACATCCCCGGGAACGTGCTTTACGACATGGAATCCAAGACAGCGAAAATCCTCCCCGCCGGAAATAAATATGTCGTAAATCCCGCCCTGCCCGCCGGAAGCCGCAAGGTCATCGTCAGGGGCAAACCCGGGTTCGTCGTCGACACGTACCGGGTCAAATACGTCGACGGCCGGATCGCCGAGCGCATCCGGCTGTCGCGCGACACGTACCCGGCGCAGCCGAACGTAATCGCCGTGCCGCCCGGCGCGGGCGGCGGCACAGGCGCGGCGCCGGACGACGCGGGCGGTGCTGGCGATGCGCGCGCCGAGCGTGACGCGCAGCGCGGCGGAAACGCCCGCGAAGGCGGCCGCACGCCGGGCAGCGGCAAGCCGCCGGCGGCGGAAGGGCGTCCTCCCGCTCTGCTGGAGGACGGCGTCGGCGCTCCGCAATTCCCCTAGCCGCCACCGCCGCCCGCAATAGCGACGTTTTGGGGCGCTATTGCGGGCCGATTCGGTACCGCCGGAATAATAGCAGTCCAGAACGGCCTTATTTGCCTGCTTCGGCCCCTGAAATCAGGTTCCGGCCCGTATTTTCCAAAAACAAGGCCCCAAAAGGCCGCTATTTCACACTGACGAGCCGAATTCGACAAAATAGCGCCCCAAAAGGCACTTATCCTATTGAATGGCTCCACAAGGGAAACCGCTCGCACGCTCCCTGTTCCACATCAGAAAGTGAGATCCCGCCCCTCCAAACTCAGCCGGTATGAGCGAATTCGCTCCTTGCCGCTATGGGGCTGGATCCATTTTTTTCGGGCCAGGCTGAACAGCACCGCCCTGGTCTTCTTCTCACCGAACCCCATATGCCGGCCTACCTCCCCCGGCGTTAAAGGACGGCCGGTCCGCATAAACAGTCGGACGACCTCCTTTTCCAGCAATCCGTCTCCGGCCCAGCCTTGTCCTCACCGAGCCAGCGCTCGAGAAATTGCTGGATTTTCTGCTGGCAGTGGCGGGGGCTATCTTTGACATCGTATAGGAGAATCTCAGCACCTTCCAGCCATCGATCACCAAATCGTTCTGCCTCCGGCAATGATCGGAAAACTGGATGCGGCTGACATTCCTCCAGTGGGGACCATAACCGCGCCCTTCCAGCAGCCTTCTCTCCCGTTCCCTCTCCCTCACTGCCAAGTGTTCTTTCATATAAACTTCGTGCGCCTCCAGGAATGCCATTCGATTTACCTCCTTTTCGCCATTAAAAAACGCCCCTTGCCCGGGATTTCTATCTCCGCGGCAAAAGGCGTGTGCTCCACGACTCTTCTCCAAATATTCACCATTCTCGATTTAACCTTATTTCACCACAGATTTTACCATAATAGTCTCCCGCAATTCCACAAGCTCACCCTACTCCGTCATTGTCTGAAGTCCCTGACGAGGGATGGAAGCTGCTGTTGATTAATTTTCTTCTCTTGTGGTAAGGTAAACCCACCTGATTTCCGATGTTCGGCTCAGGATCAAGCAGAATTACACAGAAAGGATTTATCTCATAATGAAGTCTAATCCAACGATTCCCGATCTCCTTCAAAAAGAGGAGTCTATTTCGACGAATAGCACAGCAGCACCAGTTTCTCCTTCAGTTACCGCATCGGCCGACAACTCGGCAAACGGTAAAATGCCCGATTCAACGCCGGCCGAGTCCAATCCGGCCCCATCACCCGCAGCGGGCAACCTCCCGCGCGGCGCTGGAACGGCTCTGGCGGTCGCGGCCATCCTGCTCACGGCAGCGACGCTGCGCTCGCCGATCACGGGCGTGGGGCCGCTGATCGGCGAGATCCAGCGCGCCACTGGCCTGTCGCATACCCTGTCCGGGATGCTGACCACACTACCGCTGCTCGCCTTCGCCGTATTCGCTCTGGCCGCGCCGCGGCTGGCGGCGCGCTGGGGCAGCGAATCGACGCTGCTCGTTTGCATGGTCATCATGACCGGAGGGATCCTGCTTCGTTCCCTGCCGTCCGTTCCCGCCCTGTTCGGCGGTACCGCGCTAGTCGGCAGTGCGATCGCCGTCGCCAATGTGCTGGTCCCCGGCGTGATCAAGCGGGATTTTCCGCTGCGGATCGGTCTGATGACGTCGCTGTACACGTCTTTCATGAACATGTGGTCGGCCATTTCCTCGGGCGTCAGCATGCCGCTGGCCCGGACTTTTCTGGGATGGCGCGGGGCGCTCGGCTTCTGGATCCTGCTCTCGGCGGCGACCGCCCTCGTCTGGATTCCGCTGGTGCGCCGGTACGCCGCCAACCGGAAGAGCACAGGCGCCCCGGCAGGACCCTATCGGAAATCCGGAGCGGTCTGGCGCTCCCGGGTCGCCTGGCAAGTCACCTTGTTCATGGGCCTGCAATCGGTCATGTTCTATATCGGCATTTCCTGGCTGCCGGAAATTCTGCATGAACGGGGCATGAGCATGGAGCAGGCCGGATGGATGCTGTCCATCATGCAACTGCTCAGCATGGTCGGCTCCTTTACCATGCCGCTGATCGCGGCGCGTACCCAGAGTCAAAAATGGCTCGCCGCCGCTTCCTCCGCCCTGTTCCTGGCCGGTTTTGCCGGGGTATGGCTCGGCCCCGCATCCTTGGCCATGCTCTTCATCATGCTGATCGGCCTCGGCTGCGGCACAACCTTCAGCCTGGTCATCATGTTCTTCGGGCTTCGCGCCCACTCGGCCGACCAGGCTGCCGAATTGTCCGGTATGGCCCAGTCGATCGGCTACCTGCTCGCCGCGGTCGGGCCGACGCTATTCGGCTTCCTTCACGATCAAAGCGGCGGATGGACAGTCCCGCTTGCGACGATTACTGCCCTCTCCCTGCTCACCATCGTGATGGGATATGCGGCCGGGCGAAAAGGGTATGTTAATCCCGCTTAATTTTTTTGCAGACGGGTATCACAAAAAAACGCCGCTATTCTCACGTCTCTCCGAAAAAGACGAGGGGATTCCGGCGTTTTTTCTCCAATACCTCTATTTTTCGCTGTGCCGCACACTACGCGCCACTTCAGAACACGAATCCTGATGAAATCCGGTGCGGTATTCCACAAGTTCAATCCGGCAGTTCGGACCGATCGTCACCTGTTCGCCGCGGACCGCTTTGGCCACCGTATTTTCCAAATAAACGATATCCCCTTCAATGACGTTAGCCGCAAGCTCCGGAGCGTCCCTGAGAGGCAGCCAGGGCACCCATTTATGCGAGGCATGCAGCTTGATCTCCACGCGGGTTCCGACGATCTCGCCAACTGTACTTCTGCCCAGCAAACGGATATTTACATGCTCGGCATTCAGCATACCCTCGCTTTGGAGCGACCCTTTCAAATGAAATTGTCCCCCCTGGATTCCGGCCTTTACCGCGCATCCCCCAAAAATATGGATCTCTTCTCCGGTGAGTGCACCCTTTACCTCCATGTCCCCGGTAAGCCTGATGCGGGCCGCCTCCAACGAGCCTTTTACCCCCAGATTCCCCGTCGTCTTCAGTTCTCCGCCGCGCAAGCTTCCGTCCACATTGGCATTCCCGATACATTTGAAAGAACGGAAATCGACACCCCCGCCAATCTCCACGTCTCCGGTAATGCTTACGTTCCGGTATACGCCTCCGCTCGCCGTATTGTTGCCGACCAGCTTCATGTCCGCCTGTTGCGGTTCACGGGTGGATTCATGCATCTTCCCCAACCTCCTTTGATAAAAAAAACGTTTATAGTTGCACCGCTCTTCCTACCGCCGCCTTGGGATCCGCCTCAAATACGTGCCTGTACTCGACAACGCCGATTTCGCACCCCGGGCCGATCCGCACTCGGCTGCCCCGTACCACATCCGCCGTGGTATCCTCAAGCACGATATCGTCGCCCTCGATCACATCCGCCCTCAGGCGGGCGCCCAGGGAAGACGAAAACAGCGCGAGCAGTTTCCGGGACCCTTTCTTGGCCTCTACCCGGATCCGTTCCCCTCCAATCTCCCGGGCCTGGCAAACTCCCGCCATCTTGATCTCCAGCGTTCCCGCGTTCAGCATGCCACCGACCTGGATGCCGCCGTACACCTGCACGGTTTCAAATTCCACATTCCCGACCGCTTTCAAGCCGCCATCGATCTCGAGAATTTCACCGACAGCGCCGCCTCCGATCCGCAGCATCCCGTTGATATCCATCCGCTCTGAGCGAACGTCCCCGCCAACCTTGAGCGTGCCGTCCACCCGCAAACGTCCGCCTTCGACCGTACCGCCGACCGAGCTGCTGCCGTTAACGCGGATGTCGCCGCCTTGAATCGATTGCTTCGCCTTCAACGTACCGTTCACCGTCAAGGAATCGCAAACCGTATCCCCGTTTAGAGTCCCGATCCCGTCGATGCTGATCTTTCCGTAGGTTCCTCCAACGGCCTGCCCCAGGCCATTGATTTTCAAGTCGCTCACGCGCCTTCACTCCCGCCCATTCTTAATTTCAATTCTTCGGTGCAAGCCGGCATGGACAACCTTGCTACCGTTTTAACCTCACTGTCGAAATAAACCTCTCCGTCGCCCGGCACCAGCATAAAAGCCGCCACTCCCATCTTCCGGGTTAGCCTGATTCCGCATTCCCTGCCGGTTTTTCCGGGAAAATACGCCTCCAGCGTCCGGATCAGGATCCGCCCCTCATCCAAAGAAATGTCCCCGCTGCGCAGCAGCTTGTCGAGCACATAAATCTTTAATATTATTTCAAAGCCGAGAATAGGCTGTTGTACCGACTCCACAGTTTCCAAATACAGGTTCAAAGAAACCGACGACACAATGTTTCGTTCCAATATTTCCCCAACACTCAGGCTGATTTCTCCCGGGCTGGGGGAAAATACATCCGCCAACGCATCGAGCGACAGGTCGTCCTTCATGTTCAATATCCGGTCAATGCGCCGCATTATTTTCTCCCGGGGAAAAAAGGTCTCCTGGCCCGTGAAGGAAGATTTGCGGATGAACCAATGTTCCGGGATCAGGTTTTTCCGCTTCCAACGGTACAGCTGGCCATAAGAGATTCCTGTGACATCAAGCAATTCCTTCTTTGAGATCAATTCCTCCGTCATCACCAGACTCCTTTCTTGCTTTTTAATGTAACATAACATTGTTACGTTGTAAACGAGCGGTTCTCACTGCCGCTAAATTCACTAGCCGCCCGTCGTAAATAGCGGCCTCTCTCTTAGGGCACTATTGCGGTCCAATTCGACTGCGGCGGAATTACCGCGATCAAAAAGGGGCTTATTTTACGGTTACGAGCCCCAAAATAAGGACCTAAAAATCCGCTATATAGTTTGAACTAATGATTTGCATACTAGTCCCCGTCAGACAACCTTGATAACATAGAATTCCTGCATATGTGTATGTTTTTTTTCTGTTTGGAATAAAAATTTCAGGATTCCTGCAATTCTGCAGGAATTTTACACGAAATAGGCCCGTTTCTCTAAAACCGCTAGAAATACCTGCAGATTTGCATATTTCGGAGTTAGAGTTGGAGTTGGTAGTGCGCTAGGCACCTTGATAGCCGTGGGCTTAATGCGGATTTGGATATCTGTGGGCTTGAGACTGCGTACTTTTCGAGTATCTCACTAACTCCAAATTATAGTTGAAGCAGCGGATTCTCATTTTCTCCTAACGCGATGTCTGATGGAGCACTAGACAACGTTGTAATGGGTTCTTTTCCCACTCTTCACCTGCAACTCATTGAATTAAAGGGAATTCTTCCCGTTAATATAGCACGTATGCGGCTGCAGAGGCGAATTAGCTGGAAAACCTCCCGCTATTTCGCCTGAAATTGTCTATATCGGCAATAGGGCCGCTAAATAGATGGAGTTTTTCCAGCTAAATCAGATCGAAGAGCCAAGAGCGGTACTTTAACGGGAGATTTTCCCGTTAATGATGTGGACTCTGACGCTGGGGCTTTATATCTATAATTGTGGATGTCGGCAACGTAACTCCGAAACCAGTTCATACGAATTCGACAAAATAGCGCCGCATAAGACCCTTATTCACCTGACTGGCTTCAAAGGGAGGGCTGGCCTCCGGCTCATACGAGAAAACGGGAGTTTTTCCCGTAAATTAATTTTCCAGTCAAAAAAAGCGTGCCCCGGGCCCCAAGCTGAGTTGGGACCCCGATAGCACGCTTTTCCCTGAAAACGTCTATTCCAATTTAAAATGATCGATTTGGGCATGCATGTCCGCCGCCATCCGGGCCAAGCCGTCCGACGCGGAGGAGATTTCCTCCATCGAAGCCAACTGCTCCTGTGTGGCCGCGGTTACGCTCTGGAACGATTCCAGACTTCTCGAGGAGGTATCGGCCATTTGGGTCACCGATGCGGCAATTTCGTCGGCGCTGGCCGACATTTGCTCCGTAATGGCCGAGACCTCATGAATCTGTTCGGCGATTTGCTTCGTCGAAGCCTCGATTTGCTGGAACGCGGTTCGCGCCGCCTCCGTGACGGAAATGCCTCGTTCAACGCTCTCGTTGACCTCGCGGTTCATCACCTCGTAGGCTTTGGCCGTCAATTCGGTCATCTGCCCGATGCTGTCCTGAATCCGTTCGGCCGTCCCCCGGGACTGCTCCGCCAGCTTGCGCACTTCGCCCGCCACGACCGCAAAGCCTCTGCCATCCTCGCCCGCCCGAGCCGCTTCAATCGCCGCATTCAGGGCCAGCAGGTTCGTCTGGTTGGCGATCTCGGAGATGGCGCTGCTCATGCCGGCCACTTGAGCGCTCAGCTCATTCATCTGATGCATCAAGCCCGCCGACACCCGCGTGGAACGCCGGATTTCCTCCATTTGCTCGCTTACATGACTAACCTTCTCGCTGCCGAACCTCACGTCCTCCTCCGTATGGCGCGAGGATTCCACGATGTTGCCCGATGCTTCCGCGATTTTGCGGATGCCCAGCGACATCTCCTCCATCGTCTTCGCGCTTTCCAAGGACATCGCGGCCTGTCTCTCCGCATCCTCTGATGTCTCCTGCACCAGGTTCACCACATGCTCGACCGCCTTGGAGTTCTGCTCCGTTCCGGCCGTCAGCTCCTCACTGGAAGCGGCAACCTGGCTGGACAGCTCCGAAATGCCGAGCACCATGGAGCGGATCGAGCTGACCATCTCATTGTAATTGCCCGCCAGTTGCCCGATCTCGTCGCGGCGTTTGGTGATCACCTGCTCGTTCAGATAGCCTTCGCCCACCCGCTTTGCGGAAAGATTCAGCGCTTCGATCGGACGGGTGATGCTGCGGATGACGAAGAACAAGATCACGCCGGCCACCAGCAGGGACACGGCCAATACGACCAGCGAAGTCCAGAAAATCGGCATCGACGCTTCGGTAAACTCATTGGTCTCCAGCAGCCCGACGATTTTGAAGCGGGTCAGCTCGTTCGTCGTATAGTAGCTGCTTTGCGGTTCTCCGGTCAACGGGCTGGTATAATGGAGAAAACCCGATTGGCCGGCCAGAATTTTGGCCACCTGGTCCCCGGTGGCAGGCTCCCCGCTTTTTGCGGTCGGATCGGCCACGATTTTGCCCGTTGCGTCCATGATGTAGATGTAACCTTTACTGCCTAACCGCAAGCTGGCCACTTTTTTGTTCAGCTCCGCCATGTTCAAGGAGACCGTGATCGCCCCTTGTCCATCCGGCAAAGCCCGGCTGATATACAAATTGTAGTTGCCGGTCGTCGCAGACGTGAACGGATCGAGAATCAGCGTCTCATTCGGCGCGGCGAGCGCCTTCTTGAACCAGTCCCGCTTTCGCGGATCATAATCCTCCTGCCCCGGATCCGGAGCTTTCATCCAGGCTCCGCTCTGCGTGCCTACAGTCATCAGCTCAAGCTCGGGATGCTTCTCCATAAAAAGCTCGATGTGCTTGCGCAGCTCCGGGGATTTATCTTCAATCCCCTGCGAGGTTAGCTCCATAACGAGCTGCTCGACGTTTCTGACCTCAGCTTCCACGATTTGGCCTAGCAAGTCGTTGACCAACTTGACGTTCGATTCGGTGCTTTGATCCATCTTGGCGCGCAGCTGTCCGCTGGCACTGTTCAAGCTGGAATAGGCGATCACCAGATTCGGGATGATCAATGTTACCGCAAACAGCAGAAGCATCCGGTTGCGCAGCGTACGAATTTCCAGCAGAGTTCTCATACGCTTAAATAGCGTCTTCATACTTTTTTCCCTCTCTCTCAGTAAGTCTCTACTTTGTATGTACTTCAGATAAATATAAGGCCGGTAAAGCGGCAATGATTCTTGTAAAATATCCCAGGTGCTACCGCGGTGGTGGCCTCAGCTGGCCCACCTTATAATTACAGTGAGCTATATAACATTATTTCGACAAAAATTGACTATCTTTTTATATATTTTTGAAAATAAAAGTGAAAATTTTATTTCATTTTCATCGCAAAACTAAAAGCAGCCTCCGTCAGCAGCAATGCTGCAGACGAAGGCTGTTCCCCGCCCGATGGATTATTTGCTTTTTTCCATATAGGTCCGAACCCATTCGCCCGTTTCCGCCAGCTTCGTTTCGGCCCGGGCAATCGCCGCCGCCACCTGATCCGAGGCGGTTCCGCCGTATACATTCCGCGCGTTGACGACCGCTTCGGGCTGAAGCACCCCATAAATCGTTTCGTCGAACAGGGGCGAAAACTGTTTGAACTCCTCCAGCGTCAGATCCAGCAAAAACTTCCCGTTCTGAATGCAGTACAGCACCGTTTTGCCGATGACCTCATGCGCCTGCCGGAACGGCAGCCCTTTGCCCGCCAGGAAATCGGCGATATCCGTCGCATTGGAGAAATCCTTGTTCACCGCTTCGCGCATCCGCTCCCCGTTCACCTTCATGGTTGCGATCATCGGGGCGAACAGCTGCAGCGCTCCCTGCAAGGTAGCCACCGTGTCGAACATGCCTTCCTTGTCCTCTTGCATATCTTTGTTATAGGCAAGCGGCAGCGACTTTAACACGGTGAGCAGGCCCATCAGGTTACCGTAGACCCGGCCCGTTTTGCCGCGCACGAGTTCAGGCACGTCCGGGTTCTTCTTCTGCGGCATAATGGAACTGCCCGTACAGAAGGCATCATCGAGTTCGATAAACCGGAATTCGGTACTGCTCCACAGAACCAGCTCCTCGCTAAGCCGCGACAGGTGCATCATCAAGATGGAGGCGTCGGCCAAAAATTCGAGGATAAAGTCCCGGTCGCTGACCGCGTCCAAACTGTTCTCGTAGACCGCGCCAAAATTCAGCTGTTCGGCCACGAAATGACGGTCGATCGGAAACGTCGTGCCCGCCAGTGCCCCGGCGCCCAGAGGCAGCACGTTAATGCGCTTGTAGCTGTCCTGCAAACGCTCGATATCCCGCTGGAACATGGAGACGTAAGCCATCAAATGATGGGCGAACAAGATCGGCTGCGCTCGCTGCAGGTGGGTATACCCAGGAACGATCGTGGTCTGGTTCGCCTTGGCCTGTCCGATCAACGCCTCCTGGAGATCATGGAGCAGTCCCGCAAATTCGACGACCCGTTTGCGCAAGTAAAGGTGCATATCCGTCGCCACCTGGTCGTTGCGGCTGCGTCCGGTATGCAGCTTGCCTCCGACCGAGCCGACTTCGTCGATCAGCTGCTTCTCGATATTCATGTGAATGTCCTCGTCCGAAACGGTGTACTCCAACTCGCCCCGACGGATTTTGTTCAGGACGGCATGGAGGCCGTCCTTGATTTTGTCCACGTCGTCCGCCGGCAGGATGCCGCATTTGCCCAGCATCGTCACATGCGCCAGACTTCCCTGTACGTCCTCCTCCGCCAGCGCCTTGTCAAATCCGATCGAAGCGGTGTACTCTTCCACCAGACGGTTCGTTTGCTTCGTAAAACGTCCACCCCACAGCTTGCTCACCTGATTCACTCCTTAGTTCTATACGCTCTGAAATCAATCTGTTTATCGCCATTGTTAAACGCCCCGTATAGGTTGAACTTATTGAATTGCACATCAGGCAGCGGTCCGAAGGTTCTTTTCACACTCTTGCCTACAGCTAATTCGGTTGTTCAAAATTAACGTGAATTCTTCCCGTTAATTTGGTGCCTATGCGGCTGCAGTGGCAAATTAGCCGGAAAACCTCCCGCTAATTCACTTGAAATTGCGTATATCGATAGTCGGGCCGCGAAATAGATGGAGCTTTTCCAGCTAAATCCGATCCAAGCGCCAGGAGCGGTACATTAACGGGAGGTTTTCCCGTTAGTGCTTAAACTCCGACGGCGGTGCTTTATATCTAAAATTGTGTATAGTAAACGTTGTGAAAAATCTATTGCTTGTTCTGCTCGACACCCGATCCCACTTTTAAACGCAGCGCGTTCAACCGGATAAACCCGGTCGCGTCGCCCTGATCGTAAGCTTGGGTCGGATCGGCTTCCATCGTCGCGATGTCCGGATTATACAAGCTTACCGGACTTTTTACGCCGGCCGCAATAATATTGCCCTTGTACAGCTTGACGCGAACGGTGCCCGTCACGTTCTTCTGGCTCTCGGTAACCAGGGCCTGCAGGGCAAGCCGTTCCGGGGCGAACCAGAACCCGTTGTATACGAGCGTGCTGTAACGGGTAATTAAACTGTCGCGCAGGTTCATGACCTCGCGGTCCATCGTCAGCGACTCCATTTTGCGGTGGGCCGTGAACAAAATCGTGCCGCCCGGTGTCTCGTATACGCCCCGGCTCTTCATGCCGACAAAGCGGTTCTCCACCATATCAACGCGCCCGATCCCATGCTTGCCGCCCAGTTCGTTCAGCTTCTCCATGACGCGGAGCGGATCCAGCCGCTCGCCGTTCAGCGCGACGCAGTTGCCCTGCTCGAATTCCAGCTCCAGGTATTCCGGCTGGTCCGGCGCATCCTCCGGGGAGGCGCTCAGCAGGAACATCTCCTTGTTCTCCGGCGCCGACGGGTCAAACCAAGGATCCTCCAACACGCCGCTCTCGTAACTGATATGCAGCAGGTTGCGGTCCATCGAGTACGGCTTGGCGGCCGAGGCGGTCACCGGAATGCCGTTCGCTTCGGCGTAGGCGATCATTTCCGCGCGGCCCGGGAACCGGTCGCGGAACTCGCTGAGCCGCCAAGGGGCGATCACGGCGATTTCCGGCGCCAGCGCCGCCGCCGCGAGCTCGAAGCGCACCTGGTCGTTGCCCTTGCCCGTAGCGCCGTGAGCAATCGCCGTCGCGCCTTCGGCCCGCGCGATCTCCACCATGCGCTTCGCGATCAGCGGACGGGCGATGCTCGTACCGAGCAGATACTGCCCCTCGTAGAGCGCTCCAGCCTGGAACATCGGATAAATGAAGTCCTTGGCGAATTCTTCGCGAAGGTCATCGATGTATACTTTGGAAGCTCCGGTGGCCAGCGCCTTTTCCTCCAACCCGTCCAGTTCTTCCTTCTGTCCGATATCCGCCGTAAAGGCGATGATTTCCGCGTCGTAAGTCTCTTTTAACCATTTCAAAATCACCGACGTATCCAGGCCGCCCGAATACGCCAATACGATTTTTTCCTTTGCCATGATCGTAAATCCTCCTTTTATCCCATCAAAGCCGCCATCAGCGCTTTTTGCGCATGCAGCCGGTTTTCCGCCTGGTCAAAAATAATCGAATGCCCGCCGTCGATGACGCCCTCGCTGACTTCCTCGCCGCGATGCGCCGGCAGGCAGTGCATAAACAAATAATCCGGCTTGGCGTACCCGGCAAGTTTCTCGTCCACCTGGTAAGCAGCGAATGCCGCCTCGCGGGCCTTCTGCTCTTCCTCAAACCCCATGCTGGCCCAGACGTCGGTGTAAATCACATCGGCATCCTTCACCGCTTCCCGGGGATCGCGCAGCACCTCGATGACCGCTCCCGTCGCTTGGGCAATTTCCCGCGCGGCCGCCACAACTTGCTCATCCGGCTCATACCCTTCCGGACTCGCCACCGATACGTGCACGCCGAGCTTGGCTCCACCGATCATGAGCGAGTTCGCCATATTATTGCCGTCGCCGATATAGGCCAGCTTGAGCCCTTTCAGCACGCCTTTATGTTCATAGATCGTTTGGTAGTCCGCCAGCACCTGGCACGGATGAGCCAGATCGCTGAGTCCGTTAATCACGGGAACCGTGGAGTACCGCGCCAAATCCACCACTTTATCATGGCCGAAGGTGCGGATCATAATCCCGTCCAGGTAGCGGGACATGACGCCCGCCGTATCTGCGATCGTCTCACCGCGGCCCAACTGGATATCATTTTTGCTCAAAAAGAGCGCATGGCCGCCGAGCTGGTACATCCCCACTTCAAAAGACACGCGAGTACGGGTCGACGATTTTTCAAAAATCAGCCCGATCGTTTTCCCCTTCAGCGACTGATAAGCCTCACCGCGCTTCTGCTTGGCTTTGATTTCGATCGCCAGCTCGATCAAGTATTGAATCTCCTCGGTGGAGTAGTCATCCAGCTCCAGAAAATCGCGTCCGGTAAGATTGAATTTTTTCTGTTCCGTCAGGCTCATAATTTCATTTCCTCCTTTACGGCATCCTTGGCGGCATGGTCGGCGATCAAATCGGTCAGTGTCCCCACCGCCTGGTCGATTTCCTCCCGCGACACGAGCAAATTTGGCAGCAGCCGGATGACGTTCGGCCCGGCGGTCACGAACAGCAGCTTGTTTTGCTGGCCCGCGATCACGATCTCTCCGACCGGACCGGCACACTCGATGCCGATGATCAAGCCAAGGCCGCGAATGTCTTTCACGAACGGCTGATCCGCCAAGGCCCCGCGCAGCTGTTCCATCAAATAGGCGCTCGCCTCCGCCGCCCGTTCCGGCACGCGCTCTTCGCGCATCGTCTCGATCGTGGCGATCACCGCCGCCGCCGAAACCGGGTTGCCGCCGAAGGTCGAGGCATGCGTTCCCGGCGTGAACGCTTCGCGCAGGTAGTCCTTCGCCAGCATCGCGCCGGCCGGAAGTCCGCTGGCAATCCCCTTGGCCGTGGTGAAAATATCCGGCTCCACGCCGTACTGCTGATGCGCGAACCAGGTTCCGGTCCGGCCCATGCCGGTCTGCACCTCGTCGAGGATCAGCAGCAGCCCTTCCCGTTTGCAGAGCGCCGCAAGCCCCTGAACAAACTCGCGCTCCACCGGGTACACGCCGCCCTCGGCCTGCACCAGTTCCAGCATGACGGCCGCCGTCTTCGGCCCGATCGCCGCCCGGAGCGCGTCCAGGTCATGCAGGGGCACCGTTTTGAAACCTTCCGGCAGCGGAAGGAACCCGTCCTTCACTTTCTGCTGGCCGGTGGCGGTCAGCGTGGCCAGGGTCCGGCCGTGGAAGGACTGCTCGAACGTAATGATTTCATAGCGGTCCGCACCCTTCACCTTCTGATGGTAGCGGCGGGCCAGCTTGATGGCCGCTTCGTTCGCTTCCGCCCCGCTGTTGCAGAAAAAGACCGCATCCGCGCAGCTGACTTCCGTAAGCAACCGCGCCGCTTTTTCCTGCTGGGGAATCTGAAACAGGTTTGAAATATGCCACAGCTCGTCGAGCTGGGCTTTGACCTTCTCTTTGACTTTCTCCGGAGCGTGCCCCAGATTAGTGACGGCCAGGCCGCTCATGAAGTCCAGATACCGGTTGCCCTGATCGTCCCAGACCCAGCTTCCGTGCCCTTTGACCAGATTCAGCGGATAGCGGGCATAGGTCGTAAACAATGCGCTTTGCGTCATTTCTCCATCTCCTTCTCCTTGGCATACGTTCCAAGATGCTTACTGCATACGCACGATTTTCGTACCGATCGCCTCTCCGGCCAGCACCTTGCCCAGCACGCCGGGCACACTGCCGTCGACGATAACGACTTCGTTCACTTTACCGCTGATGCAGGCAACGGCCGCCCGGACCTTCGGAATCATGCCGCCGTAAATTTCACCGGTATGAATCATGTCCTCGATCTGCTGGACGGTCACCGTCGGGAGCACTCTTTTTTCCCCGTTCACCGTCTTCAAAATGCCCGGCACATCGGTCACCACGATCATCCGCTGCACACCGAGCACCGAAGCGACAGCCCCGGCCGCCGTATCGGCGTTGATGTTGTAGCGCTGTCCGCCGCCATCCATGCCCACCGGAGCAATGACCGGAATAAAGCCGAGCTCCGCCACACCTTCAATCAGCTCGGCATTGACGCCGGTAACCTCGCCGACAAGTCCGACTTCCGCGGCGTTCACGACCGGCTTCGCCTGAATCAGGCCGCCGTCCACACCGGACAAGCCGACCGCTTTTCCGCCCGCTTGCCCGATCCGGCGAACGATCTTTTTGTTGATGCTGCCCGCAAGCACCATCTCCACCACGTCGAGCACCTCTTCGGAGGTATAGCGGAGCCCGTTCACAAAACGCGACTCAATCCCCAGTTTGCCCAAATTCTCGGAGATCGCCGGCCCGCCGCCATGGACGATTACGGGTTGAATCCCGTCCTCCTGAAGTCCGGCCAAGTCCTCGTAGAACGAATCCGGCAGTTCCTCCAGCGTGCTGCCCCCGCATTTCATGACAAATGTCCGTTTAACCGCGATCCCCGGCGCTCCGGCGGACAATTGACCGCCTTCCAGTACGATTCTCACTCCCGTTCTCCCCCTCTCAAGGTTCACAATATCATTTTTAGCAAAATACACCCTTTATCGGACTGTACGCGACCGCAGCTGCAGCTTTCGCGCACCGAATCACTTATTCACAATAGAATTCCTGCATATCTGCTGTTTTTCCCGAGCAGTACAGTAATTTACAAGATTGCTGCAATTCTACAGGAATTTTCTGAAAAAATAGCTTTTATCAAAAAGGCGCTTAATTCCTGCAGATTTGCATCTTTTCCTGCATGTAACGCTTCCTAATGGGACTCTAGATAGGTTGAACTAGAATCTGCATATTAGACATGCGTGTAAAGGATTCTTTTCTTAATTCTTTGGTTTGAATTAAAGGGAATTCTTCCCGTTAATTTGGTGCCTATGCGGTTGCAGAGGCGATTTAGCTGGAAAACCTCCCGCTAATTCGCCTGAAATTGTGTATATCGGCAATTAGGCCGCGAAATAGATGGAGCTTTTCCAGCTAAATCCGATCCAAGGGTCATGAGCGATATATTAACGGGAGGTTTTCCCGTTAGTGTGTAGACTCCGACGGTGGCGCTTTATATCTACAATCGTGGATGTTAGCATCGTATCTCCGAAACCATTTCACATCCTCGCCTATCGCCAATTCTTTAGTTCAACCTATATAGATTGAATATTTCATTCATCTCCGCCGCCTATGTCCGATAAGCCGCATTGATTCTCACATAGTCATAAGTCAAATCGCAGCCCCAGGCCGTCGCGCGGCCGCTGCCCCCGTGCAGGTCGACGTGAATCGCAACCGTATCGCCCTGGAGATAGGCCAGTGTCTCATCCTCGTCAAAAGGAATCGGGCGCGAGCCGGCCAAAACGACGATGTCGCCCAGCCGGATATCGACGGTATCCGGATTCACCGGCTCCCCGGCGCGGCCGACCGCCGCGATGATGCGGCCCCAGTTGGCGTCGGCCCCGAAAACGGCCGACTTCACCAGGCTGGAGCCGACGATCGTCTTGGCGATGACGCGCGCGGAAGCATCGGTGACGGCGCCTTCCACCGTCACTTCAACCAGGCGCGTGGCGCCTTCGCCGTCGCGGGCGATCGCCTGTGCCAGCGTCTGGCACACATGGCGAAACCCGGCCGCGAAGGCCTCCCAGTCGGGATGGCCCGGCGCCAGCTCCCGGTTGCCCGCCAGCCCGCTGGCCATGGCGACCAACATGTCGTTCGTGCTCGTATCCCCGTCGACCGTGATCATGTTGAACGTCACGTCGGTGGTGGTGCCGAGCAGGCTTTGCAGCGCCTGCGGCTCGACGGCGGCATCGGTCGTCACGAAGGCGAGCATCGTCGCCATGTTCGGATGGATCATGCCCGAGCCCTTGGCCGCCCCGGCGATCCGCACCTCGCGGCCGTCCACCGCCAGGCTCACGCACACCTCCTTCTTCACGAGGTCGGTGGTAAGAATCGCCTGGCAGAACTGCTCGGCGCCGTCGCCGCCGCCGGACAGCACGCCCGGCAAGCCGGCGATGCCGCCTTCGACGCGGTCCATCGGCAGCAGTTCGCCGATGACGCCCGTGGAGGCGACGGCGACTTCGTGCTCGGCGAGCCCGAAGGCCGCGGCCGCCGCGGCGCGCATGGCGTAGGCATCGGCCTCGCCCTGCTGCCCGGTGCAGGCGTTGGCGTTGCCGCTGTTGACGACGACGGCTTTCAGCCGCCGCCCGCCGGACGCGAGACTCTCTCGCGTCACTTTCAACGGGGCGGCCTGGAACACGTTCGTCGTATAGACGGCCGCCGCCACCGCGGGCACCTCGCACACGATCGCGCCGAGATCGTTGCGCGTCGTTTTCTTCAGGCCGCAATGCAGGCCGCCGGCCCGAAATCCCTTCGGCGAGGTAATGGAACCCTCCGGCGCCACGCTAAACAAACTAACTACTCCCATGACGTTCTCCTTTCGATTTGGCACCTTATCTTTTTATTTGGAATGGCCCATAGAACGATTTACGGATACACCGGACTCAATTGAAGGCCCAGCACTTCGTCCCAGCCCATCATCAGGTTCAGGTTCTGGATCGCCTGCCCGGCGGCTCCCTTGACGACATTATCGATCACCGAAATGATCGTCAGACGCCCGGTTCGCGGGTCGACGGCAAAGCCGATATCGCAATAATTGGACCCGAACACTTCTTTGGTCGCCGGCCATTTCCCGGACTCTCTGATGCGGACGAACGGCCGTCCTTCGTAATATTGGCGGTATAGTTCCACGAGGTTTTCCTCGGTATAGTTTCCTTTTAAACTGGTGTACATCGTACTCATGATGCCCCGCGTCATCGGCGTCAGATGGGTGGTGAACGTCACGGTCACCGCTTCGCCGGCCGCCTCCGACAGGCATTGTTCAATTTCCGGGATATGCTGATGCTTGTTGACTTTGTAAACCTTCAGGTTCTCATTGATTTCCGCGTAATGCGTCGTCAGGCTGGTGCCCCGGCCCGCGCCGGAAACGCCCGATTTGGCGTCGATAATGATCGATGCGGGATCGATCCATCCCTCACGCAGCACCGGAATCAGGCCCAAAAGCGTGGCCGTCGGATAACAGCCGGGATTGGAAATCAAGCCGGCCCCCTTGACCTGGGCTCCGTTGATCTCGGACAGGCCGTAGACCGCTTTTTCGAGCAGCTCCGCTTTCGGCGCTTCATGCTTATACCACGTCTCGTATACCGCGCCATCCTTGATCCGGAAGTCGCCCGACAGATCGATTACCTTGAGCCCGGCGTCCAACAGCTGCGGAACCAGTTTCCCGCTGACGCCGGAAGGAGTGGCGGTGAACACCACGTCGGCTTTTTCGGCGATTTCCCGCGGATCGACCCCGTCCAACGGCCGGGTTACGATGTCCGACAGATGCGGAAACCCTTCCGTGATCGGTGCTCCCGCACTGGATGCGGAAATGACCGAGGCAATCTCCACCTGCGGATGTCCCAATAAAAAACGAATCAGCTCCACACCGCCATACCCCGTGGAACCGACAATGGCAACTTTGACTTTCTCCATGCTCACCTTCTGCCTCTCTTTCTCCTCTCAAGGACGCTTGGTATTTAAGAATCGGGCCCCTTCATTCGTAAGTACGTATTATTATACATTCATATTAATATATATACAACGGGAAATTTTCGCGGCATATCAGTCTCTTTCATATTCTTTTCCATTTTATGGTTTGTATTCTTCCCGTCATACTACTATTCTGGAGTTATGTGCCTTATTTCTTGAGGAGGTTGAAATACATATGATTTGTATGCAATGTGGTCAAATTTATGAAAAGGGAAGATTCTGCGTCAAATGCGGAAGTCCCTTGACAGAGGAGTCCGGTCCGTCCAACCCGAGCCAGTCGGCGGCGACCTCGGAAACCGGGGACATTGTCACCTTTACGTTCCCGTCGAATTCGAATTCCGCTGCCCCCGGCTTGGACAACCCTGCCCGGGTACCGGGAACGGCTGCTCCAACAGAACCGGCATCCCATGCCCACACGAACCCAACGCCTGACGGGAGCCCAACCATCCATGGGAACCCTGTAACCAACGCGAACCCGGCATCCCAAGCAAGGCCGGCTTCCGGCGTGCAGCAGGCTGCCTCATCCGGATCAACGGATATTCCCGAGCTGCCGTCGATGGCGAAAAGCTGGGAGCAAGTGAAAAAAAGTCAGGTCGTCCAGCAGGGAACGGTAATCAGCAAGCAGTATTTCGCCTATTATTTGAAGGCGTTGATGAACCCGTTCGGCACGGCCGCCACTTTGGACAAGTCGCATTTTACCAATGGGATCATTACGATGGTACTCACCTCGCTATTGCTCCCGCTCGCGTTTTACCTTACGAGCCTGCGGAACCCGTTTTTTCATCTGCCGTTTATCGGCGGCGTCATCAAGCCGTTTATTTTAATCCTGATCGCCCTGCTTCTGGCCAGCGCGATCGCGTTTGGACTCATCCGGTTGGCCCGTGTGGCCAGCGACTACAGGTCCGTGACCACCAAGCTGGGGACGTTGCTCGTACCGGCAACCGCCGCCTTGGCGCTATGTAATCTCAGCATTATCCTGCAGTTCAGTCCAAACGTTTCGCTCTTCTTTTTCTCGCTTGCCCTGACGTTCATTTTCACAGCGATCATTGCGGTCGTTATTGGCAGCCGGAAGGAATCGGGCGGCGGATTGGACCCACTGTACGGCGCCGTCATCGCCAGCATCGCGTTCGGCTATATTCTCTTCAAATTTGCCGATTTCGGGATTGACGCTTTAATGGGCGGCCTTCTATAACGGAGATTTGGGAGGGAAAACAATCTATGGTGAACTACTGTAGCGAATGTGGTGTAAAGCTTGCTCCGGGCTCGCGATTTTGCCCCGAATGCGGCACTGTGGTGGAAGATCCGGATCTGGCACCGACGGTTCCTGCCGCCGAGTCCGCCGCTGCGCAGGAAATGATGCCGATTGAAGCTCTCGCTTCCGAAGCGCCCGGGATTTCCGGAACGGAGGCTCCGATCCAGCGGAAAAAGAGAGCGGCCTCGGCCATGTCCTGGATCAAACGCCATAAATGGGTCACCCTTAGCGTTCTGGTCTTTGTCGTTATACTCGGCGGCTTGTATGCCGCCGGGGCCTATTTGACCGATGGCAACCGGGTCGTATCCCGTTTTGAACAAGCCATCAAAAAGGGCGACGCCGCTGCGCTCGCCTCCCTCCTCCAGCCGGAGGACAAGGCTCTGACCATCAATAAAGATACCGTTATCCCGCTGCTGAATTACTTGAAAAAAGACGAGTTCAGCCGCACTGCCCTGGTCCAAAGGCTGCGTGATCAAGCGGCGAAAGCCAAAAAGGCCGAGGGCGAATTTACCGATTCGGAGGAATCTGACAGCAACATCGTTCAGGTGAAGAAGTCGGGGAAAAAACTGTGGCTCTTCGATAATTACACGTTGGTTGTGGCGCCCATTTATCCCTATGTCGAAACAACCTTTGAGGGAACCAAAATATCGGTCGACGGGAAAGAAATGATGACTTCAGACGAAGATTACCTCGGCGAGAAAATCGGGCCGCTGATCCCCGGAACGCATGAGATACTTGCGGAATACGAAGGCAAGTTTGCCGCGATCGAAAAGAAAGAGACCGTCACCTTCGGCGATGCTCTCCGCTATTATGACGTCAACCTGGATTTGGAGGGCAGCTACATCACCGTGGTGTCCGATGAGCAGGATGCCGCTATTTTTATCGATGACAAGGATACTGGACTCACCACCGGTAATTTCAAGGAGATCGGCCCGCTCCTGCTGGACGGCAGCAGTGAGGTGTATATACAGAAAGAATATCCGTGGGGCCTGATCCGGAGCGAGAAACTCCCCATCCGGGATTCCTACATCCGGATAGGGCTCGAACCGGAAAATGATGCGTTCCGGCAAACCGTTCAGGCGGCCGCAAAGACGTTTTTTCAAGAGATGGTAACGGCCATGAACACGCAGGACACCTCTAAGGCGGCTCATCTGTCGGAACCGGTCAAACAGGCGATTCATTCGCTGATTCAGGAATTGAAAGCGGAGAAGGCGGTTTACAGTGCAAAGGTGAAGAAAATCGCGTTCGACTTGGACAGCATTAAGCTGTCGGGCTGGGACGGGGAGTATAAAGCGACGGTCAACATGAAGGTGGATTTGAGCGAGTCGGTTCATCCTTCAGCCGACCCTTCAACCAAGAAGACCGAAGATACCAGTATTCAGCAAACGCTTGAACTTACCTATTTGGAGGACGGTCAGTGGATCGTAACCAACTTCTACGACTCCTATAACTTTAATGATGCGAATACGGAGGAAGTCTTGCTGTAATTTATAAAAAAAAGTGCGGGTTAAAAAGGAAAATCCCTTTAACCCGCACTGAGGTTGCATCAAACCCGGTGCCGAATCCAAACACAGGCCCTTATTCACCTGGCCGGCTTGTCAGCCGGGAGCGCGCGCCCATTTCGTGAACCGAAATTCCTGCAAATCTGCAGGAATTTTCGTCGTTTGGAGACCGAATTAAAAAATTCCTGCAAATCTGCAGTTTTTTTCGTCAGAAAAGTATCCATATCCCCGATCTTCCAAAAATTCCCGCACTATCGCATCTTTCCGCTTGATGACTTGCAAATGCCGTGAAATTCCTGCACTATTGCATCTTTTTGCTAATTTTGGCGGTCCGGCAGCTACGGCATTTGCGGCAGTCCGGCGTCTGGCAGCTTTTGCAACAGTCCGGCTTTTGCGGCGGTCCGGCGTCTGGCAGCTTTTGCAACAGTCCGGCCTTTTGCGGCGGTCCGGTGTCTGGCAGCTTGCTGCAGTCCGGCTTTTGCGGCAATCCGGTTGCTGCAGCATTCCGGCTTCTACGGCAGCCCGCCAGCCTTTGCTTGCAGGTCGGCCCACTGGGCTAGGGCCCCGCCTCACAGCTTCCTATGCCTGCTCCGAGCGCTTGAAACCCTTGCCCAACACTTCGTGGGCGTTGGTAATGATGACAAAAGCGGAGGGCTCCAGCTTCTGGACGAGCGTCTTAAGCCGCGTGACTTCGCTCTGGCCGACGACGACCATCAACACGGTCCGGTCATCCCCCGTATAGCCGCCACGGGCGTTCAGCTTCGTCAACCCCCGGTCCAGCTCAGAGAGAACCGCTTGGGCGATAGCCTCGGTATTTTCCGCGATAATATACGCCACTTTCGTGTAATTGAAGCCCAATTCGATGGAATCGATGATTTTGCCGGTGATGTAAAGGCCGATCAATGCGTACAGCGCCTTTTCCGGAGAAAGAACAAACCCGGCCAGGGCGATCACCGTCCCGTCCATCAGGACGACGCAGACCGACAGGCTGAGTCCGCTGTATTTTTGAATGATTTGAGCCAGGGTGGATAGCCCGCCTGTCGAACCGCGGCCCCGGAACACGATCCCGAGTCCCAGACCGACGCCGATTCCCCCGTAGAGAGAAGCCAGCAGCGGGTCGGTGGTCGGAACGGGAAAAACCCGGGTCATTAACACGAACAACGGCAGAATCACCGTGCCGAGCAGGGAGCGGATCGCGTAATTGCGCCCCAGCAGCAGGAAGCCCGCGATAAAAAGCGGAATGTTCAAAGCCCACTGCGTATAAGCGGGCTCGATGCCGAACAGCGACTGGGCGATAACCGACAAACCGGACACCCCGCCGGAAGCGATATGGTTCGGCACGAGAAACAGGTTAAAAGCGAGCGCGGTAATGAACGAACCGACGATAATCATCAGGGTATCCATCGTATGCCTCACCGGGCCGGTAACGGGAATGTATTCATTGAATCTGCGTTTGCGGGTTTTTGGCGGCACCCCTGCCCCTCCTCACTCATCCAAAAAAATTCCTACACCCCGGAGGCGGCCCGGCCGGAGGGAACAGCGGGAATTCCGCTTGTCTCCGGCATAAAGGCTTTCTCTTAGTGTAGGACTGTCGACACTTATCTTTAAATCATTCTCCGACTTAGTTGGCCTCAGTTTTGATCTGGCTCCGCAAATACCCGTCGATAAACGCGTCCAGATCGCCGTCCATGACGGCTCCGACATTCCCGGTTTCCACGGAAGTCCGATGGTCCTTAACCATGCTGTACGGATGAAAAACATAGGAACGGATCTGGCTGCCCCACGCGATATCGGATTGCTCGCCGCGAATCTCGTCCAGTTCCTTCTGCTGCTCTTCCAGCTTGCGCTCGTACAGCTTGGAACGGAGCATCGTCATCGCACGCTCCCGGTTCTTGATCTGCGAACGCTCGTTCTGGCACGTCACCACGATACCGGTCGGCAAGTGGGTAATCCGCACGGCCGAGTCGGTCGTGTTGATGTGCTGACCGCCGGCGCCGCTGGCCCGGTACGTATCGATCTTCAGATCCTCCGTGCGGATCTCGATTTCGACGTCGTCCGTAATTTCCGGCACGACGTCGCAGGAGACGAACGAAGTATGTCTGCGGCCGGAGGAGTCGAACGGCGAAATGCGGACGAGCCGGTGCACGCCTTTTTCCGCCTTCAAGTAGCCGTAAGCATTATACCCCTTGATCAGCAGGGTAACGCTCTTAATTCCGGCTTCATCACCGGGAAGGTAATCGAGCGTTTCTACTTTGAAGCCGCGTTTTTCCGCCCAACGGGTATACATCCGCAGCAGCATTTGGCCCCAATCCTGGGATTCGGTGCCGCCGGCGCCCGGATGGAGCTCCAGGATGGCGTTCATTTTGTCGTACGGCTGGCTGAGCAG
This sequence comes from Paenibacillus sp. A14, assembly GCF_036864815.1. Classification (NCBI taxonomy): domain Bacteria; kingdom Bacillati; phylum Bacillota; class Bacilli; order Caryophanales; family Paenibacillaceae; genus Paenibacillus; species Paenibacillus sp. A14. The sequence continues at coordinate 81,634 of NZ_JBAGJD010000002.1, forward strand.
CAGTTGAAGCTCGAACTCCTCCAGCTTCTTGAGCAGCGACGCGACCGAGGCGGCGATTTCTTCCGCGAGCGACTCGTCGCCTTCTTCTTCGGCCAGTTCCGCCATCATTTCGGCATCGTCATACTCTTGCTGCAGGGCGCTGTATTGGTCGACGGAAGACTTGACGGCGTTCAGCTCGGCAATAACGCTCTGCGCCTTGTCGTTGTCGTCCCAGAAGTCGGGGGCGGCCATCTTTTCCTCAAAGTTCGCGATCATTTCCTGTTTGAGGTCTAAGTCAAAGAGACCCCCTAAGATTGGATAATTTCTTGGCTATTTCACGCATGTCCTGTTTCACGTTAGCATCGATCATGCTGAGATTCCACCTTTCGTCATCACATAATATGCAAGCAGAAACGGGGATGCCATCCGACGGACGGCCCCCCGCTTTATTCTTAAACTACCCGAGCCCATTCCGGCTGCTTAAGCGTTTTGTCCGTGGCAGTGTTTGTACTTCTTGCCGCTGCCGCAAGGGCAAAGATCGTTGCGCCCGATCTGCTCTCCGCGCTGTACCGGACGCTTCTCGGCCGGCTCGCCGCTGGTGGAGATTTTGTCCTCGTCCACGACCGCCTGACGCTCCTGGTTGCTTTCCACTTGCGCCTTCATGATGTACGTGGCCACTTCCTCCTGGATGCTGGCGACCATCTGGTTGAACATCTCGTAGCCTTCGAACTGGTATTCGCGAAGCGGATCCGTACCGCCGTAGGCACGAAGATGAATCCCTTGACGCAGCTGATCCATGGCGTCGATATGGTCCATCCATTTACTGTCGACCGAACGGAGGGCGATGACCTTCTCGAATTCGCGAACCATTTCCGATCCGAGCGCTTCTTCGCGGACATCGTATTTCTTCATGACACGTTCAAAAATGAACTCGATCATTTCCTCCTGTTCTTTCCCCCATAGATCATCCTTCGTCAGGGCGCCTTCTTCAAGCAGCTTGCTGTTCACATAATCTGCAACCTCTTGCAGCTCCCAGTTCTCCGGAATTTCATCCGCCGTGTGCGCCTGGACAACGCGCTCAATGACCGGCTTGATCATATCGATGATCAGCGGCTTGATGTTCTCCGATTCCAGCAGCTCGCGGCGTTGTTTGTAGATGATCTCCCGCTGTTGGTTCATTACGTCGTCATACTGCAATACGACTTTACGCACATCGAAGTTGTTGCCTTCCACCCGTTTCTGGGCGGATTCGATCGCGCGCGTAATCATTTTGCTTTCGATCGGCTGATCCTCTTCAAAACCCAGGCGGTCCATCATGTTCAACACGTTGTCGGCCCCGAACCGCTTCATCAGTTCATCGCCGAGGGACAGGTAGAACTGGGTCGACCCCGGGTCGCCCTGACGGCCTGCCCGGCCGCGCAGCTGGTTGTCGATCCGGCGGGATTCATGCCGCTCGGTCCCGATAATGTGCAGCCCGCCCAAATCGGCCACGCCTTCGCCCAGCAGGATGTCCGTACCGCGGCCCGCCATGTTGGTAGCGATGGTCACGGCACCCGGCTCACCGGCGCGGGAAATGATCTCGGCCTCTTCGGCATGGTACTTCGCGTTCAGGACTTTATGCTTGACGCCTTTACGCTTCAGCATTTCCGCGACGCGTTCGGAGTTCTCGATCGAGACCGTACCGACCAGCACCGGCTGATTGTTCTTGTGCCGGTTGACGATTTCGTCGACCACGGCTTTGAACTTGCCGTCCTCGCTCTTGTATACCACGTCCGGCAAGTCCTGACGGCGGTTCGGCCGGTTCGTCGGCACCTGCAATACTTCCAGGCCGTAGATTTTCTTGAATTCTTCTTCCTCGGTTTTCGCCGTACCGGTCATCCCGGCCAGCTTGCGGTACATCCGGAAGTAGTTCTGGAACGTGATCGTGGCCAGCGTCATGCTTTCGTTCTGAACATCGATGCCTTCCTTCGCTTCGATCGCCTGATGCAGACCGTCGCTGTATCGGCGGCCCTGCATAATGCGTCCCGTAAATTCGTCGACGATCAGCACTTCATCTTCGGTGACTACGTAGTCTACGTCGCGGCGCATAATGACGTTGGCTTTAAGCGCCTGTACCACGTGGTGGTTCAGTGTAATATGGTTGGGATCATACAGGTTGTCGATGCCGAACGCTTTCTCGGCTTTGGCCACCCCTTTTTCGGTCAGGGCTACGGCTTTCACCTTAATATCCACGGTATAGTCTTCTTCAGGCTCCAGGCGTTTCACAAAACGGTCCGCCGCATAGTACAACTCGGTCGATTTCTGGGCTTGTCCCGAAATGATCAGCGGCGTCCGCGCTTCATCGATAAGAATGGAATCGACTTCGTCAATAATACAGAAATAGAGCGGGCGTTGTACCATCTGTTCTTTGTACAGCACCATATTGTCGCGAAGGTAGTCAAACCCGAATTCGTTATTCGTTCCGTACGTGATATCACAGGCATAGGCTTCCTGTTTCTCGTGATGTTCCATCCCGTTCAGGTTTACCCCGACGGTCATGCCGAGGAAGTTATAAATTTGCCCCATTTGCTGGCTGTCCCGCTGCGCCAAATAATCGTTGACGGTGACGACATGGACGCCTTGACCCAGGAGCGCATTCAAATAAACCGGCAGGGTCCCGACCAGGGTTTTACCTTCACCGGTTTTCATTTCGGAAATTCTTCCTTCGTGCAAGGCCATCCCGCCGATCATTTGCACATCAAAATGGCGCATGCCCAGCGTTCTCTTCGAAGCTTCTCTCACTGTGGCAAAAGCTTCCGGCAGGAGCTCATCCAGCGTTTCGCCCTTTTCGATCCGTTCCCGGAACTCAGTCGTCTTCGCTTTCAGTTGCTCATCCGAAAGGGCTTCAAATTGCGGTTCCAATGTATTGATATAATCTACCGTTTTCATAAGACGTTTGACGTCACGTTCGTTCGTGTCGCCAAATATCTTCTTCATAATTCCCAGCATGGTTTACCCCTTTCACGCAAAAACAGATGATTTGCCTAAATTGTAACAGTTTGTAGAGCGTGCCGCAACAAGCGGCGTCACGGCAAAAAAACCGTCAAACCCTCTTCTATACGAATAAAGAGCCCTATCCGCAGGCGGATAAAGGCTCGTTCCTTTGACTCCAATTGAAAGAATTACCACTGACATTCAAACAATCGTCATGTTTGGATACGCTATAATGGCTGTTTAACCCGTTATTCAGATAGGTTGAAGGCTTAAAGCCGACATTCCGTATTGTTAGGCCTTCTCGATCAACCCGTATTTCCCATCGTTTCGTTTGTATACTACGTTGATTTCCTGAGTATCGATATTGGAGAAAACAAAGAAGTTATGACCCACCATGTTCATCTGCAAAATCGCCTCTTCCACGTCCATCGGTTTAAAATTAAACCGCTTGGTGCGGACCAGTTCCAGCTCCTCGTCGCTTTCTTCCATCGTGGCTACGGTATCGCTGCCATTCTCGACGAACAGCGTCTTCAAGCTGCCTTCCTGGCGGAATTTGCGGTTAATCTTGGTCTTGTGCTTGCGGATCTGCCGTTCCAGCTTGTCCGCAACGGCATCGATCGATGCGTACATGTCATCGCTGCGGTCCTCGGCGCGAAGCACAGCTCCGGTGAGAGGAATTGTAACCTCCACCACGTGCAAACCTCGTACGACACTCAAGGTGACGTTACCATCGGAGATAGGGGGTGCATCAAAGTACTTGTCAAGCCGGCTGAGCTTCTTGTCCACGTATTCTCTCAAGGCCTCAGTCACTTCAATTTGCTGTCCACGAATACTGTAATTCATTGGGCACTCCTCCTTTGCTTTGCACCTTCATTATAGCATAGATGTAAGCCCAAAGTAAAAAATGTTAACAGAGGGTAAATTGCTTTCTAAGTCACTTCCCCATCCTATCTCGCGATCAATACGATCACGCTTAACGCGATTCGGAGGCCCTTCCCGGGCCTCCTTCTTTCCTTTCTTTTTCCGGCGTCCTCTTCCATCGCTCTTGCGCCAGCTTCCGCCCCGTTCTCCATCGCCAAAACAGAATCAAGACCAGCGCGCCGCAGATGGCCCCTGCCGTATCCAGCAAGACATCCTGGACCATTGGGGTGCGATCCGGGGTAAAAGCCTGGTGCACCTCGTCGGAGCAAGCATAGAGGAAGGAGATGAACACAGCCAGAGTAAAGTCTCGCCCCCTCCGCCCGGAATTCAGCGCATAGAGGACGAACATCCCCAATAGTCCGTAGATGGAGAAATGGGCAGCCTTACGGATAAAAAACTCGATAAATCCCCCGATCCCCAAACTCTGTATACTCACTTCATGCCCCGCATAGGTAAACGAGAAGCCGCTTAGACGGTCCTTTACGGAGTGTTGTGTAATGCTTTTTTCAATGTCGGTTTTAAGACTCTGCTGCTGATAGGACTGCGATGAAAACACGAAAAGCAGCATCATGATCATCACGGCCGGAATCCATTTGTAAAATTTGCGGAATTGCACGTCGGGTCACCTCGTAAATACGGCCATACCTCGGCCGGTGTCTATACTTCTAATAGCAGCCGATTGTAATTTGTTTTAGAACTGCTATCTCCATTATAGACGAGCAAAGAAAGACAAAGCCAGGCGGGCTTACCGATTCAAAATATTGACCCTATTTCCTCTATATAAGTATTGATTATGACGCTCCGGTCATATTCCTTGACCATCTTGGCCCGCCCCGCGATTCCCATATACTCCTTCTCCGCATAGGGCAATTCAATGAACCGGTGGATTGCATCCATTAAACTGTTCGCGTTTTTGGCTTCAAAACCGAGCCCGCTGATCCCTTCGTCGAACGTTTCCCGGCACCCCGTCACCCGGGAGGCCAATACAGGCCGGCAAGTGGACGCCGCTTCAAGCAGGACATTGGAGGCGCCTTCGTGATAAGACGGCAAGATCACCGCGTGCGCATTTTTGATGTATGAGCGGACATCCCTCTGTTCGCCGTGGTATTTAATAATCCCGTAATTTTCGTATTCCGCCAGCTTTCTACCGAAATGCTTCTCCTCCATGCCGCCCACGAGATGAAATCGTACGTCGGGATGCTGGCGCCTGATCCGCTTGGCCGCTTCCAGCAGCTCGCCGACCCCTTTCGCTTTCATGATTCTGCCGACGAACAGAAAGTGGGTAAGTCCGTCGGGAGGATACGCCTCGCCCCCGTGCTCCTCCAGGTTGACCCCCGAACCGGGCAGCAGCCGGGTTTTCGAACGGACAATCCCTTTGCTTAAGAAGTACTGCCGGTTCGGTTCATTTTGAAAGAACACGCAGGAAGCATTTTTCAAACCCGCCTTATAAAGCTTTAGCAGGATCTCTTGCAGGAACCCCTTGTTTTCCAAAAAGGCGACTCCCCCCGTGATGTTGGCCAAATAAGATGTGTTCGTCATCCGACAGGCGAGCCCGCCGTAAATATTCGGCTTCATGGAATAAGTCAGCACGGCGTCCGGTCTCAAGCTGCGGATCGTGCGGATATAAAAGCGCAATAGCCCCCCATCCCTTAAAGGATTGGCTTCTCGGCGGTCGATGCGCGTATTGATAAACTTGCAGCCCAGTTCTATCAAACGGGCGGTGTACTCGTCTTCAGGAAGCGAAATGTGCACTTCATAGTTCTCGGCTATGAGCTTTTGCAGCAGTTCTTTTCTGAACCGATACAAGCCCATGCCGGAATCAGCCAATACCAAAATTTTTCTGGCCACCCCTTTAACCTCCTTGCCGGGACTCCCGTATGGGCCCCGCTCTCCGTGATATCTTTGACCACTGCCGCTCGGGCACTGTGCAAAACTGCGACGGAGCGATATGTTATAGATCACCCGTGCCTTCAGTACCTATCCAGGTTCCCTGCCCGAGGTGCTTATCAGGCCTAGGGATCGACTCGCCATCGTAGTTCCTTTCTGAAAAAAAGGATACTTCTTTAGGGGCGCTGAGTTCTGTAGTCTGGGCCACAATTTATGAGAATGGAACTTCCACTCGTCGAAAGTGGGTTATGTATGTGATGACCGACGATTGTCCGGAAGCGAGCCGTGCGTTTCTGATTTATCCGGTGCCTTGGATAACGTGCTTTGAATGGGATTCAGAGCGGTGGAGATTCTTCTGAAAGTTGGGGGATGGTGGTTGGTGGGGTGGAGCGTAACGCCGTGTTAGAGAGCTTCAGTACGGCCGCTGCGGAGCAAACAAATAAAGACCCTAGGTTCCCCCAGGGTCGATGCTAGCGAATCTTCAATTGTTAACCATCGTACCGTTATATGTAGGTCGGCTGTGCCGGATGATTATAATTTGATTACGTTAGCTGCTTGCGGTCCACGAGCGCCTTCAACAATTTCGAACTCGACGGATTGGCCCTCTTCCAAAGTCTTGAAACCTTCGGATTGAATTGCGGAGAAGTGTACGAATACGTCGCCGCCTTCTTCAGTCTCGATGAAACCATAACCCTTCTCTGCGTTGAACCATTTAACTTTACCTTGCATGCACTAACATTCCCTTCATTATCAAATAAGAGTGTGACCCTGTGACCAAGTCCACATTTCTGACTATACCACTCAAACTAATCCAGTGTCAATTACCAAGGAAAGGGTTTTATTGTCAATAAATGCCTCTCCATGTCGAATCGACCTTTTAGTGAGTTAGTAAGCAGCAAATGGTGGGGTTCCACTTTATTATTAACCAGAGTGAGAGGGGGTGAAACAGATGCAACAGAAATCAGTTTAACTTCTGCACGCTATCCTCTATTTTGCCTACAGCCAGTTGATATATTATATTTGTTATTCCTTACATTTAACCCGTCCTTCCAACTCCATCCCAATTCTATTAGTTTTAAAGTACTTGCATATGAATCCACGATTTCCGATTCCCTCTACGGCAAAGCACCGAATTTCAGCTTGGTGCTAGAGTTTGTTAAAAGATGGGCTGACTCAAAAAAGTGTTTTATTGGTACACTCATTCCTCTTCCGATTTCTATTCGATTACTTTGGGCGAATTGTAAAATTATATACCTCTCAATTGGATAAAGTTAATGCTATAATTTACTTAAAAAAGGTGCTGAATTGAAGATGACAGAAAAAGAATTATCTGTAATGGCTCAACAAATCGAGAAGGATCTACATAAAATAGACAGGCTATTGGACAGTCAATTGATTGATGAAGCATACACGGAGTATGTTAATCTTTTACAAAAGATAGAAGGTAAGGAATATAAAGATATTAATCATCAATATAAAGCAAAAGTTTATATCTCTTTTGCTTATTTTCTGTTTAGTGGGTCTCAATTCAATTCTTTTTTTGAGATGCTATTGAAAGCTCAGGAATACGGATATTCAAAAGATGAAATAGAAGAAGTAATTTTAGAAGCTTTTGTTAAGCCTAACATTAAAGAATTTAGAAATCTTTATGAGGCCAATATTAAGTTCTTGCAAAAGAATGATTATTTAGATGTCGAGAAAATCATAGATTTTGAGGATTTACCATTCTGGCTCCTCCCCAATGGCATATCTAATGAATACTATTTATATAATAAGAGTCAGAAACTTATACAAGATAAAATAACATTATTTACTTACAAGCCAGTACAATCTCTCCCGACCTTAGATGTTTTTGCAGATTATTTATTATTAGAGGATTGGGATTGGAGCAATGTCTTAACATATACAAATTCTGCAAAAAAGAGAAACAAGAAGACTTACGTCATAATAAAGGATATTGAAAAATTCCTTTCTTGTTTGCAAGGTTCATTATTAAATAACGCAACTATCTCTAATGCTCTAATATTTGATAACCTTGATCGCTTCAGGCACTATATGTACAACTCTGATTTGTTTCTCCCAAGAAATATAATCAACTTATCTGATAGTAGCTCAATGCCTCAAAATACTTTGGATGAAATTCATAATAACCGGATTCATAAAGACAATCGAAAGAGCAACCACGTTTTACTTAGCGTCTGTATTCCTAGTTACAACAGAGGAAAAAGAGCCTATGAAAATGTAGTTCATCTACTGCAATCCTACTATGATGAAGAAATTGAAGTTATTTTATCTAATAATGGGACGCAAAATGAAACAAAAGTATATTATGATAAAATAGGTGAAATTGATGACGCCAGGCTAAAATACTTTGCCTTTGAAGAGAATCGGGGGTTTTCCATTAACTGCTGCAAAGTCTGCGAATTGGCAAGTGGAAAATTTATATTATTGTTAAGTGATGAGGATTTAATAAATCTAGATAATTTACATTTCATTATGAATAAGTTATACCTCTCGAACAATAAGATATCTGTAATGAGGACCTCCACTACCTCACAATACAACCTATCAAATTTAGTTGCCAATCCCGGAAGGGATGCCTTGTTAAACTTTATGTTATCTTCAAATTATATGTCTGGTATTATTCTAAATAATAACCTTTTCAAAATTTATAGAGGGATCGAGTACATAAAAAAAAACCTGAACAATAGCGTTTGTTACTGGTATCCTCATATGTTTTGGGAACTACTGCTGTGCCAATATGGAAATGTAGAGAGCACGGATCTTATTCTAGTAAACGAAGGTAAAGCTGAAAAGAGTGAAGTCGATAGTATAAAAATTAATAATGAAGTAGTCATACCTTATTATGCATCAATCGAGGGTCGACTAGAGCAACATGAAGGGTTTACCCATATTTTTCGTGATCTAGAAATTTGCACCAGGGAATCCGATTTGCTTAGGGAAATGTACCTTCATCTTTGTGCAAAAACCTTGTTCCTAACAACAGTTTCAATAAACGTATATTATAAAAAAACAGGCACAGACTATCGAAAATTATACGAACAAGCGTATGAATTATGCTCGAATGAAAACTTCTATAAGGCTAATATAAATAATGATAGCGACAACTATCGCAGTGATCTAGAAATACTAGCTCATTGTTATGAGCATTTTAAAAAGTCAATTTAAGCATATAAACGCCAACGCCTCAACCAAGCAACTTAAACAATACTCCTCTGAGTTTTCGTAATTTTCGAAAACCAGGTAAAAAATTTCATGTATAAAAAGTTCAAGCGACCTCAATCGAATGAAATTGAGGCCGCTTGCTTAACTTGCAGTCACTCGCAAGTACTTACCTTTTACTTACCTTTTGCTCTGTCACCGGCAGGACATAATTGACTCATCATTAGCTAAAAGAACATGCCCCTAAGTCGAAATATATCCCTCTAAAATACCGACCAAAGAAGTTTCAGAGGGCACTACAATCGTTTTTGCAGTAATAGATGAATCTCAGAAGAAAAGTGTTGTTTATCCGCTGTCTTTTGTAGATCATCTAACACTTCAGTAAACTTGCTACCAAATAAGTTAATTGCTTCGGAGCTAACATTTAGTTCGTGCATTCTTACCACCATGTGCCTATAAAGATCCATAAAGTCAGTTCCAAATTGCCACTGTCCTACGATATCAAAATTAAATTCATTACAAAGGTATTCTATTGATTCCATAGTATATAAATGAGTATGTCCGCCGGATAAATGACGATTAAACACATCTTGATTTACTAATTCAAAAAAAACGGAATATGAAAACAACGGGAGCGATAAATATAAAAATTCAACATTTGGATTTACTCTTAAACTGGATAAGATATCCCTAGGATTTGTTAGATGTTCTAGTACTCCTATCATTGAAAAAATATTACTAGTAGAATTATCAATAACACTCTGGAGACCCGAAATATTAATGTTATAGATGAACTCGCTTTGCAGCATAATGTTACCCAGCTCGACCTGTTTTGTTGAAACTTCGTAGCCTTTAATTTTATTAATGCCAAATAATTTATTTAAAGCATATATAAAATAGCCTGAGCCAGCTCCTAAGTCACAAAAAGATTTGTTTCGATATTCTATTCCAAGGTTATCAAGACAATGTATTAGAAATTCAGCTTTGGGTTTATAAACTCTATCCATTCTTTCTATATACTTTTGTAAGCTTTCATTAGTGTATGTGACTGAATAATTAGTCACCTCTTCGACATATATTGCACTGGCAAAGTCTTCAGTATCCTCATAAGCGCCATTTAAGTGATTACAATTAGAACACAGATAGTAATCTATTTTTTGTTTTGTAAAATAAACATTATCATTTAGAATATTGTCACAATTTTTACAACGTTCCCTTCTAGGCTGCGATTTATATATTTCCGCCATTTTATAATTGTTCCTAACCAAATTCTCATTTTCTGAAAAAAAATGTCCTTTTATATCTGCAATATCTGTAAATGATTTTCCATATCTCCGTATCAATGTCATCAACCTTTCGTGTTTATCAAACCATAATATAACGAGTCACTCCACTTACCTTCTGACCAATGGCTGTGGCGGTGTCTCCCTTCCAATTCAAAGCCTAATCTCTTAAATAACTTCTGCTTTGAAAGATCTAAATCGTATATTTCACTCCAAAGACGATGAAGGCCAAGTTCATCAAAGCCATAATTGATCATAACTTTCGCGGCATCATCGGCGTAATATTCATCAATATATAGATTATCTTTTCCAATATATATTGAAAAATCTGCGTTTTTATTAACCCAATCAATATAACAAAGGCCACAAGCGCCAATTAATTCTCCTGTTGATAACTCCTCAATAGAAAACATTATGGTGCTTTTATCTTTGAGAACAACATTTTCATACCACGATAATTGATTTGAAAAACTTAATTCTCGATACTCTCGAAAATATCTCCTGAATTCCGGTTGATTCCTCCAATAAAGTAATTTCTTCAAATCTTCCTTTTCAACTGCCCTTAACCCTGCACATGTTCCGATTAACATTAATCCACCAAATCCATTTCATACAAGGCATCGCCTTTTAATTTCGAAACCTTCAACTTCCTGCCTATAGCTAAATTTACTTCATATGGTTGGAGCGCTCCTTTCGGAGCCGGTCTCAACACTTCGATGTCAGCCTCAGTTATAATTTCACCACATGCAACATCTTTGTTAAGGCGAACGCAGCGTCGCTGTATAACAACGGTCTCTAGCTCATTGTCCTCGACATATTTGACTCCTGTTCCTAAGGACGCTTCAAGCTCTCTACATCTCTGCATCATTTCATACCATGTTTGAGGATTCATTGAAAAGGGATGATCTGGGCCAATTCGAAAATTATCATCTGTGAAGTGTTTTTCGATAACTCGTGCACCTAACGCAACGGCTCCTAACACAGTGGAATGCCCTGGTGTATGATCAGATAACCCAAGTATCATTTGCGGGTATCTAACCGCATATGTTTTTAAAACATTTAGATTTACATATTTAAAATTTTCTAGGCTACCTGTGTAATTAGTATTACACTGCATAAGTACTATTTTATCGTTATAGTTCAATATGGCTTCCACTGCCCTTTCCACATCTCGCATTTCAGAGGCACCGGTAGCTAAGAGTACTGGTTTGTTCCTTTTTGCTATCAAGCTGATGAAATCCGTCCAGGTGATGTCTCCCGAACCAATTTTATAAGCAGGAATATAAGGGTCTAATAATTCAACAGCCTCATAATCATATGGAGTTGTCATAAAGTCTATGCCTGCCTTCTGGGCAGTCAGCGCTAATTCCTCATTCCAGTTACGGTTACATTCGTATTGCTTATACGTATCAAATACACTTTGCTTCCATGAAGCCTGGTGACCTACTTGCCCATTTAACTGTCGAAAACCAAAATCACTTACAATCTTATCCGCCTTGAAATGCTGGAATTTCGCAGCATCTGCACCCGCTTCTTTAGCCATCCAAATCAGTTCTTTTGCCCGTGCTAGATCACCATCATGATTGGCAGCAATATCTGCAATGAAGTAAACGGGTTCGCTTAATGAAATCTTTCTGTTATTAATAAGCACCTTATTGGCATAGTCCATTCTTTTGTTCCTCCATGTAATCTTCATACAACTGGTTTATAACATCATCTAAATATGGCATTTCATACCCAACAATCTTTTCAACTCTTGAAACGTTAAGTCCTAAACTATCGGCTCTTTGAACCCCCGGCAAATCATGAACGCTTCCGCTATATGAATGAACTAAACCATAACCAAAGCACCTAGCTAATTTCTCAATAAAATCTTTTTTGCTATAAGCTCCCTTGCTTGCAATATTGAGAGTTCCGTATATTTCCCGCCGATCTATAACATCAAACAGCGTTCTAGATAATTGTTTAGTAGAAATACTCGAAGTATAGAAATCGTCGAATAAGGTCATTTTATGTTCATTCCTCAAGGAATAAATCACCCATTCAACAAAAGTTTGTTGGTCCGCGCGTCCTCTAAAGCCGACAATATTAGTTCGTACGACTAAAGATTTCGGACAGGTTAGGGCATATGTTTCGCCAGCATACTTGGTTCTTGCATATTCATTTAGCAAACGTACAGGATACTTCTCATCATGCAATTGCATGAAATCGCCACTAAAATAGTGATCCGTTGAAATGTGTATATTATAGATCCCTCTGGCACTAGATATATCGGCAAGAATTGCAGCAGGACGAGCATTTACAAGATAAGCTTTACCTGGATCAATCTCACATTCGGTTAAGTTAACAATAGCCGCTGCATTTATAATGATATCGGGGTTAACTTTATCCACAACCACCATAATACTATTAACATCAGTTATATCAATATATAGATCACTTGAAGATCTTGACGCTGTATAAGTGTCATATCCTCTATTTATAGCTTCTGCTGTCAAAGATCTTCCTAGCATTCCGGTTGATCCTATAATAAGCAATTTTCCTTTATGGCCCATAATGAGCTATTCTCCCAATTTTTTCTGTTCAATATGTTGATTGATAAGACAAAGCTCGGGTTTACGTTTCACTAACTCAATTGCTTCAAGCCATGAAAAAATACTACCCGGACTATACAGATCATAGTAAATTCTAGAAATTAATTGATAATCTTCGACAGTGTCTAATGTCCATCTATATTTGGAATAATCAATATGCCATGTGTAATCTGCTACTTTAAACTGATCGGGATGTAAATAGATATAAGGGGTAACATGTTCCCTATGAATCTCATTATATGCGCCCTCATATGATTTTTTTAACGCATTAAAAGTAAATACCTCTGTATCAAGCCCTCTAGGAAAGGTTGTTATCATTTTATTGCTAGCATAGTCTACGTTTGATCTGTTGAACAAATCTATGGTATTTCCTGTGATAACAGGATCTATAAGAGGACAGTCGGAGGTAATTCTTACAATTACATCTGCTGACAGAGCTGAAGCTGCTAGATAATACCTGGACAAAACGTTTTCTTCGCTTCCTCTAAAATAGGACACATTATACTGTTCAGCTTCCGTAACAATTACATCATCTTCTGAATTTGAGGTAGTAGCAATAACAATTTCGTCAATTTGTCCGACCGCTTTAAGTCTTGTAATTACCTGGCCTAAAACCGTTTTATCCTGTAGTTTCTTCATTACCTTTCCTGGTAATCTTGAGGATCCCATTCTTGCCTGAACTATTGCAACTGTTTTCATTTCTAATCAACCTCTCAACGATTTCTGGTAGATAGAAATACGGGTAGACATTATATCATACCCGTCTCTTCAATCCATTTTTTTGTAAGTTCAAGCCCAACTTCTAAGCTGATCTCAGGCTTCCAGTTTAATAATCGTTTTGCTTTATTCGAGTTACATAATAATTTTTGGATTTCACTTTGAGGGTGAATATGATCTACATGCTTTATCTTTGTTTTATCATTAGTAATTATTAATGCCAAATCATTAATAGATATATCTTTCCCAAGACCCGCATTTACAATTTCTCCATTAACAGAGGATGACAATCCCGCTTGGATTACAAAGCGAGCACAATCCTCTACATATAACAAATCACGGGTTTGAGTACCGGTACCATAAATATTCAAGTCGTATCCATTCAAATGATTTTTCAAAAATATTGCAACAACTCCACCTTCGCCACCAGTCTTCTGATAAGGCCCATAAGTATTAAAAGGGCGAATAACTACTGTTGGTAGCCCGTACGCATAGTAATAAGACAGTACCATGTTTTCTGCTGCTACCTTTGCCCCAGCATACGGGGATGCCGGCTTCGTAGGGTGCACCTCACTTATACCTTGATCATCATTACACCGATCATACACCATGCAAGTACTCATAAACACAACTTTAGTATTATGCTTTCGACACTGTTCCAAAATATAAAAGGTGCCTACAGTGTCATTTTTAAATGTCGTACTAGGGTCATCAATCGAATCTTGCACATTAATCGAAGCAGCCAGATGATAGCACAATTCAAATTGATTTTTTTCAAAAAGATCTGTTAACAAGGCTTCGTCCAGAATAGATCCTATAATAAACCTTTTCATTCCTGGATGATCCAAAAACTCTCTGATGTTTTCCTCTCTACCGTTTGAAAGATCGTCCAGTATCCAAAGTTGGTGACCCCCATCTAATAGTTGTTTCGCTACCCAACGACCAATGAATCCGGCCCCGCCTGTTAATAAGATTTTCATTGTCCCACCTCATGAAATAATTTCTACTTTTTATCACTAATTAATAAATGAAGCTGTTGAATATCAACGGGAGTAGAACTATGTGAACTGTAACCTTGAATTTTTGCCGGGAAAGCGCCTGAATAGTCTCGTTTTTCCATAAAAGAATTTTGAATAATAAACATGTCATCAGTTTCTACAGCATATCTAGCTTCCTCTTCGGTCATTAATTCTTCAAACATTTTCTCCCCTGGGCGAAGACCAACTTCCTCTATCACGATACTTGATCGTTCAAGGTTTAATTTAGAACTAGTCTGCTCAATGACAACGTGTGCCAAATCAATAAGTCTAACAACAGGCATCTTTAGAACAAAAATCTCACCGCCTTGGGCGATCTCCATAGCCTTTAAAGTTAGTTCGGTTGCCTGTTTCAAACTCATCATAAATCTTGTCATTTCTTTGCAGGTAACTGTAATTTTTCTTTTTTCTTCAATTTGCCACTCAAACAGCGGGATAACCGAACCTCTGGATCCCATAACATTTCCAAATCGTACAGCAGCAAATTTAGTTTGCTTTGAACCTGCCTGATATTGAGCCGCGGCAATTAACCTTTCAGCCATGAGTTTTGATGCTCCATAAGTATTTGTAGGTGAAATGGCTTTATCCGTGCTCGTAAAAATCACTTTCTTCACATTGCAGGTTAATGCGGCTTGGATGACATTTTGTGTACCCAGAACATTGGTTTGTACGGCTTCAAAAGGGTTATATTCACACGCAGGAACATGCTTCATAGCAGCAGTATGGAATACATAATCTATGTCCTGCATAGCTCTTTCCAATCGATTATAATCACGGATATCTCCAATTAGGTAACGAATATTCGTGTATTCCTTATATTCATGCTGTAACTGAAACTGCTTAAATTCATCCCGGCTCAACAAACGAACAACTTCAGGATTGTCTACTAATATTTCGCGAAGCAAGCTTTGACCAATTGTACCTGTACCGCCTACGATTAATACTTTCGCCCCTCTAAATTGTCCGTTCATAGCTGACATCACCTAATCTATCTTTTAGTAAGTCGACTCGATCCATGCTTTTATTCAGAATTTCATATATCTCCGGAGTCAAGTCGTTCATCGCTTTTACCAGCTTGCCTAGATGTTCCACTATAAGTGCTGCTTTCTGTCGTTGATTTTGAGTTTCGACAATAGTAGTTACATGTCGCATATAAACATCAATGTGGTGTTTTAGTAAAAATGAATAAAATAATTTAAAAACATCTTGTCTGGTAATCGTTGTCCACAATTTGTCCACTTCATTTAATCTTTTTGAAAGTGTGTTTATATTTCCGCTTTCCGATTTATCCGCTAACTGTTTAATCAGATCCGCCATTCGGTTAATTCGTTTGTTTTGTTCTTTTGTTTTCACATATAGGGATTGAATATCGGTTTTAACCTTAGATAAATGTTCTAATTTCTCTTCAGAAGAAGATGATGATGCGAATCTTTCAATTCTAAAATCTTGGTCTTCTTTCTTTAACCACTGAGGCAACAACTCCTTCATTGCTCTCCATTCCGTGCCCTGAATTACAGCCCCGTGTTTGGAAGCATTGATTACTCTAACCCCCTGCAGATGAATCAATTGAACTAATAGCCCAAGATCATTTAAGGTAATTTTCATTTTCAAAGTAGTCGGGTTTTCTCCACCATCCACATTCGGCACTAATTCTTTAGCTCCATCTAGTTCCCGTTCTATTATGTTGGAAGAGATATGATTCACACCTGAAGAATAGTATTGGTGTCCGGGGTAGGAAAGATCCTGTCCCGTTAAAACTATTTCGGAAGCCCCCATGTAAACTGCCAACTGCATCGCAGTACCTGTCACCGAGGTAGTTGATTGAAATTTAGGCAGTGATTCTTGGCCGACGACATATGGGGTTACTTCGTCCGTATCTAATACAGAACAGAATAATGGAGCCTTGTAGTTCTCAACGATCTGGTAATTGATCTGAGAACAATATACAAGAGGAACCCTCCCTGTATCAATATTTTGGAAGACTTTATAATTAGGGAGACCTCCATCCATAGACACAACTATATGGGGAGTAATTCCATGGTGCTCCAAGGCTTGAATACTTGAACCTGCTGCAATAATTAGACACTTTGATTCTACAGATTTCAGGTAGTCGATGTCATACTTTAAAGAGGGGCCAGAGCCAACAACAATGGCCGTTGCTCCCTTGGCACGATCCTTAAGCTTAGCTGCCGAGTCTACTTGACTAGCATACGGTAAATTATACAACACATTTTCAAGCCATTCTTTATTGAAAGTACTAAGCGTTGCCTGATTCGTTCTATGCGCATGAAGAGCATCTTTCATTTTTTGCTGTAAATCATCTACTAGGTTTGGATATATCCTTTTATAAACAGGTGGAGAGACGAAACCGATTGTGTTAGATACATATGAAGAGACACTATGAACCACTACGGTTTGAAAAAACTCGTCCTCCCCGACGACAAATAAACGAACTCTAGGATGAGATAAAGCCTTCGACATATCTCTGCTCTGAGCCCACTCTTTCAAGACTTGAATATTCGGTTCATAAACATAAATTGAGGAGGATTTCGAATGATCAAGCAGTTGCTCTAAATAAAAGCCTAAACCGCAACCTACAATTAACAAGTGTTCGGATTGAATATCTTGTTCACCAAGAGAAAGAGCCCATTTGCGTGCTTCTTCCTCAGCGTTATATTTGCTATGGAGATAGACTTCCGTCCCGTTTGCATTCAAAATGATGTTTGGCTCTTGTTTTTTGGTGAAAACCTGGGTACAGGAACTAATATCGTTTCCCTGAATAACCGGAAGCAACTGAGGATAGTTCTGCTCAAGGAATTTCAAATTTTTATTGAATACGTCCATATCCACGAACCTTCCTTATTTTTCTTCAGACAAAAAATCATTAAGACAAGGCAATAGCTCATATTGCAACAGGTCCGCTACACCTACTAAATTGTTACTTTGCATCTCCTTATCAAGCTCCTTCACGATTTGTGATAATTGAGAGCAATAATCCTGTATATGTGCACTTTTTTCCGATCCTGGTGCATATAAAAACCTCAAAAACTCTAACGAGCTCACGATCCATTGGAGACCTTTTAAACCAGTAGCAAATTCCTCCCATGTTTCAGGAGACACGTCTCCGTAAAGCTTGTTTGTAATCTCCTCCATCCCGGGAATGTATTTGACTAAATATTCTGATAAAGTAGTTTCTGTTTCGGTTATACTTTCTAGCCTCGAAAAAGTAATAATGTGGATTTCTTTAACCAAGTCCACATTGCTCTTAATGTAATTTTCGTAACCACTATAAAAAATTTGTCCATCGATTTCCACATGATGAATTAATCTGTCCTCACGATATATATCTGTCAAACAGTTCATCCACACTTTCTCAAATTCTTCCTTAAAATTCAAAACGGAGAACTGCTCGGCTTGATCTACTTTTATATTCATGAACTACACACCTTTTTTCGAGTATTACTTATTTTATCGGTTTATCCAGCAACGGTCTGTATAGAACAATAAAAAAAAAGGCCTCCAAATTTTGGAGGCCTTTTTTCCGGTTATTAACCAAGAAGCTTAAGAACTGCTTGAGGTGCGGAGTTAGCTTGTGCCAACATAGCCGTACCCGCTTGAACCAGAATTTGGTTCTTCGTGAATGCCGTCATTTCAGTTGCCATATCGGCATCCTTGATTCGGGAGTTAGCAGCCGACAAGTTCTCGGAAGTTACGCCCAAGCTGTTGATGGTGTGTTCCAAGCGGTTTTGATAAGCACCAAGTTGTGCGCGGTTCTGAGATACTGTATTGATTGCTTTGGAAATAAGCGCCATTGCACTTCTTGCACCAGTTACTGTAGCAACGTTGAGGGTATTCCCACTAAAGAGAACCGTAGTATTGTTGTCTGCCAAATTCGCTACTAATGTCTCGTTGTTATTAACACCAATTTGGAAAGTAACAGTAGCGCTTGCGTTCAGCAAGTTAACTCCGTTAAATTTGGAGTTGTCAACAATACGGTCAATTTCTTTAACAAGTTCTGCAACCTCGAGTTGGATCTTATTACGGTCTTCAGTTTGGTAAGTACCGTTCGCCGATTGGTTAGCCAGCGTGTTCATACGTTGCAGCATGGAGTGAACTTCAGTCAAGTCACCTTCAGCCGTTTGCAAGAGGGAGATACCGTCTTGAGCGTTACGCTGAGCTTGGTTCAAACCGTTGATTTGATAAATCATTTTTTCGGAGATTGCCAAACCTGCAGCATCGTCAGCAGCACGGTTGATGCGGTAGCCGGAAGCCAGCTTTTCCATCGTCTTACCCATATTCGTGTTGTTGAAGTTCAGGTTGCGGTTAGCGTTAATCGCGCCAACGTTAGTGTTGATAAACATTCCCATCGTAATCATCCTCCATGATTGGTTTATATTGGCTACATCCTTGTGGCCTATTATTTATATCGGCGGAAGAAACTAATTGTTTAGGTCTTTAGGAGAATTTTTTAATTTTTTTCATCGAAATAGAATGAAATCGGTGTTTTGCGGGTAATTCCATAGTAAGCGTTCATCAGAGTTCGTTGATCCCTGATATTTTGAAAGTCGCCACCTAAACTCTCCTTGTAGCTTGCCAACTTCTGTTGTAGCAGACTCATATTCTCGATGCACTCTTGCATAACCTCTACCAGTTCTGAGTCTTGAATATCCTTTTCCTGTACCGTTTCTTCCAGTCTTTTCTGTATCTTATTAATATCCGACGCAGTACTCTCCCACTGGTCCTGTAATTCCAGAAACTCGACAGGAAGTTCCTCCTCACTTCTTAATCGTTCAAACAGGCCTAGCTGTGCTCTGGAGCATTGCAGCAGTTTGCCATACAGACCTTTTCGTTCCGCCAACAGTGAACTCACCGACTTAAGATTGTCCAAGTGTACCTCCTTTTCCAATCTGGTCCCAGGCTTCTCTTAGCTCGTTCAACAGACCTATAACTTCCTCAATAAAATCTACACGTTTTTTTATATTTGCGTCGATCAGCTTGCTTATCATATAAAAGTATAGCTGGCGCAAATTTTGTGCGATCCCCCCTCCCTCTTTCATGTTAAGAGAGGAGATCAACTCATAGATGATATCCTGAGTCTTTTGGATATAAGTATTTGTATCCACAATGTTATTTTGCTGAATAGCAGCCCCGGCCTGACCAGCAAATTGGATGGCACCATTGTAAAGCATTAGTGTTAACCGATGAGGGGAAGCCGTCTGGTATTTATTCTTCTGATATGCTTGGTAACCTGCTGTGTTAAAAGCCACTAGCTCCAACTCCCATTAATTGGATGATGAAGATTTAGTCAGGGATGCTACCTGACCTTTAATCCATGTCAATTGATTGTTCAAACCCGACATCACTTTTTCCATGTTCACAAATTTGCTTTCCAGTGTCGCTTGTCTCTTTTTTAATCTCAAATCCATATTGTCCAATTGTTCTGTAATAAATTTGATATCCGATTCGTACGCGGTGATTCGTGATGCCATATAGCCGTCGGTACTCCGAGTCCAAGGTGTCAGATTTTTTTCAAAAAGAGCGCCTATTCCATCTATCGTATCCCCTGAGGATTTATTCGAGGTGAACATTTTTTGTACAGCTTCCGGATTTTCGGCCAGCTTACTCTTAAACAGTTCAGCATCAAACTTAATTTCACCTGTCATAGCCGCAGCAGTTTTAACGCCTTTATCCACTTCCAATCCAATATCGCTTAGTAGTTTGAAACCTTGGACATCCCCTACAATGCTGTCCATCCAAGAACCAAGCTCATTGCGCAGCGACCTTAAAGTCGAATCACCTTGTAATGTCAAGGTTAAGGAGCCATCACTGTTCTTACTGGACTTAGGTGTGTTTGCTTTTATTGTCTTAATGATATCATTATAGGCATTCACGAATGCTTGTACTTTGCTTACGATTTTATCCGTATCTTGGCTGACCTTTACCGTCGAATCTCCAATGGCGGTCAATTGCATCGTTACACCCGGTATTGCGTCTTTAACCGAATTGGAAGGACTGCTCACTGCTACTCCGTTAATTGTCAATTCCGCATCAATGGCTGTTTGAATATGTGCATCAGCGGCATCGAAACCCAACGCCGATTTTACGGCACTCGACATAAAAATTACAGGATGATCCCCTGTCGGCTGCAAAACCTGTTTTCTGTCTTCTGGAGTCAATGTACTCCAATTCGTAATGGGATCCATAAAATTGATTTCATGAGCCGCACCGGTTTCTTTGGAGGTAAGAACCAACCGTTTTTCAGTAGACGAAGTTTGCACGATTGAAGCTGAAACTCCGGATTTGGTGTTATTGTTGATGCTTTTAGCCAAATTATTAAGTACTTCGTCGATATTTGTACCTTTCAATTCAATTTCTGTAATTTCCGAATCCGACAATTTCAACTGAATTTTCTGACCAACTAAGCCGCTAATATCAGAATTCTGTTGCATGACTTTACTTTGATAGACCCCTTGCTTAGCCAGCTTATCCACCTTAATTGCATAGCTGCCCGCTAAAGCTGACTCACCTGCAGTTACCGTCATTTTTGTTGCATCAGATACCGTGGCATTATTTACCGTAAAACTGCCGACTAATTTTAAATCCGCAGCGGCATCCTTAAACGTATTTAATTTAGTTTTCAGGCTGTCAAACACACCCTTATAAACTGTCGTAATTTCCTTTTTTTCTTCCAGCCTGTTATACGGTATTTTCTCAGCCTTCATAACTGCATCAATATATTCTTTCGTGTTAAACCCGGAGGCTAAACCGGGAAACGTAACTGTTGGCATCACTATCATCCTTTCTAATTTTAGATTTTCTTATCAAAAAACATCCCTATCATTTCTTTCATTTTGACGGAAAGCTCAATCAAAAATTCCGGAGGAAGGCTGGATAAGACTTCCTTCGTTTTCGAATCGATAATCTCCACGTAAAGCTCCTCGGCTTCATCGTTGTATTTAAACTTTAACTCTTTGCCGGTCGATGCGATCGATTCGTTCAGTTTTTTTGCTTGTTTTTCAAGTTCTTCTTGTTGCTCTCTCAAAAATTTCTGCGCTCTCAGCTCATTGATGTTCGAGCTGTTCTCAGACAGGGATGGCGTATTTTTTTTGATCCCTGGTTCCGCGGATCTTAATGTGTCTGAAAAATTAGCATCCACGCGATTAACGTTGATATTCATCTCAAACCCACCTACCTCAAATGTTTACATTTTAAAATTTTTCAGCAGGTTTAGGATTTGTTCTTGTTGTAATTGATTTGTGTGTTCCCTAGCTGCCAAATTCTCGGCAACAATACCTTCGTATAGTTCTTGCCTTAAAATCTGCACTTCCTTGGGGGCTAAAAAGCCAAGTTTAATTTGGTCTCCTTCGATACCCAAAATCTGTACTTGGATATCATTGCCGATCATCACGGTCTCGCCAACTTTTCGTCTCAGCACCAACATTTAAGCTTCCTCCTTCGGCACTAAAGGATGACGGACCGGAAGCTCCTGATCCTTGATTATATATTGGCATCCTTTCTGAGAGTGCGGAGAGAGGAGGATCGGAGCCATCAGGTTCACATAGAGCTCGTCCTTATTAATGTTCACAATTAACATAACCCCGACATCATCCGGTGATTTCAGTTCAAGAAGGTCAATGGTTTCATCGGTGATGCGAAAACTGTAATTTTCCACAGCCTGGTGCGATGGCACTAATATGAAGCTGACTTCTTCTCCAAGCGCGTGCAGAACAAAAAAAGGGGTGCCTTCCATCGGAAGCAGGGCATACTGCCCGATATCGGGAATTCCCAGAATTCCCGATTCAAACAGATAGATCTGGCTGTCTTCAACTTCAAGCAATCCATATGCCTTACTATGCAATTCCTTCATTTTGGGATGGCTCCTCTCGGATCGACCGAAATTTCCGGCGGATAGATACGAAAATCTATAACAACGCCCTGATGAGGAATGGCCTCAACCGTCACTTCCTTTTGACCATTTCGCATGTAACGGTCATGGGCGATGCGTCCAAAGACATTTTTCTCCCCGGCAGCTATATTCATCATCCGATCGCCTTCTTGCGCTTTAATAGCTATATTTTGAATCGTCTGAGTCCGGGCTTGCTGTTCCAAATCTTTTCCTAACGTCATCGGCCGCTTCAATTCCAGATCGTTAAACACGCTAGTCCAATCGGTATTCATATCGGCTGATTTCATCCGAATGGTTAGTTCAGCGGGGCGGTAAGTCCCCCAATCACTGGACAACATGGGTTGAATCCCTGGCATATTTCCCTCCTTCGCCTTGCGGCCTAATCCATTATCTTAGGAAGTCAACAAGCGAGGTTTGCATGATTCTTGCTCCCGTTGAGAGAGCGGCCTGCAGTACTGTTTCCTTGGATTTCAGATCAACAATCGTGGAAGGGACGTCCACATCGGCAACATGGGCACGCTGCTCTTTTAAGCTCACCTGATCATCGGAGATGCGATTCTCCATCATCTCAAAGCGATTCATTCGTGCTCCGATTTCCGCCCAACTGACAGACAAACGATCAGAAGAGGCGTCAATCTTATTCAAAGCTGCGCTAATCCCAGTGCGATTATCCGTATTGAGAGCATTGGCCAAGTCATCCAACACCTTAAAAACGTTGTCCGTCCCGGCTGCTCCGAATACAACTTCTCCCGTTATACTAACCGGTACCTTTACGGAAGGACTCACATTCAGGTAAAACAAGCCTGGATCCGTTTTTTCACCGGCAGCTCCAGCCGCAGTATATGGCGGCTGATCAGTCTTTTGTCCATTAAACAGGTATCTCCCGTTATAAGTACTATTGCCGATCGTCACCATCTGTTCCTTCAATTGCTTGATCTCCGCGGAAATAGTTTGTCTCTGCTCCAAGGCATAAGTACCATTAGCGGCTTGCAATGTCAAAGTACGTGCCCGTTTCAACACGTCGTTGGCCTGTTGCAGCAAAGAATCCATCGTCTTCAGGATTTCCGAGCCCGTCTGGGCATTCGTCAAAAATTCCTCACTACGTGCCAAATCCGTGTCATAACGCATCTGATACCCTGTCCCGATCGGATCATCGCTTGGCCTGGTTATCTTTTGGCCGGTTGCAAGCTGCTGTTGCCCTGTAGTCATTGCAGTATTGATGTTCCGTAAATTTTTCAAAAGCTGAATATTCTGCATCATGCCTGTTACGCGCATGGATAAACCTCCTTTATTCATGAGTCTAAGTCAACTAACGACTATATCCTATAATCCTACCCGGCCCATTTGATTGATCACCCGATCCAGCATTTCGTCGACGGTGGTCATGTTGCGGGCGGCCGCATTGTACGCTTGCTGAAAACGAATCATATCCGCCAGTTCTTCATCCATCGAAACCCCGCTTACGGATTGACGCTGGATTTGCAAATTGTCGGTCATTGTTTGTTCATTCTGGTAGTTCCGTTCCGTATTGCTGGCCCGAATCCCCAAATCGGCCGTCAACGCGCGGAAGTAGTCATCCGTCGTTCCCTGGGACATGGAGGTAAGCGCATCTGGGAAAGTAAAGAGCGCATCTCTCATGCTTGCCAGAGCATTGGCCACATCGCTGTTCCCGCGAATGACTTTGTTTACGCCGTTCACGGTTTCAAATTGCGAGGAAGCGGCGATTTTATTCGTATCCGCCAGTATTTCCGCGTTCACCTGAATGCTGTCGATCGTAAAAGCTCCAGTAGTGGACGTAAAGAAAGGAATACCGGACGTAGTCGGTTCCGTTAACGTATATCCCAATTGATGAAGACCATTAAAGCCTTTAACCATGACTTGCATAGAAGACGTAATCTTCGAACCGGCAGGGATGGAACTGCCGGCAGGGATGACACCTAACCCATCCACCGTAACATCGTTTAGAGCCACCATGTTGTTCGTGGTAACGTATCCGTTACTCAAGGTTACCTTAACATCGCCCGTCACCAACGTACTGACCAAGCCGTTTAACTGATTACGGATCAGAGCGGTTTCTTGAAGGGATTGGGTGTAACCGTGAAGTTGCCCGGCCGTGGCTGTGGTGGCATTCGCCGCAGTTAAGGCGGTAACATTCTCGCCTTCCAGTACATTTGCCCCGGCGGACGTGATGTTGACCATGCCGTTCTCATCTTCGACATACGCCACGTCTACGATCGACGACAGCTTGTCCAGCAATAGATCCCGCTGGTCCCGATAGTCGTTCGCATGATCGCCGAAACTCTCGTTGTCGCGGATAAGAACATTCAATCGTGCGATATTTTCAACGATATTGTTGGCTTCCATCACTTTCTTATCGATGTTGTTGTTCAAATCGTTCGTCAGGTTGGTCAAAGCCTCGCTGATATGCTTCAGGGTGTCTACCATATTGCTGGCCGCACCGGCTACTGCCACACGCGCGCTTAGCAAAGATGGGTCCCGGTTCAAAGTCTCCCAGGAATTCCAAAAATCGTCCATGACAGCACTAAGCCCGCTGCCCGTGGGTTCATTTAAGATATTCTGGATCGCGGTCATACTGGCGTTCTGGATTTCCCAAGAACCGAGCAACTGGTTTTCCCGGCGGAATTGGGTATCCAAGAAGCTGTCCCGAATCCGTGTAATGCTTGTGTACTCGACGCCGGTTCCCAATTGTCCGGGCTGCTGACTCTTCGTCATCCCCATCGCCCAGATCGGGTTGGCTTCTCTTAAATTTACCCGCTGCCGAGTGTACCCCTCGGTGTTGGCATTGGCGATATTATGCCCCAGCGTTTGCATTGATACGGTATTTACAAACAAAGCGCGTTTGCTTGTTTCGATGCCATGAAAAGTGGAGGCCATCTGCAGTTCTCCTTTATCGGTTCATATTAATTATGCTCTTGTGTCAAACATACTTCTCATTGCAGGCTTTCTGTCCTGGCCCTGGGGAGGGGAATAGGTCGCTCCATCATCCTCCCCCACAATCATCAGATTCAAAGAGAAATCGATGAAGGAGAGCGACTGCGTGATCAATTCCTGATTCAACGCATTGACCTGCTTCAATTCCACCAAGCGTTTCCCTAATCTCACCCTGGCCTCTTCCAGCGCCCGTTTCTCTTCGGGGTCGAACACAAGCCGGAGAATTTCCGAAATCGTCAGTTCAAGCCGTGATTTAATGCCCTTGGAGTGCAAAAATTCCTGCGCCGAGGTCAAAAGCGCCTGTTCGCATTCTTCGATGGTTTTGACCATCTTCGACTCCCGCGACAGAGTCCCCACCAATTCCTCGTAATTCCGGTTCAGGATGGATTGTTTCTTCTGCTCCATAATTTCCAGCAAGTTGACATGGAGCTCATCCATTCGGTTGAGACCATCGATTAATTTTTGGACTTCCATATTCGCCCCCTGTTATTTATCGGTAAAAGACTTGAAGTATGGAACGAGCTTCTCAGCCAGTTTTGCGGCGTCCACATGATAGGTTCCCTCGGAAACCTGCGATTTCAGTTCGGCGATGCGCTCCGCGCGAGCGGGGTCCTGGGCGCTTCCCTGGGCTTTCAGCATCTCCATGCCTGCCGAAGAGATCGACACCTCGTCCTTGCGGCGGGTTTTATTGTCGGGATCTTTACGCTGCGCATCCACTTGCCGTTGATAGTTATTTATGGCACCAAGCCGTCCGGTCTCATTGATTTTCATAAGGGCTCCACCTTTCTTTCCAAATAAAAAAGCCGATAATCTTTACTAAGTTTATCGGCGTGGATTGAATCAGATTTAATAGCGAACCGTTGGATTATAAAGAATATTATGCCAAACCTTTGGGGATTTTATCTCGAAGGATCACGGAATTTGTCGATAACCCCGTAAGCCCCGCCGTTCTTATTCCCCGCTTCACCGCTTTTCTTTTCTTCCCGGGCGGCGGCCGTCAAGTCCCGGGTAAGCCGTCCCCGGCATCCGTCACACATATTTCCTTCACGAATAAGCACACCGCAAACTTCACACGGATACATCATATTCGGATTATTGGCGATGGAAATCCGACCTTCTTTAATGAACTTCGTAATTTGCCGAACAGATACCTCCGTTGCGTCGGAGACCTCCTGGATCGTCGCGGTTTTCTCCTGTCGCAGGTATTCAAGGCACTTCTCGTATTCCTTCTCGATGTCCTTCATGCAAACCGGACAGATATCTTTGAAGTTCTTGGCAAACAGCCTTCCGCAGCGCGGACAATTTCCTACATTTAGAGCCATTCGACCGTTCGTCCTTTCGATATTACGTTATCTTATGCTGTTAGATTACCTTATTTAAGGAAATTCGTCCATGGGTTTTAAAAATATTCCCAGCCCCCTGATCTAAGATCTCGCCCACGTCAGGCAATAGATTTCCCCCGAACGCCCCTCGGATTCGCATAACTCGCGGAGCAAACCGGCACAGGTATCGACCGTACTTCCGGTGGTATAAACATCGTCAATCAACAGCAGCCGGATCGGTCTAGCACGAGAGGTTTCGGCAACCATAGAATCATGAAGCGAAAAAACCGACCACGGAAAAGTCTTGGCCCCGGGGCGATCGAGCGCCGGTTTGAGCTGATCCCACGCGTCCTCCGCCGGGCAAAAGATTCCCTGCAGGTCACGCAGGCGCTGCCACCGGCTTTTAAAACTCTGCTTCTCGGTATGGCGGACACGCTCGAGCAAAGGGAGCAGCGGGGAACCGAGAATGGAGGCCGCCTCCAACGCTAACGTTCTGGCCTGGTTGAACCCGCGCTCCAGCAGCCGGTCCTCGCTGACCGGCACAAAAGTTACGGCATCGAAACGAAACCTGTCGCCTGTCCCGCCATTTTTTTCACTCAATTCCCGAAGCATTCGCTGTGCGGCAAATCCGGTCATGCGTGCCAGAACGGGGCCCAACGCCTCATTGCCTCTGAATTTATATTGGGCAAGCCACTCCCGCATCGTGGCATTGTAGGAAACCGCACTGCGGTTCAGCACAAAATTTCGCGCCGGCGCCCCTTCCCGGGTACAATCGGGGCAGCCTACAGGGCGCCCGCAGTTTTTACATTTCAAAGACGTAATCCAAGGGATGGCGGCGTAGCAGGAGGAGCAAATTTCCGGGTAGCCTTTTGCGGTGCCGGAAATCATTTTGCCGCAGGTCAGACAAGGAAGAGCGGGAGGAGCAAGCAGATTATGCAGCGGAGACAGCACCGCTTCCTTGGCTGTGCTCCAATCGATTCTCGCATAGGAAACGGATCGTTCTTCGTTTACCACAGCTCCTTCTCGGCTGCAGCCGACCAAACGGGCAGGCACCGCTCCCGCATCTTCTCCACCATCCCGGTGATACCCGCCGGGCCATACCCGATTTCTCAGTCTGAACTTGCGTTGCAACTCTTCACAGGCACAAGACGTACTTTTCATTTCTTCACGACCTCCTCATCTTCTTTTAAAAAGCCTTGTTTACGAGCCATCTCATTCATCTCGCGGATTTGGCGGACGGCTCCTTTTTGGGACCGGGTCCATTCCGGGGAAGCAAACACCACCCGTCCTTTCGGATCATCCTTGGATCTTCCCGCCCGTCCGGCCATCTGGACCAAGGAGGCCTCATCGAACAGCTCGCTGTCGGCATCCAGTATGTATACATCGCTTTTTGGCACGGTTACTCCACGTTCCAGAATGGTGGTCGTCACTAAAATTCGGGTTTGGGCAGTGCGGAACTCGAGCACATGATCGCCCCGCTGCTTGTCCTGCGATGACGTTCCTTCAACAGCCTCCGCAGAGAAGTGCCTCCGCAAAAGCGCGACGACAGGTTCGATATGGCGAATGAGCGCCACAAAAATAAAGATCTGCGCTCCTCTTTTCATCGATGTCTCCAAAGCGGAAAGCAAGGCTTTTGGAAGCTCCCCCCGGCGCAAGCAGACATCGACCGGCTTTATGACGATCCGCCGAGGCAGCGGGAGCGGGTGACCATGAAACCGTGCCGGAACTTTGGCATGGGGTAACCGGCCGCTCCGAACCTCACGCTGCAAGGGAGCGGGGGGCGTAGCCGAGAGAAAGACATATCGTCCGCTCGGCTTGCACGATTGCTCTGCGGCATACTCGAGCATCGGATCGTTATGGTAAGGAAAAGCGTCAATTTCGTCGATAATGACCAGATCAAACGCTTGGTAAAAACGCATGAGCTGGTGGGTCGTCGACAGAAACAGCCTCGCCTCCTCCCAGCGCTGCGGGCTGCCTCCGTAAAGAACGGCGGTGGGCACCTCCGGGAACGCCTGGGCGATCCGCGGGCCCAGCTCCAGGACCACGTCGCGCCGCGGGGTCGCGACGAGCACTTTGCCGCCGCGGTCCAGGCTGTAGCGGAGCAGCGGAAAGATCATCTCCGTCTTGCCCGCTCCGGTCACCGCCCAGAGCAAAAAGCGGGGCGGTCCCGGCGCCGGCCCGGGCGGAGCGGCCCGGCGCGGCCGCAGCCGGGCGGGGAGCAGGCGCAGCGGGCCGCCGGCCTCGGGGGAGGCGGCCCTGGGGGTTGGCGCAGCCACCGGTCCCGGCTGCGCCAAAAACCGCAGCGCGGCGCCCGCCGCTTCGCGCTGCGCTGGGCTGAGGCCCCACCGGTCCAGCAGGGACCCGGTGGGGCTTCCCGTGCCGCCGCCTGCGGCGGGCGGCACATCGGCGCTGCTGCCGCGCAGCAGCAGCGCACAAGAGCGGCTGCGCCCCAGCGCGAGGCAGGCCTCGCAGTAGGCGCAGCCGCCGCAGCCGCACGACCCGCAGGGCGTGCGGCGGTGCACCCCGCTGCCGCAGCGCCGGCAGCGGAGCTCCGGGGCCCGCCGCGCGAGCGGGCGGGCCGCCCCACCCCGGGCGTCCGCTCGCGCGACGCCCGAAGTGAGCTGCACGCGCCCCTGCAGGTGCGCGAGCTGCAGCGCGGAGCGCCAGGCCGGGCCCAGCTCCGGCAGGCGTTCCGCCAAAAGCTGCTGGAGCTCCGCCTCCAGCAGCGACCGCCCCGCCAGCGCGTCCGCGACTCGCGCCGCCTCGCGCGGCCCTGCTTCGGGGTGGCCCCGCCCCCGAAGCAGGGCCGCTCCCGAGGTCGTCAGTCCCCGCCCTCGGGTCCACAACCATTGCGGGTTCGCCACCTCATTCAGCGAACGGATTCCCACCGGCTCGCCGCGCCCTCCGTCTTTTACAATACCCTTCCGTTC
The DNA here is from genome assembly GCF_036864815.1 of Paenibacillus sp. A14. NCBI lineage: Bacteria > Bacillati > Bacillota > Bacilli > Caryophanales > Paenibacillaceae > Paenibacillus > Paenibacillus sp. A14. The sequence continues at coordinate 111,318 of NZ_JBAGJD010000002.1, forward strand.
CTCCTCCAGTTCCGCGGCTAAGGCTTCCTCCATGTATCGCATCCAATCGCGAGCCGTCCATCCATCCAATGTTTCGACCGGACGAAGACCGAACTCGTCACGAAGGGTCACCGCCCATCCCAGCGGCATTCCGGAGGACAACTGCAGCAACCCTTCCGCCTGCCCTGCTTCGGAAAATTCCCCCTTTCCCTGATCTGGCCGATGACCATCTTCCTCTTTCGTTTCCATCCCGTTTGACCACCAATAAAGATCGGTATACATATCCAGCGTGATCCTCAATGCCCAACGCAAACTCCCCCGGATCGCATACAGCCCGACTTTCATTTGTTAACCCCCTCTTCAAGGTACTCCCGATTATGGAAGTAAAAAAATATAAATTAGAGGAAAATTATTGAATTTCTCAGCTTGCTGCTGAATCCCGAAACAGCCCAAACAACGCAAAAAAGCACACTCCCCGGCCTATAGCCTGAAAAGAGTGTGCTTCACACTTTCAACTCATGTTCTCTATAAATTAATTCATACCTGGACATAGGGAATTTTTGCCGCCTCCTGCGGCTTGCGAAGATCCACATAAATCAGGGTCTCTTCTTCCGCCAGCGCGCCAGACCCGCTCATCCCGGCATCGCCTGACGCTCTCCATGACCGCAGCGCCAGTTCGATCCCCGGCTGATTCCGCAACCTTTGCACGATCCTACGGGTATCATCTTGAGAATATTCGTCCAGCACCGTCACTTTAACGGACTCGCCACGAATCCGCGCATACCAAGATAAAGCTCTTAAATACCATTCCATTTGATCCCCGTGATTCCGGGTGACCAAAATATAGTGCGTTCTTCCGGAGTTCTCCGGCGGTTGCCGCCGAAGCCTGCCGTAAGAAAGGTGCACGAGCAGTGCTGCCATCACATAGCCGAGCAATATCCAACCCATGTGAACAACCATGGCCATTCCTCCTTGTAGAGCCCTTCGGCGGCGGGCCTTTCCCCCGGCTGCCGAACACCCCTATATAGCGACAATATATGCCGCATCAAGGAAGACGGTTCCAAACGCGCTTTGCTCAATTCCGTTCTGCACCACCTGCTATATAAGTTGAACTAGAAAATTAGCTTTAGGCAAGAGTGTGAAATGATTCTGGAGAAGCGGAGCGTTCGCCTTTGTGACTAGATTTCTACCGACTTGTTTTACTTAATCCAGAAATCCGGGAACAACAGCGATCGGAAGAACATTCCACACGGCTGCCTCCTAGCAAATTCAAGTTCAATTTATATAGCCATATTAATTATTTTAATCTTATGTACGCGCCCCGGCAAACCCTCTTACTCTAATTTTTACGAACAAGAGGGCAGTCCTCTTATTTCATGTTCCAACAAAAATTGGAACACGAGACCGAAAAAGATCCCTAATCCGTGCTGTAAGACCTAACTGTTACATCCTTCCTTACAGGGTTACCCAGCCGAATTTAATCGCATTGATTACCGCTTGCGTCCGATCATCGACATCCATTTTTTGCAGGATGCTGCTGACATGGTTCTTGACCGTTTTTTCGCTAATAAACAAATGCTCCCCGATCATTTTATTGCTGCGTCCTTCCGCCATCAATCGGAGCACTTCCGCTTCGCGGCGCGTTAGCGGATTATCTTCGCCCGCCACAAATTTGACGCCTGCTTCGCGAATCGCATGATCCTCGGCGATCGCGCCCGTTTCGCTCAGGTACTCCATCCGGCGAAGCTGCTGAATCAATTTCCCCGTTACCTTCGGATGAATGAAGGCATTGCCTTCGGCCACGGTACGGATCGCGTTAATCAGTGATTCGGCTTCCATATCCTTCAACAAATAACCGGTAGCCCCTTTGCGCAGGGTTTCAAATACATAACTTTCATCATCATGAATCGATAAAATAATGACCTTGACTTCCGGAAGCGAGTCGCGAAGCTCGGCCGTCGCATCCACTCCGTTTAAAAGCGGCATGTTGATGTCCATGAGCACGATCTCCGGTTCTAACTGGTGGCAGCACTCCAGAACCTGAGAGCCGTCACCGCATTCCCCAACGACCTCAATATCTTCCTCCATATTCAAAATCCGTTTCAATCCCTCGCGAAACAGCTGGTGATCATCTGCCAAGAGAACTTTAATTGTTTGTCTACTGTTGGTAACAAGGTTATCCATCCTGGTGCTCCTTTCTCTTCTCTGCATTTGTCGGAATGTGGATAATGATTTTGGTGCCTATGTTCGCTGTCGACTCTATTTCCATTCTTCCTTCCAGCAATTCTACCCGTTCCCGCATCCCAATCAGACCGAAATGGGTATGCTCCTTTGTCTTCTGCTCCAATTGATCGACCTTGAATCCCAGTCCATTGTCTTGAACTACGATTTTGACCATTTGGGCCTGATAGGTGATATCGACACCGACATAAGTAGGAAAGGCATGCTTGGCTGCATTGGTGAGAGCTTCCTGAACCAGTCTGAATACCGCCGCCTCCATGGGTGAAGACATGCGATGTTCTTTCCCTCTCGTTTCGAAGGTCGTTCTAATTTTGGTCTTCTCTTCGAAATCATGTACATACTTGCGCAAAGTCGGAATCAAACCTAGATCATCTAAAGCCATGGGACGCAAATTAAAAATGACTTTCCGCATTTCTTCCAGACTGGAACGGACTTGACTCTTCAAGTCTACTATTTCGTCCTGTACCATCTTAAATTCCTGCTTGGCAAGCATTCTTTCCACAATTTCCGTCCTAAGAACTAGATTCGCCAAAAGCTGAGCCGGTCCGTCATGAATCTCCCGCGAGATCCGCTTTCTTTCTTCTTCTTGCGCCAAAATAATCTTTAAACCGATTATCTGTCGGTTTTTGGCCGACTCCAGGATTCGGGACACTTGACCCAGTTCACCCGACAGGTATTCCAGCACAACCCCCATCTGCGAACTGACGGTTTCGGCCCGTTCCACGGATTTTTCGACATTTCGCGCACGCTTCTGTAATTCATCCCGGCGTGCTTTCAAATACATTTCTTTTTCCCGGTAAATCAAAAGATCCAATTGAAGCTGGGTGGCTTTCTCATAGGCCTGTTTGATGTCTTCTTCCTTATACCGCACAAAATCCCGGCTGACTTCCGTCAGCCGGATGCGGGAACGCCGGTAATTAATTTCCAGTTGATCGACCTTTTCCACAGTCTCTGCGGTTTCTTTAACGACCTGCTGCAACTCATTGTTGAGCGTCTTGAGCTCATTCCGCGCTGCGTCCAGAATTTCAAGGATCTGCAGCTTGCTATTCTCCATAACGCCTACGGCGTTTTTAATAACGCGGTCAATTGCATCAGCTTGATAGTCTGCCACTTCACCCTTCTCCATTCCCTGTGTCCGTATACTCCGAACTTATCATATCATGATTCGAGGGTAATGGATTTGGTTTTCTTTTCCCAATTTACGGATATCCCTAGTTGCTCCGAAACCAAGCGAAGAGGGACCAAAGTCCTATTGTTATCGATAATCGGGGAAACCTCGGCTTTTTTCGTAGCCCCATTCAGAATAAATTCTTTCTTCCCTACGGTTAACTCAAGCACGGTGGTACCGCGCGTGACGGTGATTTTCTTCGCGGTTTTGTTCCATAACGCCTCCCCGCCAAAAGCATCCACCACATACTTGATCGGGATATACGTCGTTCCGTCCTTCAACAGCGGAGCCACGTCCATATTTTGTTTTTGCCCGTTTACGGTCATCGCTTTCTGCCCGGCGATCATCGTCACCGTAGCGCTTGGCAGGCCCGTATCTCCACCCGTCACCGGGGCAATAAACCGGATATTATCAAAAGACACGCTTCCCGTCAAGGCACGCTCATCCTGGCCGTCCTCCAGGTTTACCACATAAAGCCGTTTCAGCTTGGCCGGGTGCTTCAGTCCGCTTGCCGTCAAATCGACCGTCAATGTCTTCCATCCGGTAAAGTCGAGTGGCCGCGCAAGATCCACATAAACGCTCTTTCCGTCCGCTCCGGCAAACTCGGCCCGCAGCCAGTTCAGGCTCGCATCTCCAAGCACATCGATGGCCATCGACGTAGCTCCCTCCGGAATAGCCTTGCCTGCGGTTCCATTGATTTGCGCATAGCCGAATTTATTGCCGCTGCCTCCGGTCAGGTCATAATCCAGTTTAAGCACTTTGGATTTGACGCGCTCTCCGGTTCCTTGGACGATCGCCGCCGTTCCTTTGGCCTCCGCCGGCAAGCCGGTAAAGGACACCGGATAACTCACATTCTCGAAGCTTTCCCAAACCTGCTCTTCGGAAGAGGACAGCACGATCGGCGTCCCGCTGAATCCGTCATACTTTGGCGTAGCATAAGCAACCTTGGCCCCGTTATTGATGGATTGCACCGTCAGGACACCACTTTGCACGCTTGCCTTCATGCCGGAGAACACCCACTTGACCGATTCATCCGGCACGTTCACGGTTCGTCCGTTTTTCAATTTGGCGGTCACTGGAACCGAGACGGTCGCTCCGGCCTCCAGCGGCGCAAATGTCGTTACCGGCGTCAGGCCGGCCAGATCGCTGCCGCCGAGCACGGTCACATCCATGCTGCTCTTTGCCTCTCCGCTTACCGCCGTTATTTTTGCGGCGCCTGCCTTAATGCCTTTAAAGCCCGACCCGGTCCAGGCTACATTCCCATTGCTCGACTTCCAGGTGGCTTGAACGCTCGCCGTATCGATCGGGTTGTAATAGGTGTCATAGCCCTTCAAGCTAAAAGACACCGTCTGCCCGATCAGCAAAGTCGAAGCCCCGCTAACCTGCAGCCCTTTGAGCGTCCCCTGCGGAGCTGTCGTGAACACGCCGAGCCCATTGGCCACAGAGCGTTGACCCGCGGACCCGTTGGAGGTCGTAAACGTCAGCTCCGCCTCCGTCTCGGCGAGCGGACGAGTGACCATCGTCGTCGAGCCGCCGCCGTCCAGGTTCAGCCCTTTCCAGACCCCGATCGACGTCATAAAGCTTTGCAGTTCCTTCAAGGTCATCCCGGGACTGTCGCTGTTCTTTTCGACCGTAATAATATATGCCTTCTTCTCGTCTTTTGAGTAGCCGACCGCGGTTCGGGCCACGGAACTGCTCCCACTGATCGAGGTGGTCGAGCGGGTGAACGAGGACGCTTTCCCCTGATCGACCAGAAGCGTATGACCTCCGATCAGCATTTTGAAATCGGACGGGTTTACCTCCTGGCCGCTCGTTTGCGAAACCAACGAATACCTTGTCTCTAGCCGTTGTCCTACCGCCAAGTGAGCGGATATGTATTCTGCCGCCTGACCGTGCGCCCGCAAAATATATCCGTCCGCCGGAACCGGCCCCGGAATCGCCGACTGAGGAGAAATTTGCTGGATCACTCCGCCCTGAACCAACACCTCCGTCGGCGTCGTCCCGCTCCCTTTCGGACGCTCTTCGGATTTCCATGCGCTTGTATAGATAAACATTTTGTTGACATGGCTGTGAGCCTTATCCGGCTCCGTTGTATACGATTCCTGGTTAATCCCCTCCAGCGGGAAGGTCGAGCCGTCTTCGGCCAGTACGGTGCCGCTAAACGCGTACCGATCGATGATCGGGGTGTTGCCGTTATTTACGCCAAAAGCAAACATCCCCGTAAGCTGCGCCGGACTGGTCACCAACGTGCCTTTGGAAACGGCGGCGCCCATCGGTACCCCTTGCCCCCCCGTCGCAAAGAAATCTCCGTTCACTCCGGCCACGGCGCCCGTCTCCTTGGCCATGCCTTCAACGGTTTGCCGGGTCGTCAGTTGTCCGCCTTTGCCTGTCATCACATCCAATTGGACGTATGGGTTACTCAAATCTATCTCGATCACGTCAGCCAGCACATTTACTTGCTTCCCTGAGCGAGTCGTCGTATACCGATATTTTACGAGCTTGGCTCCGGACGTAACGATTTCCTCGCCTAAACGGGTGGCCTGACTGGCCGCCGCATGAATCGTCGATATCGAGCCTCCGAACAACTCGGGTAACACCACCGGCTGGATCCAGATCAACCCCGCCAACGATACAATAATCCATTTTTTACCTTTATTTGCAGCAATTTGCGTCCATTTCATTCTATTTCCGGTCTCTTCTCTACGAACTACCATTTTAATTTGCTACTCTCCCATCTTTGTGTGCTGTCTATGATCCCGAGACGACTCCGGGAATCTTCCACCTATTTAATAGACTACAATCCCGCGGAAAAGTTACGAAAAAAAGCAAATTTCATGAGAATTGGTGGAAATTACAAAATCGAAAGAATTCCAGCATAAACAGCCCGCTCTCCGAATAAGAGAGCGGGCTGAGTAAACTAGCCAGAGTAATTTTTTACAGATAGTTCAAATTGTTTAACACCCGTTTCACCATCACAGCGGCTTGGGCGCGGGTAGCATTTCCCGTAGGCCGGAACGTATAGGCATTAACGCCCTGAATAATGCCCGCCTTGACGGCTTTGGCCACCGTTTCCTTGGACTGGATCTTCGAGCCGTCTTTAAAGCGGCCGAGCACCTGTGCGGAAGAAGTGCCCAGGTTCGTATCATGCCCGGCATATTCCATCGCCCGCACCATCATCAAAGCCATCTGTTCCCGGGTGATGAAGCTTCCCGGTTTAAACGTCCCGGCGGGTGTTCCGTTGATAATCCCCGCTTTCGCCGCCGCACCGATATAGCCGGCAACAGTGCTTCCGGACGCGACATCGGAGAACCGGCGCGCATTGGATGCGTCTGCGGTCAAACCGAGCCCTTTTGCGATAAATACGGCGAACTCGGCGCGGGTGATGTTTTTATCGGGTTCAAATTTGGCGCCCGAGCGGGTATCAATGATCAGCTTGCTCGCCAGCTCCGTGATATCTTTACTCGCCCAATGCTTCAGTGTATCCGAAAAGTAACTATACCCCGCCGCAGGTCCAACCGCCTTGTTCCCGCTGATCTTTCCGCTGAGCACATAGCTGCTTCCGCTCCCCTTCACCGTTGAAGGCACAAAAGAAGCCGTTCTGGTCAGCAACTCGAATTGAGCCAAGAAGGTTTGGCCGTTTGCCGTGGTGTCGGAAGCTTTCATGTAAATGTTTCCGGTAGTGTTCAACTCAACGGCGCTTTGCGCCGCAGTCCCATTAGATATAGTCACGCTGACTTGAATGGGATCTCCCAAAGGCGTTGTCGTAACCCCATTATTATAATTTACTGACGGCATCTGAACCTTAGTTACCGGTTCTAACTGTACTGTAATAAATGCGGAGGTAAGTGCCGATACATTCAAGGATCTCGAGATCTCCATATAAGGGATTTTCTCGATAGGCAGTTCATACATCACCGAATTGTATTTCACCGCAAAAGTACCGGTCTTTCCGCTGCTGTACATGTCCATCAAAGCGGTCACAGGAATGACTACTTCAGCGGCCTTCTCCGTAGAAGGAACCTCGAACACGATCCGCTTTGTCGGCGCATTGCTCGCGGTCAAGTATTTGTACGCATTCTGCAGCTTAACCGTATCGATCGTATATTTTTTGATTCCCTGGCCGAATTTGGAGCGGCTGTCCGTCGCTTGGGCCGCATTGAGATTCAGCAGAAAACCGCCTACGCCAAAATCAACATTCGACATGTTCGTGAGATAATCCGGTTGGGAGGTTGGTGTCGTTGACGTCTGTCCGGTTGGATTGGAATTCGTTTGACCCCCTGCCGTATTTTGTACCGCCATGTTGTTAAAGCTTTTCAACTGATTGCCAAGCGTATCGTAAAGTGAAGATGCCCCCGTCAGATAAGACAGAGTAACTACTTGCCCGGCCGTTACGGGAGTCGCCAGTTTCAGAACTACGGTATTCCCGCTAATGGTGGCGGACGTGATCCCAATGCTGAGTTTATCTACGAATACATTAAACTGGTTCACCGGAAGGTAAGACATCCCCCGTAGCGTGTTGTTGTATGTTATCGTCAGTGTATCCCCCGTAACTGTGGCGGAACGCACCCCCTCGGCTACCGCTGCATAGGTGACCGGCTGCAGGTTGATATACCCCGCCAGGTTTCCGTTCAGGTCAGCGATTCCATCGCTCCCGCCTGCCACGTAGGATACCGTTACTGCTTGATTTTGTGTAAAAGAAGAGGCCAACGTTAGCTTTACTTGGTTATCTATAATCTCTACAGCATTTACATATACGGGCGCATTATTTACCAACACCGAAAATTGGCTTTTTAAAGGCAATCGGGTCGTTCTTAAGGCTTCATTGTAGTTCAGAATTACGGTTCTATCCGATCCTTGCGCACTCTTAAATACAGGCGCCACAGAATCATAGTAATTCCGGACAAAATAATCGTTAAATCCTGCAATCTCCATACCTCTGTAATCCTGTAACGGATAGGATCCAGGTGTATATGAGACTTTTACCACTTCTCCGTTGGAGACGGAACTGGATAGGTACAATGTAATCGTCGATCCACTATGAGTTAGTCTGTTGACGCTTTTAGTTTTGCCATCTGCCGTGACGGTGAACTGCTGATAGGCATTGCTTGATGGGCTCTTTAGCGAATCGGTAAAATACAAGGTTATTTCACTCCCGCTAACTCTACCGTCAGTTGGTTTCGGACTAACCGAGTCAATCCCGTTGGTTACCGCTCTATTCGAAAAAGTTGCCGCCGCATTTCCCGCCCGATCTCTAATCGTTTGACCTGTATAGCTGATTTTAACGTCTTGCCCTACGGCTACTCCAGTCCTCAACTCGACATACACATAGTCTCCGGAAACAGAGACATCGTCAACCCGGCGATTCTCCCCGTTTACTGTCACCGTAAAGCTCGAATCTGGAATATTGATGGAGGAATCGAGTCGCTCATTATACTGCAAACGAATTCTCGTATTGTTGTACATGGTGGCATTCTGGAGAAGTGGTGCCGTTTTATCATTATCGGAGGCCGTAGTAAAGTACCAGCGGCTGCTTCCGGAAAAGCCCTCAAAATAATTGGAACTATTGCTGGCATCCACGATCCCGTAACGATCGGCTTCCACATAATATCTTGTTCCCGGCTCAAGGCTGGACTTCGGATTAATCGTGACTGTGCTATACCCATTTGACGTTACGCTAATCGGAATGGAAGCCGAGCTATTGGATCTACGAAGCGTAAGCCCCCCTTGCGAAGTATTCAGCTTTACATTTCTATTAAACTGTAAGCTGGGCTGCACATTGACGCTTACATTCGTGCTTCCGGCGGACGGATTGAAGGAAGACACCGTAATAGAACCTGTGCTGCTGCCGGCAACAGTTTGAAAAGACCAGTACTCCGCGTCATTTATCGTACCGTCCTCTCCGGTAAAGGTCCCCTTAGGAACTTGTACCGTATAGAGGGTATTGTACTCAAGCTGTCCCAATGGAGACAACTCTACTTCATAGGTTGCCGTGGTAACCGTAGCGTTAATGGTTTGCGAGCTACCCGTATTGCTCTTGGTTAGCCAAATCGATCCTTTCGAAGTCACCTTTTGATTAAACCTCATCTTGATTTTGGTATTGATAGGCACGTTACTTTCCCCGTTAACCGGGCTTGAACTAACCAAATCCGTTGGAGGGACGGCAGCCGAAACCGACAAGCTCCCCCAAGCACTTAATAGATTGATGACCATAAAAACGGCCAACAATGCCGATACTTTTCGTTTCATTCGTAAAGTTCCCCTTTCACCTGCATCGCTTATGTATTTCACGCCATAGGCCATAAAGCGCACACCTATATTTATTAACGGCATATGTGGGGGTGAAGTTTAGGACTCTGTGATAGACATATTTCAAAAAAATAAAAACAGGATACCTTATCTCCAAATGGAGCAAGATACCCTGTTTGTGTTTTCACCCTTTAGATCCCGGCTTGAGCCTTCAAAGCCTCCGCCTTATCGACACGCTCCCAAGGAAGGTCGATATCCGTGCGGCCGAAATGACCGTAAGCGGCGGTTTGGCGGTAGATCGGACGGCGAAGATCCAGCATACGGATAATGCCGGCCGGGCGAAGATCAAAGTTTTCGCGTACCAGTTCAACCAGCTTCTCTTCTGCAATTTTCCCTGTTCCATATGTGTCTACGTTAATGGAGACCGGGTTTGCTACGCCGATGGCATAAGCGAGTTGAATTTCCACCTTGTCGGCCAAGCCGGCGGCAACGAGGTTTTTCGCTACGTACCGGGCTGCATAAGCTGCCGAACGGTCCACCTTGGTCGGGTCCTTCCCGGAGAAGGCACCGCCGCCATGGCGAGCATATCCGCCGTACGTGTCGACAATAATCTTACGGCCTGTCAGACCGGCGTCGCCTTGAGGACCGCCAATAACAAAACGGCCTGTAGGGTTAATGAAATATTTGGTTTCTCCATCCAGCAGCTCGGCTGGAACCACAGGGAGAATGACTTTTTCTTTAATATCTTTCTGGATTTGCTCCAGCGCAATTTCTTCGGCATGCTGCGTGGATACGACGATGGTGTCCACACGCTTCGGTCTGCCATCGATGTACTCGATGGTCACCTGGGTTTTACCGTCCGGACGGAGGTAATCCAGCGTACCATCCTTGCGCACCTCGGAAAGACGGCGGGCAATACGATGGGACAAGGCGATCGGCAACGGCATCAATTCCGGCGTCTCATTTGTTGCAAAACCGAACATCAAGCCTTGGTCACCTGCGCCGATATTTTCGGTTTCTTTATCCACTTGAGCCGGATCACGGTTTTCGAGCGCCGCATTAACGCCTTGCGCAATATCCGCGGATTGCTCGTTCAGCGATGTCAAAACGGCGCAAGTATTGGAATCGAATCCGTACTTAGCCCGGGTATATCCGATCTCCTTCACCGTTTTACGCACGATGGCCGGAATATCCACATATTCCGACTTGGTGCTGATTTCGCCGATGACGAGTACAAGCCCGGTAGCTACGGAAACTTCGCACGCCACGCGAGCGTAAGGATCGTTCTCAAGGAATGCGTCAAGAACCGCATCGGAGATTTGGTCGCAAATTTTATCCGGGTGCCCTTCAGTTACGGACTCGGAAGTAAATAAGTGTCGCCCTTGGATGGACATGAAAATCAACCTCCCCTATGGATAGTATGGCAAAAGCCCAAGTATCCAATACTAAATATGATACCGTGAATCCTCGAGGATCGGCGATCGGGTGAATTTTTACCCAAATCAAAAAATGAACCTTTCCCTTAGCGGAAAAGGTTGAATTGACAATCCTCAAAAGTCATATTAACGTATTTGCCAGGTCATGTCAAAAGAAATAAGGGACAAGTCCGTAGTTTTTACAAAAGAAGCTGTTTCTGCGCCTCAGCGACAAGACGTTTCGTAATTTCCCCTCCGACCGAGCCATTCTCCCGGGAAGTCATGTATTTCCATTCCATTCCCGAGTTACCTGATCCATAAGCGCCGAGTTCACCGGCAAATTCGGCATCTGCGGACCCCGCTAAACCCATGGTATTTGCAACAGGAAGCCCGAATTCCGCAGCAATCTCATACTTCATTTGATTGATCATCTGACGGCTTTCCGGTACGATTTTACGGTTGCTTCTTGCCATAAAGGGATGCACCTCCTGCAAAATTTTTATCTCAGGAGTAGTATGTGCACCGACCCTTCACCTAGCCCTTTTAATGTTTGTTACATCTGGCAAAAACATGCGGTCGTATGTTAATTCCTTACTTGACCGAATAACCGCCTCGAACCATAACGGTTAGATTATACTTGCTCCCCTCAGCAACCTGAATCCCGCGTCCTGCACGCGGAAACGAAAGCAAGTGGTTATTCGCTACAGTTCCCCCGTTGCCGACATCCTTCCCGTCAGTCAAATCCGCAACACCATTGGAATCTTCGCTGTAGATCACCGCTTTGCCGGATCGGACGATAAATTCCGCGCCCGCCGAGGCGATGAGAATCTTCCCCGGCTTCACATCAACAATCTCGATGGCTTCTGTACTGGCGCTACCGCTTTCGTTATTGTCGGTTTTTGCAGGTGCGGTTGGTTTAGAAGGTGTAGACGGAGTTGTAGTCGCCCCTCCGCCCTTTAGGGCCTGTTGGATGGCTTGATCCACATAGCTCTTCGTAACCACCGGATCATCAGCGGTTCCCGGCTGGGTAGAGGCTCCCGCCCCTTCTGCCGTCAAATTCATTAAAGAACCTGCCCATATTCCTCCGCCAACCACAACAGCGGCCGCAGCTACTTTCCATGGTGTCTTCATGCTGTTCCTCCTCTAATCTCTCCTTTGATGATTCTATCATATTCGTTTCACGAGAATGGAACAAGGCCAAAGTCGTTTATGACTTTGGCCTTGTTTTTGATAAAAATAGTCAAGTTACAGATCGGTTTCACCGTACCCGACGGCTTGAGTGGCAAGCTTTGTTTTAACACCTTGGTAGAGATCGTAGACTGAGAATTGGAACGAACCCGTTCTAATGGCCGTAAAAATCGGATCGTTAATAACATATGAGTAATCTCTATTGGTGACAAGCTCAAAGTCTTTTTCCAGCTCGATTTCCTTTTCAAATCTCGCTCCGCTGGAATCGACAACCTCCAATAGATACTTATGCTGGAATTCGCCCATTTCAAAGTTCAAATCGCGTTTAAGTTCATATTTGAAGCTTACTTCCAATCCGGAACCGCTCGTTTTTCCTTCTATATTCGCGATGTTTAGCGTGTAAGGGAACAGTTCGATATTTTTCAAAGAATTCTGCAAATCACGGCTATCCAAAGTTAACTCCATCGCCGAAGCGTTGACGTAACCCGTAACCGCCTCTTCCGCCGTACTTGTAAATTTGTTTTCCGAAATACTCTCTCCGATAACCAGATCCCAGTTGGCAACATCCGCCGCTTTAGGGATTTGGGCAGAGAAAGTTACAATACTGGCAGCTTTAGGTCCGACTGTACGCGTAACCTGATTTGCCGTTGCCTTGTAGTACTGTCCATCCTTGGTTCGGTAGTACCCCGTCAAGCGGGAAAGATTGCTTTGCTTATCTTCCTGGTTGCGGAGAACAAGCTCCGTATATAACACGTCGTAAGTCGTTCCTTTGTACAAGTACGTCTTCCGTGTTTGCAGGTCCGCTTTTTTCCCAGCTGTATTCAGATCAAACAAACCGCCGTCGGCAACCAGTTTCAAGTCGCTAGTCTTGCCGTATTTAGTAAACATCACCCAATTGCTAGTAGAATCGGTTCCTGTCTTCTGCTGCAATTGCACCTGCATTTGCGAGAAATTCAAGTCGGATGGGATGTTGGCAACGACGTAAACATCCGCCTTCTCACCCTCTCCCAAGATCCGGGTGGTATTGCTGTTTATCAGTTGCACTGTACTGCTGATGTTGGCCCCATCCATTTTATAAGCTCCAACAAATTCCGGAAGTTTGGCTGCCTTGTTCCCCTTATTCGTAATCGTAATTTTGGAAGTTAAAATATTTCCGGTATCCCACGGCAGTTTTTGAACACTATCCAAGGTTACGCCATAGACCCCATCGTTGTTTTTGACGGTACGCTCCTGTCCTCCCGCTGTAGACTGCCTTTCCTCAAACTCAGGGAAACTGTAAAGAGCAATCGGATAGCTACCCGTCGTGGCTTTTGTTCCGCTCGGATCCTCTGCCGTGGAAGTCCCTGTCGGTGTTTTCAGGATAAGCTCCATTTCCTCTTCATTAGCGATAACAGGAATTATACCATCAATAGAAATGATCTGCGATTCGTCGGGCCCCAACGCTGTGCCTGTTAAACCGCTGGCCGTAAGCGGATATGTCTTCGAGCCAACCTGCACTTCAAACGAATAGTTGGGGAGCGTAATCGTGCTATGCCCTTTGTTCGCCAACTCAAACTGGATAGACAGTGTACTTTCTCCAAAGCTTTGGTTTCTGGAGACGCTATTGATCTTGGTCGTAATTTTGTTGTTATCGACAGTTAAGGCCTTTTCTTTATTCACGGCCGTTTTGGTAAATTGACCTGTCGTAATTCCCAAGTCCATCGACGCGATCGGCAAATCGTTTTTGGTTGTTTCATCGTTTTGCGCCATCAAAAGCTGTAGATTTTTTAGATTTACCGATTTTGGAACTTTAGCTATTAAATTCAGCGTTTTCGTTTCTTGCGGCAAAATTTGATAATTCGAGCTTGTCGAATCCGCGGATAGGGCAAAAGGCGTCCCGCCGGCGGTTTGGACAACAAATTTAAGATTCGGATTTTCCAAAGTTTTAGAGCTTGTATTTTGAAGATTTAGTTCCACATATACATATTTATTGTCGTTCAGCCCCAAAATATTAACGGAATTAACTTTAGCTGCCGCAGAGGAGCCATTCAAATTCAATTTTGCCGAACTCTTTACGGGAGTAGTAACAGAGTATGTAGAAGGAATTTTTATGCTGCCCAGTAATTGCTCATATCCTGCTACACTGAAATTCCATTTAATGACTTGAAAGTTCAAATCACTATACTTTAACCCTTTGGCAATTTTGGCGGTATACGTCACGCTGAGAGAAGAACCGGGGACAACCTTTTTCTTGTCTTTATCAGCGCTTATTGCAGTTACGGAATAAACCGTCCCTGAATTCGTCTTCACTTTTGTCCAATAATCCACCAGAGACAAAGTCTTACTGTCATTATTATTATAGGTTAACGTATAGGTTAACACACTGCCTTCTTCTTGGGATAAAATATTGACATTACTAAGTCTCACGGTACTTTTGGATGTTACCTTCACCGCATTCAAATTGTTAAGTGTTTTAACCGATGATTTTTGCTTCGTCTGGGTCGTCTTCTTCGGTGTTGTTGAGGCAGCATCTACAATCCCTGTAGTACCTTGGGCTAATAAAGCCATTACAGCTATTGATGCTACTAACGATTTTGCTTTGTTCAAGTCCAAACCTCCTAATAAAAAGTCGTATATATATTATATACGTAAAAGCTTAAAAAAAGTTTAAACTTAGTTAAATATATAAATATGAACTCAAGATGAATTAATATCACAAATTAATGAATTGTGGGTATCCCTTTATTTAAGGTCCATAATACAAGTGATCCCTGACTGGATTTCTTAACCTTTTTAAACAGTGTTTTTGCCTTAGTTGGCCCCTTACGTTAATTCCTGACTTGACGACCCCTCATTTAAGCTGACGCCCATAATGGGCATAAAAAGTAGGAGGTGGGCGGTTAACTCCGCCCTCTCACATATTAACATATGCATCATTTCCCCTTCTCCTTGCAGCTTAGCCTCTCCGATTTTCCGGAATTTCGTGACTCTCGATTTATGTCCTATGTTAACTCCTGCGGGTTTCACCGTATTCTTGCGACTGCAATTATGAAATGACCGCCCTAGAGCTACGCCCTGCGGGGGTATACGTAAAAAAGGCAGACCCCTTAAGGTCTGCCTTTTTAGATGAAATCTTAGCGTTTGTAAGCTGTGAAATCATCAAGATCATTTTTGTTTCTGTCGTAAATTACACCTTTGGTAGTATCATATTCGACAGTAACTTTCTTGCCGCTGAGAGATGCTTCCGAAGCATTTACTCTCAAGCGCAATACAGTATTGTCATTGTTCTTACCGTAAGTAACGGCAGTTACTGTTGCTGTATCTGAACCTACCTTAACTTTAAACAGACCATTCACATAATCCGAGTTAAAGTTATTAATTGTAATTCCTTCAGTGAGTGCGATGTCAAAGTAAACAGCATCTGTTACTCCTTCGATCTTCTCAACGTTAAAATAACTGCCCTTAGGTTCCGGTTTAATCTTATCTTGCAGAGTATAAGTATCGCCAGACGTCAGCTTGTTACCGTATACGTCAGAAGCAGCACTAGTGCTTGTAATTTTAAGAATGTATGCGCCATCTTTGCTCAGTTCATTGCTGTTATTGAATTTAAGCGTCAAAGTTTTTCCATCGCTGCTAAGGGAAGAACTATTTGGCTGTTTGCCATCAACTTCAAAGCCTTTAGCGCTGGAGCTATTGACTTTAGCAGAGAATTTGATCTTCACTTCATCAACATCTACTACTTCAGAGTCATTTACAACGATGTCGAACAATTTGTCTGTAGCCTTATCACTAATTGTTTGTACCAATACAGACGAACCGTTGTCCTTAATCAAGTCGCCGTCTTTGTTAGCAATGTAAGCTACTTCGATCTTCATACCTTTTGCAGGTTCTTTGCCATCGAAATCATCTTTCTCCAGACGGATGCTGTCAGCGTTATAAATATTGACCGTACCGTCATAAGAATAACGTTTGCCATCAGTATCTACCAAAGTAAATTTATCTTTGTCTCTTGCACTGCCGTTACCGTCTGTAGCAAGATCAGTAGAGAACTGGAGATACAGATAGTCTTTGTCGACCCATGCTCTTTCAAACGTATCGTTACCAGCTTTACCAGTATCGACTTCAATCGTTTGAGGCATCATGACGTTTCTTACATACGCTCTGTCACCAATACCGCTAACTTCCAGCTTGTAAACCTCATCCTTATCCAGAGCGCTGCCAAGATTTACAATGACTTTGTTGTCGTCAATGTCTTTCAAATCAACTTCGTTTGTCGGATGGCCGTCTTTATCAATGAAATCTTCATCGACAATCTTGCCATCTTCATCTTTCAATACATAGTTATCCAGATCTTTCACATCGTCTTCACGAACCTTCTCACTGAAGGTCAGAGTTACGATATAGTCACTACCATCCATATCAACTTCGGATTTAGTGATGATTGGACGAATCGTATCCAGTGTCGGCGTCACTTCCGATTCACGATCCGCCTTGTTATCACTGTAGTCTCTTACACCTTTGACATGAACCGAGTTCTTGTTGTAATTCATCGGGCTCTTGTCATCAAGTTTCACTGTGACTTTGTTATCATCGATATCGATGGATTCAGCATTGTTAGAAGATGTGTTTACATAAACATCATCGATATCTTTAATCGTTTCATTGAAGGTAATTGTAAGTTCAGTCAAATCGTTAGTTTCAACAGACACGATTTCCGGAGCTTTTGTATCTTCAACAACTTCGAAGCTGTGATCAACCGGAGCTACTTTCAAGCCCGAGAAATCTTCTACGTCACTGATCGATACTTTATGGCTGCCAACCGACAGGTTCGCACTCACGATTACGGTATCTGGATAAACATAAGTAACAGAGCCGCCTACAGCACCGCCATCAATTTCAAAGTTGCTGGAAACCGAACCTTCTTCTTCAGTAATTGGCTCACTGAATTTAACTTTGAAAGCTTTAGTTCCGAGACCTACTACTTCTTTTACAGTAGGAGCCGTCACGTCAGCTGGTGTGAATTTGATGTCGGTAGCAAATGTTACCGTACCGTCTTCATTCTTCACATTATTGATTTTCAGTGTAGTTTCATCCTTGTTATCAAGCGCGCCGTCTTCCTTCGTCAACAGCAATGTAACTGTTGTTTTGTCATCGGACAACTCAGCCTTTTTGATTTCAACATCATCAATTTTATAGTTGCTTTCTTCTTCGGCACTTGCTTTGTCAACCGTACCGTCAAATTTAACAACTACTTGTTTCAGGTTGTCAGCTTTAACGCTTTCGACCTTCTGAGCAACGGTTGTTTTGTAAACAACTTTCTCAGTGTATTCTAAATTCTTGTAAGTGAATTTCACTTCGGTTTCTTTGTTAGCTTCGAGAGCTTTTTCCAAAGCAACCTTCACAACTTCACCATCGGACATTGTGAATTCAACGTTCTTTGGATCCACTACTTTGTAAGATTTTACTGTTGGTTTTTGACTTGCATTCCAGATCGCATAAGCTGCAACGATCGCTTGGGAGCGAGTAGCATTAGCTTGGTAGTTGATGCCTGCAGGGATGTAACCTTTCTCGACAGCTGCTGCTACATAACCTTTAGCCCAACCACTAGCAGTGTTGTCAGCTTTCTCAGGAACTGGCAGTTTCAAAGCAATTGTCAGAACTTTTGCAAGTTCTTGCACAGTAACGTTGCCAGTAGGATCGAACAATTTCTTAGTAGCATCCTTACCATTCATGATGCCGGCTTGTGTAGCGGCTTCAATGAAAGAAGCTGCCCAGTGCTTAGCGGTGTAGCCTTTATCTTTGTAAGAAGCAACGCCAGTTACTGGTGGCAAGTCGGTTGCCTTAACGATGATTTTAGCCAATTCCGCTCTGGACAAAGCCTTCTCCAAGTGGGAACCGCCGTCCGGCATCCCATTCACGATTCCGGCTTCTTTCAAAGCGTTAAACTTTTGCTCGTCAGACAAGTTAGCATCTGCACCGAATGCTACGGAAGCAAACATGGAGAATGCCATTGCTGTAGACAGAGCTACGGATAAAATTTTCTTCATAACCTTTTTTTCTCCTCCTTGATTAACTATCGCATGAGAATTTTCTTTAAATGAATAGCTCGTGTTACTCATTAGCCATTGCACCCCCTTTCCAGAGCCTGAGCAGATTTCCTATAAATTAGGTCTGCGATTAACTCGCAGAAACTTGTAAACATTGCCACAGGAAATAGAATGTAGAAATAGACTAGTTTCCTAATCCTACCTAAACATTATACAATGAGTCCCTAGTGCCGTAAAGCTAAATTTTCTAATAGATAGACAAGTTTCCCCAAAAGGAACAGCTTGGAATGTCTAAATAGGTCATCATTGTCAATGCTCTACATGTTAAACGCACGGGGTTTCAAAAAGTTGCGGTGTTTCGAAAAAAAATTGCAGGATTGTTACCTTTGCCACTGTTCCCCTCATCTTCATCTTTTTTCTTGTCCTTCCGCCTTACGGAAATTAGTATAACATCCTTGAATATCCCAGTCACCAAGCAACATTTACCATAACCAATACCCATAATTTATGAAACTAAAACGCAAATAAGACGTCCAAAATGGACGTCTTATCGAATTTAGAGAGGTGATCCCTTCCATAAAATTATCTTACACGCATAGCCAATTGGATGATACGCGTTCGCATGGCCGGATCACTATTCAGTTTGGTATACATATCGTCGATGGCCTGCCTGTTTTCTTTATACGTCTTCTCATGCTTCATGGTCATGTGGGACCATTCGATGAGTTCTTCTTCCGCCGCCCGCAATTCGTTAAAGGCATCATGGAAACCGGTCTCAAGCACAAGCTGTTCCATAACCTCCTGGGTTACCTCCTGCAGCTTAGCTGTCTCCTCAATTTTTTTCTCCAATACTTTGGATTTATCCTCAAACTTTCTCTTCGCTTTCGAGTAGCCCAACTGCGGTTTCGATAAAATCGGTTTCATCTGAATTAGTTCACCCTTTTGCAAAAATATCGATTACTCTGACTATTGTATCTTAATCTCCAACAAATTACAAAATGATGTAATTGGAAAAAAGAAACCTGCCTATGCGATATTCCCATAGACAGGTTCTCAGCTTGATGGTTTAGCTTAAGTTTTTAGGGAAAATCTTGCTCTTCTTGAGCAGTTCCACCGCAATTTTACCGGCTTCCGCCCGAGTCATGCTGTTCTTCGGATTAAAGTTGATCGAAGCCTTCTTGCTGCCTGCTGTTGTTACGCTTTGTCCATCCATATATTTGGCCTTATAAACGGCTTGAACAGCCGGGCGTGCGTAACGGTCGATTTTGCCCGCATCCATAAATTGTTTAGTCAGAGTTGCATTCAGCTTGTCATCATTTGCCGGAAGTTTCAGCTTAAGCGCCCGGGCGACCATCATGGCAGCCTGTTCTCTCGAAACCGGCTCCTCCACTCCGAAGTAACCTTCAGAGATCCCGGTAATGATCCCCGCTCTGGAAGCTGTTTCGATATACTTGAACTCCCAAGTGTCGGTTTTAGCGCCAGGAACAACGTCAAAATAAGTTTGTACCTTATTGTCATAGTTCAAAGGAATATTTAAGCCTTTAACCAATAATGTCGCAAATTCCCCACGGGTAGTCAAGTCATCGGCACCGAAAGCATTAGGTTGCACATTCTGCATGATGCCTTTGGAGTACAAGGCATTCAAAATGTTGCGGCCCCATGGATGATTCGTGATATCACTATATCCGCGGCTTTGTTTCATAACCATGTAGTAACCGAAATCGTCGAACGGAACCGTAATAGTATTGTTTTTGGTATCTACGGTACCGCCCACGTTTTCCCATTCCGAGTTCTCATTAAAGCGGAAAACCGTTACGGTCGTGCCTGCATCATCTACTACGTTTTTGTCATACTGCAATTTCAAGGTTCCCCGTTGCGACGGAACAAGCTTTCTTTCCGGCTCGCGAATCATCACATCCCGGAAGTTTTGCGAAGTCGAGTATTGCGGCAAAATAGAATACGGCGGCAAACCGTTGGTTGCCGGTTTATACGTATCTCCATTGCCGGTTTCTCCGATACCGCCATGAATCCAGTATACATTCGAGACACGAGTAAAGTTGCTTGTTTTTGCCGTGGAGTTGAAGAATTCAACTAAGTCTTCCGGCAAGGTAAGCGTGGCAAGACCACTAGGCGTTCTCTCATCTTTATCAATGTTAAAAATATTTCCGTAGTCATTCCGGCGTTCGACGATGCCTGTCTTAGGATCCGCAATCCCGAACAGCAGTTTATTGTTGGGATAAAACTTGGTCACAGCTCCCTCAGGAACATTCGCGGTTTTCAAAACCGTACCTTTAGGGAAAGACAACGTCAGTGCTTTATTAAACGCACTATAACTCGTGCCCGGCTTCTCGGTCATGTACTGGGAATCCACGGCAATTGCGCTGGTGTAGTACACCTCAATCGTCTCATTGAGCGTTTCTTCACCACGGACGATTTGGATCTTGATCTTGGTCGATTTGTCCGGCTTCAACCCAACATAATCGTAGATAAAGCGCGCCGGTGTGTTATCCGGCAGATCCGTCCGCTTGATCGCTTCGCCTTTATCGATAATAACTTTAGTTGCCCCTTCGGCTTCGATATCAAAGCGTACGAAGTTTTTGTTCACGATAATTTGCTCCCCAACAGTAGGAACAGGGGACAAAATACGATATGGAGCCAGCACCCGAGTAATTTCCAGTCTTTGCGATGTACGTGCCCCTGTGGTGTTAATCAGCTCCAGGTTGTAAATTTGGCTTCCTAAGGTGTCCAGCGCAATATCTTTGATGCGTAATACGAACTTACCGTTAAATACGGCCATATCATATTGCAAGGTCGGTTGTCCGTTACGGACAATCGAACCGCTAATGAGCGATGTATCAGTCATAGTGGTTTGAGTCAATATTGCATCCAGTCCGGCGCCATCCGTTTGGGAAGAAAATACATTTTCAGTGCCGCGCAGCAAATTGATGATCTTAGCGCCAGATCCTTGAATAATCAGATCGTATTTTTGGGCACTTGTTTCGTATTTTTCACCAACCAATTTGAACTCCGGTGAGTTCGCCAAGATATTCGTAAGCTGTGTATTTGCTCCGCTGGTATCATTCAATTTAAGACCCGAGAAATTAACGGACGGATCAAAAACTTTCGGGCGAAATACCGTAATATTTGATACATTCGTGTCTTGAATATATATCCTTAACTCTTTAACAACTGTTCTTGAGTTACCTTTTCCATCCATCGAAACGCCGACGAACTTGATCCGGTTCTCGCCATAATAGAGTGGTCCACTAACATCGATTGGAAGCGAGAAAGAGAATTTAGAATCATTTACCGTCGGATTGAAAGTGATTGGTGATGTCAACTTGTCATTAGATATCCCGTTCACAAAAAACTGCGGATTGGACAAATTTTCAAAATCGCGGTATTCGCCCGAAATTTCCAATGAAAGATTCGAATTACTCGAGTCTTTCGTAATCACCTGACCATCATACAATCCTTCAACATAGATATAGTTTTTAGTTGCGTAGGAGATCGTCGCTGTTTTCGAAGCGTTTGAATTACCAATGGAAAACTTCACTTGCTGTTTACCGCTCGAAAACCCGCTAACCTCATATACGTACTGATTACCCGAACCACTGCGGGAGGTCAATGTAGGACCCGTATCGCCTTTTGGCATATATACAGCCTTGAGGTCGCTAGCAGCGAAATTCTGATCCGCCGCAACGAGGATATAGAAAGTTTCTTTATCCACTTCGGCTCCGTCCAAATCCGGCAGCGTATTAATATCCGCCGGTATAGTCGCTGGATCTTTCACATACTTCAAATGGGTTATTGCCGCCTCACCGGGCAGATACTTAAAGTTAATATTTGCAAATGTGGTATATACATTGTCATACTGCAGATTTAGGCTGAATCTTTGGTCACCGCTAGAGAACGTGATTGGCACTCGAACGTCCACTATTCTATAAGCTCTAGTCGTCCCATCTGGAGCCGGAACTTCCGTTTCTTTGGTAACGGTAAACGAAGTCACCGGAGTCGCGGAACTATTATTCAAATCCGTTAGTGTTAACGCACCTTTACTGGCAAAAGTATTGCCTGTATCGTTCAGCAATAAGGAAAACTCAATCGTACCGTTCACTGTAGTCGGTGCCGTACTATTATCCGTAACCACGGCTACTTTATTATTTACGTCGTAGCTTTTACCGTTGTACTCCAAATTGATTTTGTCAAACGGTTTGTTCTTATCAAAATAGTAAATTGACCGCTCGATGGTAACGGAATCCGCACCGCTTTTAATCATAATTTCGACTTTATTTGAGCCTGGGCTTAAGTTCAGAGGAGGCGAGAAAAATTTGCCGGTTTGGGTTAATGTCGTTACTAGGCCTGTTCCGCCATTGACCTTAACCGTTACTTCTGTAGCGTTCTTCACTTCCCCGGAAATTGAGACATTATCTTTGTCTGATACTACTTCTGCACCTTCGTTCAAATAAATATTGCCATAACTGGATCCAACCAGCTTCAATTCTTGGACATAAGGCACTTGATCAAACAAAATATAAAAAGTGTCTTCACGCGTAATTCCATTTTGGGAACCGGACAGCGTAATCTTGTTGTAACCTGCGAACAATGAAAGATTTGTTACCTTAAACTTTTGCGAATAATCCGTGGAAGTTGTATCCCTGGAAATACTTCCGTTTTTAAATTGGGAACTGTCAGTCTCCCAGTTTTTATTCTGCGAATTCATCGTTAAGCGTTCTACTTTAACCTTTAAAGACTCCTCTGTAACATGGGAATATGTCCCTGTGAAGCTAACCGTAGGGCTTGTAGTAATATACATCTTGGAGCGATCTTTTCCGACCTGGTCAGCCGTATTTTCCAAAGTCAGAAAAGATGTGTTTCTGAGTGTGACATCGTCCGGAAGAAAATAGTTCGCAGCCGTAGCCGCGCTCGCCTTTTGAACTATTCCCGGCGGGAATAAGGTGACGATCAAGGCTGCCAGCACGAACCATACGAAAGGCTTTTTGATGCGTTGCATGATTTTATCTCTCCTTTGTGAATATGTCGTGATTTCCGCTTGTTGTTTATCGGAAACCGTCCAAAAAGTCGTATAGGTTTGTTATCGGATGCCGGGAGCCATTATTTTAGGAAAATAGGTAAAATATACTTAAATTGATTGTTAAAATTTAAAAAGACCCATCCGACGTTAGCCGGAGGGCCTATTTAAGAATATCTAATGATCTATTTCGCCAGTTTAATTTCGCGAATATCCGCCTCATGCTCAAGGGAGCGGATCGATAGCTTCTCCAAAATCTTCTCGTGGCGCTCTTGTCCCTCTTTTAGGGAGGACAGCTCTCCATGGAGCTTGTGAACGTCCATACTGAGCGCATCTAGCTTCGCGTCCGTCTCATCCTGTCTGTCGCGAATCGCTCTGACGATAGCGTTGGTTTCACCAAGCTGCGTCTGCATAAGCTCCTGAGTCTCTTTTAATGACACGACATCCTTCTTCATCGTCTGCATGTCTGACTTCATCGTCTGCATGTCTGACTTCATCGTCTGCACGTCTGTTTCAATGTGATCCAACTTCTGCAAAATCTGATGGAGTAGTTGCTCGCTCATCCGAATTACTCCCTTCAAAAAAATAAACTCGTCCCATGTATTATACCCTTTTCACGGGCATAGCGGCTAGTCCATTTGCCGGTTCCCCCGGCACCATATATAGCTAAAAGCCCCGCCGCTCAATCGAGCTGACAGGGCTAGTCCATACGCCTAAAGCCTATAATAATTCATAATTATAGCGATTCGTTAAAAGCGGCAACTACTTCGAGCCACGCTCAGTGCCGGCCTTCATGCGCAGACGCGCAAAAAAGTTGAGCAGCGGGCGTTTGGTCTTGCCGATCAGGCCAATGACCTCTGCGCCGATTTGCAGGAAGAACACCATCACGCAAATGACGACGAAGGTGACCCAGTTCGCATTATACATCGCCGCCGAGGATTGGATAACCGCCAGCACGCCGAAAAATGCGGCGATCCCGTAAATGATCAGCACCGTCTGACGATGGCTGAAGCCGATTTCACGCAAGCAGTGATGCAGGTGTCCTTTGTCCGGCGAAAAAATCGGCTTCCTCTGCATCCATCGGCGCACGATGGCAAACAACGTGTCCGAAAGCGGAACACCGATGAGAATGAGCGGTGTCAGGAAGGACACGATGGCGATCTGCTTAAAGCCAAGCAGCGACAAGAGCGCCAGGCTGAAGCCGAGGAAAAGCGCCCCGGAGTCGCCCATAAATATTTTAGCCGGATGAAAGTTGAAATACAGAAAACCGATAATGCCGCCCAGCAGCAAAAGACACAGCAGGGCCACAACGGTGTTGCCCATCAAAAAGGCCATCACCGTAATCGTCCCGATAGCGATCGCTGAAACCCCCGCGGCCAACCCGTCGAGACCATCGATCAGATTGATCGCGTTGGTCACGCCGACAATCCAAAGGATCGTGAACGGGATCGCAATCCAACCTTCCACGGAAGCATACGTATGAAAAGGAATATTGGCAAATTCAATCCGAATGTCAAAACCGAAAACAACCACGCAAGCCGTGGCGATTTGAACGAGGAACTTCAGCTTGGCCGGCAGATCAAACCGGTCGTCGAACGCCCCAAGCAAAATCGTCATCGTTCCACCCACAAGAAACGCTTTGATAAAATTCACTTCGCGTACCGAAATACTGTCCGGAAGAAACGGAAGAACCAGGAAGAACGTAAGCACAAAAGACAAGAAAATCGCTAATCCACCGAGTCTCGGCATAATTGTTGTGTGCACCTTGCGGGCATTCGGCACGTCCACAGCGCCTACTTTAATCGCAAATTTCTTGACAAGCGGTGTCAATCCCAATGCTAGTACCAGCGAGACGATAAACCCGATGGTATAAATCATCCACATGTGTAATTCAACCCCCATTTGTTCTGCCGGAATGAATTATACTCCGTTTCGGGAGAAACACAAACCCCGTTTTTGAGCAATTATACGCTGTTTTGCGTAAAAACCCGGTTATTTAGCCCATTTTCGTCAGGTTTTCTCCCGCACGCAGTACGCGGACTACGAATTTCGGCAGCGCAAGCATTCTCCGGAAGCGGGTCGGCTCCGAGAGCAGGCGGTACAGCCATTCCAGCCGCATTTTCTGGAATGTGACCGGGGCCCGTTTTGTCTTGCCTGAAATAATATCCAGGCTTCCTCCGACGCCCATCATCACCGGAACTCCCAGGGCTTGCTTGTATTTTCCGATCCACGGCTCCTGAGTATCGGCGCCCCGGGCGACAAATAGCAAATCCGGCGCAGCGGCCTTAATCGCTTCGACCACTTCAAGGTCTTGATCCGGTTTGAAGTAGCCATCGCGATATCCGACAATTTCCGTCCCCGGATATTGCAATGTTAACCGCCGGGCCGCTTCCTGAATCACTTCCGGGGTTGAACCCAGCAGGTAAACCTTCCAGCGGCGGCTCTCTCCCTCCCGCATAAGCCTATGCAGCAGGTCAAACCCCGCAACCCGCTCCGTCACCGGATCGCCGCCCTTCTGTGCGGCCCAAACGAGCCCGGTTCCGTCCGGCACAACCAATTCGGCCTCCTGCATGATTTTCTTGTACGCGGGGTCTTCCATTGCGGCCATCAGCATGATCGGATTGGCCGTAATGACCTGATGGGGCTTGCGCAAACGGACCGCCTCAATCAGATACCGGACCGTGTCCTCCATGCCCAACTTGCACACGGATACACCGAAAACGGACACCGTGGGAATGGCCTGATCCTGTTTTTGTTGCGTCTCCACACTAGCTCACCCTTTGCTTCCTAAAAATTCTACGATGCGCCGCGCTGGGGTGCGGGCCTCGCGCTTCAGCTCCGAAATTTTCGGAGCGTGCGCCGTACGCCAGACATCGCCTTCCAGCAGCAGGCGCTCGGCTTGCGAGGCAACGATCCGGGGATCGAGCTCCTCCGTGGTACCGACCGGCACGCTGCCGAGGCGGCCCAGGAAATGGTCGATCTTCGGATCGTACGAAACGCCGAGCAGCGGCACTTCCTGCGAAGCAGCGTAAATGAGGCTGTGCAGCCTCATTCCGATCAGCAGGCGGCAGCGGCTCACCTCGCGAAGCATCTCGTACGGATGCTCCGTCTCCGCCGCAATACTCACGGTGCTTCCGTGTTCCGCCACATTTCCCAAGCGCTCCATGACGAAGCGCGAAGCTTCGTCGTCGCCGGGGAAATGAAACGGCAGGAACCGGATATGCACCGGCTTGCGGCGGCAGAGCGAGGCGAGGCCTTCGGCCAGCTTCGTAAGTTCGGTCCGCTCGGTGTTCCAGAAGCGGACCGATACCCCGACCACCGGCAGCTCGCCACCGCCGGTGGCAGCGCCCACAGCCCCCGCCTCCGGCAGGGCCAAGCCCATGACCGGGTCCGGAACGACCTGGACGGCCTCCTTCCGGATCCCCATGCTGCGGAGCAGTTCGGCCGATTCGATATC
Source organism: Paenibacillus sp. A14 (assembly GCF_036864815.1). NCBI lineage: Bacteria > Bacillati > Bacillota > Bacilli > Caryophanales > Paenibacillaceae > Paenibacillus > Paenibacillus sp. A14. The sequence continues at coordinate 138,070 of NZ_JBAGJD010000002.1, forward strand.
CCGGACCGATACATATGCGCAGCGGCGGAACACCGAAGCGATCGCCGGCCGGAATAATTTGCGGCGAACCGGCCCGATGCCCTGCGCGTATACAAAGGTCGGCTTGCCCAGCCACTGGGCGATCTTGAGAATTCCCAGATAATATGGGATCGAGCCGAGCCCGGTCGCGTCCTGCAGCAGGCTCCCCCCGCCGCTGATCAGACCGTCGCTGTTCTTAATAGCGTTCCTTACCTCTGCCAGTTTCATCCGGTGGACGGCCTGGACGCCGTAAGTTCGAGACGTCCATTCGGGATCGATCGACAATACCACCGGTGTGATGGATATTCCCGCGGTCAGGCTTTCTTCCTCCAGCGCGGACAGGATCGACTGCAGCACAGCTTCGTCCCCGCTGTTGCGGTATCCGTAATAACCGGAAAGAACTAAGGTTTGAGAAGACGCGGCGACCATTTATCCCAGCACCTTTCAATAATATGCCAGATCAGAATAGCGATCAGGCCAACAAGAAGTCCCAGGCCGAGTCCGAGCAACCCGCGGATCAAGGAGAGAACCGCCGGAGTATGAATATGCGCGAATGTGTCGACCATGGACAGTTGCCCCATCACCGCAACGATCATGGCGTAGAGCGCCCAACGATAACGGAAGGCGGCGAATACGCCGGCGATGAAGAGCGGATGCGCCAGCAAGAACTCCTTGTTGCGCGGACGAACACCGAATGTGTTTTCCAGGAAAGAGCGGAATGCCGCTTCTCCCGGCAGCAGCGTACCGGCATTCCCGGTGCGCGTCATATAATAATACGCAACGATGGCAAGCACACCAGCCGCAACCACCCAAATCAGCGTAATCGGCATACGCATCCAATTACGAAGTTCCTGCCAAACCGAGCTTCCTTGATACAGGAAAACATACATGGCCACCAGCAAAATCGGAGCCAGATGCAACAGACCTACGCCGCGGAATTGATCCAGCACAAGACTGTAAGTGATATTGTTCAGCAAAGCGATCACGAACGGAACCGCCGCCAGCGAGATAATCGCCGTTTTTACGTAAAGAACAACCGCATGCGTAGCCCGGCGTCCGGCCGACAGGCGCGGGTGGGCCTCCCTGATTTCCTTCACTTTGCGAATCGCGAGAATGGTCGCGATCGTCGGCCCGCTGATGGCCACGAACAAGGCGAGCGCCTTTTCCAGCATAGAAGGCTGCAGCACGTAAAGCCCCGCCGAACCGATCAGCCCGAGCAAAAACACCAGCAGCGTCAACGGCGCGATAAAGTAAGAGATCAGCAGAGCGATAAAGGCAACTCCGCCCAAAACGACGATGGCTTTCAAATATTTTTGCCAGGAAGCATCATGAATTTGAAACGCCTCCGCCTGCCCCGTCTCGAAGCCGTTATGCTGCATGCGCGCTATGGCCCCTTCCGGGCCTTTGAGCGCGTCGACCAGGTTATTGATCGGATTTGTAATAGCCGCTTTGGTGGCATCCTTCGACGGCGATGCGTTCAAATAAATCATCCGAATATTCCGGTCTTTGGTAGCCAGAACCAGACGGTCGGCCAATACGGCTTTATCCGATCCAGCCTCCGTATCCGCCAAGGAATGCAAGCGCACAATGTTATAATCCAACAAATAAGCCAGTTGGTTTAACCCTTTTTGCGGTGCTTTCAAGTTCTCGATAGCCGCAAGGCCAATCCCGTGTTTCCGGAGCAGGTCCGCAAAGGATTGAAGGCTGTTCTTCTCTTCATTATCCTGAAACCCTTTAACCGCTTCCCCGTCAAACAGAATCCGCTTGACTCCGTTCTCGGCGAAGAACGCCAACTGCTGATCCATCAACTCTTGATCGTAAGGAACATTGTCGGACAGGCGCGGCAAAATATTGAATCCTTTCTCCCGCAGCATATCAAATGCGATGGGATCCAGCGGCAACTGCTTCAACGCCGCTTCCTCCGCGCCCAATTGAATTACGAGCCCCCCGTGATCCTCATATTTCCATGGAGCCACGGAAACATCCAGCTTCTCGAAGGCCTCTCGGATCATCGGCCCAAGGATTTCTTCATTCTCCGGGCTGGTAAAAGCAATATACGTATAATTGCTGTCCGGAGAAACGACCGTCCGCGTCATCTTTGCCGCCTCTGCCGCGCCAAACACCATGATCCGGCGCGTCTTCGACAATTCGTCGAGCGTGCTTTCGAACATCGCCATCGTATTGACGCCGGCCTCTTTCAGCTTGTCCAGCTGTTCATCCAGGTAAGCTGCCGGATTGGCCTGATACGAGGCAATATCCAACAGCCCTCTGTAATTAAATACGATTTCCACTTTATTCGCCGACGACTCCGTTTGCACACGCTGCATAATTACGGGCAAAGACGCCACGATGCCAACAATGACCAAGATCCATAACCATTTGCGGGAAGCGTCATTCCACCGCTGCCAACTTCGAATCACAAGGGTACCTCCTCAAAAGTAAAAAAATCACGGCATGGCCCGCCCCGCTTAATAAATAAATTTCCACGGGGCGGCACCGAACTCTCCGTCAAATCCATTCAGCCTTACGCGTCTACGCGGGCGAGCACTTCGTCCTCCAACTGGGACAGACGTGCCTTGGCATCTTCATTCGACGTACCGCGAACGGCAAAATAAAATTTGATCTTCGGCTCCGTTCCCGACGGACGGAGGCAGAACCAGGAACCGTCCTCCAACAGGAACTTCAGGACGTTCTCCTTCGGCAGTCCCTCGATTCCATTCAGGTAATCCCGCACTTCCGCAACCCGGATTCCCGCCACATCTTTCGGCGGGTTGGCGCGGAAGTCTTCCATCAATGCGGTGATCTTCGCCAGTCCGTCTTTGCCTTTCAGCGTGCGGGAAGCCAGCGATTCACGGTAGTAGCCGTATTGCTGGTACAGTTCCTCCAGCACGTCGATCAGCGTCTTGCCCTGCTGCTTGTAATAGGCCGCAGCTTCGCAAATCAAGGTTGAAGCGACGATCGCGTCCTTATCGCGGGCATAGTTACCGGCCAGATAGCCATAGCTTTCCTCATAGCCGAACAAGTACGTATGCTGACCGGTTTGTTCGAATTCGTTCATTTTTTCGCCGATGTATTTGAAGCCGGTCAGGGTATTGAAGACGGCAGCGCCATAGCGACGGGCGATTTCCGCTCCAAATTCGCTGGTCACGATCGTTTTGACGACCGCGCCGTTCGCCGGCAACGCCCCTCTCTCCATCATCTGGCTCAGCACGTAATGAACGAGCAGCGAACCTGACTGGTTACCGGTCAGAATTTCATATTCCCCTTCCTTCGTACGTACAACCGAGCCCATCCGGTCGGCATCCGGGTCCGTTCCGATCAGGATGTCCGCGCCGATTTTTTTGCCCAGCTCGATCGCCATGGTGAACGCCTCGCGCTCCTCCGGATTCGGGGACTTCACGGTCGAAAAATCTCCATCCGGCTGCTCTTGTTCCTTAACGATGTGCACTTGGGTAAAACCGATTTTCTCCAGCGCGCGTCGTACCGGCAAATTCCCAGTGCCATGCAGGGGAGTGAATACAACGACGATGTCCTTGGCCGCGCCGGCCGCCATCAATTCCCGGTTCACGCTCGTATTCGCCACGGTTTCCACAAAAGCTTCATCTTCAGCTTCACCCAGCCAGACGAGAAGCCCTTTAGCTTCCGCCTCCTCCCGGCTCAACCGCTTCACTTCATTTAACGAAGTCAGCGCCTGAATGTTTCCGATCACCCGCTCGGCCTCGTGGGGAACCAGCTGTCCCCCGGAAGCGTTATAGACCTTGTACCCGTTGTATTCCGGAGGGTTATGGCTCGCCGTAATCACGATGCCTCCGGTAGCTTTCAAGCTGCGTACGGAAAAAGACAGCTGCGGCGTTGGCCGAAGCGACGGAAACAGCTTGGCGACAATTCCGTTGCCGGCCAGAACCAGCGCGGCCTCCAAGGCGAATTCCGGGGAGAAATGACGGCAATCATGGGCAATCACCACAGAAGGCTGGCCCTCTTTTCCGGCATGCTCCTCCAGGATATATCGAGCAAACCCTTGCGTAGCCCGGGCCACCGTGTACCGGTTTATCCGGTTGCTTCCGGCTCCGATAACACCGCGCAAACCGCCGGTTCCGAACTCCAGATCGCGATAGAAGCGATCTTCCAGTTCCGCTGGATTGTTGTCCAAGGAACGAAGCTCCTGTTTGGTTGCCTCATCAATGGATGGATCATTTAGCCAGCTATCCACTTTCTCTTTAATCGTTATACTCAATTCAGTCATGGTTTCAAAAAAGCCTCCTTACCGGTATCTAGATACGAATTTCAAATCCCATTTAGGATAACGCAAACATAATTTCACCCTCTGCGACAATTTTATCATCGACTTTGGCGACCGCGTGTCCCTTGCCAATCGATCCCTTCATTCGGGTAATCTCCACTTCGAGCCGGAGCGTATCGCCCGGAAAAACCTGTCCGCGGAAGCGGAAGCCATCCAGACCGGCCAAAAAGCCGATCTTCCCCTTATTGCTCTCCACGCTCAACATCGCCGCCGCGCCCACCTGGGCCAGGGCCTCCGTAATCAGTACGCCGGGCATCACGGGAAAACCGGGAAAATGCCCGGCAAAGAACGGTTCATTGACTGTCACGTTCTTGATCCCTACCGCTCTTTTGCCTTCCTCCATCTCAATAATCCGGTCCACGAATAGAAATGGCGGCCGATGAGGAATGATCTCCTGAATTTGCTTCGTATCGAGCATTATGTAATACCTACCCCTTTCCATTTGTAAGCTGTTGTAAGCTGATTTCATTTTGGTTGTTGGCCTGTTTGGGCCTCGGTCATTTTTCGTATAAAAGATACGGCGTGCGGCTACACTGATAGTATCCTCCGCATCTGCAGAAGCGGAGGTTAAGATAAGGGGCTTATCCGCAGACGGTTTACCCGCGTGCGGATCAAGCCCTTTTGATGTTCAGCGCGCACATTCCTCCATCATTATACATTTTATGACCCGAAAAAGAAAACTCCCGTTCCCGGGAGTTTCATCCAATCCATGCATTCGTTTTCTTCTATTTATAAGGCGATAAAAATCCAGCATTAATGTTCTTGGAAAAACCGGTCATGATGCAAAGACCAGATCAAAAACATGCTTCCATGTGCTCCATTGCAAAATCCCGGAAAGCTCTTGCTTACCCAGTACGACATAACCGATCGCGGCGCCCCCGACCAGAGCGATGACCAGAAACAGCAGAATCAGAAGCATCCGGAGGACGATGATCCACCCGCTGCGTTTCGCCGCAGACGAGGTATTCTCTTGGGTCATGATGGTCCACCTACCCGCGCAAGTTATTCGCCAAGCCCATCATCGTCTCGCTGGAGGTCAATGCCCGGGCGGCAAGCTGATAAGCGCGCTGCACTTGCATCATCTCAGCCATTTCATCAGTCAGATTGACGTTGGAGCCTTCCAACGCGCCTTGCCGAAGCGCGGCTTGCTGTCCCTGCGGCAGTGTCGTCGTATCCGCCAGAACATCCGCCTCAACCGCCCCGGCAGCCAAAGCATAGAGATTTCCGTCAACAGATTTCAGGGCGTCCGGACGAAGCGGCGTCATCAGTTGAAAGCGTCCGAGCGCGGTTGCCCCCGCCTCAGTCACGGCGCTAATATTGCCCCGAGGATCCACCTGCAGTTTGGCGCCGGACGGAACCGCGATGCGATCCCCATTCGCATTCAATACATAGTGCCCCAGCTTGGTAACAAGGTAGCTGGATTCCGGATCGTTCGGATCCGGCTGGATGTTGAAATCGCCTCCGCGCGTATAGGCCTTTCCTTCCGGTGTCAGTACCGCAAACAAAGCATCCCCCTCGATGGCGAAATCCGTCGGATTGCCGGTCTCTTTAATCGACCCTTGGGCAAAGTTGCTGGTAATCGAAGTTACCCGCGATCCGAAGCCCATATCGAATCCGAGGGGAGTGGCTCTCCCGGGTAAATCCATTTTGGAAATCTGTTGCTTCACCCGGGTCAGCGTATCTTCAAAAGAAGCTTCCTGTCGCTTGTAGCCCGTATTGTCCAAGTTCGCGATATTGTTCGAAATCACATCCAGGCGCTGCTGGATTCCGTTCATCGAAACCATCGCACTGATCATGGAGTTGTTCATGAGGCACCTCCTTGGTTAAAGCCTGGTTTATACGCGTCCGATTTCATTAACGGCCTTCTCCAAGCTCTTATCGTAAAATTGAATAACCTTTTGATTCGATTCGTATGCGCGCTGTGCCGCCAGCAGGTCCACCATGGCCTGGGCCGTGTCGACATTGGATACTTCAAGATAACCTTGACGTACCTGCACTCCTTCCACCCCTTGCTGAGGAAGAGGCTGAATGTCCGCAACCTCCGGATCCTGAGCTCGGAAGACACCGTTACCGTCCCGCACCAATTCTTGCGGCCGGTTGACTATGGAAACCCCAAGCGTGGCGACATCGACTCTGGCCCCAGTGTCGTCATACGTGAACAAGTTGCCCAGCGCATCGCATTGCAACTGCTCCAGCGACTGTCCTTGCGCAAGTACGATAGGGTTACCTTGGCTGTCGAGCACGCGCTGCCCGGACGAAGTCAGCAACTCACCGGTTGCGGTCACCGTAAAGTTGCCGTCCCGAGTGTAACGTACTTCATCATTATTGTCCATGACCGCAAAGAAAGCTTCCGGACGATAGATGACTTCGCCGTCTTCATTCACGTATTTCCCCGAGGCGTCGAAAGGGATCGGCTCCCCTGTCGTCGGGTCGTTTAAACTGAGGCTGGACATAAGCGCGAAATTCGAAGCCTTGCCCGTTTCACGCAAATCCCCCTGTACATAAGAAGACATGCTTTCTTCCGCAAAAACGCCCGTTGTCAATTTACCGATACGCTTGGCGTACCCGGACTGCTTGTCACCCATCAAAGAAACCAGCATATCCGGAAAAGAGCGGTTTACCGAATTCACTTGCTTGTACCCCGGAGTGTTGATATTTGCGATATTCTGAGTCACCGTGTCATGCCGCCGCTGCTCCGTGATCATCCCGGATGCCGCGGTGTAAAGCCCTCTTAACATGGACAAACCTCCAAACTAAGGTGCCGGCGAATGTTCCGGACCGGATTGATTCATACTATTTATGTCAATCGCAACTCGCGATTTCATTCGTATACCCTTTATATCGGCAGTTTAGAACTTTTTCTTAACTACCCGGTCCAAATTGTCCAGCATGATGCCTGTCCCTTTGACAACGCAGTGCATCGGATCTTCGGCGATCAAAACCGGAACGTGAAGTTCCTCGGCCAACAGCTCGTCCAATCCGTTCAGCAGAGCGCCTCCGCCCGTCAAAATCACGCCGCGGTCGATAATGTCGGCGGACAGTTCCGGCGGAGTGCGCTCCAGCACCGATTTCGCCGCAGTGACAATCGAGGAAACCGGATCGGCCAAGGCCTCCTGGATTTCGGCGGACGTCACTGTAATCGTAAGCGGCAGCCCGGATACCATGTCCCTGCCGCGGATATCCATTTCCGCCACGAGTCCGGACGGGTGAACGGTTCCGATCGCGATTTTGATATCTTCCGCGGTGCGCTCCCCGATCAACAGCTTGTACTTCGTTTTAATATATTTAATGATGGCGCCATCAAACTTGTCCCCGGCGATTTTAATGGACGAAGCCGTGACGATGTCTCCCATCGAGAGCACCGCCACATCCGTCGTCCCTCCGCCGATATCGACAACCATGTTGCCGCTCGGTTCGAATATGTCCATTCCCGCGCCAATAGCGGCGGCTTTCGGCTCTTCCTCCATGAAAACTTCTTTGGCGCCGCTGTGTTCCGCCGCTTCGCGAATCGATTTCTGCTCGACGGACGTAATGTTCGTAGGCGCACAAATCAAAATACGCGGATGGCTGTACCAGCTTCGCCCCCCCACGCGGTCAATGAAATGTTTGAGCATCGTTTCCGTAACTTCAAAATCAGCAATTACGCCGTCCCGCAAAGGACGGATCGCGATGATATTTCCCGGCGTACGGCCGACCATCTTTCGGGCTTCCTCACCGACCGCCAGCACGCGCTTCGCGTCGCTATCGATCGCAACCACAGACGGCTCGTCAAGAACGACTCCCCTTCCCTTGACATGAATCAGCACATTGGCTGTGCCCAAATCAATACCAATATCCTTGCTCATCATCACGATGCTCCCCCAAAACGTATTTTCATGGCTTAGTATATGGTAAAAGCTTCCCCGAATCACGGAGCCGATATTCGACAAAAAAGTCGCAAAAAACTGCAAAACTCGGGAACATTGGATAAAAATCCACATTCTCATACCATATTTAAAAATACCATACTTTGGGGGAGGTGTTCAATCACATTCCTTGGTTTGCAGGATAAATCATCCAATTTCTCTTTAACGGGCCGAGCTAATCACTTCCCGCTTCGATTGTCCTTTCTTCTTGTACTTGATTTTCGTCGCTTCGCCTCCCCGAAGATGCCTGATCGACTTATGATATTCGAGAATGTGCTTGACCTGGTCCGCCAAATCCGGATTGATCTCCGGCAAACGCTCGGTTAAGTCTTTATGCACCGTACTTTTCGATACGCCGAATTCTTTGGCAATGGTCCGAACCGTGTGCCGAGTTTCCACAATGCAGCGACCGATTTTTATCGTCCGTTCCTTGATGTAATCGTGCACGCTCCCGCCTCCCTACTCGAGATAGTTTGGTACATTATATGAGGGGCGTGCCTATATATTCTTTGTTTCCAAGCCTGACAAGCCCGGGCGCGGCCAATTATTTTGACAGAGGGTTTGTCCGAAAGCCCGCATTCCCGGAGAAAACGGAGCGAGCGCATGACAAAAGCGGGGAGCTCGGAGGCTCCCCGCTTTGCGGTTGATCGGCCGTATTATTGATTTTTCGGAAGCACATGGACCGGGTTAACCAGTTCCCCGTTTTCATAAACGGCAAAGTGAACGTGGTTGCCAAGGTCTTTTTCCATCTCGTTCCGGCCGGCGGTTGCAATGACGTCGCCTTGTTTTACCTCGGCGTTCAACTTCGCTTTCACCTCAGCCAAACTTTCATACACGGTCTTCAAATTGTTGGCATGCGTGATTTCTACAACGAAGCCGAGCAGTGGAACCTCTTCCACCCGGGTCACTTTTCCGCTCATCGCGGCGGTGACATCAAACGACTGGTTGTCCTCACGGGCCAAATCGATCCCGGTATTGGCGATAAACGTATCATTGTACTGGACGAGCGCAGCTTCGTGGTCTTCGGCGCTCGCTTCATTGTCGTAAAACGGTTTAACGATCGCCACTTCCGCCGCTTTCGCTACCGGCCAAGCCAAATCCTCGGCGACCGCGGTCGTTTCGACCGCTTTTCCGTTTCCGTCCTTCGTCCCTTGCGCGGTTTTATCCCCGTTCGGCAGGTCCTGACTGCCCGGCGACTCCATGGAATCCGTCACGCTGGCAGGTGTGGAATCCATCGGCTTCTGGCTGGCATCCTGGTAGACCCACACTAAGGTTAGTATAATTGCCGCTGCTGCCATGTACACCGCCGGGTAAACCCATCTCTTGGACAATAGTTTCTTCCATGCGGACGCCGGTACGACCGGTTCTCCCATTGCAATTTTAGGAGATTCCTCATGGGGTTTGTTTTTGTTGTTCTGTTCATTCATTTGCTCATCACCTCAATAACCAGTGTTACCGCGGCCCGAGCTTTTATACTTCGCTTTATATCAATTTTGAAAAATTTCTTAGAGTAAGGGAATCTAAACTATTTCAGCAGATCGGCAGCCCCTTCGAAAGAAATCCCGGTATAGTAGTGTTTGAGAATCTGGGCTGCGGTATGCCCGTTCTTGGCCATCCCGTTCGCCCCCCATTGGCTCATGCCGACGCCGTGTCCGTACCCGTAGGTCGTAATCTTCACGTTCCTGCCGTCCACGTCCAGCCTGAATTGGCTGGAGCGCAGCCCCAGCTTCTCCCGGACCTCCCGCCCGGTATAAGTTTTGCCCCCTACCAGAATTTGTTTAACACGCCTTCCCGAAGTATAGGAGAGAATGCGAAAAAGACGATCCGAGTATTCCGTTTTTTCCGTTCCGCCCCCGGAGACGGGGATAACGGGGACGGATTGGCCCAACTTGCCCAGTACCTCGCTGACGGGAAGCGTGACCGTTACTTCGTTTCTCGGATTCACCCCGGCGTCCCAAGGGCTGGCCACACTGCGAAGATAAGGCACCCGCAGCGACCAGTACTCCTCAGAATTCTCCGTATAGCCCCCGCTCGCCGAAAAAAAGGAGGCCGTAATCGGTTGTCCCTGGTAGGTCATCACGATTCCCTGTGTTTCTTGAACCGCCCGTTCCAGCCTGGCCAGTTGTTCCGTCTTCCCGTCCCGCTTCCACTTCTCCAGGGTTTTCCGGGACAGGTATGCCTGATGGTCTACCGTGTCCTTGACGTCCGCCTTGCCGCCGGGGATGCCGCTCGTATCCCGGGCTGCCAGCCGGCGGACGATAAAGGTGCGGGCCGCGACCGCCTGTGCTTTGAGCGCCTCCAGCTCAAAGTCCGCCGGCATCTCGGCCGCCAGTACGCCGGTCACGTACTGTTCGAGCGGCAGGCTTTCGACGGACCCGGTGCGCGATAGATAGACGCGCACCAGGGTCCGGCCCTCGGCGGGCGAGCCCTCCGCCGGGGCGAGCCGCTCCGCGCCCGCGCCGCCTGCGGCCGCGGGCGTCCGGGCCTGCGGCGGCTGCGCGGCCGCAGGCAGGTGCGGCGCCGGCGGCGCGCCGGTGCGGCCGGCCAGCAGCGCCGGCAGCAGCACCGCGAGCGCGGCCAGCGCCACCAGCGCCGCCAGCCCGGCGGCTAGCGCCCCGCCCTTCCTTCCGCGCCTGCGGAAGGAAGGGCGCAGCGGCGCGCCGGGCGCAAGGCGCATCCGCAGCGGAGTCTCCCCTGCTGCGGGGCCCGCGCTTGGCGGCCCGTGCGTTCCCCCGCGGGCCTCCTCCCCGGGACGGGGCTCCACCCGTGCCGGTTTCGCCTCCTCTTTGGGGACAGCAGGTTCGTCCAGCTTTACCTTAATTCTATTTTTTTCATAGATCAGTTTTTCTCGCGGTTGGACCGGATTTCCTTGCTCCTTCATCTCGCACCTCATCTCCTCCGGATTCTCGCTGCAGCGTTCTGTAGGCTCTGCTACTTCCATTGCTGCGTACATTTGCGGCAACCTAGCTTTTTTGCCGGTACTATTGAATCCCCGATATACTTATAGATATGAGTTTTATCGGATTGCTAGAACTTTTCCCGACCAATAAGCAGGAGTGCGATATGCCACCAGGGAAACTGATAGCTTTCCGCAGAAGATGAGCGCCCCCTGTAATGTAGGGCTTGTTGAATCGATGTGCAAACCGCACCGTCGGCGAAAAATAGCCGCTATTTCTCTCTAATAGGCGACCTTCCATTTCTAATGGACAGAATAGCGGCTATTCCTGCAAATTCGCGGGTTCCTTGCCCGGATTACAGCAATAGCCGCTACTAGGTCCGTTAGGACACAGTAACCGATCCTTTTTGCCGAAATAACTGCTATGGCGTCCGTTACTGCCAAGGCCAGCGTGCGGCTAGGTACTTCCCCTCGCTTCCGTGGCTTTGCCACACAGCAAAAAAGACCACGCAAGAAGCGTGGTCGGGTTTTCTAAACTTATAAAATCATACGTTTCGCGAGATCAAGCCCAGGTTGGCTGGACTTTGAAAAGCGGCAGCTCCTCTTGTACGGGGACTGTTGTTTTCTCGACTGCGGCATCCTTGCTTTCCGTGATCCGCCAAATATCGGCGCCCAGCCCGGACAATTTCTCGGCCAAGTGAACATAACCACGGTCGATATGATGCGTTCCGCTTACTTCCGTTGTCCCGTCGGCCACCAGACCCGCGATAATCAAAGCGGCTCCGGCCCGCAGATCGGTTGCGCACACCTTGGCTCCGCTAAGCTTGGCTCCGCCAGTGACGATCGCGCTGCGTCCTTCTACCTTAATCTCCGCGTTCATGAGGCGGAACTGATCCACATGCATAAAGCGGTTCTCAAAAACCGTTTCGGTCACTACGCTGGTTCCTTCAGAAACCAGCAGCAGCGCCATCATCTGCGATTGCATATCCGTCGGAAATCCCGGATACGGCAAAGTTTTGACATCTACCGCCTTCAAAGGCTTATCCGCCATAACACGTACGCCATTTTCCTGGATCTCCACGCTCACACCCATTTCTTCGAGCTTCGAGATGATGGGTCCCAAGTGATCGGCGATCGCTCCCTCCACGAACACGTTGCCGCCGGTTGCCGCGGCCGCGATCATGAAAGTTCCCGCTTCAACACGATCCGGAATCACAGTGTGCTCCACACCATGAAGCTTCTCGACGCCTTCGATCCGAATCACGCCGGTACCGGCTCCCCGTACGACGGCGCCCATGCCGTTCAAATAATTGGCCAGGTCCACAATTTCCGGTTCCTTGGCGGCATTTTCAATCACTGTAGTGCCTTCGGCCAATGTTGCGGCCATCATAATATTCTCCGTTGCGCCGACACTGGCTACGTCCAAATAAATTTTAGCCCCACGGAGTCTGCCTTGAGATCTGGCTTCAATAAAACCCTGCCCCAGGTTAATTTCCGCGCCCATGGCCTCAAATCCTTTGAGATGCTGGTCGATCGGCCTTGTACCAATGGCGCAGCCTCCCGGCAATGAAATTCTGGTGTATCCCGTTCTGGTCAGCAAAGGGCCCATGACGAGAAAAGACGCCCGCATTTTCCGTACCCATTCGTACGGCGCTTCACAGGAAGCGATAGTTTGCGCATCGACCGTAATCACTTCACGGTCATATGTAACGGTCGCTCCTAGCGATTCCAATACTTTATTTATAGTCATCACATCATCCAAAGGAGGGGCATCGCGTATAATACTTACGCCTTCCTCGCCCAGCAAGGATGCTGCAATGATTGGCAGCACTGAATTTTTAGCTCCGCTAACTTTAACGTTCCCGGCCAAAACATTGCCACCGCGGACGATAAATTTGCTCATCTTGGTTCCCTCCGCGCGTTCATTTTCACCATTTTCCCTAAATTTCATCATATCATCGGTCATTTGAGGCGCACAAGGCTCTAAACCTGTCGAAAAGACGAGTTTTTCCGAGAAAACGGCACTGTCTTCTAGCCAGGAACGTCTAAACGAACTGTAGTCCTTATTCACCATTGTTGACACAATGTTTTGATGTTATTCGACAATCTCCCTCGTCCCTACAGTCTAACACACATATAACCAATGACTTAGGAATCAAAACATATAGCGCAGCATTTGCGTGTAGCCCCAGTACTCCAGCACGAAAGAAGCGACGAACCTTCCTAATACAACGGCAAGCAGCAGTTGAAGCAGTTTGCCTTGCGGCCCCTTCGGTTGCCGGATGAATAAATCGAGCTTGAGGTTTTGCAGCGCCCACCAAGACAGGGCCACACATGCCAGCGATACGAGTATGGCCGTCAAGCCATTCACCCCGACCGATACGGGGACGGACTCGACCGGATTCATAAAGAACTCCCTCCTGTCACGTTATATTTATGCCGCAGTGACCTGATCGGTTAATATAACTCCCCTAATATATCGGATAACGCCTAATAAATTTATAGACCTATATATCATACTTGGCCACGTGATAATAATCCAGTATTTCTTTTGCTTGCAAAGGTTTCCAAATTCATCTATTCTTCTGAAAATTGAATTTTTGGAAGCCTCCGGAAGATAGCGGCTTATATTTTAGAGGAAAGACACGCTTTCAATTGGGATTTGCTGCTAAACCGTACAGCTTTGAGACGTCTTAATGATAATATGGTCAATCCAGGGGAGGGCAATTCCTGAACCCGCGAATTTATGCCCTAGCTCCATCCGTCCGGTTTCATCGGAAATCCCTCATAAAAAAAAGCCGGGCACCCTCCGGTGCCCGACTCCAACTCGCTACTCTTTCGAACGGCTCGAAACATTGATCCGCGTTACCGCGCGCTGCAGCGCCAACTCCGCCCGGCGGCGGTCGATGGCATCCTGCGTGCTGGCGGACAACCGGCGTTCCGCACGTTCTCTCGCCGCAATGGCGCGTTCCACGTCGATCTCTTCCGGCAGCTCCGCGCTCTCCGCCAAAACAATCGTTTTGTCGCTCTGGACCTCAACAAAGCCTCCATGCACCGCAATGTTCTTCGTTTTTCCTGCGGCTTTCACGACAATCGTGGCTACCTGCAAAGGGGTAACAAAGGGGATATGCCCCGGCAAAATCCCCAATTCCCCTTCCAATCCGCGGACCGTCAGGCTCTCGACCTGTTCGGAGAATACGACATGCTCCGGTGTGACGATTTCCAATAAAAAGGTACTCACTTTCATCCCTCCTGTTTCGTGGGACGTTCATTTCTGAAGCATCCGCGTTAACGGTGCGTATTAGAGATTTTTCGCTTTTTCCACAGCTTCTTCAATCGGACCGACGAAGAGGAAGGCTGCTTCAGGAAGATTGTCGTGCTTGCCGTCCAAAATTTCCTTAAAGCTACGTACGGTTTCAGCGATCGGCACATACTTCCCTTTAAGGCCGGTGAACTGTTCAGCAACGTTAAATGGCTGCGAAAGGAAGCGTTCGACCTTCCGGGCACGGGCTACAAGCAGCTTGTCATCCTCGGACAATTCGTCCATGCCCAGGATGGCGATAATATCCTGCAGCTCTTTGTAACGAGCCAAAAGTTGCTTAACGCCTTGCGCTACATTGTAATGTTCTTCGCCGACGATTTCCGGAGTCAGAATCCGGGAGCTGGAAGCCAGCGGATCCACGGCAGGGAAGATCCCTTTCTCGGAAATTTTACGCTCCAGGTTCGTCGTTGCGTCCAAGTGGGCAAACGTCGTTGCAGGAGCCGGGTCCGTATAGTCATCCGCAGGCACGTAAATCGCCTGGATCGATGTAACCGAACCTTTTTTGGTCGACGTAATCCGTTCCTGAAGCTGGCCCATTTCGGTCGCAAGCGTAGGCTGATAACCTACCGCAGAAGGCATCCGGCCGAGCAAGGCCGAAACTTCGGAACCCGCTTGCGTGAAACGGAAAATGTTATCGATAAAGAGCAGCACGTCGCGGCCTTCCTGATCGCGGAAGTACTCAGCCATCGTCAAACCGGTCAATGCGACACGCAAACGCGCGCCTGGAGGTTCGTTCATTTGTCCGAACACCATCGCCGTTTTTTCAATAACGCCGGATTCCGTCATTTCCATATAAAGGTCATTACCTTCGCGGGTACGTTCCCCTACGCCGGCAAATACCGAAATACCGCCATGTTCATGGGCGATGTTACGGATCAATTCCTGAATCGTTACGGTTTTACCTACGCCCGCACCGCCGAACAAACCGATTTTACCGCCCTTGGCATAGGGAGCCAGCAGGTCGATAACCTTAATCCCGGTTTCCAGGATTTCGGCTTGTGTCGACAAATCCTCGAATTTCGGCGGCTCGCGGTGGATCGGATTACGCAGAACCCCGTCAATTTGACCTTTGTTGTCAATGGTGTCCCCAAGCACGTTGAAAACCCGGCTAAGCGTGACCTCACCTACAGGAACGGAGATCGGAGCACCCAAGTCCTCGGCTTCCGTACCGCGCACCAAACCGTCCGTCGACGACATCGCGATACAACGGACCAGGTTGTCGCCCAGATGGTTGGACGCTTCCAGAATCAGATCGCCTTTCCCATCCTCCGCGTTTTGATTCATAATTCTGATGGCGTTAAAGATTTCCGGCAGTTGACCGCGGTCAAACTCGATATCAACAACCGGACCCATTACGCTAACAACGCGTCCTTTGTTCATTTTTTTCGTTCCCTCCTAAAAGTTTTGCGGGGCACATGAAAAAGTTCACAACAAAACTACTCGGAAGTTCATCCCTGAGCTTTGCCCATCCGCAAACTGTATTCAAACCGTATAAGGCCGTGAAAGATCCTTGAAGCCTGCCTATCCAATAAGGGAAGAAGTTCTGCTTCAAGGAATCTCGCGGCTTGTTGCTACCAGAACCGAGCGTAATTAGCCTTGCGCGTTCGCGCCTGCCACAATTTCCGTGATCTCCTGGGTAATTGCCGCTTGACGCGCGCGGTTGTACGTCAGGGTAAGCTCGTTGATAATCTTCGTGGCATTTTTCGTCGCACTGCCCATCGCCGTCATTTTCGCAGCAAGCTCACTCGCTTTGCCTTCCAGAAGAGCGCTGAAAATCAGTGTTTCCGCATATTTCGGCAGCAGCACTTCCAGAACGGCTTCCGGCGATGGCTCGTATTCCACCTCAGCCTTGACTTCATGGTTTTGTTCCACTTTGTCGAATGGAAGCAGTCGGTCCACGGTCGGCCTTTGGGTGATCGCATTGATAAACCGGCTGTAGCAGAGATAGACCTCATCATACTGTTCAAGCTCAAAGCCCTGAACCGCCGCATAAGCCAACGCTTTAATGTCGGCGAATTTAGGCGTATCAGACAAATCGGTGACCGATTCGACCACCGGAAGTTCCCGGCGGTTCAAATAATCGCGGCCTTTCCGCCCGATCACAAACAAACCGTACTCCTCCTTGGAAGCATGTTTGCTCTTGATCTCATCCATGACGGTACGAAGCAAGTTCGCATTGTAACCCCCAACCAGTCCGCCGTCGGATGTGATCACGATGTAGGCCGTACGCTTAATCTCCCGCGAAACAAGCATCGGGTGAGAGACGCCGTCCGAGCCGGACGCAATGCTGGTCACGACTTCTTTCAACTTCTCAACATACGGGCGTGATGCCTGCGCTTTTTCCTGAGCTTTTCTCAGTTTGGCCGAAGCCACCATTTCCATCGCTTTCGTGATTTGACGGGTATTCTGAATGCTCTTGATCTGGCGTTTTATTTCGCGAATCCCTTTTGCCATGATTTCACCACCTTCAAGTTTTGGCGAAGCCAAAACTACTTCGTAAGCATAAGCTTAACTTTGGCGAAGCCAAAGTTACTTCGTAAGCATTAACTTAAGTTTTGGCGAAGCCAAAACATAATCACAAACCGGCGTTCCGGCAAATCGCCAGGGCCGGTTTATGCGTTATTTATTATACGGAAGCCGCAAAGCCCTTCTTGAACTTCTCGATAACTTCCTTCAATTTCGCTTCATTATCGGCCGTCAGGTCTTTCGTATCGCGGATCGATTGCAGCACCTCGCCATGCTGATTCTTCGCGAACGACAGGAACTCCGCTTCAAAGCGGCGCACATCGCCAAGCGCGATGTCATCCAGATAACCTTTGACTGCCGTGTATAGGCTGATGACTTGCTCCTCTACCGGAAGCGGTTGGTTAACGCCTTGCTTCAGAATTTCCATCATCCGGGAACCGCGGGTCAGACGCGCTTGCGTCGATTTATCGAGGTCGGAGCCGAATTGGGAGAACGCTTGAAGCTCACGGTATTGGGCAAGGTCGAGACGGAGCGTACCGGCTACCTTCTTCATCGCCTTGATTTGGGCGGAGCCCCCTACCCGGGATACGGAAATACCGACGTTGACCGCCGGACGCTGACCGGAATAGAACAGGTCGGACTCCAGGAAGATTTGACCGTCCGTAATGGAAATTACATTGGTCGGAATATATGCGGATACGTCGGACGCTTGCGTTTCGATAAACGGAAGCGCGGTAATCGACCCGCCGCCGAGTTCATCGCTCAGCTTCGCTGCACGTTCCAAGAGACGGGAGTGCAGATAGAAGACGTCACCCGGATAAGCTTCGCGGCCCGGAGGACGACGGAGCAGCAAGGACAATTCGCGGTAAGCTGCCGCTTGCTTGGACAAGTCATCATAAATAATCAGAACGTGCTCGCCTTTGTACATGAAGTACTCGGCCATAGCTACCCCGGCATAAGGCGCGATGTACAGGAGCGGAGACGGTTCCGAAGCGGAAGCCGTAACCACAATCGTGTAGTCGAGCGCACCGTGACGACGGAGCGTTTCCACCACGTTGACAACCGTGGATTGCTTTTGCCCGATAGCGACATAAATACATTTTACGCCGTTGCCCTTTTGGTTGATGATCGTATCGAGGGCAATCGCCGTTTTACCGGTTTGACGGTCACCGATGATAAGCTCACGTTGGCCGCGGCCAATCGGAACCATCGAGTCGATCGCCTTGATCCCGGTTTGCATCGGCTCATGTACCGATTTCCGCTCAATAACGCCTGGGGCATTATTTTCAACGGGACGGAATTCCGTGGTCTCAATCGGACCTTTACCGTCAACCGGTTGACCGAGCGGGTTGACAACGCGGCCCAGCAGAGCCTCGCCTACCGGAACCTGCATAATTTGCCCCGTACGTTTCACTTGATCGCCTTCGCGAATTTCGCTGTATGGCCCCAGAATAACGACACCGACATTGCTTTCTTCCAGGTTCAAAGCAAGACCAAACACGCCATTCTCAAACTCAAGCAGTTCGTTAGCCATGGCGTTCTCAAGTCCGTGGACACGGGCGATACCGTCGCCTACTTGAATAACGGTGCCAACCTCGGCCACTTCAATTTCCGATTTATATTGTTCAATCTGACTCTTAATCAGTGAACTGATCTCTTCAGGTCTGATACTCAAGTGTTTCACCCCTATCTACAGTGCTTGTCTTCGAAAAGACTTCTCAAGCCGTTCCAGCTTGCCGGCCAAACTTCCATCGTACAGCGTGTCGCCGATTCTGACTTTCATGCCACCGAGCAAGTCTTTATCGATCACGTTTTCAATCCGGATCTTCTTCTTGACGAGCTGGCCGAATTCGGCTTCCACTTGCTGCTTCTCTTCTTCGTTTAACGGATACGTGGTATAAACCGTAGCGTTAGCCATACCCAAAGCCTCGCCGGAAATTTGAATGTACCCTTCCAGCAGCTCGGGAAGCAGTTCGGTTCTTCCGCGCTCCACCAAAAGCTTCATTAAAGATACCACCGGTTTGGACAATTTGTCTTCAATCGCCCGGGAAATCAATTCCCACTTGGTCTCCGACGAAATATTGGGAGAAGCGATAAATCTCTCAATCTCGTCACCGGATTTAAAAGAAGACGTCAGCGCCTTAAGCTCATTCTCCACTTCCAGCGTGCGGCCTTCCTGCGCGGCGATCTCATACAGCGCCTTGGCGTAACGTTTGGCGGCTACGATCTCGCGGCTCATGAGCGGCCACCGACCTCTTTAAGATACTGGTCAACCAGTTCGCCCTGCACCTTTTCCTCGCTGACTTCTTTCTCGATCAGCTTGGAAGCGATCTTGACGGACACGGCGCCCACTTCGCTGCGGAGCTGCTCGACCGCTCTGTTCTTCTCGCTTTGGATATCGCGAACCGCTTCGTCTTTCAAACGCTCCGCTTCTTCCTTGGCCTGCTGCAACAACTGTGCGGCTTGCTTGCTGCTCGTTTGCTTCGATTGCTCGATAATCTCATAGGCTTCCTTGCGCGCTTCCTGAAGAGCCGATTTCTGTTCTTCCACGTAAGTAGCAGCCTGTTCGCGGGTCTGTGCAGCTTCGTTAAGCTGCTGCTGCACCAATTCCCGGCGTTTCTCCATCACGGAGAAGAGCGGACCGAAAGCGTATTTATTCAGCAAAAAGTATAAAATCCCGATCGCGATCAGCGCGATGACGGTGTTTTCCCATACGAAATTCAATCAAAGTCACTCCTTTCCGAAGCCCATCCGTTATGTCTTTCCGCCCATGGGGCTAAAAAGAAGGCGCGGACGGCTGTGGCCTTCCCCGCCAGTTCTTTTTCAAATTCAATTAAGCCTTACCAAAGAACATGAATGCCAAGACCACGCCGATGATCGGAAGTACTTCGATCAGACCTACGCCGATAAACATTGTAGTTTGCAGAGTGGATTTAGCTTCTGGCTGACGAGCCATGCCTTCCACCGTTTTGCTGATAACCATACCGTTACCCAGCGCTGCGCCGAATGCGCCCAATCCTGCTACGATAGCTGCTGCCAATAATGCCATTGCTCCCATTTGTATATCCTCCTTAAAATTTAAAATCAAATTTTATGTTCAATCAGGGTGAAAATTGCTTCACGCCTTAAGTTGAAGCTAATGCTCGTCGTGAGTTTCAAGATTTTGCGAGATGTATACCATCATCAAGATGACAAAGACGAAAGCCTGAATCGCGCCGACGAAAATACTGAAACCATCCCAAACCATCAGCAGCGGCACCGAGAAAATCGCCCCCACAGCGCTCGCTTTCGCAAGGGTCATAATGGTGGAAATCAACACCTCGCCCGCGAAAATATTCGCAAAGAGACGGACACCGTGCGTGACCAGCTTGGAGAGCTGTTCAATCAGGTTTATCGGTAAAAATAACGGGTAAGGCTGGACGTAGTGTTTCAAGTAATTCTTCGTGTTCTTAAACAGACCCAACCCGTGGGAAAGCAAAAACACGAGCAACGCCAATCCCATCGTCACGCTAACGTCGGCAGTCGGTGATTTCCACCAGGCCACCTCGGCGTGAGCTTCCTCGCCCGGATGCTGCTCATGCTGCTCATGCAAAACTTCCGTGACGGAGATAATCTCCTTTCCGAAAATTTTGGCTTTATCGGCGTCATGATACTCGGTGACAAACCCGAACACAAGGCCGAGCATGTTCGCGACGAAGATGAACATTATCATCGTCATGGCGAGGGAAAGAAACGGCTTGCCTTTCTTCCAGTCCATGGTGCTTGAGATCATGTTCCGGACAAATTCCGCCGCCCACTCCAGGAAATTCTGGAGTTTGCCTGGATTCTCCACCGACAGATTCCGGGTAGCCAGCTTGGCGACGATAAAGACGATCGCGCAGGTGACCACCAACATAATGACGATGGACAGATCCAGACGAAAGCCGCCCAGATCAATAATCGGAGCTTCATGCATATTCTCTCACCCCCATTCTCAAGTTGAATGCCCTACTCTGGCTTACGAGAAAATCGGATACCTATAAACAACAAATAGAATTGTGCAAAGACCAGGCCTCCGGCAACCGCATACATATTTAAAATTTGAGGGTTTTTTATCGCGGCAAAAACCGCAAGAATCGCCAGAGCCGCCCGAGTCAGAAAACCTAAGTTCAGTCGTTTGGAGCCGCCGTTCAACGCCGCCTCCGACACCTGCCGTACCTTTCGGCCCAGGTAAACCGCGTTGATCGAGCTCACGGCCGAGCCAAGCGCGACTCCGAGAAAAATGCTTTGATATTTCGGCAGCAAAGC
This sequence comes from Paenibacillus sp. A14, assembly GCF_036864815.1. Lineage (NCBI taxonomy): Bacteria > Bacillati > Bacillota > Bacilli > Caryophanales > Paenibacillaceae > Paenibacillus > Paenibacillus sp. A14. The sequence goes on from NZ_JBAGJD010000002.1 coordinate 159,264, forward strand.
GCCTCCGAGAAAACAGAGCATCAGGAAGACCAGGGTTCCGACTGTCAAAGCACGCTGGTATTTCGACAGTTCATCCATCTTTTCCCCCCATGACCGACTTGATCAGAGAGATAATGCCCAAGATTCCCACGGCCAGACCGACAAGGACGCCCAGGCCGATACCCAGACCATTTCCAAACCATTGCCGATCCATCCAGGATCCCAAGTAGTATCCTCCAACAGCGCATACTGCAAGGTTTGCTCCCAGCGCCGTCACCAAGGCGACAGCCTTCCAGGGGCCGCCTTTACTGTCAGGTTTTGTCGGATCACCCATTCCATCACCCTAATAATCCCAATTTATTTTACTAATTGTGAAGAGTTTTTGTCAATTGAGGTTTTTTAGTGATTTAAAGTTGCGAAATGTTAAATTCGACCTTGTCTTCCTGATGTAGCAGCACACACCGTACAGTAATACTGTATACTTTTTCGCGCCTGGGAGCAAAACCTATTTTGCTTACTTTGTGAATTTTCTGTGAAATTGCTCTGGACGATCGCTTAAAACCCCAAAATGGTGACGAATCGCATTGACAATTCGTTCCGATGCCTTGCCATCGCCGTACGGGTTCGCGGCCCGACTCATGGATTCATACAGCTCACGATCGGTGAGCAACGCCTTTGTCCGCTCATATACCATCTCCTCATCCGTGCCGACCAGTTCCAACGTACCCGCTTCGATCCCTTCGGGACGTTCCGTCGTATCGCGGAGCACAAGGACAGGAACGCCAAAAGACGGCGCTTCTTCCTGCAAACCGCCGGAGTCCGTCAAAATGAGGTGGGTTTTCGGATAGAAGTTATGCAAGTCCACCACATCCAAGGGCTCAATGAGTTTAATACGAGGATGATTGCCCAAAGTTTCAAATGCCGGCTCTTTCACCGCAGGGCTGGGATGCACAGGGTAAACGATAGCGATATCCTCAAATTCGTCCGCGATTCGTTTCACGGCCCGGAAAATGTTTCTATGCGGCTCGCCCTGCGACTCCCGCCGATGTGCGGTCATAAGAATAAGCCGCTTCCCCGCGGCCCATTCCAGCACGGAATTGTTATAGCTTGGCTGTACAGTATATTGAAACACATCCGTAACTGTATTGCCTGTGATATATATGCTTGACTCCGGTTTATTTTCCTTCCTTAAATTCCCGGCGGACCAATCCGTCGGCGCAAAATGCAAATCCGCCAGAACCCCGGTCAATTGCCGGTTCATCTCCTCCGGATACGGAGAAAGTTTGTTCCAGGTACGCAGCCCGGCCTCCACATGCCCGATTTTGATCTGCTGGAGGAACGCCGCATAGCTGGCCAAAAATGTCGTCAATGTGTCGCCGTGCACAAGCACGATATCCGGTTTTGCCTCGCGGAGAACCTTTTCGAGCCCCTCCAGGACGCGAAGCGTAATCTCGTTCAGACTTTGGTTCGGCTTCATCACGTCAAGATCATAGTCCGGAACGATGCGGAACACGTCCAGCACCTGATCGAGCATTTCCCGATGCTGCGCCGTTACGCAGACCACCGATTCGATATCCTCGGGGTGTTTTTGCAGCTCCAGAATCAGCGGAGCCATTTTTATCGCTTCCGGCCTTACGCCGAAAATCGTCATCACTTTGATTTTAGACATGGCGGTCCCCTTCCTTAGCTACGACTCTTATTTCGTTCCGTACAACCGGTCGCCGGCATCCCCCAGCCCTGGAATGATGTACCCGTGTTCATCCAACCGCTCGTCCAGCGCGGCCACATAAATGTCCACGTCCGGGTGAGCGTCCTGTACCGCTTTTACGCCTTCCGGGGCCGCGATCAGATTCATCATTTTAATCTGCGTACAACCGCGCTTCTTCAACGCCTCGATCGCCGCAATCGCCGAGCCCCCCGTAGCCAACATAGGGTCGATGACAATCAGTTCGCGTTCCTGCACGTCGGTCGGCAGCTTCACGTAATATTCGACCGGCTGCAGCGTCTGCGGATCGCGGAACAGGCCGACATGGCCCACCTTAGCTGCAGGAAGTAGCTTCAAAACGCCGTCAAGCATCCCCAGCCCCGCGCGTAAAATAGGAATGAGTCCCAGCATGCGGCCCGAAATGACACGCGATTCGGCTTCAGCCACCGGCGTCTGTACTTTAATCGATTCGAGCGGGATTTCTCTCGTAATTTCATAGGCCATCAGCGTGGCCACCTCATCCACCAATTCGCGAAAATCCTTCGTGTTCGTGCGCATATCGCGGATAAATGTCAGTTTGTGTTGAATCAAGGGGTGATCGCATATCACCAGTTTTCCCATGGTTTGTCCCTCCGGTTTTATTGCTAAGTCTTCACTTGCGGCCACGTTCTCATTCTCGAATGCTCCACAAATCTCGTTTATTATATCACTGTCTTTTTGCGAATGCCATGAACCGGATGAACCTGTCGTACAAGCTTCTTCATGCTGGTTACATAACAACGCTACTATACTGTATGATGCAAATTAAAGAGCAACAAAAAAGGCCCCGCTAGTCGTATTCCGTCTAACGAAGCCTTCCTATAGATGCGTTTGCCTTACCCTCCAGCCTTCGGCGCCGGAAGTCAGCTCCGCAAAGCCGCCTCCGCCAAAGCCAAGGCGCCTGCAAGCCCGGCGTTATCGCCTAGTCCCGGTGGGACGATATATTCGCCGATGTTCTCCCGCAAGCTCGCGTGCTGGATGTACCCATTCAGCAGGGTTTGAAGCTTGCCGGCAATCAGCGGGAAGAGCTGGCTCTGCTTCATCACTCCGCCGCCCATGATAATCTTTTGCGGGGAAAGGATCAGAATATAGTTCATCAAGGCTTGTGCCAGGTAATAGGCCTCCATATCCCATGCCGGATGTTCCGGCGGCAGTTCGGCCCCGTTATTTACGCCCCAGCGCTTCACAACCGCCGGTCCGGAAGCCAAGCCTTCCAGGCAGTCCCCGTGGTAGGGACAGGTGCCTTGGTAGGTGTCCTCCGGATGGCGTCGCAGAAGAATATGCCCCATCTCCGGGTGAGACAGCCCGTGAATCAATCCGCCGTCCAGCGCGGCTCCCGCCCCGATGCCGGTCCCGACCGTGATGTACAAACAGTTGTCCAGGCCCCGGGCCGCTCCCCAACGCAATTCCCCGAGCGCCGCCCCGTTGACGTCCGTGTCGAAACCGATCTTGCAGCCTTTGGCTGCTTGCATGGTCCCCACGATACTATAGTGGCTCCAGTGCGGCTTCGGAGTGGTCGTAATATGACCATAGGTCGGACTTCCCTGAATAGGATCGATCGGGCCGAACGAGCCAATGCCGATCGCCTCTACCTGCTTGTCCCGAAAATAATCGAGTACCCGCCCCATCGTCTCTTCCGGTGTCGTGGTCGGAAAACTGACGCGTTCCAGAATGGTACCGTCCTCATGACCGATCCCGCATACGAATTTGGTCCCGCCGGCTTCAATAGCCCCAAGTAGTTTCAATGTTATGCCAACCTCCCGTAATTTTACCCGAAAGTCAGATATGACTAACGTTTAACACATCAGTATTTGCTTGAGATTATACCATGTTATCGAAGGGATTGGCAGCATCTTGATTCATGCAGCAACTAGGAGATAATTCAGCGGTTTGCCTGTTGCTCCTTCAGCAGATCGAATTTATTTGTCAATTTCAACTGACGAACGGTTTGTTCAATGGAAGCAACCAAATATTTGACATCCGCGAGCTTGACGTCCTCATGCAAACTGAGTCTGATGCCGCTGGAAGAAATCGTTTCATCCTGCGTCATGGCCATCAGCACCCGACTTTGTTTGGCTTTTGACGAGCAGGCGGATTGTGAGGAGACTATGATTCCCCGTTTGCCCAGCATACTAATCATCATCGCTGAAGTCACGCCTTTTCTCGCATACGAGAAATTGATGATATGCGGGGAAGAAAAGGGAGGCTCCGGGCTATTTATGATCAGCTCAGGAATTGCCGACAGTCCGGCATATACCAGATCATGCAGCAAAGCCAGATACTCGGCCTTTTTCTCCCGTTCCTCCAATGCCGCCGCGATGGCTTCGGCGAGCCCCAACACCGCGGGAACATTGGTCGTTCCCGGTCTCACGCCCTGTTCCTGCCCCCCGCCGTACATGAGCGGCTCAAGTTCGATATGTTCTTTGGCCATAAGCAGCCCGATGCCTTTGGGTCCCCCGATTTTATGGCCCGACAAGGTATAGAGGTCGATATGTTCAAGTTCCACCGGCGTTTTGCCAAACCCCTGTACGCCATCTACGTGAAACAGAACATGAGGCATTGATCGGAGTAACCCCGCGATTTCGGCAACGGGCTGTACGGTCCCTGTTTCATTGTTCACATGCATCACGCTCACAAGGATGGTGTTGGCTTGCAGTGACTCCTTCACGGAAGCGGGATCAACGATCCCTTTGCGGTTGACGGGAAGAAACGACACCTCAACCCCTTGCTCTGCCAGTTGCTTACCGCATTGGTATACGGATGAATGTTCAATTTCGGAGATCATAAGATGGGGAGTTCGCCCCGTCTTCTTCATCCAGGCACGAATCACGCCCAAAATCGCAAGGTTATTGCTCTCCGTGGCCCCGGATGTAAATATAATTTCCTGAGGTTGGACTTGAAGCAGCCGCGCTATCTGCTCCCTGGACTCTTCCACCCGAAGACTGGCCTTAAACCCCATTTCATGCACGGATGACGGATTGGCATAACAATGTTGGGCGGAATCCAGCATGGTCTGAATCACCCGAGGATGCAGAGGCGTGGAAGCGCAGTAGTCAAAATATAAAGGGTTCATCATGTCATCATCTCATCCCATCCTTTATTAAGGTACTTATGAGGCTGCCCCCTCCACGTGTTCCAGCCAGCTCAAGCAATTCACGCGAAGTATAGACCGTTCCTTTACTGCAAACCCGCTGATGCTCATCGACAACGAGACCAAAAGGAAAGGTGCGGATGAGAAAGTCCTTTTCCATTTGCTCCGGAGAGAGGGATAAGATCGGCCACTTCCACTGAAGAAATTCGGCCAACTCCTTATGATCTTCATCGCTCCCCGTAGAAAAAAGAATAAAGCGGACAGAAGGCCGGTGTATTTGCTGAAGTTCGGGCACCAGCTCCAGGCATCGGATGCAGTGCATGGAAATAAACAGCAGCACCTTTCTGCCCGGGATGGAGTGCATACTCAAAGTTTTGCCGCTCTGATCCACGTACTCTAAATTGGGGATGAAACTGCCGATTGCCAGACCGTGGTCACTAATCATGCTCCCGCCCTCCTTGCTCAACAGCCATGGCCAACCATATATCAAGCTCCTCCGCATCCTTTAGGGATCCCCTTGATAAGATACGGCCTTCAGCGGAGAGAACGTACAGATACGGAAAAACCAACGTTCTGAATGTTCCTCTTAGGCCCGGATCATATAGAAAAAACGGGAGCGATATGCGATTTTCTTCCATAAGCATTTTCACCTTAACCTCCTCGCCCTGTATGTAGAGGACTATCCGCATATCGGTCCATTTTTCAACAAGCAAATGGATTTTGGAGAAAATGTCCAGGCACGACAAGCAGTCGACAGATAAAAAAAGAACGACGGCCCCCTCCCCCGCTCCCTCTTGAGCATGACCCGCACGCGATAGAGCATCCGGGAACATACTGCCTACAGGCAGTCCCTGATTGCGTCTCGGCCAAACCGGAGAGGACGGCTCCAAGCAATCCTCCAACTGCCCGGGATCGGTCAACTCGTCGACTCGTTCAATTCTTCCCTCTGCACTTACTGTTACGATGGTGGGGACACGTTGAATTCCAAACATCGCTACGACCTTGGTTGACCTGAAAATAGGGAAGTCGTACGATATATCCTCCAAATCGGCGTTTGAGTAAGGCTCGGGATCCCCTTTTATAACCAGACAATGCTTATTTCGGGGGGAGTGATCAAGACGTTTTAGCACTTCAATACACGAGGCGCAGCTATCGCTTAAAAAAATCAATTTCGTGATCCGGCCGGGAAACGTCTCTGACCTCACCTTCCTTCCCATCTGGTCTCTCCCCTTAAATAAAGGAAGAAAATCGCCGTCATTTCCGCCCCGGGGGAGCTTCCCTTCCGTGAGGGCCGTATTGGAGGACCCCTTGGCTCTTGAGGAAACAAACAGCGTTTTTAATGAATCCAGTGTTTTTTTCACGCGATCACTCCCTTCATGTCATACCATTGGGACTGGGCCTTGTACATGCGCGCATACTCCCCTTGGCGCTGAAGCAGTTGCAAATGTGTCCCCTGTTCGACCAGACGTCCGTCTTTCAGCACCAGAATCAGATCCGCATGGCGGCAACTTCCCAGCCGATGGGAGATCATAATACTCGTTTTCCCTTCGACCAATTCGGAAAATCGTTCAAACAAGGCGGCCTCGGCAATCGGGTCTAATGCGGAAGTGGGCTCGTCATATATAACAAGCTCGGCATCCGTGTTAAAGAAGGAGCGGCTTAACGCCACCCTTTGCCATTGCCCTTGGGACAATTCTTTGCCCCCTTCATATTCGTAGCCAAGGAGCGTTTCATATCCATGCGGAAGCGAGCGGGAGATCGAATCCACTCCAGTCTTGACTGCCGCAATCTCCAACCGTTCTTGATCCTCCAGCGCTGTAATCTGTCCGAATCCGATATTTTCTTTCAATGTTAATTGATATTGCATAAAGTCTTGGAAAACGGCACTGATCGGCTTGCATTCGTCATCCGCGGAAATCTCCTTGCCGTTCCAGAGGACCCTTCCGTATTGAGGCTTGTATAGGCCAAGCAGGCATTTGGCTAAAGTACTCTTTCCCGCCCCGTTATGTCCGACAATAGCCACCCGCTGTCCGGGCTTGATGTGAAACCCGACATCCGTCAAAGCCGGCATCCGCTGATTGGGATAGGCGAAGCTTAGCCCCGCTACCACAAGACCCTCTTTTACCGCTTCATGGGGTTCTGACGATAACTCCGGCAACCCCGTGCACGCATCCGGCTTTTTATCCGGAAGGTGCAGAAATTGGATCAGTTCGCTGGTAAACAGAGCGTTTTCGTAAATGCCCGACAAATTGGCGGCGATCAGCATCACGCTGTCCTTCGCTGTCGTCACGGTCTGGATCATTGCCACAAAAAAACCGATCGTAAGGCCGCCCGTATAACTCATTAAAAGGACAATCACGGTAGAAAGCGCCGTAAACGCATAAGAGAAAAACTCGGAGAAACCGCCGAGCCATTGGCCCGACTTCTCTAACGCAGCCTTTTCTTTCGCATTTCTCCAATACAACTTTCCCCATTGGTCGATGATGTAAGGATACAATCTGAACAGCTTCATTTCTTTGGCGGACTCCCTGCCGGTCATTAAACCCATGAAATAATGGACTTTACGGCTTGAAGGCGTCTGAGCGATCATCTGCTTGTATCTTTTTTGGCCCAGCTTCATATTGATCAGGAAGGAAGGGATAATCAAACACAGTACGCCTGCGGACAGCAGTCCATGAAACCCGGCCAGAACCGCAAGCAGTGAAGTTAACGTAATGAGGCTTTGCAACACCAGAAAAAAATGATCCAACACAGATAGCCCGCGATAAGCAAGTCCTTGAGTGACTCTCTGCAGGCGGTCGTAGTATTCGGACTGCTCGAAGTAAATATAGTCCAACCTCGAGCATTTTTCGGCGATCTCCCGGTCCAATCGAAACTGCGCTTTTTGTTTAATTACCAGAAGAAGCATATGAGCAAGCGACCTTAAGCCCAGAGCAGTCAGAAAAAACAAGGCCTGCCAACCTATCGTCGTCAGCGCGGGCAGCAGCATTTCCTTATTCCCTTGAAACAATAAGGCAGCTTGCTCCACCAGCCGTTGGGTCAGATAAATTTGAACGGCCGGCTGCAAAGCCTCCACAATACGAGTGACCATCATCACGGCCAATCGGACAGGAGCCGACTTCCATATAAACGGAACGATCTCGAATAACAATCCTCGAAGGACTCCTTTATGGTTCACTTCGGCTACACTCTTTCTTCTTAGTTTGCATCTAGGCGTTAGCCCGAATCATTCTAAGGTAAGCTACTTCCGGTCCAATAATCGCTGTCCCCGCTCCTGCATGGAAGCCATCGCTTCGTCTAAAGTTTTAGCACCGACCATTGCCGCTTTACCTTCAGAATTAATGATCCCTTCCAATCCTCCAAAAAAACCTTTCGGGAACAAATCGGAATTGATATTTTGAGAGTTCATCACAGGTTTCAAATTATAGAAAGCATCCATCCGTTTGCCTTCCGGATTATAAATGTAGTCGGTTCGCGAAGATGGAACAATTCCTGTTGTTCTTGATTTTGCCTTAGCTACTTCTCTACTATTGACAAATTTAACCAATTCCCAAGCAGCCTGTTTTTGCTCGGACTCGGCACTCACTGAGAAAATACCGAATAAATTGAAGTACGGAGATGTATCACGACTTACCTCATTCACCGGGGCGGAAGCCAAATCCCAATTCAAATGAAAATCAGCTCCTTTTTCCGTTTTCGCCCAATTAATATTATTATTTATGTAGTAATAGTAATCGAAGGTCATCGCACTCGATCCTTTGATAAAGGGATCGTATACTTCAAACAAGTCGATGTCCGGCAAAGAAATTGCCCGAGATTCATAAGCTTTCAGAATCATTTCAAAAATTTTCCTGTATGACTCAGTGTTAAGCGTTACCTTCATATCCTTGTCATTGACCTTGGTTACATGTTCGCTTCGTGCAATTTCTTCTGATAATGTGTAAAAATTTCTTATATATAGCCCACTTATGCCATCCTCTTCAGGAAAACGTTCAGCTAACTGAAAAACATCCTTCCAAGTCATCTGATCTTGCGGATAGGGAATGCCGTATTTATCAAATAAATCCTTATTATAATAAAGGGCCTTACTCTGAAAATGGGGAGAAAGTCCATACAGTTTCCCATTTCCCAAATGCCTTAAGTAATTAATAACTTCCGGATGAAACCCTTTAAGATCAAAAGCATCCTGATTAAGCAAGGCATCGAGATCGTACAACCTGTCATCCGCAAGATATTGTTCAAATTCCTGGGGAGAAAGGCTGAAAACATCCGGCTTTTCATCTTCAATGATTTTTTTATAATTGTTAGAGTTATAGTTAATAACCTTTAATTCTATATTGGGATATTTCGCGTTAAACATATCTCCGAAATCCTTCATCACGTTCGCTTCACTATTAATCGTCATGATCTTTAACGTAGCTTTCATCTTTGGATCGCCTTCGTATTGGAGGATTTCTCGGTTAGGCGAACATGCGCTCAGAAAAATGAACATAACACCAAGTATCATCAGAAATTTGTTTTTCAAAATAGCCCCCCCTGTATCCAATACTTGAAAAGTACGGGTACTTAGAATAAGCCGGGAGTCTGCCGTTATGTTTTAACGGCAGACTTAAACTTGTTAACTTAGCAATCAGAGCATCTGCACGTAGAGCAACCACTCGAATAGTAGAAACACAATTGCTTACCTGAAGTAGAAGAACACATACTGGACGACTGACAATATTGATACAAATAAGCTCCAGAACACATATTTTTTTCACCTCCTTTCAATAGATTTTTTTATAGTTAAGGCTGAAACCGCCTTAGCTAACTTAGTTCAAGGAAGTGCACATTTTATCGTTCCACCGATCCTTCCCCTTACGCCGAAACTCGCTCTTCCCCATGCGAGACCAGTGCCTGCAGATGGCCTTCGTTGTTTATAATTCCCTTCGCTCGGATCAAGCCATCCGGGGAGACATAGTATCCAAACGGAACGAAGGGCGTTTGCAGGTCCTTGAAATTTTCCACATGAATAATCGGAACCTGGAGTTCATACTCCTTGATCGCTGCGTTTACCTCGTCCTCCGGACCGGACATCATAAACAGGTACTGATACACCGGCATTTTCTTCTGTACATCGTTAATGACCGAGTACAGCTTTTTGCAAGCCAAGCATTGGGAAGAAGTCAAAAATATAAGTGTACCGAGCTTGCCATGGTCCTTGAGGAGAACGGCTTTTCCATCCATGGGGAGACGGCCGCCAAGCGGAAACTCCGCCCCTTCAGGCAAGCCCTCTTGTTGTTCATAGAGCATACTTCTGGCTGTGATGGCGCTCTTTAAAATGACAATCACGACGTAAGAAATCAGAATCACGATGACCCATAAGAGCAAATACGAGATTTCATACATGTCCGGCATAACATGTCACTCCTTTAGTCGGTTGTTGTTCTATTCCTGGTAGAGCTGATGGTACTGTCGCAGCGTTAAACCCAATGCATAAATTACCAAGATCCCTAAGGAAGAGAGTACCGCCAGCCCTATTTCCCCAAAAGAAGCCGAGGCCCGTGCGGACGGGACCGGCGCAACAAGAAGATAAACGCTCAAGAGGAAGAGGACAAAATGTCTGATATGCAGCGCCATGCCAAACTTTTCCGAAATAAGCCCCCCAAACCACTGGTAGATCACCATTCTGCCTTTGGCTCTCCAGGCCCCCCACGCAAAGGCACAGAGCAGAAGCAGAGCAAGCACCGCACCAATTCGCAAAGTAATAGGGAACCACAATAGCACACAAACGGCCAACTCGGCCAAAGGAATGGCGGCTCCAGCCCTTTTCGTCCATAAAGGAGCGATTCTAAGCTGCCTTAGCGTGTCTCTGAAGGATGACAATTTGCTCAGTTTGGCTGCAGAAGACACCCCGAATAAAACGCTTACAAATACCTGAATCAAGGCAATCAACTCCATCTTTAACTCTCATCTCCTGTCTTCGTATTGACCCATACATCCAAACAAAACGAGATGTTTCGTGCAACCGTTTGCATTTTTGAGAATAAAAAAACGTGTCATCATGAAAATCCTGAGTTTGCCATCTAACGGTGAGGTGCAGAAAAGTAGGAGGAAGCATAGCTGCTGAATAAAAGCAATAATGCAAGCGTTTGCCCAATTGGCCGAAGTATACCCTTTGAAGAAAAACATTAAGGTGGAGCGTTTCTCGAATGTTATTTGTTACCATTTGACTTAATTATATCCTCCTCTCTCTCGCTGTCAACTACTTATCCGCAAAAAAAACCAACCAGTAAAACTGGTCGGCCTTCCTTCCCTTTTATTCGACACATTTCCTCATGCTTACCGCAAAGGCAGGTAGCCAAGCCGGTCCAGTTCCTGGGCAATGACACGGTAGCCCCTCGCGTTCGGGTGAACCCCATCCAAAAAGAGCAAATTCCGTTCGTTGCCTTCGAACGCCGAATAAATGTCGGCCACGCGGTAATTTGGCCCTCCCAGGGAATAGAGAAACGAATTGTACTGACGCGCAAACCTTCCCGCTTCCCTGTTCGGAAAGGGATTGTACACGCCCACCATCCGAATGATGAACGGCCTAGGCTGCCCGGATTTTATCCGGTACACGTCATGGACAATTTGCCTTACATTCTCCTTCGTCCGGCCCAGCGCTTGCGGGATGCGGGAAGCGTCTAGCCGGGATCCGCCGCGGACGGCTCCGGCATAAGGCCGTAGATCGTTCGCGCCGATCGATACGGTGATGATATCGGCCCGCCGAAGCGCCGCCCGGAATCGCGGGTCCCCCTGAATCTTTGCAAGCAGCCTCTGCGAGGTCAACCCGTTAATCCCTAAATTCTCATAGTTTATCGAGGTACGGAGACGTCTTTCGGCCATGCGCCGATAGACGGGGGCAAATCCGCCGCTAAGCCAAGCTCCCGCCCCCGTCGTCAATGAATCCCCGATCGCCGTATAATGGTAGCCCACCTGCAAAACCTCCTCCGTCCTGCCTCTCCCGAATTCGGGTTAACCGAACCATCCACGGAGGACGATTCCGGTTCCCGCCGCATGATATCTTATGCAGTAAGGGAGGGACAGGACAGGGGGATTCGCATATTCCATACCAAAAAAAACGGTAAAGCCTGCTGTTCAGCGCTTACTATTCATCTCCCAGACCCAGCACCCGGGTGGTCCACTTTTGGATCAGGCGTTCACGGTTCCTCCCGGCCCATTCAAGGTCGTATGAAATGGCATTTAGCTTCTCCAAAGGGATAGCTTCTTCGGGAGGAACAGCATCCGGATTGGTCAACTGCTGATAATTCCCGACCTGCTTACCCAGATCCTGAGCCTGTTTGGTCAATGCCCAATCGACGAACTCCCGGGCCTCTTTCTGGTTCGGCCCACCTTTGATTACGCCGACCGCCCCGATTTCATAGCCGGTTCCTTCATTAGGAAAGCTAATGATGAGATCCTGGAACCCCTCTTTGTAATATTTGAGTGCATCATGGGCGAACATGACAGCCGTTCCCGAATCCCCCATGCCCACCGTTCGTCCGGGAACGCTGCCGGATGTGGTGTAAACGATGCTTTGCCGATGAAGCCGCCGCAAGTAATCAAACGCCTCATCCTCGCCAAACAACTGCACCAACGTAGCCATCGTCGTGTAGGCCGTTCCCGATGAGCGGGGATCCGCCATCGAAATCATCCCCCGGTACTCCGGCTTCAGCAAGTCGCTCCACGAGTGAGGAGCTTGCAGCCCCACCTCCTGCAGCCAGGTTTTGTTGGACACAAAGGCGATGGAACCAATATAAATGCCTGTCCAATATCCGTCAGGGTCCCGATACTCCGGAGGGATCGACTCGGCCTGTTTGGAATTGTATGGCTCCAGCAAACCCTCTGTCTTCGCCTGAATAAAGGTATCCGCCGGGCCGCCATACCATATACTGGCTTTCGGCGCATTCCGCTCCGCGCGGATTCGCGCCAGAATTTCCCCGCTCGACATACGCACATAATTCACTTTGATGCCGGTCTGTTTTTGGAAGGTTTCGATCGCCTTTATAGCATGATCCTCGTACAAACCGGCGTATACCGTTAACGTTCCTTGTCTTTCCTTGCCGCAGGCCGACAATAAGGTGAACAGAAGGGACAGCAGAAGTATGCCTAACATTATTCGTTTCATGCCGCCCGTCCCCCTTTTCTTGATGTCGTCCCGAGTCCTATGCTTGGGGTTAAATCACATGCAGCGCATCTTCGGCAAATTCCACGGAAACGGAGGCTCCGACCGTGTGGACCTTCTCCTGAATCGGATTGTGCTCGGTTATTTGGAACAGCTGGCCTCCAAACTGTACTTCGTATTCTTGCGTTTGTCCCATAAACACGCTTTTTTGTACGATTCCCTTACGCTCCGGCCCGTTTCCCAAGGATACGGCTTCCGGTCGGATAACGACGGTCACGCGGTCCCCCGTCTTAAAACCGTCCCGGTGAACTCGCAATAATCCAGCGGCCGTATCCACCAGCAGCCTGCCTTCCTCCGTCCCTTTGACCGTACCCTCCATAAAATTGGCGGTTCCGATAAAATCCGCCACGAACTGCGTTTTGGGGCGCTGATAAATCTCCATCGGCGTACCCATTTGCTCGATTTTCCCTTTATTCATAACGATAACCTTATCGCTCATGCTCATCGCTTCGCTTTGATCATGTGTGACATAAACCGCCGTAATGCCGATCTGCTGTTGAATCCGCCGAATTTCATCCCGCATGACCAGACGCAGCTTGGCATCCAGGTTAGACAGCGGTTCGTCGAACAGCAGTACGCCGGGCTCCATTACGAGCGCCCGGGCCAAGGCCACCCGCTGCTGCTGCCCGCCCGACAATTGATTGGGCATCCGATCCCGATAATCCCGCAGATTCATTATATCCAATACGGATTCAACTTTCGAGATGATATCGGGTTTGGACATCTTTTTAATCTTAAGCCCGTACGAGATGTTGTCGAAGACGTTCAAATGAGGAAACAAGGCATAGGATTGAAACACCATCGTACAGTCTCTTCGGTTCGGGGGAATCTGGTCCACCGCTTCATTACCGAAATAAATGTGCCCCTCGGTGATGTCTTCAAATCCGGCGATCATGCGAAGTGTCGTCGTTTTTCCGCAGCCCGACGGGCCGAGAAGGGTAACGAACTCCCCCTCCCCGATGTTGAGGTCCACCCCTTTGACCGCGTACGATCGTTCCCCTCTATCATTCAAGAAAGCCTTCGATATATTTTGGAGCGTTACAGATTTAGCCATGAACAATACCTCCTTCAAGAATGGACGCCCTTTAAACGGAGCGTTCTTTACCGCCCATCCATTTCACCAGCAAGTTGATTAACGCCAACGCCACAATCATGATGAGAATCAGGATGGTACAGTAAGCGCTGGCCACACCGATCCGTCCCGCCTCGACCTGCGCCAGAATCGATGCGGTTATCAGGTTATATTTGGCCGAAATGAGGAAAATGACGGCGCTCATCGCGGTCATGCTTTTAACAAAGCTGTTGACGAGACCGCTGAAAAAGGCGGACTTGATCAACGGGAGCACTACGCTGGTGAACACTTTGCTCCCCCCGGCCCCCAGGTTGGTCGCGGCCTCTTCGATGCTCGGGTCGATCTGCTGCAAGGCGGCGACACCCGAGCGAATGCCGACCGGCATAGAGCGTACGACAAACGCGGCCACGATAATCAGTCCCGTTCCGGTTAAGGCGAGCGGTGCCTTATTGAAGGCCAGAATGTAGCCGATCCCGATCACCGTTCCCGGTACGGCAATCGACAGCATGCTGATGACTTCGAGCGCTCTTTTGCCTATGAATCTTTTACGGACGATCAGGAACGCAATAATCATTCCCAAAAGCCCCGCGATCGGCGTGGCGACGATGGCCAGCGTCAGCGTATCTTTTACCGCCTTCTGCCCTATGGAGAAAACGTATTTGTAATGATCCAGGGTAAGGCTGTTATTGATCCCCCACAGCTTGATAAACGAACCGACGGGGACAAGTGTGTAAAAGGCGATAACGACGAGTGACATTATCATACAAAAAATGAATAACCCGTGTTTGACAGCCCCGGACTCGATCATTCTGCGCTGTCCGGTCGGCTTGCCCGTTACCGTGACATAGCTTTTCTTGCCGACCCAGAAGTTTTGCAGGATATACACGATAATCGTCACGGTCAGCAAAATCATGGCCAGCGCCGCGCCCGCCTGCAAATTATAGCTCCCTACCGCCTGCAAATAGATTTCTCTGGCCACCGTAGAGTAATTTCCTCCGATCGTCATGGGGTTGCCGAAATCCGCAAGAGACTGAACAAATACAAGCAAGAATGCATTGGCGATCCCCGGAACGGATAGCGGCAACGTCACGCTGAGAAACGTTTTTAAGCGGCTGGCCCCCATATTTTGACTCGCCTCTTCCAGGGAAGGACTAATCGAGCGAAGCAAGCCCGACAGCGTCAGAAACGCGATGGGAAAAAACGATAGCGTCTGCACGAGGACCAACCCATGCAGCCCGTAAATGTTGGCGTTCTCGAGGCCAAGCAAATTTTTGGTCACCAATCCTTGTTTTCCGAACAACAGCATCGCGGACAACGCGATGACAAACGGCGGTGAAATCACCGGCAAGATAGCGATTCCGTTAAACAACTTTTTAAAGGGTACCTTTACATAGGCAAACGTATAGGCGAAAACATAGGCGATGGCCGTGGACAGCGTGGCCGTTAGGACGGCCAGCACCAGCGAATTAACCAGGGCCTGGAACAATCCTCCTCCGGAGAGGACACGCAGGTAACCCTCCAGACCAACCTCGCCGGACGAACCGACGAAGCTGGATTTAAAGATTTGGAATAATGGATATACGATAAAAACGAGTAAGCAGAGCATGACCAACACGATAAGAATCGGCAGGAGCGGCTCGCGCTTGAATCTCTTGAACATGGCGCTCATTCAAGCTCTCTCCTCTCTAGATAACAACTTTGGAGGTAGTCCCCAGTTATTTATTTTTTGACCTCGGCGCTCCATTTGTCGATCAGGCGTTGACGTTCTTTACCGGCTTCAACTACGTCGTAATCAACCATACGAATATCGGACAAATTCAAAGCCTGTTCCGGTCCTACGGCATCCGGATTCGTCAAGTTTTGGAAGCTTCCCACCGTCTTGCCAAGTTCCTGAGCGGCCGGTGACAAGGCCCAATCGACAAATTTCTGGGCGAGCTCTTCGTTTTTGGTGTTTTTGATGATGCCGATCGATCCCGTCTCGTATCCCGTACCGTCCTCAGGAACCGTCATCACAAGGCTGTCGAAGCCTTCTTCCTGGTATTTAATAATGTCGTGCGCGAACAAAATGCCTACGCCGGCTTCTCCCATGCCGACCATCCGGCCTGGAGCGGAGCCGCTTGTCGTATACTGCTGTACTTGGGGGTGCAGTTTTTTTAGGTAATCGAAGCCGCTCTCCTCGCTCCCCATCACCTTCAAGACGGAATACATCGCCGTATAAGCCGTACCGGAAGACGCCGGGTCCGCCATGACGATTTCGCCTTTAAAGGCCGGATTCAGAAGGTCCTCCCATCGCCGCGGAGCCTCCACGCCTTTCTTCGCCAGAAAATCCTTATTGGACGCAAAGCCGACCGCTCCGACATATACGCCCGTCCAATAGCCGTCCGGGTCCTTGTACTTGGCATCTATCTTTTCGGCCACAGGCGACTGGTAAGGCTGCAGCAATCCCTCGTTTGCCGCTTGGACGAACGTATCGGCCGGTCCCCCATACCAGACATCCGCCTGCGGGTTGTCTTTCTCGGCCCGGATCTTAGCGAGAATTTCCCCCGCCGACATCCGAATCATACTCGCCTCGATTCCGGTGTCTTCCGTAAATTTTTTGATGGCGGCTACCGCGTGGTCTTCCTGAAAGCCGACATAAACCGTCAATTTGCCTTGCGGCTTGTCCGCAGCCCCGGCATTCTGCCCCGCCTTATCCCCCGCTGCGCCGGAGTTTCCTCCGGTTGACCCGCAACCTGTAAAGAGCAGCGCTGCCACCGCCAATACGGCTACTGAACTCATCCATCTCTTTTTACTCATCTTGAAATCCCCCTTTATCATTTATGATTCAATTATATTGGTTGCGCTTACAATACTGTGAGTCCAAGTCTTTGCCACTTCTTGCGGCAAAAAAACGGGCGGACCCGAAAAGGGGCTGTTGTCATCGCATTGCGGGAGAAGTATGAATCCCCGGTCAACGGATTCTGGACTCGATAGACAAACTTTAAGATGTTTTTTCTTCCGAAAAGAAAGAACGGGCTGATCCCACCGTCGGAGTCCACACCATTAACGGGAAAAAGTCCTGTTAATGTACGACTATTTGTTCTTTGATCGGATTTAGCTGGAAAAGCTCCATCTATTTTGCGGCCCTATTGCTGATATACGCTATTTCAGGCGAATTAGCGGGAGGTTTTCCAGCTAATTCGCCTCTGCAGCCGCTTACGCACCAAATTAACGGGAACAATTCCCTTTAATTCGAGCCACCAAGCCCTTAGTTGCAGGTCAAGAGTGTGATAAGCCCCCTTTACACCGCTGTCTAATATGCAAATCAATAGTTCAACCTATATAGATGCAAGATACATAACAGCGCGGCAGTCCCAAAAGTCATCCGGCGGTTCCTGCTTCGAAGGCTTGAGAAAACAAGCCTGGAGCTCGGATGGATGGCTTTCTCTTGCCCACAACCTGCTGAAAAAGCACACAGCGGACCAAAACAGCAAAGCGGCCGTCCAAGGATAACTTCCTTGAACGGCCGCTTTACTTTTGAAGGATTGCCTCTTTAAGTCTGAAAAAAGTCTACTTTTGGGACAGCCTCTGGATTTAAGACAACCGCTATCCCAACAACCAACCGAATAACTTATGGACCATCACACCGATGACCGAAAAATCGCTATCGGCGAAGGTCGCCCGCAAATAACCGAGATTGGTTAGCAGGGGAATCAGTAATGTCGGAAGCATGGTAATCGCAAATCCGTGGCATAGCGAAGCGACGACCAAGCCTTTGCGGCCTCCCATCTTATACGCGATAACGCCGGCCGTTCCCCCCGAGAAAAAGTGCGGGATTACCCCGGGGATGATCACCGTGTACTGAACCTGGAAGAGCACGGCCATCGCCACAAGCCCCCCAGCGAAACTCAGAAGAAAACCGACCATGGCCGAAAAAGGCGAAAACTTGAACAGCACCGGGCAATCCAGAGCGGGGATAGCCCCCGGAACAACTCGGTCGGCAATCCCTTTGAAAGCGGGGACGATTTCGGACAGGAGCATGCGTACGCCCGCCAGGATGACGTAGCACCCTCCCGCGAACCAGGTTGCCTGGATCAGGGAAACGACCAGAAGATGGCGGCCGGAGAACATCTCGGCAATCCCTCCGGAAGAGGCGAACAGTCCCGAAAAGAGGAAGAGGACAAACGTAAACCCTGTAATCACGACCATATGATCCTGAAAAAAAGACCGGAGCTTTTGCAGTCCAGGCGACTCCGGCGGCTCCGGCCCCTTCTTGAACCACGAGGCGATAAATCCGCTTAGAACATATCCGACGCTATTGAAGTGTCCCAGTGCAAAGTCATCGTTTCCCGTCACCCGTCGAACATAAGGCTGGGCGATCAGCGGAGCAAACGACATGCACAAAGCCAATACCAAACCGCCGCCCGCCATCACCTGCCATAGCGGCATGGACATCGAAACCAGTACACCCGCCAGCAGCGAGGCCATGAACAGCATATGATGCCCCGTCAGAAAGATGTATTTGACCGGAGTCAGACGGGCGATCAAGAGGTGGACGATCATCCCGGCCAGCATAATAAGCGCAATCTCTTCCCCGTAATTAATCTGGGCCAACGCGGTTATCGTCTCGTTATGCGGGATGATCCCGATAATTTGAAATCCTTTCTGAATGACCGCCGATAAATTGGATAAGGATGAGCCGGCGGCGTTGGCGCCGATTTGCAGCAAAGTGTACCCGAGCATGGTCTTGATCGTGCCGTGAATAAGCCGTTGAAACGACTGCTTCTGCAGCAGCAGTCCGATAAACGCGATTAATCCGAGCAGCAGGGCAGGTTCCCCGAGTAGTCCCTTGCTGATGACTTGCGTCGCATTCATGGGGTAACCTCCCGTCTAGATATTCATCAATTTCATTTCGTTTGTTAGGCGAACCAGTCCCGGAGCGTGTTGCACTCCATGAGCCGTGCTTTCAGATGCTGCCGGTCGGTAATGTCCTCCAGTCCGATCAGTTCAGCCGTCCCGGCCAGGTGCAGTGATTCTATAACATAGCTGGAACCTATAATCAGATCCGCATCATAAGCATCCAACGAGGTGATATCCGTATGCTCGATTTGAGCCTGTACGCTCAACTCCTTCATAAGGGCCTCCACATTTAACCGGATCATCAGGCTGGTCCCCAGACCGCTGTTGCAAGCAATGACGATCTTTTTCATTTGCCCTCCTTCTCCCGCAGCCTTCGCCACAGGCTATCCGCATCTGCGGTTTGCCTCAAATCGGCCATGAACGATTCGTCGTTCATCACCTCCAGCAATGTCCCGAGCGCGGTCACATGCCGCTCCTTATCGATGGCCGCCAGCGTAATAACGAGCCAAACCGGCTGAGCGGAGGGCCCGAACGCCAGCGCCTCGCGAAAGGTCATTAAGCTGAACCCCGTTTTCGCCACACACTCCGGCATATATACGTGGGGAAAGGCCACCCCGGATCGGATGATAAAAGAATGCTTATTGGAGTGGATGATTTCGACCAGGGCATCTCCGTATTTTGCGTCCGAAACCCCTTTTGCCATCAGAATCCGGTTTCCCTCCCGAACGGCTTCCTCCCACGGAACGGAGGCTAATCCAAGGCGGATGGAATCCGGCGGTAATAACGAAGTAAGAGTATACTCCCCGGCCGGCCGCTGATCCCGACCGCCTCCGCCCTGGAACAAGTACAGCAGTTCCTCCAGCAAGCCGTTGCGGTTATGGATATGGGCATTTCGCTCAACCGCCTCGAGGATGTCATTAACCGCTTGAACGGAGGCAGCAGCCGCAGCGGATTCGCCCGAAGGCGCGACACCCAAGAAGCTTGCGATTCGCTTCTGGTCCGATTCGTCGAGAAGCGGGGACACTTTCACCCAGGGCACCTGCAAAGCTTGGCTGATTTCCATCGTGCTGACGATGGCATCCACTTCGCCGATCTTGATGCTTGCCGACTCTTTATACGAGTATGTTCCGGCAACATCAACCTGGGGAAAAACCACGGCCATCCGCCGCTTCAACATGGCCGAAGTGCCGAGACCCGAACCGCATACGATCGCCACGCGCTTGCGCAGAGGAGCCTGCGGAGGGATCAGCCCGCTTCCGATATGAAGCATGATATAACCGACCTCGTCCCGATCAAAAAGAACGGACCAGGGTTCCATCACGTCATTTACAACCCGCTCCACCAAATCGAGCAATGATCCGTACTGGGCTTCCAATTGCCGCATCAACGGATTTTTCGATTGCAGCCCGAACTTGGCCCGGTAAATGGCCGGTTTCAAATGAATGGCCAATCCCTGGACAATTTGGTCGGATAACTGCAGCTTTCGCCCCAAATCCCGCTCGATGCGAACCACCATTTGCTCGGCCAGTTCGACAATCATTTGCTCCTCGGCCGGCAGACTTTGTTTTTGAGCGCCGAGAATATGCTGAGTGATATAACCGATTTCCGCCGCGGGAAGCTTCACCCTAAAATGCTCCTCAATCCGCGGGCCCGCCTCTGTCCTCACCAATTCATACGCATCATGGCCTTTTAGCTCGGACAGGGATTCGGGATCCATCTCGATCGAATGCGTCCCCCGCAATCGTTCCATCGCCATGAGGATGTGAAGAATTAGGGTGGAGTACCCGGCATCCGTAAATTGAACGCCCATCTTCTCCTCCAGGCGTTGCATCGTATCGAACAGCATAGCCGTATCCTCGGTGTTGAACCAATCCTTCCAGGGGGTGACCGGTAACCGCGGTTCCCCATATTCCCGTTGATCCAGAATATATCGGAACAATCGGTCGTCGGTCATCTCAGCACGCAGCAAACTTAAATAAGCGCTTCGTTTGAGTTTCTCCGCACCCGTGACGTAAAGCACTCCCCGGTCCCGGACCAGGGTTAACTCCCAGAGCTCCAACCGCCGCTTAATTTCGCCTAAATCTTGCAACAGCGTATTTTTGCTGATCCCGAACTCCTTCATTACCTCTTTGACGGGCAGCTTCGCCTCTTGCAGAAGCTGCTTGAGCAGCAAGCCGATCCGATGCTTCGCATCCATGTAATCGGGACGCTGCTGCGTCTGCGCGGCAAGCCGCTTGGACTGGTCGCCGCCGAGCCGAAGCCGGACACCGGCGGTACGATCGCGCTCCAGGCGCACCCCCCGTTCCATGAGCCAATCCTCCAGCCCCAGCAAGTCATTTCGCACCGTACGCAAAGAGATCCCATACTCATCCGCCAAATTTTGCAAAGATATATAAGTGGTCCCGTCGTTCTCCATCAATTGTTTGAGCATTCGCTGTTGTCTGCTTGATATCATGTTCTCACCCGGAGGTCATTGTTTTGTATGCGCTATCATGGGTTAATTATTGCATATTTAGCTAGCAAGATATAGGGATTTCTCCGAAAAAAAAAGGCCGACCCGTACCAACGGGTCAACCTTCCGCTAAATCAGGCGCTTATTCGTAGCTAAGTTCCGGATAAATCGGGAATTTATCGGTTAATTCGACAACTTGCTGACGGGCTTTCTCCAAAGACGCCTCGTCTTTAGGATTCTTCAGAACCAGCGCGATCGTCCGACCGATGACTTTCATCGCTTCCTCGTCCATTCCACGGGAGGTTACGGCCGGCGTACCGATACGGATGCCGCTGGTCACGAACGGGCTGGTCGGATCGAACGGAATCGCGTTTTTGTTGACCGTAATGCCGATCGAATCAAGCACGTGCTCGGCGTCTTTGCCCGTGATGTTCAGGTTGCGCGTATCCACCAGCATCAAGTGGTTGTCCGTGCCGCCGGAAACGATGTTCAAACCTTCCGCTATCATAGTCTCCGCGAGGACTTTGGCATTTTTGACCACGTTCTCCGCATACGTCTTAAAGGAAGGCTGAAGCGCCTCGCCGAGCGCCACCGCTTTGGAGGCGATCACATGCATCAGCGGTCCGCCCTGCGTACCCGGGAACACCGCCTTGTCGATCGCCGTCGCCCATGGCTGGCGGCACAAAATCAGGCCGCCGCGCGGTCCGCGCAGCGTTTTATGCGTCGTTGTCGTCACAAAATGGGCATGCGGCACCGGATTCGGATGCAGCCCGGCAGCGACGAGGCCCGCGATATGCGCCATATCGACCATGAACAAAGCGCCGACATCATTGGCGATGGAAGCGAGCTTTTCAAAGTCGATGATGCGCGGGTAAGCGCTCGCTCCCGCAACGATCATACGGGGACGATGCTTAAACGCGGCTTTGCGCACTTCGTCGTAATCGATCAGGAAGGAGTCTTCCTGTACGCCGTACGCCACGAAATTGTACAGAAGGCCGGAGGCGTTTACCGGACTGCCGTGCGTCAAGTGTCCGCCGTGCGCCAGGTTCATGCCGAGCACGGTATCCCCCGGTTTCAGCGCGGCGAGATAGACAGCCATATTAGCCTGCGCGCCGGAGTGCGGCTGCACATTGGCATGCTCGGCGCCGAATAGCTCCTTCGCCCGGTCGCGGGCGATATTTTCCACGATATCGACGCGTTCGCAACCGCCGTAGTAGCGTTTCCCCGGATAGCCTTCCGCATATTTGTTGGTCAGCACGGAGCCCATCGCTTCCATAACCGCTTCACTGACAATGTTCTCCGAGGCGATCAGTTCAATGTTGTTCCGCTGACGCTTCAGCTCCAGATTCATCGCTTCCAATACCGCCGGGTCTTGCTTTCTCAATTGATCCATATCCATAGTCCTCCTATGCTAAAATAATGAATAACTTCAGTCACACAAACGCGAGTCCTCGGTTTGAGGCAGCGCATATACCGCACGCTCTCCTCCGATCAACTTTGGACGCGTCCAAGCCGCGTTGACCCGGGCCTTGCCGACATACCGCAAGCCGGGCCGGAAGGGGACCGCGACGCGGCGCAGATGCATGCCGATCAAGGTCTCTCCGATATCCAGACCGGCGTGGGCTTCAATGCTCTCGGCAAGACAGGGTTCGGACAAGCTGCGGTAGGCGACCGCCGCCATCGAGCCGCCGGCCTTCGGTACGGGAACCGCAGCTACCTCCGTAAGCCCGAGACGCTCCAATACAGCCCGTTCCACCACAAGCGAGCGGTTCAGGTGCTCGCAGCATTGAAAAGCGACATCGAACCCGTACTTTCGGCGAACCTCGTCAATCCCGGCGAACAGCTCGGCCGCAATATGCTCCGCGCCGCCTGTACCGATCCTCGCTCCCGCCACCTCGCTCGTGCTTACTCCGAATACGGCGACATGCCCCTGCCGGAGCCCGGCAGCCTGCGCCAGCTCCTCCAGGATTCCAGCAACTTGCGCCCGGATTTCCCCAGCATTTGGCGTTTCCATGGCTTACCCCTTCTTTCCGAAAATGTCGGTTCTCGTCAAACACCTAACCTTATTATACCTAAAACGGCAAGAATATTGACGATAAAGAAGTCCGCTTACGAAAAAAGAGCATGACGCTACCAACGCGTCGTGCTCTTTGCCCAGGCGACCGGCCGTATATTCCGATGCTCCACCGTGGTTTCATCCACTTTCGTCGCCAGTCACATCGGATCTTCATTT
Source organism: Paenibacillus sp. A14 (assembly GCF_036864815.1). Classification (NCBI taxonomy): domain Bacteria; kingdom Bacillati; phylum Bacillota; class Bacilli; order Caryophanales; family Paenibacillaceae; genus Paenibacillus; species Paenibacillus sp. A14. Next base: position 182,880 of record NZ_JBAGJD010000002.1, read on the forward strand.
CTAGCTTAAGAATAAAGCATACGCCTCACAAATGCAACCGGCTTTTCATCCCCAGGCGGTATTTCCGGGATGATTCCGATCCGGCTTCAGCTTGTCGGCCAATTTTTCCAAAGCCGCTCGGATTTCCGTCGCGGTCCGATGGTATTCCTCCCGCGAACCGCCGAAAGGATCGGAAATATCATAGACCGGCAAGCGCTGAAGCAGCTCGGTCAATCTGCGCCGGTTCGCTTCATCCGCCTGCTTGCCAAGCGCCCGGTCCAGTTCCAGCTCGGCAACCAGACGCTGCAACTCTTCCTTTTCGGCCAATACATCAAGATCGTCCTCGACATATTCTTTTAAAGTATATGTTTTATCCACCGCGGCCGGAAATGTATACACGATCTGCCGTTTGTGCCCTTCCGTCAACGCCAGAATCAAATCGGCCCACTCGATCAACTCCCCATGCAGCGAGGTCGATACGATCCGGTCCATAATTCCCTGCTCTTTCAGAACCGATTCCGCATGACGAGACATCGATGATCCATCGCTTGCGGCCACTCCTGCGGAGCGCACCTCCACATCAAGCCCCCGCTCTTTGGCGATTTGGCGCATCATTCCTTCAGCCATCGGGCTCCGGCATGTATTTCCCGTACAAACAAATAAAATCCGCATTCGCTAGTCACCTCCGTCAAATCGCCGAATATTTCTTCGGTTCGGATCAGTGTTATTGTATCAAAAGATAAACAGGAGTCCAAACGTGAACAAGATCGCTCCGCCGGCCGCCTCGCCGTATTCCCCGAGATTCCGGCCGACGCTTCGCCCGAGAGCCAGACCCATCAGGGACATCAATCCGCCGCAAATGCCAAAAGCCAGCACCGTCAACAGCAAGTCGGAACGAAACATCCCCAGGGATACCCCGACAGAAAAGGAATCGATGCTTACGCTCAGCGAAAAAAGAACGACTCCCCACAAAGTACGGTGATTGATCGATTGAAACCCGCTGCCCTTCACGGAACTGAAAATCATGTGGGCGCCCAAAAGCAGCAGCAGCCCTCCCGAAGCATACCGCGCCAGATGGCCGAGCAACTCGCCGACATACTGACCGGCGGAAATGCCGATCAAGGGCATGAGAATATGAAAAAGGGCTACGGTCACACCGATGCGGACCGCATCCGTTCTCCCCACCCCTTTCATACCGATGCCGACGCCGAGCGAAAAAGCATCCATTCCCAAGGCCACGGCCATCAGCAGAACGGTCGCCAATTCCCCTAACCGCGCAAAAGCCTCTGTCATCCCAGCCACTCTCCCATGTCTAAAAAACTACTTGTACCACCATATGCGGACAAAGGGAAAGTCATGATCGTTATTCGGTTTCGCCAAACAAATCAAGCTGCTGAGGCGGCAGGCCCGCCGTTTCCATCCCTAAAAGCTCCATCATTTCCAGCGCGTTCGGAGCGGCGTCCCCGCCGGAATTATTGTTAAAAATCATGCAGATTTCCCGCGTGCCTTTCTCCTCCAACACCGCCAGCTTATCACGCCAATCCAGCAGTTCATCGCGGTTGTAACGGTACAGATTGCGAATCTCCCGCCAGTTCGGCGCTCCGCCCTGCAGCCAGCCGCCCTCATTCCGTCCGTGAAGTCGGACGATCGTCAGATTCGGATCGGTCGGTTCCAGCACGGCGGGAACCGAGCCCGGTCCCGCCTGCGGTTCATCGCAAATTATATGAACCCAGCCCTCCTCGCGCATGAAGGATATCGTACTGTCGCGTACCTCTGGCCCATACCAGCTCTGGTGGCGGAATTCCAGGGCCAGCGGCAGGTCTCCCATCCATTTTCTCACCGCGCGCAGGCGCCGGATGTTGTCGGCCGTACAATCGAACCAGGGCGGAAATTGAAACATAACGGCTTTCAGCCTGCCCGATTCCGCCACCGGGCGAATCGAATCGAGGTAAGCCTGAAACATTTCGCCCGGCCCGCCGTAGGGGCTTTTGCCGCGGTTATGCCCCGTCATCCCCCGGTAAGCCTTCAGGATAAACGTAAAACCGGCCGGCGTTTCGTCTAACCATCTTCTGTAAGTGTGCTCGCCCAAAACGGCATAGAACGAGCTGTCCACCTCCACGACCGGGAAATGCCTCGCATACAGCGCCAATTTCATTCTGGCCGGGGTCCCCTGCGGATACAGCGCTTCATGATCTCCCCAGCCGGTCAACCCGATCGATATCATTTCGCTTCCGCCTCCCCTATTTATGGATGTCTTCCTATGCCTTTATTACCTTTCCGCCCGCCGCTTTAAGCAGGCGGTTCATCACGGCGGAGCCGAGTCCCTCCTGCGGGCAGGACTCGGCCAGAATGTAGGTGACGCCGCCGTCGTCGAAGCGGCGGAGCGCCGCGTAAAGACGATGCGCCGCCGTCTCCAGCGCCGTCAGGCTGCCGAGCGAAAGCAAGCAGTCGGCGCGGTAGAGCGGAAGGTGCTCGTCAAAGGCGAGCACGCCCGTGACCTCCCCGCGCGCCTTGGCCGCATCGAGCTCGGCCTGGATGGCGGCCGCCACCCGGTCCGGGGCGGCGCCGGCCACCACACGCAGCGCCCCGCGGGGGGCGTAGTGCGTGTACTTCATGCCCGGCGAGCGCGGCGCCGGCATGTCATTCTCGCGGCCGCCCGCCTCGGCGGCGCTTTGCAGGGCGGCGTCCAGCCGCACGTCCGCCGCATGGCGGGCGAGCTGCTCGGCCGTGATCCCGCCGGGGCGGAGCACGGTGACCACCCCGTCGCCGCCGGCCACCACCACCGTCGACTCCAGGCCCACCCCCGTGGGCCCGCCGTCGACGATGCCGTCAATGCGGCCGGCCAGGTCATCCCCGACGTGGCTCGCCAGCGTCGGGCTCGGGCGCCCCGACCGGTTGGCGCTGGGCGCCGCCACCGGGCACCCCGCTGCGGCGATCAGCCGCAGCGCGATGTCGTGGGCCGGCATCCGCACGGCCACGGTGTCCAGCCCCGCTGTCACGCGGGGCGAGACGGCGCCGGGGGCCGCGGGCAGCACCAGCGTAAGCGGCCCCGGCCAAAAAGCATCCATCAGCCGCCGCGCCGTCTCGTTCACTTCGGTGACGAGGCCCTCCAGCTGGCTGAAGTCCGCAATATGCACGATCAGCGGATTGTCGGACGGCCGCCCTTTGGCGGCAAAGACCGCCTCCACCGCCGCCGTGTTCCGCGCATCCGCTCCGAGACCGTAGACCGTCTCGGTCGGAAAGGCTACCGTTCCGCCCGCCGCAAGCACCTCGCCCGCTTCGGCCAAGCCCCGCTCAGCTTCCCGGCGAGCCTGAACCTCCGGTGTTGTTCCTTCTATTAGAACGGACACATCCCACAAGCGCGTCGGCCGGGGTTGTCCCGCTTCACTGTTCGTCATCAAGTTATGATGTTCCATGGCAATCCTTCCCAACTCTTTATAATATGAACCCTTCTATTATAACCGAAACAAAACCGTGCAGAGCCTTCATCTGCACGGTTTCAAAGGAAGCCTAATATTTTTTATCGAAAAAGTCCGGCAATCCAGTCCCACAAGCGAACCAGCATATCCCACAAAAAGAAGCGCACCTTCGTCTCCTCCGGCTCGGCCTGAACCGGCTGCGCCGCTCCTCCGTCAGCTGCGGCGCTTACGCTGCCCTTGCTATTTTGCAGGGCGTCGCCGCTGCCCGCATCGACAAAGCACAGGGGCGGAAACAACACGCACCACCAATTCTTGCCGTTCCCTTCCCCCAGCGTAACGCGAAGCGCCTCGTAATCGCCCGCGGGATAAACCGCCCCACCGTACATTTTCGTCGGAAAAGGAACCACGCCGAGCTCCACCTTATAACCGTACTTTTTTCCGCTGTCCGCCAAGGTTTCACCGACCCGCTCTTCGATATCGTCCAAATGCTCCCGGATCACGCCGCGTGCGGCATCCAGGCTTTGCGGGTCCTCAAGCTCGCCCACCCATGCGTTCATCTGTTCGACCACCGCATCGCGAACCTGACGTTTCACGATTTGATCGCCAACTCCATCCGAATTGGCCAATATCCGCAGCCGGATCGATTGCCGGGGAATTGCCCCTTCGGCCGCGGCCGAATCTATTTTCTGCCCCTCCCAGGACATCAGCAGAATCATTAAACCGAAAGTAATAAGTCCATATTTTTTCCCCCGCCGCATGACGCTTCCTCTCCCTACGTTCTATGATGTCTATCAGTATGTCCGTTTAGGAGAGAAGTAAACCTATGAATCTATGAAATCGAAAGATAGGCGGGAGTACATGCCCCACAAAAAAGGCAATCCCCAAGGGACTGCCTGTGCTAACTTTACTGATTTTGCGGTTTAACCCTTGTGTAACGCGTGGTCGGAAACCGCTGCTCATCCTCCACTTCTTGCCCGTGAATCCGGATGCTCATTGCGACGCCGATACAGGCCATGTTGATCAAAAGTGAGGTTCCTCCGTAGCTGACGAACGGGAGTGTAATCCCGGTCAGAGGCATCAGGCCGATAAACATGCCGATATTTTCAAAAACCTGGTACAGAAACATCGCGACGATCCCTACGATGATATAAGGTCCGCTTCGGTCCCGGCAATCCAGGGAGATTAAAATCAGCCGATGAATCAGCACAAAATAAAGCAGCAGGAGCAACGAACTCCCGATAAATCCAAACTCTTCGGCAATGACCACGAAAATGGAGTCGGAATATGTGAGCGGAACGCGTTCCGACTGGACGGTTTCCCCCTGCAGGTATCCTTCGCCGGTCATCCCTCCGGAAGCGATCGCCAGCTTGGCGTTTTGCGTATGGTAGATCGCGTCCTTTGAGGCTTTTTCCGGCATCAGCCAGGGGTCGATTCGCGCCATCCAGTGGGCCCGCCCGATTTCTTCGAAAAATTTGTAAACCTGTTCGTGATACGCCTTGTAAGCCGTAATTCCTCCATATACGGAGCCGGCAAAAAGCACCAGGGCGATCAAAGCATGGATATACTTAATGTTGCCGATCCACAGCATCCCGGCCAAAATGACGAGATAGCTAAGCGCGTTGCCCAGGTCGTTTTGAGCCATGACCAGCAGAAACGGAATAAAGGTCACCAGCAGAATCGGCACGACATCGCGCCAAAACATCAGCTTCGGTTTTCGTTTCCGCAGCAGCATGAAGCCCAAAAACAGAACGAGCAGCAGTTTGAAAAACTCCGCCGGCTGGAAGCTGAGACCCCCGGGAAGCGTAAGCCAGCCGGTGGCATTATGGTACGTATTACCGGCAAACATAACGATGATGAGCAGGCCGATCCCGGACAGGTAGATGTAAAACGCATATTTGATAAACAGCCTGAAATCTATCAGGGATACGGAAAAGAAAACCGCAAACCCCAGCAAATAATAGACGAACATCCGAAGATGGTACCCGTCGTATTTCGTACCCGATGTGGCGCTATAAAGCACCGCAATACTGATCCCCATCAGAAGCAGCAGGATGAACACGATTGTATAGTCAATTTTTTTTAACTTGGTCAGCATTCCTCTGTCCTCCGCCCATCCTGATTTTATCCTCTTCCCATTGTATAGGAATTCTCCAGTTAAAGTCTATTGGGCGTTCTGCCCAATCCTTCCGCAAAAAATTTGGATATGGGAATAAGATGAAGCCGCATTCCGATCAAGCGAACGAAAAAAGCACCGCCCCTCAGGCGATGCCCAATACGTGCCGGTCGATGCCGGCCAGATCCGGGATCGTAACGATCTCGCTCCAGCAGCCGGTACGGCGCAGTAGCTCGGCGACCTCCCCGGCCTGCCCCATACCGAGCTCGAAGCCGATCAGCCGGGGCGGCCGGGGCAGCAGCGGCAGTTGCGCCATCATGGTCCGGTAGGGCGCCAGCCCGTCCGGACCGCCGTCGAGCGCGCCGCGCGGCTCGTGGTCGCGCACCTCGGGTTGCAGGTGCGCGATCGTAACCGCCGGGATATACGGCGGATTGCTGACCACGATGTCCAGCGGCTCGCCCGCGAACGGTTCAAGCAGGTTGCCCTGCTTGAAAGCGACGGCCAGGCCGAGCCGCCGGACATTTTCCCGCGCCACCGCGAGCGCTTCCGGCGAGATATCGCTCGCCGAAATACTCCAGGACGGGCGCAGGTGGGCCAGGGCGGCAGCGATCGCGCCGCTGCCGGTGCCGATGTCGGCGGCCTGCGGAGCGCCACCGGGCCACAGGCGATCGGCCGCCTGGACGATCGCTTCCACGAGCAGCTCCGTTTCCGGTCGGGGAATCAGGACGGCCGGCGTGACCTTGAAGGTCAGGCCGTAGAAATCCTGTTCCCCGATGATATACTGCGCCGGCTCGCCCGCCGCTTTGCGGCGGATGGCCTCTTCCCACGCGGCTTTGCGCCCGTCCGGGAACGGATCGCGCAGCGCGGCCAGATACGCCGCGCCCTCCAAACCGAGCACATGCCGCAGCAGCAGCTCGGCATTCGACTCCGGCTCGGCCACGCCGTGCGCCGCCAAAAAAGAAGAAGCCTCTCTGCGGGCTTCCGAAATATTCAGGTCTCCAGATAACACATATCCGTTACCGTTCAAGTTTATTCTCCTTTATCCATCAGTTCGGCCTGTTCCGCAATTGTCAGCGCCGACACGATTTCCTCGATCTCTCCGTTCATGACCTGATCCAGCTTATGCAGGGTCAGCCCGATCCGGTGATCCGTCACCCGGCTTTGCGGGAAATTGTACGTCCGAATCCGCTCGCTGCGGTCCCCGGTTCCCACTTTGCTCTTGCGTTCGCCGGCATATTTCGCTTCCTCTTCCTGCCGTTTCATATCCGAAATCCGCGCCCGCAGCACCTGCAGCGCCTTTTCCTTATTGGAGTTCTGCGATTTGCCGTCCTGGCACGTCGCCACGATACCGGTAGGGATGTGCGTAACCCGGACCGCCGATTTCGTCGTGTTGACGGACTGGCCGCCCGCGCCGCTGGAACAGAACGTATCGACGCGAATATCTTTGTCGAGGATTTCGACATCGACTTCCTCGGCCTCCGGCATCACCGCTACCGTCGAAGTCGAGGTATGAATCCGCCCGCCGGACTCCGTCGACGGAATCCGCTGCACGCGGTGGGCGCCGCTCTCATACTTCATCTTGCTGTAGGCGCCGCGTCCGTTGATCATGAAAATAACCTCTTTAAAACCGCCGAGGTCGCTTTCGTTGACGTCCATAACGTCCACTTTCCAGCCTTGCGTATCCGCATAACGGGTGTACATACGGTACAGATCGGCCGCGAACAGCGCCGCTTCGTCGCCTCCGGCCGCCCCGCGGATTTCGACGATCACGTTCTTGTCGTCGTTCGGGTCCTTCGGCAGCAGCAGGACGCGGATTTTTTCCTCCAGCTCCTGCTGTCGGGCCGTAAGGTCTTCTATTTCCATTTTGACCATTTCGCGCATCTCATCATCCAGCTTCTCCGCCTGCATTGCTTTGGCGGCTTCCAGCTCTTCAATGACCTGCTTGTATTCGGTGTACGCCTCATAAGCCGGCTGTAAATCGGATTGTTCTTTGGAGTAATCCCGAAGCTTCTTGGTATCATTGGCCACGTCCGGATCGCAGAGCAGCTCGCTCAGCTTCTCGTACCGGTCAGCCAGGGATTGTAGTCGGTCCAACAAGGGAAGTCACCTCTCTCTATGACAATTTTCTCGAAGAAAATAAATCGATCATTTTTTACAAAAATTATTAGGTAAACGACTTTATATTATACCATAGGGATCGTCGCTTGAATAGTGGGGAATCGTGCGCCCACCCTTTTTATAAAAAAAGCCTGCCGCAACAGCGGCAGACCCGTTTTTATCGGCGCTAGATGGCCTCTAATGAAAGCCCCTTACACGTTAAACCGGAAATGCATGACGTCGCCGTCCTGAACAACATACTCCTTGCCTTCCAGGCGGAGTTGCCCGCGTTCCTTGGCCGCATTCATCGAACCGGCAGCTACGAGATCGTCATAGGACACGACCTCCGCGCGGATAAAGCCGCGCTCAAAGTCGGAGTGAATCACGCCCGCCGCGGCCGGCGCTTTCGTCCCTTTGCGGATCGTCCAGGCGCGAACCTCCTGAACCCCGGCGGTAAAATACGTATAAAGCCCTAATAAACGGTATGCCGCTTGAATCAAGCGGTCCAGACCGGACGCTTGCAGGCCGAGCTCCTCCAGGAACATCGCCTTGTCCTCGCCCTCCAGCTCGGCGATTTCCGCCTCCACCTTGGCGCTGATCGGAACGACCTCGGCATTCTCCGCCGCCGCGAATTCACGAACCTGCTGCACGTACGGATTGTCCTCCGCATCGGCCACGCCGTCCTCGCTGACGTTGGCCGCGTAAAGCACCGGCTTCAGCGTCAGCAGGTGCAGATCGCGGATGATCAGCTTCTCATCGTCGGTCAGCTCCACGCTGCGCGCCGGCTGGTCGTTGTAGAGCGCTTCTTTGATCCGCTCCAGCAGCTCCACTTCCTGCGCATACTGCTTGTTGCCGCCCTTCATATTTTTGCGGGAACGTTCAATCCGCTTCTCTACGCTGTCGAGGTCCGCCAGGATCAGCTCCAGATTGATCGTCTGAATATCGCTGATCGGGTTGATCTTGCCGTCCACATGCGTGATGTTCTCGTCCTCAAAGCAGCGAACCACGTGAACGATGGCATCGACCTCGCGGATGTGGGCCAAAAACTTATTGCCTAAGCCTTCGCCCTTGCTCGCTCCGCGCACCAGCCCCGCGATATCCACGAATTCGAACGCCGTCGGCACCGTCCGGTTGGGCACGACCAACTCCGTCAACTTGTCCAGACGCGGGTCCGGCACTTCCACGACCCCAACGTTCGGATCGATCGTACAGAAGGGATAGTTCGCGGATTCCGCCCCCGCCTGCGTAATTGCGTTAAACAGCGTGGATTTTCCGACGTTCGGAAGGCCCACGATTCCAGCCTTTAAAGCCATATCTATGACAACTCCTCATTCTTGTAATTGCTCATCTTCTTCAACCATAGTACCTATCCCCCGGGCAGATTTCAAGAACAGCCTGCAAAATCCGGCAAATCCCGCATTCGGCGGCTCTTTGAATCGGCTGCGCCTAATACTGGGAAGAAATTTGGCAGCGGTTAGTTCCTCCCTTTGAAGTGGGGCAGGTGCCTAAGTGCCTTTTGTGGCGCTATTTTGGCGAAATCGGCTCATCGGTATGGAATAACGTTCATTTAGAGCCTTATTTCAGGAAAAAACAGGCCAAACCGTGATTTCGGGGCCCAGGGCAGGGCAATAAGGTCTTTTTTGACCGTTATGACTCCCCTGGAACCGAATCGGACCGTAATAACGTCCCAAAAGGCAGTTAAGTCGGCGAATAAGCTCCACATGATCAGCATCATGTCAGGTTTAATGCAACGTTAGTGCCCGTTCTCCAGATCTTAAACAGAATTAACGGGAATTCCTCCCGCTAATTTTACTTTTTTCCCCTCGGATACTGATTTAACGGGATTTTCTCCAGCTAATTTTGCTCGGAACCGGCAAATGAGTCGCTATGCCGCAAATTAAAGGGAGGTTTTCCAGGTAAATTTCCTTGCAGGGACTTCTTGAATCAGATTAACAGGAGGTTTTCCCGTTAATTCTCAAGTGTCCCCCGTATCCTCCCTGTCCGTTCCCCCGGCTACCGGCAAAGATCCCTGCCAGCATGTCTTGAAAGGCCCTGCCGGTTAAACGGCAACGGACTTGTGCCGGTTGCCGTACGCCCAGACCGCCGGGAGGCCCAGGACGATGAAGACGAACATATTGGCGATCCCGGCCGATATTACCTGGGTTATGGCGATTTCATCGGGAAATCTCATCACGTAAATATCGAACCACCCCGTGAACGCGAGCGACCCGAAAATGCCGATCACCCCGAAAATGAGCAATAGCAGCAGATGGCCCCCGCGGATTTTCCCGGCTTCCGGATCGAAGTCCCTCACGAAGCAAACCAGCCCCATACAGGCGCCCGTGATGCCTGAGGCCAGGGCCCAGCCCCAGGAAACCTCGCTGGCGAAGAGCAAATCGTTGATGACGTGTCCGGTGAATCCGGCAATCAGGCCGGAAATCGGCCCGAAAATCGCGCCGAATATCGCCAAGAGCGCGATGGCCGGCCGGAGATCGGTATCCGGCACGATCGGGATGCCGATCCAACTCGTTAATCCGTACATCACGGCCCCGATCGCCGTGCCTGCAGCCATACGCCGGTTCCATTTCCAGATGGACGCTTTCATTGGCTTGTCCCCCTACTCGCGCCGGACCAGGCGCGGCGTATTGCGCAGCGCCGCCACCGTCCCGGCGCCGATCCCGAACATGGCGGTGCGAAGCTCCAGCTCGACGCGCTCCAGGAGCGCATCGAGCCGCTCCTCCGAATGCACCGCCGGTTCCAGCAGCGCCCGGCCGAACCCGGCCAGGTCCGCGCCAAGCGCCAGCGCTTTGGCGGCGTCCACGCCGGTGTTCAGGCCGCCGCTGCCGATCAGGGCGGCGTCCGGCAGCGCCGCCCGGACCTCGCGGATGCATTCGGCGGTGGGGATGCCCCAATCCGCGAACGCTTCCGCGGCCGCGCGGCGCACCGGATCGGCGCCGCGGAATTTCTCGACCTGGCTCCAGGAGGTGCCTCCGGCGCCGGCCACATCGATGAAGGCCACGCCGGCTTCCCGAAGCCGTTTGGCCGTGGCCCCGTCAATGCCCCAGCCGACCTCCTTGACGCCGACGGGAACCGGCAGCGCCCGGCAGACCGCCTCCATCCGGGCGAGCAGCCCGGCAAAAGCAGTGTTCCCCTCCGGCTGGAACACTTCCTGCAAGCTGTTCAAGTGAAGCACCAGCATGTCCGCTTCGGCGATCTCCACGGCGCGCCTGCATTCCTCCGCGCCGAAGCCGTAGGCAAGCTGGACCGCGCCCAAATTGGCGATGATCGGGATGCTCGGCGCCTTGCGCCGGACCGCGAACGTGGGAGCCAGCTCCCCCCGTTCCACCGCCGCGCGCACCGAGCCGACGCCCATCGCCCAGCCCCGCCGCTCCGCCGCTTCCGCCAGGCGGTCGTTGATTCGCCCGGCGAGCTCGCTCCCGCCTGTCATCGAACTGATGAGCAGCGGCGTCCGTACCGGGGCGCCGAGAAACGTCGTTTTCAGGCTAACCTCTTCAAAATTCAGCTCAGGCAGCGCATTATGTCGAAACCTGTATTTTTCGAAACCGGTCCGGATCCCTTCGCCCTCTACCCGCTCCTCCAGGCAAATTCGGATATGTTCGGACTTGCGCCCGGATGTGTCTGCCATCTTCGTTCCTCCTTAAATTACGCGATCACTCGCTTCCGCCGGAATTGGACGCTCTTGCCCCCGCCTACAACAAAGGGGACATCAGCCTTGCCGCCGATTCCATAAACCGGATGACAATCTTTTTCTTCATAAAAGCCTTCCGCTTGATCCGCGTCGTCGACAGCAAATCGCGTTCGAAATCCTGAACGATCTTGGAAATACTGTCGGTCTGGACGAGCAGGACATTGACCTCAAAATTCAGATGGAAGCTGCGCATGTCCATATTGGCCGTCCCCACCGTCGCCACCTCGCCGTCCACGATCAGCAATTTGGAGTGCAGGAAACCTTTCTCATACTCGAAAATCTTCACCCCGGCCTCCAAAAGCGACGGGAAATAGGAGTGGGAAGCCAGGAACGGCAGCCACTTGTCCGGCTTGGCCGGAAACAAGATCCGCACGTCGATGCCGGATAGCGCGGCTACCCGCAAAGCCGTCAGAATATCCTCATCCGGGATAAAATACGGTGTCGCCAGCCAGACCGACTTTTTGGCCGAAGTAATCATGGCGAAGAAAATATTTTTCAGCGTCTTGCTCTCGTTGTCCGGCCCGCTCGGAATGACCTGAACCGCGCCGCTGCAGCCCATTTCCAATTCCGGCGACAAATATTCGAGGTCCATGATCCTTTCGTCGGTCACATACTGCCAGTCCTGCAGAAAAATGACCTGCATCGACCGCACGGCCTCCCCTTTGACAAGCATGTGGGTGTCGCGCCAAAAACCGTAGGTTTTGCTGCGGCTCAAATATTCGTCCCCCACATTAAGCCCGCCGATAAAGCCCGTATTGCCGTCGATCACGACAATCTTCCGGTGATTCCGATAGTTCACCCGGCTGGATAATGCGAGAAAACGCACTTCACCGAAGATGCCCACCTTGACCCCGGCATCCCGCAGTTCGTTCACAAACGATTTCGGCAGTCCCAAGCTCCCCACCGCGTCGAACATAAAGCGGACCTCTACCCCGGCTCTGGCCTTTTCGATCAGCGTCTTTTGGATTTCCCGGCCGATGTCGTCCGCTCGGTATATGTAGTATTCCATATGAATGTGATGCTGCGCTTTTTTCAATTCCTTCAGAAGCATCGAGAACGTCTCTTCCCCATTAGTCAGTACCTGTGTGCGGGTGGCCATGGAAAAAGGGGTCTTGGCGATCCGCTGCGACATTTGCAGCAGCCGCTGCTGTCCCGGCGTAAACTGTGACAAGTCACGCGGCAGCATACTGCCGTTATGATCGATGCGCTCGTAGCTTTTGCGGTCCTCTTCCGCTTTTTTATCGAACTTCCGCCGTTTGAAATAGTTCTGGCCCAGTAAAAAATAAAGGATTAAACCGACAACCGGCAGCAAAGCCAGCACCAAAATCCAGGCCATCGTACTGGAAGGGTTACGGTTCTCCATGAATATGGCAAGACCGATCGTGATCACGGTCAAAGTTTGAAATATACTGACGAGCATCCCCCCGAACTTCCCGAAAATCCCGAAGCCGAAAAAATAGAAGGCAAAGAGGATTGCTGCGATCAAAATAATTTGTAGTCCACGCCTCATGTTTGTACTCCTTTTCTATTCTGCACGTTTCTCCCTTCCATTTTACATGAAGCTTGAGTTTCTTCCTACTGAAAGACAAAAAAAGGCCGGGCGGAGTCAGTCCCGCCCTGCCTTACTCTTCCCCGTTGCCCTATTCCAATCTGCTATGCCACAAATACAGCTGCTCCAAGTCCATTTCGAGAAATTCCGCAAGCAATTCAGCCAGTCCCGTATAGAGCGGACTCGTGGTCGCCGCGGCCAAGTCGGCCGCAAAGCGCGGAGCCCATGGCATGAGGTGCGATTCCAAAAAGGCGATCTGCACCCGGATCAAGTCCCGGCAGGGTCCGGGAAGGTTCCTTCTTCCCAACATTTCCTCGCTCAGCACGGCCATAAACTCCAGCTCCAGGGCGATATGGTCGTCGCTCTCTCCCGAAATCTTGTTAAATACCACACTGTTCTCCAAATAGAAATCCCGGATCCCGGCGAGACAGGAAAAGGCGACGACGCCCTCCTCCTTGGCGCGAAACAGGCTCTCGCGGGCAGTCAACACCGCCTGATGCCCCATAAACAACCGCTTGTATTCCTCCGCTTCATCGGCGCACGCCAAACGCAAGTCCTCTTCGCGGATTCGCTCCAGATACTCCTTCAGCCTTCTGCCGCCCCGGCTCATGGGAATAACCGGGCTCTTCCGCTCCATCCGGTTCCGCCATTGGACAATCAAGGACATGCGGGGGGGACGGCTCAAAAAATCCGTCAGCAACGGGTACACCCAACCCCGGAGCTCCATCCAGCGGATCTGATCTTCCGGGATTTCCATCGGTCTCTTGTACAGTGTGGTCATATTGTCATCTCCCTGCTTATATAGCTTGACACAACAAATGTATTCACCGGTTAAAAAAAGATGACTTCCTGCATGACGGAAATCATCTCTCATCAATTATACCGACACATGATTAAGGGGGATCATGTATCTTACATCATTATTATACCGCAAAATGTAAGCGCTTTATGTGATCTTTTTGACAATCTCGCAACATCTCCTAAACTTCTCCGCGGGGAGGAACATCCGTCCATGTCAAAGCTTGCCGATAGTCTTCGGGCCGGTTCATGTTGAAAGGAATCCGCTCAGCGGGAATGCCCGCCGCGCTGGCCATAGCCGCCCCGTCCGTATAGTCGGCCTTCAGCCCTTCCGTCCAGCGGGTCAGCTTCAGACGCCCCTCCCTCAGCGTTTCTTCCAATCCCGGAAGCACGCTTCGCCGATAGGCCGCGAGCAGCGGCTGCTCCCTTCCTTCAATGACCGGAATCACGGCTTCCTTGCCTTCCTTCTCCGCCAGCAGGGTCCGGTCCGCCAGCCACCGGACTGCTTCCCGGGAGGCAAACGGCATATCGCATGCCACAAAAACGGTCCAGGTCGTCCCGGCCGCCTTCAATCCGGCATGCAAGCCGGCCAATGGCCCCGCCCCCGGGAACGTATCGGAGACGATCTCCGCTTCCAAATAAGAATACGTTTCTCTGGGTCCGCCCGCGATCAAAACCGTATCCGTTACATAACTCAGTTCCTTGACGAGCTTCTCGATGACGGGGACTCCCCCCACCGACAGCAACGCCTTGTTTCGGCCCATCCGCCTGGATTGCCCTCCGGCAAGAATAACCGCTGTAATCGTCATTTTAAACCCCACCCATCTAAAAACTGGCAAAACAAAGAGAAGTTGGTTTGTATCCCCTTTCAGGTGTATGTTACATTGAGGACATAGTCATTTTTCGCTGCACACCAAAAATGGAGTCGGACAGAAAGGAATGGCACGCTTGCGGGACAAAACCCAACCCTTTTCCACAATAAAACTGCCCTTGGGGCTGCTTAACTTTTTCACTTACGGCACCATGGTCATCTTTGCCGCGTTCTTTCAATTATATTTGCTGGATATCGGCATGGACAAGCTCGAAATCGGCAGTCTGATGGCCGCCGGTCCGCTTGTGTCCCTGCTGGCACATCCCTTTTGGAGATATTTAAGCGATCGCGGACGGAACATTCGCGTGATGCTCTTAATGATGATGGTCGGCTTGCTGATCGTCGGCCACCTCGTTTTCAAAGTGAACACGTACCCGATGCTGTATTTATCGATGATTCTGCTTTTCTTTTTCCAGACCCCTCTGCTGGCCCATACGAACAGTCTGACCTTGGGATATATCGAAGAGGTGGGACAGAAATTCGGAGCCTACCGGTTATGGGGCTCGCTGGGATGGACCTTCGTCGCCCTGACGGCCGGACCGATCATCGACAGCGTCGGACAAAACGGAATCTCTCTGCTGTTCAGCGTAACCTTGATGCTGGCGATCGGGTCCGCGTTGCTGTTGCCGACGATCCGCAAAACGACGAACACGCCGATCATTTCGCCCGTCGAAATTCGCCGAACGCTGCAGAATAAGTATTTTGTCGCGTTCGTTCTGTTTGGTGTGCTTGTCTCGTTGCCGAATGCCATCAACAGTATTTTTTTGCCGCTGTTTATGAGCGATCTCGGAGGAACCCGGTTTCAAATCGGCGTTGCGTTTTTTCTCTCCACCTTTTTTGAAGTGGGCGCTTTCGTCCTTCTGAACCTCTTTTTGAAGAAAAAGCTGACTTACCTCATGGGCTGCCTTACCGCGGTAAGTCTGCTGTTTGCGCTGCGCTGGAGTTTGATGTCCGGAGCGACCAGCCCGTTGCAGGTCATCCTGATTCAGGTGCTGCACGCCGTTACTTTCGGCGGTTTTTTTCACGTAGGGACCCGGCTGACCGCGCTGCTGCTCCCCAGGCCGCTTCGTTCCGCCGGACAGGCGGTCTATACGGTTGCTCTCAGCGGCATAACCGGAGTCATGGCCGGTCTGCTCGGCGGTTGGATTTTTCAGAACTTCGGGCCTGTGGTGATGTATAAAATGGGGGTCATTCTCACGGTCATCGGGGCCATCGGCTTTGGCCTGATGTGGAACCGGCTCCGCAAAAACGGATACTCCCCGGCGATGGCGCGAAGCGAAGAAGAAGACTAACTCGCTTGGGATATACGGCCAAAAATGGGCCCGGCAGCGTTACGCCCGCCATGCAAAGGCGGTTACGCCGCTGTTTCCGAGCCTTTAAGCTAAGTCTATATTATGAAATGCTTTTCAGATCAAGCGTTTCTTAAATTTTGTCATGTTTCCAGGAAGGGGGCGTCCCGCGTTTGGCCAATATCAAACAAATCGCCAAAGCCGCCGGTGTTTCCGTCACCACGGTCTCCCGGGTGCTGAACGCGCATCCCTATGTCAGCGAGAGCAAGCGGAAAGCGGTCGAAGAGGCCATCGAACGGCTTCAATATGCCCGTAACATGAATGCCGTCCATCTCGTCAAAGGCACGACGCAGACGATCGGCATCATCCTTCCCCAAATCCAGACCTCCTACTTCTCCAGGCTCGTGGACGGCATCGCCGCCGAAGCGCTTCAACATAACTATCAGTTGATCCTCTGCCAGACCGGCTATCGCCCGGAGGAGGAGATCAAAGTGCTCGATCTGCTGCGGAATAAGCGGATCGACGGCGTCATTATCTGCTCGCGCTCCCTGTCCCTCGATCAGGTGGAAGGTTATGCCGAATACGGTCCGATCGTCCTCTGTGAAGACGTTCCTCTGCCCAAACTTTCTTCGGTCTACTATGACCACTACGCCAGCTTCCGGAATGCCATCCGCTATCTTTGGGAGCGCGGCCACCGCCGGATCGGTTTTACCCTGAACCGCCGGAATAGTCAAAACAGCCTGCGGCGCCGCAAAGCTTACGCCGATATTCTGAAGGAACTCGGCGGCGAGGCGCGCGACGAGTGGATGCTGGACGGCTGCAGCGAGATCCGCGACGGCCGCCTGGTGGCCGATTGGCTGCTGGGCATGAAGGAGCGGCCTACCGCCCTGCTGCTCAACGGGGATGAGATTGCCGCCGGATTCCTCGTCGCGATCAGGGAGCACGGCTTCCGCATACCGGAGGACCTCGCCATCGTCGGGTTCGATAACCAGCCGATCTCCGAAGTATTCGGCATCACCACGATCGACAACCGCCTCCGGGATATCGGCACACAGGCTTTTAACATCGTGTATAGCCGGATCCAAAATCCGGCCCTGCCTCCGGTAACCGAGGAACTTCAGTTCCGTCTTATCGAGCGCGGCAGCGTCTGACCGAGGCTGTCCCGATTTCCGGGCGAGGATCGGCGGGTCAGCGGCCTTGTTGGGCGGCGTGCCGTCCCAGGGTTTGTTTTAGCAGAAACGGCGTGACTAATGTGGTCAAAATGACCACGATGACGAGGACCGTAAAATACTTTTGCTGCAATAGTCCGCTCTCCAGCCCGATGGTAGCAATAATCAGCGCCACCTCCCCGCGCGATACCATCCCCGAGCCGATCCCGGCCGAAGATGACCACGAAAACCCGGTCAACTTGGCCCCGAGCCCGGAGCCGACCAGCTTGGTCAGCAGGGCCACCATGAAAAGAACAATCAGCAAGCCCCATTGCGATCCCAATCCTTCGAACGAAACGGAAAAGCCCACGCTTACGAAGAAAATCGGCACGAATATCGTATAAGCGATCGGCTCGAGTTTATGCTCCACTTCTTTTTTATAGTCGGTTTGCGAGATGGCCAAACCCGCCGCAAACGCCCCGATAATGCCCGCCACGCCAAGCTCTTCGGCCACAAAAGCCAGAAAAAAGCAAAGGATTAGCCCGCCGCTGATAATCGACTCGGAAACCCGCAGCGGAGCCAGCCACTTCATGACCCATTTTGCCCCCTTCCAGATGAACAATCCGGCAATGAGGAAGAAGATCAATTTCTTGCCGATGACGAGCGTCAAGTTGACTTCCTCTCCCCCGAACAGGCTCATCACGAATGCCAGCAGAACCACTACCAGAATATCGTCGATGATGGCCGCCCCGAGAAGCGTTGTACTTTCCCTGCTGTTCAACAAATTCAAATCTTTCAACGACTGGACGGAGATACTGACTGATGTGGCCGAGAGCAACAGCCCCATAAATATCGCCTGAGAAACCGTCAGCCCAATTACAGCCCCCGTAATATAACCGCCGACAAAAGGTACGATGATTCCGCCAACAGCCACCGCCGTCGCCGACTTATAGGCGCGTTTTAAATCACCCAGATCGGTCTCCAAACCGGCCATAAACATTAGCAAAAGCACACCGATTTCGCTCAATTCCTCAATGATATGCGAATTCTCCACCCATCCGAGCAAAGCCGGGCCAATCACAATTCCGACCAGCAGCTTCCCCACGACCGCGGGCTGGCCCAAGCGCGCGCTCAGGTCCCCCGCCAGTTTCGTCGCCAATAAAATAATAAGAATCGTAAAAAAGAACATTCGCACTCCTCCAGTATTTTTTTTAGTTATCATGCCTAAAAAAGACAAAAAGGAGCCCGGTTTGACCAGGCTCCTCCATAAAACCAAAATATTTAATTATTTAAATTCAATCCACCTACATTATACCATCTTACTTTGGCAGTTGAAACGAACTTTTCAGCGAAACGATCAAATTAAACACCGGATGTCCCTGTTTGGAATACTTCGGATCGACGTTGAAATAGCCGTGACGGAAAAATTGGAACTTGTCATGCGGCTCCGCATCCTTCATTCCCGGTTCCACGAAGCCTTGCTTGATCGTCAGGGAATTCGGGTTGATCCGCTCCAGGAACGGCTTCTCCTCCGCCCCCTCTTCCTCGGGTTCCTCATCCAGAATCAACGGCTCATACAAGCGGAATTCCGCAGGTACGGCGGCGCCGGCGTCCACCCAGTGGATCGTCCCCTTCACTTTACGACCGGTAAACCCGCTTCCGCTTTTCGTCTCCGGATCATAAGTGCAGTGGATCTCCTTAATCTCGCCGTTCTCATCCTTGATCACGTCGTGGCACTTGATAAAGTAGGCGTGCTTCAAACGCACTTCATTTCCGGGGAACAACCGGAAGTATTTACTCGGCGGATCCTCCATGAAATCGTCGCGTTCAATATAAATTTCGCGGGAAAACGGAATTTGCCGATGCCCCATCTCTTCATTTTCGCTGTTGTTTTCCGCGTCCAGCAGCTCCGTTTGCCCTTCGGGATAGTTTGTAATGACCACCTTCAGCGGATCGACAACCGCCATCGTCCGCGGCGCCTTCAGCTTGAGGTCCTCACGGACAAAATGCTCCAGCATTTTGACATCGATCGCACCGTAAGCCTTGGAAATGCCCGCTTCGTAGACGAACGCCTTGATGGCCTCCGGCGTATAGCCCCGGCGGCGAAGCCCCGAGATCGTCGGCATGCGCGGATCGTCCCAGCCGTCGACGACCCCCTCGTCGACCAGCATCTTGAGCTTCCGTTTGCTCGTGACGGTTTGCTCCAGGTTCAACCGGCCGAACTCATATTGATGCGGTACATTCGGCATCTCCGTTTCGGCGATAACCCAGTCATAGAACGGGCGTTGATCCTCGAACTCCGTGGTGCACAGGGAATGGGTCACGCCTTCGACCGCATCCTCCAGCGGATGGGCGTAGGAATACATCGGGTAAATGCACCATTGATCCCCTGTATTGTGATGGGTCGCATGCACAATCCGGTAAATGACCGGATCCCGGAGGTTGATGTTCGGCGACGCCATATCGATTTTGGCCCGCAGCACTTTCTCTCCGTCCTTGAATTCCCCAGCGCGCATCCGGGCGAACAGGTCCAGGTTTTCCTCGACCGACCGATCCCGGTAGGGGCTGTTTTGCCCCGGCTCCGTCAAGGTCCCGCGGGTTTCGCGGATTTGGTCGGCGCTGAGGTCGTCCACATAGGCCTTGCCTTTTTTGATCAGCAGGACGGCCCGGTTATACATCTCCTCAAAATAATTCGAAGCATAGTGAAGCTCTTCCCACTCGAAGCCGAGCCACTTCACATCCTCTTTGATGGAGTTGACGTATTCGATATCTTCCTTAACCGGGTTCGTATCGTCAAACCGCAGATGGGTACGGCCTCCGAATTCGTCGGCCAGCGTGAAATTGATCCAGATCGCTTTGGCATGTCCGATATGTAGATAGCCATTCGGCTCCGGCGGGAACCGGGTTACGACCTTGTCCACTTTTCCGGTTTTTAAATCTTCCGTAATAATATTTTTAATAAAATTGGGAGGAGTCAAGTTATTGTTCTCCATGGTGATCAACCTTTCCATTCATGGAATCTCTGCCTTACGTTTCTCCGATTTTTCTTCTTCTAAATATACCGATATCTCGCCAAATGTTCAATGGCTGCCGACGGGACACCACATCAGGATATCATCGACGTATTGGCCGCCGATAAAAAACTCATCAACCAGCCGCCCCTGTTCCATAAATCCGCACTTCTTGTAAAAAGCCATTCCCCCGGGATTGGATGCCAGTACCCGCAGGCACAGCTTCCGGACACCCCGCTCTGCGGCTATTTCCTTAATATCCTCCATCAACTTGCGCCCAACCCCACGCCCCTGATAATCAGGGTGAACCGCAATGTTCAGCTCATAGACATGCCGGTTGCTCTCCAACGGTGTCGGATAATCGAAACCCACATACCCGCATAGCTGTTCCCCAATTCCGGCAACCAGTTGAGTTCCCGGCGGGCATTTCTGCAAATAGTGTTCCCTGGAGTTCCAGACGATCGGCGAGGGGGTTGTGTTTTCCACCCACACAAGCCTGTCCAGCTCCATCAAAGCTTCGGCATCCCGCATTTGCGAGAAGCGGGTCCATATTAGATCTGACATACAAATATGCTCCTTACTTAGCTTTTTATACACATTTTATTTAAATGCTGTCCGCTATTTCCCCCCGGGCGCTTCGGTTCAACGAGGAGTGGATCAAGAACGCGCCAACGGACAAAACGGAGATCATGACGGCCAACCAGGCCACCGGCACAAAACCGTTCCAGTCGAACAGCACGCCCATAGCGTAAGGACCGACCACTTTTCCGGCAGCTCCCATCCCGCCGACGACGCCCAGATAAAAAGGCGCGGCCTTGCCCGTCCGGTCGGAAATGAACGACGGAATGGCCGGAGAGATCAGCATCTCGCCAAAGGTGGTCAGAATCATCGCCGCGACCATGCTTGGGTACGTGGGGAAGCACAGCATCGTGACATATCCGAGAAAATAAAAGATGGCGCTGGCCGTAAGCTGCGCTTCCGCCGAGCCTGCGAGCGTCCGTTTTATCCATAAAATAAACGGTTGGCCGACAAAGATCAAGATCCCGTTCAGCGTCCACAGGATACTGTAATTCCATTCCGGCATGCCCTGTGACAGCGTAAAGGGCGAAACCCCGTTATTCCAGATGCAATTGCCCAGCCACAGAAAGAAGGAGCCGATCCCCATAAACAGATAAACATTGTATCGGCCAAGCAGCTTCCAGGTATCCTGCCCTTCCGGGGCGATTTTACGCTTCTGGAGTTGAACCTCTCCCTCGTTTTTTTGAACTTTGTTCAAATAAAACCAGAAAAACAGCGCAAACCCGGCCGAAATCAACCCGTTCAAAGTAAAGCTCATATTATAAGAAATCTGCGCCAAAAATCCGCTTAGCGCGGTACCCAGCGCAACGCCGATATTGTTCGCCACATAGATGACATTGAACAATTCCCCCCGCCGCTCCGCAAACCTGAAGCCGATAAAAGCCTGAATCGCAGGCATGGACATCGCGTTGAAGAATCCGACGAGTCCCATCAGTACGATGAATAGAGACCAATTGCCGCTCCCGTACGGCAGCAGCAGCAGAAACAGCGCGTACAGGCCTATCCCGCCGACAATCAGCTTTTTTACGCCCAGTTTATGATACAGGGAGCCGCCGAGGACTTGCCCGACAATCCCTCCCAGAGACATCACCAGGATGACCAGACCGGCGTCCGTTACGGTTCGCCCCAGCACCTTGAATACGAACATCGTGATCAGCGGCCACATTAAAGATCCCCCGGCCGAGCTGATCAGACTCGCCACCAGAAAAATTTTGACCTCCCGCGGATACGATTGCAACCATTTCATAGGCATTTCTCCTCCTTCACCCGCTCCACGCTCAACCAAGACTTTTATCCTTAAAAATACAAAAGGAGCCCTTGCGGGCTCCTCCGTACCGTATAGCTATCACCGTGAATGCAACTATTATTACGCCCAGATTATCATAGTATCGCCGAAAAGAGGAAAGTCGGCAAGTACATCTATTGCCGCTTTACATCAACAACAGTCGAAAAGAAGACGGCTCCCCCGCCCATATCGGCGAGCCGATCCGCAGTTAACGCGTTTGCCCGGCTCCGTTTGCCGTCCTGCTTCCACCAAAGCCCCTGGCTGATGACGACACCCGGCAGCATTTTATCGGTCACGGCCGCCACGACTTCATAACTTCCCCGATCATTCCACACGAGGACCCGGTCCCCGTCCTCAATGCTCCGAGCCGCCGCATCCTCCGGATGGATTTGCAGGGTAGGCTGCTTTTCCAGCGCCGTAAGCTTCTCCACATTGCCAAACGTGGAATTCAGGAAGCTGTGATTCGGCGGCGAGATGAACATCAGCGGATACGCTTCCCGCTCTCCCGGCCGGTTCTCCCCGTCGTACCCTTCGTGCAGCGGAGTGTAAGTCGGCAGCGGAGGGAGGCCCTCCTTGGCCATTTGGGCCGAGTATAGTTCAATCTTGCCCGAAGGTGTCGGCAAGCTGTCCAAATACCGCTCCTTGTGCGCCATGTCCAGCTTGACTATCCGCTGCTCCTTCAATCCTTCCAGCGTAATGGTCCGCAAGTAAGGGTTGGCCGGATAATCCAGCGCCAGGCGGATCATGTCCTCCTCCGTATCGCGGAACGCCTCCTCCTCAAATCCCAATGCGGCCGCCAGAAGCCGAAACACCTCGACATTGCTCTTGCTCTCGCCCTGAGCGGGAATGACCGGCTCCTGGATCTGTACGTAATGATGCCAATAGGAAGCGTAGAGGTCCGTATTTTCAAAGGTGGACGTCGCCGGCAAAACAATATCCGCATACTTGGCCGTATCCGTCAGGAACAGATCATGCACGACGGTAAACAAGTCCTCACGGCTTAAGCCGCGCTCCACCTTGCCGGTATCCGGGGCAACGACCGCCGGGTTCGCGCAGTATACGAACAGCGCATAAAGCGGCGGGTCCAGCGTCAGCAGCGCCTCGCCGATGCGGTTCATGTTTATCGTCCGGGCCTCCGGATTCTTCCGCAAATCCGGGCGTTCCAACGCCTCCGCGTTCATTTTGTTATAAGCTCCGTTAGACTTGTAAGCCCCTCCGCCGGGAACGAGCCACTGCCCGGTCAGCGCCGGCAAACAGCTGATGGTCCGCACCGTCATTCCGCCGTTGTCATGGTGCTGCAGCCCGTTGCCGATATGGATGTAGGCCGGAGAGGTTTCGCCGTACAGCACGGCCAGCTTGACGATGTCATCCGCCGGGATGCCGGTAATCGCCGAGACGCACTCCGGCGTGTAGGCTTTCACATGCTCACGCAGTTCGGCGTGCCCGGTTGTATAGCGCTCCATGAACGATTCGTTGACGAGGCCGCGTTCGAACAGGACATGCATCATGCCGAGCGCGAGCGCGCTGTCCGTCCCCGGATACAGCGGGATAAACCAATCCGCCCGCTGCCCTGTGCGGTTGCGATGGACGTCGATCACAACGAGCTTCGCCCCCTGCTTGCGGGCTTTTTCGATCAAGGCGATCTGGTGCATGTTTGTGCTGACCAGATTGCCGCCCCAAATGATAATAAGCTTCGCCTTTACCGTATCCTCCGGACTGGTGCCCCCAGCGAAGCCCATCGTATACTTCCAGCCGGCACTTCCGGCGGAATTGCAAATCCCCTGCTGCAGCTGGGAAGCCCCCAGCCGGTTGAAAAAGCGCCGATCCATGCCGTCAACGCTGAGGATCCCCATGTTGCCGTAGAAGCTGTACGGCATAATCGACTCGGGTCCATGCTCGCGGATAAGCTCCTTGTACCGTCCGGCGATTTCGGCAATCGCCTCGTCCCAGGAAATCCGCTCGAATTTCCCTTCGCCTTTGGCCCCGACCCGCTTGAGCGGGTAAAGCACCCGCTCCGGATGATACACCCGCTCAGCCATGTTCCGTACCTTGTTGCAGATGGCTCCCTGGGTAATCGGGTGAGCGGGATTCCCCGTCACCTTGACGATTTTTCCGTTCTCTTTATGCAGTAACAAACCGCAGGTATCCGGGCAATCCAATGGACACACCGCGGGAAAAATTCCGTTCTCCTCGCGAATCATGGCTTCATCCCCTATCTCAAACTTGCAGATTCTATAATCTTAGAAAAAAGACGGAACGATGTCTACAGGTTCCCCATAAGACATACTCCTTCAACTCCAAAAGGATGCAAATCTGCAGGTATTTTAGGCAGATTCACGAGGGGATGTGGAAAAAGATGCAAATTTGCAGGGATTTTATGTAATCAAGGTTGCCTGACAGAGGGCACTGGTAACAGGAGGGATTTCGGCACCTAGTCCCTCCCATGCACATCTCGAACAGAGACAGGAGGAGTAAGCCGGTACGGGTCAATAAAGGCCTTTTGCGCCGCTAATTTGTCGAATTCGCTTCATAAAGGTGAAATAGCGGTCTTTCAGGGTCTTATTTTAGGAAAAAGCGGGCAAAAAACGATTTTGGAGTCCGGTGCCGGGAAATAAGACCCTTTTGGACCGCTAATCTTACTGCGGAGCCGAATCAGCCCGAAATAGCGCCTCTAAAAGCCGCTAATCTAAAGACTAAATCAAAAAGACGGCCTCCGCAGGAGACCGTCTCTCAATCGAGCCACAGCGGCAACCGGCTTCTTACGCGTGCTTGCTTAGCGGCGCGGCCACGGCATCGCCGGAGGCCTGCTCTTTCTTTCCTCCATCTTTCAGGTATGCCGCCCAATACGCGCCGGCGACGAACAGGGCGCCTCCCGTCAGGTTGCCGAGCCAAACCGGCACAAAGTTTTTGAGGTACTCCCCCCAGGAGAAATATCCCTCAAATATCGCCGCCGGAATCAGAAACATATTTGCCACAACGTGCTGAAATCCGATAGCGACAAAGGCCATCGTCGGGAACCAGATGCCGAGGATTTTACCGCTCATATTGTCAGCCCCGTAAGAAAGCCAAACGGCCAGCGCCACCAGCCAGTTGCAGCCGATCCCGGACACAAAGGCCTGCACGAATCCGGCATCCAGCTTATGTCCGGCCATATCCACAAGCTTCTCGAGGTACGCGCCTTCCGCGGTCAATCCGACGATATGACCGAAGAAATAGGCGACAAACAGAGCGCCGACAAAGTTGCTCAACGTAATGAGCACCAGGTTTTTGCACATCTCCCCGGCTGTGATCTTGCGCGCCATCCGCGACAGCGGCACAGCCATCATATTTCCGGTCAACAGTTCGCCTCCGGCAAGCAGCACGAGGATCAGGCCGATCGGGAACACCGCCGCGCCGATAAAGGTGGCGAAACTGCCCCACTCCTTCGGCGCGCTGGCGATCACGCGGATATCCAGCAAAAATCCAAGCGCGATAAAGGCCCCGCCCAAAAAGCCCAGAATCAGCACCGTCAACAGCGGATTGTGGGCTTTCTTTACGCCCATTTCCACCGTCACTTTCGCAATTTGATCC
The DNA here is from genome assembly GCF_036864815.1 of Paenibacillus sp. A14. NCBI lineage: Bacteria > Bacillati > Bacillota > Bacilli > Caryophanales > Paenibacillaceae > Paenibacillus > Paenibacillus sp. A14. Next base: position 208,297 of record NZ_JBAGJD010000002.1, read on the forward strand.
GGTTTGTTGTAAGCCATTCTCTCCATTCTCCTTTAGAAGCAGTTCATAAACTGCGGTCTTTACGTCCATTGTATCTTGGCCCCTGGTGCGGATAAGTAACATAAGTCACGTTACCGTTTTCAAAAGTGAAACATTTCACAATTTTAACCACAAAAAATGCTTGGAGCTGCTACACGCCCCCTTATCCCTCAATCGGCTACCCAAATGGGTATTGGGCGAGCTTATGCCGAAAATGAAAAACAGCCACCCGGGGTTGAAACCGAGGCGGCTGTGATATACAAATCGGCTAAATTTTAAACGGTAACGGCCTTGCGGGCCGGCACTTCCGGCAGCGCACCCAGTCCGGCACTGTTGAGGAAATTCCACGGTTTGTTGTAGTGCGGCTGGAAGAAGAAGTCGACGAACGCCAGTTCCTCCATTTTCATGCCGTTTTGGATACAAACCGAAATCGTGTTGATCGACTGGGTCAGATCCACCTTCGACATGATTTGAGCTCCGAGAATCCGGCGCGTTCCTTTTTCGTAAACGACCTTCAGCATAACCGGTTCATGGGTCGGCATAAATTCCGGACGGTAGTTATCGGTAATCATGACCGCTTCCGCGTCGATGCCCGCCTCTTTGGCCGAGGCTTCCGTCATCCCGGTACCCGCGATATTGTCCTCATAGATTTTAATCCCCGATGTGCCTTGCGTTCCCATATATTTAACGGTCGGCGTAACCAGGTTGCGGGCAACCAGGGTACCCATCCGAACGGCGTTAGTGGCCAGCGGAATGTAAGCATGCTCCCGGGTCGGGTTGTAAAAGACCGCACAGCTGTCGCCCGCTGCGTAAACGTCAGGCTTGCTCGTCCGCATGTACTCGTCCACGATGATTGCTCCGTTGCCCAGCATGTCGACTTGACCTTTCAACAATTCGGTGTTCGGGCGGAAGCCGATGCACAGAATCACAAGATCGGCGGTATATTCGCCGCGGTCCGTGACCACTTTGGTTACTTTTCCTTCCTCGCCGACAAACTTGGTCACTTTTTGGTTCAAAGCCAGAGTGATTCCATGCTCACTGAGCGATCCTTCGATTTTGTCCGTATACTCGGCGTCGAGGTACTTGCTGAGGATGCGCTCTTCCGCATCGATCAACGTTACCTTTTTCCCGTTCAATTGGAAGGCTTCGACCAGTTCAACACCGATGTAACCGGCACCCACCACAACGATATGATTGGCTTGTTCCGACTTTTCTATGATGGTGTTCGAGTGATTGAAGTTCTTCGAGAGCAGGATATTTTCGAGCTCAATGCCTTCGAATTTCGGAACGACCGGCCACGATCCCGTCGTCACAATCAGCTTGTCGAACGTATCGTCAAATTCGGTTCCATTCTCCAGGTTGCGGGCCCGAAGCGTTTTGGTCTCCGTATCGACCGCGATGACTTCATGCCGCATGTTTGTTTTGACGCCAAGCTCAGCGAGCTGGGCCGGCGACGAGTAGAAAAGGCCCTGGGGATCCTTAACCATCCCCCCTACATAAAGGGCAATCCCGCACGAAAGGAACGAAATATTATCATTGCGTTCATAAACGGTAATCTCGGCTTCCGGGTAAAGCTTCGCGGTATTTACAATGGCTGCGGTTCCTGCGTGGGTACATCCGATAACGGCGACTTTCATGGTTTCTTCCTCCTCAATTTCCTAACGTTCGATAAATCGTAACGTCCAGGATTATCTCATGTGAAATATGTCACTTATAAAATAAAGACTTTGTGAATTTGTTCACCTCATGATTCTATTATAGTGTGACATTTTTCACATTGCAAGCAGAAAAGTGCGCGTTCTTAAAATATTCACAATTTTAAATAATTTCAACCGCGGCTCAATCCGATCGCTGTCGGTCCACACTATGTCCCTACTAGTCCAAAATAATTACCGCTGTCCCTATTGTTCCTGCCCCCACGCAAAATTACCCGCCGAACGCGAAAAAACCGGCCGGTGTTTTCCGGTCGGTTTTCCATCTTTTTTATGAGTGCACGGTTTTATTTGCTGCCGGAGGGGGCCCCGGCCGTCCGCATCAACCAGAGGAAGTACGGCGCGCCCAGCAGAGCCACGACTAGGCCGGATGGAATTTCCTTGGGGGCGAGCAGCACCCGCCCCACGAGATCCGCAAGCACCAGGAACACGGCCCCCAGCAGGGCCGAAAGCAAGACTAGCTTGCGGTTCGCGTTCGGCACTAGCAAGCGGGCCGCATGCGGCGCAAGCAGGCCGACGAAGCCGACGGTGCCGACCGTCGCGACGGCCGAGGCCGCCAGCGCCGCGCCCAGCAGGCCGCCGAGCAGGCGCGTCCGTCCGGCGGAGACGCCGAGGTTGATCGCGGAGGCGTCCCCGAGCGCGAGCAGGTCCAGCCGGCGGGCGAGCGCCCACGCGAGCGGCAGCAGCACCAGCGGCCAGGCGAACAGCCAGGCGAGCTCCTCCCAGCCTCGGGCATAGGTGCTGCCCGAGAGCCAGGTGAGCGCCGAGGCCACCCGCAGCTGCGCCTTGACCACCAGCGCTTGAATGCCGGCCGAGGCGAAAGCGGAGACGGCCATGCCGATCAGCGCGACTTTGGCCGGCTGCAGGCCGCCCTTGCGGCTGATCGCGAAGATCACCAGCGCCGCGCCCACCGCGCCGGTGAAGGCGGCCGCCGGCACCAGCGAGCCCGGCAGCTGGGGCAGCAGAATCAGGAAGACGAGCGCGCCCAGGCCGGCGCCGGACGTCACGCCGATCACCGAAGGATCGGCGAGCGGATTGCGCACGACGCCCTGCAGCAGCGTCCCGCTCGCGGCCAGCGAGGCCCCGGCGAGGGCCGCGATCAGCAGGCGGGGCAGCCGCGTTTCGATCACCATGTAACGGGTGATCTTGCTGGCCTCGCCCGTAAACGCGGCCCACAGCTCCGGCAGCGGCACGGTCTTGCCGCCGAAGACGAGGCCGGCGCCCAGCGCGAGCAACAGCAGCAGCCCCGCCCCCGCCAGCAGGGCGGGATACGGCAGGGAGCGGCGGAAGCCCGCTCCCATGCCGGAGGACGCGCCCTGCACGTCGCCGCGCGTCGGCTTCATGCGGTACACGAGCCAAACCAGCCACGGCGCGCCGAGCGCCGCCGTGGCCGAGCCGGCCGGCAGCAGGCCGAAGGCCGGCTCCAACAGCAGCACGGCCAGGTCGGCCGCCACCAGCACGATCGCGCCCCAGATCGCGGCGCCGGGAATCAGCAGCCGGTGGCGATGCAGCCCCATCAGCCGCAGCAAATGCGGCGCAATCAGGCCGACGAAGCCGATCGGCCCCACCGTGCTGACGGTGACTGCGGCCAGCAGGACGGCCGTCAGCACGCTGGCGGTTCGGGTCAGACCGATGCGCTGCCCCAGCGATTTGCCGACCTCCTCGTCCATCAGGAGGACGTCGAGGTTGCGGCTGAACAGTGCGGCGAGCAGCAGTCCGCCCACAATCCACGGCCAGATCGCCGTCACGTTCTGCCAGTCGTTCTGAATCAATGAGCCGGAGCCCCACAGGAACAAGCCTGCCGTCTCATTTTCAAACAGCAGTTGCAGCGTTCCCGTCAACGATGAAAGCACGAGCGTCAGGGACATGCCGCCCAGGGCCAACCGTACCGGCCCGCTTCGCCGCTGCCCGGCCAGCAGAAACACGATCCCCCCGGCAAGCAGCCCGCCGGCCATCGCGGTCAGCAGCGGGAACCCGCCCATCACCGAAGGGAAAAAGATCGTCGCCACCACGACCGCCAGGTAAGCTCCGGCGTTGATCCCCAGCGTCCCGGCGGAAGCAAGCGGATTGCGGGTCAGCGTCTGCAGCAGGACGCCCGCCACGGAGAGCGCGGCTCCCGCCAGTGCCCCTATCACAGCCCGGGGAAGGCGGACCCCCCGGACGATTTGATGAAGCGGATCCTCCGGTGCCGGATGAAACAGCGCATCCCGGATCAGGGCCAGGGAGATGCCCGCGGTGCCCTGCGTAATTTGTAGGCACAGCAGCAGCGCCAGGATCAGCGGACCCGCCGCAAACACAAGAAAAAGCGAACCCCGGGAGGTCCGCTTCTGAGGGGCTGCCGCTTTTTTCGAGGTTAGCCCGGTCACCGTACTCATGGCGCGATCACGGAGACGGCTTTATCAACAAGCGTCTTCGCGGACAGCGGACCGCCGAACACCCATGAGTCTCCCCCCAGCGCATAGGTACGGTTCTCTTTGACAAAATTCAGATTCTTCCAGACCGAGTTCCCTTTCAAATGCGTTTCGAACACGTTGTCATCCTGCTGCACGATATACAGAAACTCCGAGTCCTGCACCGCCGGAAAGGCTTCGACCGATTTCTCGGCATAACCGTAAACTTCAAACGCCGGGTCCTTAAACGCGTTTTGAAGACCGATTTTATTCAGGATTTTGATCGCCATCGAGTTATCCGTAAAAATCCGGAAAACCGGCGAATTCTGATTACTGAAGGCCTGAACCAAGGTAACCGCGGCATTCTCCTTGCCCGCCGCCTTGATTTTCTCCGCGGCCTCTTGATACGTCTTGTCCAAATCCGCCAACACCTGCTTGGCTTCCTCCTGCTTGCCGACCACCTCGGCGATCGTATTGAACGTATCGATCATTTCCTGATACTGATCCACGCCGTTCTCGTCTTGATAAGGGCTGAAAGCCAACGTTGGCGCAATTCCCTCCAACTTGTCGTAAATGTCCTTCGACCGGAAATCCGTGGTGAGAATCAAATCCGGCTCCAGGGCCATAATCGCTTCCAGGTTTGGCTCCTGACGGGTTCCCACATCCTGAACGCTGTCATCCAGCCCGGGGGTCGTATTGACCCAAGTTTGATAGCCTTTGACGTCCGCCACCCCAACAGGCTGAATGCCCAAGGCCAGCAAATCCTCGGCATAAGTATATTCCAGAGCAACAATCCGCTTCGGAGTCCCTTCGATCTTGGCCGTTCCCAAGGCGTGCTTGATCTCGCGGCCTATTCCGATATCCGTCTTGGCATTTGCGCCTTTTTGCTCGGCGGAATTCCCCGCGGCAATCCCTGCGGACGCCCCATTCCCGGCCGAATTCGCAGCCCCCGTGTTCTGTTTCGCGTTACCGCAACCCGCCATAACCAAAACTAGCGCAAACACGGCTATCAACCCTATAATTCCGTTTCGTTTCCTCAATTGTAACGACATATTCATGACATCCCTTTCGTTTCTATGATGTAAAAAGACAGACGCTACCCGTTCGAGGCCGCAGCCGCCAAAATCTCCCGACGCTTTCTTTCCCGCTCTTCCTTCGAGAGTTTGGGACAACCGTAGCAGTAACCATGCCCGGTATCCGTCCGGTAAGCCAGGCAGCAGGTCGGCTTCATTCTCGTCCGCTCCCCGGGCCGATAAGGATCATCCAGCCAGATCGCCTTGACATCAAACGGATTCCGTTTCAAACCGAACCATTCCGGCCCCAGTTGCTTGCTAAAAAAAACGTACTGCTCGCCAAGCCGTTCCTTCAGCGGCAGATCGCCCAGTTGGTCCGCCATGTAATTCAAGTAAAACTCAACCCCCAGCGGTATCTGTCCCCAGATTTGCCCCAGCGGCAATCCTGATATCGATGAGGCCGTTTCCAGAACCGGACGGAGCGTTTCCTGCACAAAACCGCCCAACTCACGCTCGCGCCATGACTCCGCCGCACCGGTCGGCCAGGGAAGCACGTCGGTTCGTTTCAGCACAAAAAAGACCCGCGGATAATTATTTACTATATCAATTTGAATAGTGAGATTTTGCAGCGAGAAATCTACCCTGCCGTCGCGTGCGGTCAGCATGTACAGCAGAGCAGCGGGGATCACGCGCCAGCACGCGGCGTAATAAGTCGAAGCGACCTGGATGTCCCGTCCTTTAATCTGTTCCCGGTAAAGGGTGAGCAGTTGCCGAGCTTGCTCCGGCTCGGTCAGCCGTTCCGCCGAAACCGTGACAAGCGCGTTCTCCCTTTCTTTCGTTACGATGGAGAGCGCACGGTCCAGCAGCTCAAAATTGATCGTCATCTCCAGCACCCTCCCGATCTATAAACCGTCATCTTTAAAGAATGGAGGCTACTTTGCCGTCCAGGATCCCTTTTTTCCCGGTCCGAACCCGGCCTTCCGTCGCAGCCCGATAGAGCTCATACGGCAGACAGAGCGGTACCCCGCTGCGGGGGTCGGTCACGATGTCCGCTTCAATGCCGAATACTTCGCGAAGCACCTCGGAAGTCACCACTTCTTCGGGTGCTCCCACGGCGATCGCCTGCCCCTTCTTAATGGCAATCATATGATGGGCATATCTCGCGGCATGGTTTAAATCGTGGACCACCATCACGATGGTCCGCCCCGATTCCGCATTCAGTTCCTCCAGAAGTTGCAGCACTTCGAGTTGATGCGCCATATCGAGGAACGTGGTCGGTTCATCAAGGAACAAGATATCCGTCTCTTGAGCCAGAGCCATGGCAATCCAGGCCCGTTGACGCTGCCCGCCGGACAGTTGCTCCAGGGCCCGGTCGCTGAACTCATTCATGCCGGTCGCCTCGATAGCCCAGTTGATGACTTCCCGATCCTCCGCCTTCAGACCCCCGAACCCTTTTTGGTGCGGGAACCGGCCATAGGACACCAGTTCATAAACCGTCAGCCCCTCGGGCGCGGTAGGGTTTTGCGGCAAAATCGCCAACTGTTTGGCAACTTCCCGGGTAGACTGCTTGTGGATGGACTTGCCGTCCAGCAGCACACTGCCTCCCTTAGGGTGCAGGATGCGGGCCATCGTCTTCAAAATCGTCGATTTCCCCGAGCCGTTGGCTCCGACCAATGCCGTTATTTTCCCTTGCGGGATGGATATATTCAGGTCCTGAACGATCAACCGGTCCTCATAGGCGATATCCAGATGCGAGGTATTCAATGTTGCCATCATTCATCTTCCTTTCATGTATATGACCTGAAAAACGGGTCCACGTGCCGCAACCCGGCAACTTTGCTCCATATCCGGTGCGAAGTATGAATCTTCAATTTCGTTTGCCTTTTCATCTTCATCGGATCTTCATATCTTACTTTTTAAAGATACTGATAATCATTATCATTTGTCAACAGGAACTTCTCCCTGTAACGTAAAAAAGGACGCCCAAAAGGCGCCCTGAAACTACTTCTCTGCATTTCCACGCTTAATGCGCTTTTTGTGCCAGTCTGACCAGCATATGCGCCAGCGCATGACGGTGCTCCTGCCCGCCGGCATTCCATAACTCCTGCAGCAGCTTCTCCTCACGGTTGCGCGGCTCTTCCCTCGCGGCGAGGTAATTGCCGACTTTCTCGGCGGCCTGCGCCATCGTCTCTTCGCTCATCCCTATGGATTGGGCGAGTTTGACCCGCTCCCCCAGGTATTTTTTAAACGTTTCGAAGCTCTGCAAAATTTCTTCCTTCCGCTCATCATCAATCCGGTTCAGGGCATCATCCACTTTTCCCAGCGCCATTTCGCCATCCTTGTTCACTACATGGTTGTGTTCGGACATGCTGATTGCCTCCTTGAATGAGTTATGCGGTTTGTTAGTACATAACCCGTTCGAAGGGCGGTGAACCAGATTGGCGCGTTGGAATTTGCCGCCCGTCAGGTTAAGGGTTCGCGGAAACCGGTACGGCGTCGTAATACTCCTCCAGCGTGATCTCGCGCTCAACGATATCCGCGGCGATCTCCTTGCCTACATAACGCAGATGCCATGGTTCGTATTTATATCCGGTGATATTTTCTTTTCCTTTCGGATAGCGAATGATAAACCCGTATTCATGCGCGTACTTTGCCAGCCAATCGGCTTCCTTGGTACCGCCGAAACAATCTTCGGCCGCACATTTACCGTCGCTCCCGCTCACGTCGATCGCCAATCCGGTCTCATGTTCGCTGTGCCCGGGAACGGCGCTGTAGGTTTTGGCTTTCTCCAGCCCGTCTCTTTTGACATATCGGTTAAAAAGCGATGTCTGCGTGCTATGCGACCGATAGGCCGAAACGCCGGCCAGGTAAATACTGTCTTTCTCGGCTCCCGCAAACAGCTCCTCCAGCGCGGAGGCCGCTTCCTTGCGCAATTTGCGTTTTTCGATCTTTTCTTTGAACGTAAAACGGACATCCGGATAGACCAGATCATCCGGCTTGTGATCCTCCGGAAGCGCGTATTCCTTGTTGACCAGCACGGCCACACTGTCCGGATCCGCCGCTGCGGCTTTGCTCCCGCCCTTTGCCCCGTCTTTCGAGCCTTGCGGGTTCGGTTTGCTTTGATTTTTCGTTCCCGTTGTATCGGACTTCACGGACTTTTCGTCGCTCGCCTTACTCCCCGCTTTTACGGTATCCACGACAGTTAAATCCCCCACGGACTCCTCGTTGCCGGCGTTTCCGGTATTCTCCGAGACTCCCGAGTTCACCGTCTTTGCGGCCTCCGGGATGTCGCTGGAACAAGCGCTGAGCATCATCGTCATTAGTACAAAGACAAGAGCATATCCTACTCTCTTGCCCGTCCGGTTTCTCATCTTGATTCCTCCCACCATAAGTTCGCCGCTTCTCTATATAACGTGTAGATTTGCGATTAAGTTCCCGCGGTACATTTTTTTCCTGGCGGGGCAAATCGGCGAAAAGCCTAGCGTCCCCGGCGGCCGCCATCATTCCGGCCGCGCCGTCCGCCCTGCTGCTCCCGGCCGCCGCCTTGGCCGCGCCCGCTGCCGCCCTTGCCGGGCGCCGTGCCCGGCTTCCGCCGGCCGGCGGCCGAGCCTTCCCCGCGGCGCTCGCCTTGCGCGCGGCCGCGCTCCGCCGCTTCGCCTGCGCCGCGGCGGCTCTGGGCGGCGTTGCCTACGGCTTCCACGCCGCCCTTCTCATACCGCCGCCGCTCCAGGCGGCGGGAAATGCCGCGCTCGATGTTACGGAGCGCTTCCACATCCTTCGGGGCCGCGAAGGTCACCGCGATCCCCTTCTCCCCGGCCCGGCCCGTCCGGCCGATCCGGTGAATGTAACTGTCGACATCCTGCGGAATGTCGTAGTTGAACACATGCGTCACGCCCTCGACATCGATGCCCCGGGCGGCGACATCGGTCGCCACCAGCAGCTCGAGCTTGGCCTCGCGGAAGGCGCGCATCACCTGCTCGCGCTTGGATTGCGACAGGTCGCCGTGCAACTCGTCCGAGGCGAAGCCGGCTCCCTGCAGCGCCTCGTTCAGCGTGCTTGCCCGCCGCTTCGTCCGGCAAAAGATCACCGCCAGATACGGCCGGTGCTGGCGGATCATCGTGATGAGCGCCTCCTGCTTGGTGCGGTCGGTGCACTCCACGACGATCTGCTTGATGCTGTCCAGCGTCACCCGCGACGTCTCCGCGATCCGGATATCCCGGGGCTGCTGCATATACGTTCTGGCCAGATGCCTCACGTTATCGGGCATCGTCGCCGAGAACAGCATGGTCTGGCGGCTGCGCGGCACAAGGCGGATAATCTCCTCCACCTCCGCCAAGAAGCCCATGTGCAGCATCTGATCCGCTTCGTCCAGCACCAGCATGCGCACGGCGCCCAACGTCAGCGAGCCGCGGCGCAAGTGGTCGAGCAGCCGCCCCGGCGTACCGATGACGAGCTGCGTTCCGTTCTGGAGCTTGCGCAGCTGCCGTTCCACGTCCTGGCCGCCGTAAGCGGCGAGCACGGACATCCCCTCGCGGGCCTCCGCCAGCTTACGCGCTTCCGCGGTGATTTGCAGCGCAAGCTCGCGCGTCGGGGTAATGATCAGCGCCTGCGCTTCGGGGCGATCCGCCCGAATTTTTTCCATAATCGGGAGCAGGAACGCCAGCGTTTTCCCCGTCCCCGTTTGGGCCTGAACGATCACGTCTTCTCCCGCGAGCAGTTCGGGGATAGCCTTCTCCTGCACCGGGGTTGGATTCAAGATCCCTTGTCCCCGCAATATTTGCAAAATGGCCTTGGAGAGGCCCATACTTTGAAAATTCGCCAAAAAATTCACCTCATTAATTAGTCGCCGCTTCATCTGATATTCTGCGGGCCCTCCTATTGTACCAGAGATTGCCCCAAAATTCCGTCCGGCATGCAAGTTTTCATCACTTCCCCCGGTATGAAAAGAACTCCGCGCTTCGGCCCCAAGGACCGCTCACGGAGTTCACCCGGTAAATAAGGGCCTTTTGCGCATAATGGCGGGATTTTTTTCGGCTAAAACCTGCCGGACTTGAATATCGAGTAAAGCAGCCAGATGACCATCAGGGCAGCGACGATAAAACCGATCTCGATCGCGGGAATATTCCACAGCACGGTCGGTCTGCGCGTCAAGGAGGAACCGACAATGAGCCCGACCATAATGATACTGAATGCCAGCAGTACGATACTGAAGGAGAGCCTATTCGAGATTTGGTCCAGCTTTTTCAGAAATTGCTCCGTGTCGGTAACGCTTACCTCCATCTTTACTTTTCCTTTGCCGATCAAGGTGAACAGGCGGTCGACCTGCTGGGGCAAAGCCGTCAGCGCGTCCGCCAGATCGATCGCTCCGCCGACGAAACGTTTGCCGAGGCGGCGGGTGTCGAACTTCTCGCGCAGCAGTTTTTTGCCGAACGGCTCGGCCAAATCAAGAATGCTCAGGTGCGGATCCAGGCTGATGGCCACCCCCTCCAGGGTGAGCAGCGCCTTGCCCAGGAGGAGGAAATCCGGGGGAAGCACGATGCGGTGCCGCTGGGCGGTCGCAAACAAATCGTTCAGTGCCTCCCCGATGCTGATTTCCGCAAACGGAATATCATAGTAGCGGTCATGCAAGCGGTTCAGATCATTCCGCAGGCCGTTCAGGTCGGCGGATTCTTCCAACAGCCCCATCCGCAGGATGGCCCGGAGCATACCCTCGTTGCTCCGCCGCATCAAAGCGATGACCAGCGAGGATAAATGATCGCGCATCTCCGGACTGAGCCGCCCGATCATCCCGAAATCGATGAAGGCCAACTTCCCGTCCGGCGTAATCAGGAGGTTGCCCGGGTGGGGATCGGCGTGGAAGAATCCTCCCGTAAATATCTGATGCAGCATCGCGTTCACCAGCGTCTCGGCGATTTGTCGGGTATCGAAGCCGCTTCGCTTCAGTTCGGCCGGCCGATTTAGATGAATCCCCTCAACGAAATCCATCGTCAATACTTTGGACGTCGAGCAGTGCCAATGTACGCGGGGAATGCTGATCTTCTCGCTGTCCGTAAACTGCCGGCGGATTTTCTCCATATTGCGGCCCTCGATGCTGTAGTCCAACTCCGCCGAAATGGAACGGGCAAATTCTTCAACCATCTGAGGGATTTGATAATGTTCTACCCAGGGCCATCTTTTTTGCGCCATGGAGGTGAAATTCTTCAAAATATCCAAGTCCCGCTCTACCTGCGGGACGACGCCGGGCCGCTGGATTTTGATGGCGACTTCTTCTCCCGTAACCAGCCGTCCTTTATGGACCTGTCCGATGGACGCGGCGGCGATGGGGGTTTCCTCAAAATGGTCCAGCAGTTCGGAGGCGGGCATGCCAAACTCCTGCTCTATAATGCTCAAGGATTCCTCCGCCGAAAAAGGCGGGACCTGATCCTGCAATTTAACTAGTTCGGCGATCACCGGTTCCGGAAGCAGGTCGGACCGGGTACTGGCCAATTGGCCCAGCTTAATAAACGTTGGACCGAGTTCCTCCAGCACCAGGCGGATGCGTTCCGCCAATGTCAAACTCTCCGGCTCCGTTTTAAAGATCCAACGATGCGGAGCGGCAAACAGGCGGGTGAGCCCGATTTCTTCGGCCATATAGCCAAAGCCATGGCGCCCCAGCGCCATGGCAATCTCCCGGTACCGGCCGGAATGACGGACACGGATCCCCATCGTTACGGCTGCTGCAGCTCGGCCAGTTTAATTTCCAGCTCGGCCACCCGCCGCGTCAGTTCCTCCACTTCTTTCGCCGAAGCGAGCCCCATCGTTTGAAGCGCAGACTTTACTTGCTCATTCACCAATTCCTTTAAGCGGCTTTGCTCCTCCGCTCCCCTATCGATCAGACGTTCCACAAGCTGCTTGGATTCCGAAGGGGCAATTTCGCCGCGCTTGACCAAATCGTCGACAAGGCTCTCGACCTTCTCCTTGCTGACAATCGTAAGTCCCCATCCGAGCGAGATGGCCTTCTTTAACAGATCGCTCATGTACAACATCCTTTCCGTCATGGAATTGAATTGCATGAAAGAAATAGCCCCCATACTTAGTAATACCCTATGGCTCGCCTGGATGTACTCGTTGCGGTTTAAAATTTTTGTTTTACCAGCGATCCGGGTTGCTCCGGGCTTCCGATTCTCCGGCATAATAACGGGCCAGTTCCACCATCATGCTGCCCATCCGCTCCTCGCGGGGGGCCACGACGCGCGGAACACCTGCTTCAAACAGCCCCTGGGCCGTAACCTTGCCGACCGCCACCGCGATTACCGGCCCTTCCAGCGCTTCCATAAGCGCCGCAAGCTTCCCTTGCCTGGAGGCGTGTTCCATCAGAAACCTGACCTGCGGGCCGCTTGTAAAGGTCACGGCGTCCACCTGGCCGCCGGTGATATCGGATAACAGCCGTTCCAAATCCTCGGCGGGCGGAGCGATATGACGGTAGGGCAAGAGTTGCCGGCATGCGGCCCCTTGCTGCTCAAGCCAGCTTGTCAGACGTGGCGCGGGATCACCGTACAACTGCAGAACCACTTCTTTTCCCGCAAAAGAATGCTGCGACAGCCCGCGGATTAACCCCTCGGTACTGCCATCGTCATCCCGTACAAGCGGGGTAAGCTCCCGTTTTTTCAAAACGTTCGCTGTTTTGTAACCCCTGGCGGCGATATGCCCGCGGCGGAGAATGTCCCAGTAGGCCGCGGCGATCCCCATGTCGTCGGCCATATCGAACAGCGCGTCGATGCCTGCTCCCGTGGTGAAAATCGACCAGTCCGGCGGCTGGTTCACCCAGGATACAAGACCGTTCCGCAAATCCAGGTCATCCAGCAGCACCGTTCCTTGCGCCGGCCTAAAGAGGGGAACTCCCCCCATGTTCTCCACGAGCTTCCCCAATTCCTCGGCTCTTCGCGGACCGGTGATTGCCACCCTTTTGCCCTCTAACCTGCGTGCCATAAATCTCCCCCTAAGTCTCGGCCGACCGGCAGCCATATCATTTATTCCAGATTAAACGACATTTTGAAAGAAGTCATGTTTATTTCAATTTCAAGGCCAATCGCTCCTGGGAGCGGTAGCTTCCATCTAGCATAGTCCAAACATTAACTATAATAGGCTAATAGGTTGAATTATTTAATTCAAATTAACGGGAATTCCTCCCGTTAATTTGGTGCCTATACGGCTGTTGAGGGGAATTAACTGGAAAACCTCCTGCTAATTTTCCTGAAATTGTGTATATCGGCAATTGGATCGCGAAATAGCTAGAGCTTTTCCAGCTAAATCGGATCCAAGGGCCAAGAGCGGTATTTTAACGGGAGGTTTTCCCGTTAATCCATCACCAATACAGTAAAGCGCAACGGTCCAGGGAGCCGGACCGGACACCCCTTCAATCCTGGTCAACTCGCAACTCCCTCTCCCCTCCACTGTACCTGAACAACACATACGAACCTTATTTACTCAACTAACTAACCCTGCTCCCGAGTACCTCATAACCACGAACCCTTCATCAACTTCCCTATACCCACTAGGTCCACCCTTTTCACTTCCTTGTTGCGTAAATCGGACGTCTCCGAAATTAACGGGATTTTCTTTCGTTAAGAAATAATAAGGGCCTGATGCAGCGCTATTTTGTTGAATTCAGCTGGGCGATGTGGAATAACGGCTTTTTCGGGTGCTATTGTTGGGAAAAGCGGGCCAATCCCTGATTTTTGAGCCCGCACTAGTGCCAAGCCTCTTGCGGAGGGGTCTCCCCCATACGCTATGCCTTTAATCCGCCAACCGATAGCCCACGCCTCTTACCGTGGAGATGTAAGTGGAGTTCACGGCGCGATCGCCGAGTTTCTTGCGGAGACTCTTGATGTGCACATCCACGATGTTGCTCCCGCCCAGGAAGGAAGTACCCCAGACCTCGGCTAACAGCTCCTCCCGCGAGAGGACGCGCCCCTCCTGTTCGAGCAGCTTAACCAGCAGCTCGTATTCCGTTTTGGTCAGGGCGATTTTGGAACCGTTGCGGTAAACCGCCATCTTCTTGCGATCGATCCACAGGTCCTTGAAGATAGCCGGAGAGGTTCCCGTCAGCAGCCGGGAGGCCTGTGCGCGCTTGCCGCCGTTGCGGATGATCCGCTGGGCATGGTAGACGATTTCGCCGGGGCGAGCCGGCCAAACCAACAGCTCCTGGTTCATGAGCGTCTGATCCAGTCCAGGGAGAAGCCGATCATTCACCAGCAGCAAGGACGGCACGTTTCCGGCTTCCTGAGCGATCGATTTGATGGGCAGAATCTCCTCGGCATCGCGGTACGGCGTTAGATCGAAAATCAGCAGGTCCGCAGCCTGCGCATTGCGGATCCCCTGCTCCCAGTGGTGGAACACCAGTACATCGAAGCAGCCCTCCGACAAATCGCGGACAAGCTCGTGAATGCCGCCGGGAAAAGGGCTGACCAGAATAACTCGCTGCGTGACCGGGCACATTTGGGGACCTTCATAGCTCTCGTCGGTCAACGTCATTCCGAATTCCTCCGGCCGCCTGAACGGCGCCTTATTTCCTGCGGTCATACGATCACGCTCCTTCACTTCTTCTGCCGGCATGACGGGCACACTCCTCCGAATACGACATGGGCATGATGAACATCATACCCGGTTTCCTTGGCGACGGCTTCGCTCCAATCCTCCGGCACTTGGGTCATCACTTCGTCGACGCGCCCGCATACTTCGCATAAAATGTGCTGGTGATCGTCCATTTTCGCATCATAGCGGCTCGCGGCTTCCCCAAGCTTCAATTCGCGGATCAATTCCTTTTCCGTCAAATACCGAAGGGAATTATATACAGTCCCGTACGCAAAGTTATAGCCCTGCTCAACAAGGCGGTTCATGACTTCAGCCGCGGTGGGATGATCGTGCGCATTCCGAACGACATCGTATACGGCCTGGCGCTGGGTCGTCAGATTTAGGGATTTCATATCTATGATCATTCCTTTGAATATCATTATTTTAGAATTAGTATAAGTCTTATTTCATCATTCGTCAATTTCGGCTCCCTGTGACCCGCGCATGACCTCGGTCGGATCTCTTCATATTAGCCTAAAAGGAGTTGAACCGAGTTTGCTGAAAAAATACTTGATGTTCCTGCTCTTTCTGACGTTGAGTATCGCCTATATCGTGTTCATTGACGTTTTGGTCGGACAGCCCTGGAGCAATTTTGGGCAAAATCTGAACTATGCCATGATCAGCCCCACGCAAAAAATAACGATTGCCGCCTTGTTTATAACGCTGGTGGTCCCGGATCTCGTCCGCCTGCTGAAGCGCCCCAATAAAAAGCCGAACGCCAAGGCCGATTCAGGCTCTTGATCTGCGTTTGTATATGGATCCGGCCACCATGAGAATGACGGGCAGGATGACGAAAAATACCGGATCGATCAGATAAAGCACCTGCCCTCCTTTGCTCAGGTGCTCGCTGAACGAGCGAGCCAGCATCGCGGACTGCAGCAGGATGATGATCGCGACCGGGTAAACCGCCTGGCGGTAAGGAAGCCGAAACATCTCGGAAATGCTCACCGCCGAGGCGTAATAGAAAATGCTGATTTTGAAAAATACGCCGATCACCAACACCATAACCACGAGAATATCGGTCCGTTGAATAAAATCCGCGACCGAAGCTTTGCCGACCATGCTGAGCAGCGGAAAAACGGACCGTTAACGACAAGTGCGGTCCATACACCCGTCCAGCAGCAGAACCGTATCCCCCGACAGCAGCGATAGAATCATCTCTTTCCAGTCTGTTTGGATCGACGATTTCCCGGTTGAAAGAAATTCCCCCAGTATCGCTTTCCTTTGTCCAGTATCTGCTTTTCATTCCGTTTTCATGCGAAATTCCCAGCCTCCTTCCTCGCTCGTTTCTAAAGGTCTCAAGGTGGTAATAATGAGAAAAAACCGTAAGGAGGAGCAACTTAATGAACAGCACGCCGCAAGATGCAACGGGGCTGCCTCAATACCCGAAATCGCTATGGAAGGACACGACCTCGTTTCCTTCCTTCCCCGCTCTCCGGGAAGATATCCAAACCGATGTTTTGATCGCCGGGGCGGGAATTACCGGAATCACGGCGGCCTACCTTCTTGTCAAAGCCGGTCTGAGCGTTGCCGTGATCGACGCGGGGAACATTCTGGACGGAACCACGGGTTACACCACCGCAAAAATCACCTCCCAGCACGGCATGATTTACGACAGCCTGATCTCCCATTTTGGCGAAGAGGCGGCCAGATTGTATTTTGAGGCCAATGAGGAAGCGCTGCGCTTCGTGGATGAAACTGTCCGCGAGCACCGGATCGATTGTCAATTCAAGCGGGAGGACGCCTACTTGTACGCCGACTCCGAAGATCAGTTAAGGCAGCTCAAAAATGAATGGGCGGCTTACGAAAAGCTGAATCTTCCGGGCAAGTGGGAGGACTCTCTCCCTTTGCCGGTAGAGGCCCTCGGAGCGATCCGGATGCCGGACCAGGCCCGGTTTCACCCGCTTCAATATTTGCGTACATTAGTGGATTTCGTGACCCAACACGGCGGGAAATTTTACGAGAACACGACCATGGCCGATTCCGCGGAAGAAATGGGGGACGGAAAACTGCTGCTCAAGACGGAGTCCGGCGTCGTCATTACCTGCCGCCACGCGATTTCCGCCTCGCATTATCCTTTCTTCGACGGCGGCGGCCTTTACTTTACCCGGCTGCATGCCGACCGTTCCTACGCGGTGGCCATCGAACCGGAAACGCCGTTTGAAGGCGGCATGTACATCAACTGCGGAAATCCGAAACGTTCGCTTCGCGCCGCCGAGTTCGATGGCAAGCAACTGATTCTGGTCGGCGGCGAATCGCATAAAACCGGACAAAGCGACTGCACGATCAAGCATTATGAGGAACTGGAAAAGTTCGGCGGTTTGACCTTCGGCATCAAGTCGATCCCTTACCGTTGGTCCGCGCAGGATCTAGTCACCATTGACCAAGTCCCGTATATCGGGCCGGTTACTTCGGGCCATCCCCATATTTATGTGGCCACCGGTTTCGCCAAATGGGGCATGACCAGCAGCACCTTGTCCGCCCTGCTTCTGTCCGACTTGATTCAAGGGAAAGAGAACCGCTATGCGGATTTGTTCACCCCTTCCCGATTCAAAGCCAACCCGGGCATCAAGAACATCACGGTTCAAAACGCCGACGTCGCCAAACAATTGATTGCCGGTAAGGTAGAGATTATCCACCGCAAGCCGGAGGAACTCGGACTTGACGAGGGGGGTACCGTCCGGCATCTTGGCAAAAGAGCGGGCGCATATAGAGACCCCGACGGCCAGCTTCACCTTGTCGATACAACCTGCACGCATATGGGGTGCGAATGTAATTGGAATCAAGCCGAACGCACCTGGGATTGCCCGTGCCACGGCTCCCGGTTCGATCACACCGGAGCCGTCATCGAGGGTCCGGCAACGGAAAACCTTAAGCCGCTTTAGTCCCCAATAATCACGCGCAAGATCATCTTCAGCAGAACGAGGCGACCGGAGAACTCGATTCATCCGGGTCGCCTCTTTTTTAACCTTTCGGCCTAATCTGTGTTCACTATGTTGCATTATTCAGTACTGTATGATAGTATGTTCCCAGTGATACTAATCAATATTCAGTACTGGTATACAATAAACAGCGAAAATGAGGCGATGTCGTTGGATATAAGCGTCCAATTCAAGAAAGGCGCCTTGGAATTATGCGTTCTGGTGCTGATCCACGAACATGACCGGTACGGTTATGAACTGGCCCAATCCGTCTCCCGGCATATCGAGGTCGCGGAAGGCGCCCTGTATCCCCTGCTCCGCAGGCTGGTGGGTGAAGGGTATTGCACGACCTATCTGCAGGAATCTTCGGAAGGACCGCCGCGCAAATATTACAAGCTGACGCCCGAAGGTGAACATTATATGCGGAAGCTCGTCGTGGAGTGGAAGCAATTCGTCAAAAGTGTATCAAATCTAATCGAGAGAGGAAGCCGCTTATGAATAAGAGCGAATTTTTAGCCCAACTTCATGATCATTTGTCGGTTTTGCCGCCGGAAGAACGCAATGAACTGATGGAAGACTACGAAGCTCACTTCACCTTTGCCCTGCAAAACGGCAAGACGGAAGAAGAAATCGCCATGGAACTCGGCAATCCGGCCGAGCTGGCCAAAGAAGCCATCGACGGGCGCTTTTCCGCCAAAGAACCCGTATACTGGTTCAATCCGAACGCCGTACCCGAACCGGCGGGTCCCCCGATCGCTCACGCAGCCAAACCGGGCCGCGGCGGATTCGCCACGGCGATGGTATATACCGGGCTGTTCTTTTTGAATATGGTTACCGTGCCGCTGCTGATCTCGCTATGGATGCTCGGAGTCAGCCTGGCTATGGCCGTGGCGGGCATGCTGCTCAGTCCGGTGTTGCTCGGCCTCGATTATCTCGTCGGTAACAGCGTTTTACCGGCCAAGAACTATGCCGTTCTCGTTTTTATGGGATTAGGCATCCTTCTGGCGCTCGCTTCGAAGCCTTTTTATAAATGGTTGATCCATATCAGTAAAACTTATTGGGCCTGGAATGTCCGGACAGCCAATGGAGGGGAAAAAGCATGAAA
This sequence comes from Paenibacillus sp. A14, assembly GCF_036864815.1. Taxonomy (NCBI): domain Bacteria; kingdom Bacillati; phylum Bacillota; class Bacilli; order Caryophanales; family Paenibacillaceae; genus Paenibacillus; species Paenibacillus sp. A14. The sequence goes on from NZ_JBAGJD010000002.1 coordinate 227,068, forward strand.
AGGAATACGAAAAAATGGTCTATCGTGGCCGTCGCTTTGATCATTGCCGGTTTTGCCGGCATGGCTTACCAAGGCTTCAAATTTGGGAATGAAAAGCCCCATTATGAACAAAAATGGGTTGTTTCCGATCTCCAATCCTTGAAAGTGGAAAGTAGCTACGATATGGACGTTGAGTTTATCGAAAGCCCGGACGGAACCAACTATATCGAACTCAGCGGCAACATGGAGCAGGAGTTGATCGACAAATTAAAGAACACTTCCTTCACAGGACCCGACGTAACGATGAGCTTAAAGGAAGATTTCAAACTGACCTTCCTGACCATTAACTTTCAAAGTTTGAGGCAGCATATGACCGTCGCCCTGGCCGACCCCGGCATGCTGGATCAGATCAAGTTCGACCTGCAGTCCAACAGCGGCCGGTTTACAGGGCTTCGCGCCAAAGACATTCAACTGACGACCACTTCGGGGAATCTGACCGCCTCCGACGTAATGACCGAGCATTTGCTGCTTAAGGCCACGTCAGGAAATCTCGAAGCCGCCGATGTACAGGGAGAAGCCGAACTCAAAAACGGATCCGGCAATATGGAGGTCGAGAATTTGGAAGGTACCCTGAAGGCCCACGGCACCTCAGGTAATCTTTCGTTCAATGGCGTGAACGGATCGCTTGAAGCCGACTTGACCTCCGGCGATATCGATATTAAGGATTTTACCGGAGACGGGACCATCAAGAATCAATCCGGCAGCATCACGCTGACCGGCCAACGCTCCGACTCCCTGGACATTTCCGTCACTTCGGGCGATGTCAAATTATCCAATGACCCCGGCTTCCAGGGCATATACGATTTAAAAGCGACCTCCGGGGACGTAAAAGCCCCCGACTCCCCTATGGTCACGAAAGATGTCATCAAGGTAAGAACTACTTCGGGAGATATCTCGATTAAATAAAAAACAAGGGTTGAACCGCCGGCCTTCCGGGGGTTTAACCCTTGTTTTTTGGAGCAATGTCCCATATTGGATTGATAGCGGCCTTTTGGGCACTGGCATTGCACCAAAGCTTACATGATGGCTTACGGAGATGTTGTGTAATTATTTTCCATGTGGATTATTAAGTAATTCCGATGTGTTCACAATAGGCGGTTCCTTGTTCCGCTTTTCCCCAAAATAAAGCCCTATAAAGCTGCTATTCCGCACCGCCCAGCCGAATCCGACAAAATAGCGCCGCAAAATGCAATGACGTTGCATCAAACCTTCCTTGATGCTGCCCATTTGGGGTCAATCCGCCGCTTTGGCAAGCAGCATGTCGAACTTAGATCGTCGTCTCCCCCTCTAAACCATGCTAACGGTCGCCACAGCCGCTATTTGCCCTGTTTGCGCTGACTCCAAATTCTAACGGCCGCCACGGCCCCTATTTCATATAAGTATGGCTGTTTTGGTCGAAATGAAGGTAAATAACGGTCCACACGACCGTTAAAATCCCAATACGTGATTCAATCGCAACATAACGGCTCTCACGGCCGTTAGACTTCCTAACTGCAGAACCTTGTTTAGAGGCCTGTACTTTTTTGCGAAGTTCTTTAAAAGCGATTAAGGCATCAAGCTCCGTTGTAATCATCTGTCAGGGTTAATGCAATGCTAGCGCCGCAAAATGCCCTTATTCACCTGCCCGGCTTTCCAAGGGAAGCCGGCCTATAAATTTCTCCGATCATATTACCTGCAATTTTATCCGACTTAGGCAATTTCCTGGGCCGTTTCCAGCACAATCGCTTCGCGGTAAGCCTCCAAGGAGTAGAATATCACCGTCTCCATCATCTGCCGGTCTTGGACAGGCACCAGATTGCGCGCGTAATCCCAAGCGTTCTCCTCAATCCGCAGGGCGATCCGCTTCCGTTCCAGCATGGTTTCGCACGTATCCATTTCTTCGCTTAAATCGCTAAGCAAGGGATCTTCGGCATGCCCGAGTTCGTGGGCGAATACGATGCGCAGCATCGCCTCGTACCCGTCAAGCGAGCCGAACAGCGTCATGCACTGCTTCTTGATCTCGCCGAGGTACATCGTCACCGAATGATCCCCGATGCTGTATTTCCCGCCGACGTTGCGCCCGCCAGGGAATCTGGATTTTATCAAAACGGAGACCCTGCTGCCTGACACTTCCAGCAATTCATCAAAAATTTGCTTCGCTGTTGTTCTTTCCAATTAGGCTCCCCTTATTCTCTTCTAAATTGACGTAATGGCGGCCGCAAAACAAAGGGCCGCTTTTTTGTCTAACGAAGATTATAAAGGAAAAAAAGGAGGAAATAAACAACAAACCAACTATTACCCGATAAAAAGCTCCCTGAAACATTAAAATTCTGTGAAGCTAAATGGCTCACTATTGTGCTTGATTTTTCCAACATAATCCCATATAATTTTTTACATCTTGTTTCAGAAATGGAGGTGGGTAGAGTGGATCGCAAGTTTGCGTGGAGTCGAGTGGGCCAACTGCCATTGGCAATGTTTGGCATTATCTATGCTGTATCTATCAACGGGATAGGTCTGTCCATTTTTAAGAACTCGATATCCAAAAACGATTGCGAAATGCCGCTCCTACCCTGACCTCACGGATTAAGAAAAATGCGTGTGTCCGGAAGGCTGCAGGATTTCCTGCAGCCTTTTTTGTTATTCTTCGGGGCGGCGATATCCGAAGGAGAGAAAAATAATAATGATGATTCAATGCAACCATATCCAGAAATATTACGGCGCCGAGCTGGTACTCAGCGATGTATCGTTCGAGATCAAAGAAGGCGAAACCGTTGGCCTGATCGGCAGAAACGGAACGGGCAAGACTACGCTCATGCGGCTCCTCACGGGCAGCGAGGCCCCCGATCAAGGCCAACTGAGCATCCGCAGGGGGGCGGTGATTGCCTCTCTCGCCCAGATCCCCGACTACGGCAACGAGGAAACCGTCTACGACGTGTTGCGGTCGGCCTTCCAGCCTCTGCTGGCAGCCCAAGCCGAAATGACCAGGCTCGAAGAGGAAATGTCCGCCGCGGCCACCAACGGGCGGGAATCCGATATGGAGGCGCTGCTGAAGCAGTACGGCCGCCTACAGGAAAGTTTCGAGCGCGGCGGCGGATACGAGATGCAGGCGAACATCGAGCGCATCGCGGCGGGCATCGGCATTCCGAAGCAGCAGTACGCGCGGCCGTTCGCGTCCCTATCGGGCGGAGAGAAGACCAAGGTCGGCCTGGCCGTCATTCTGCTGCAAAACCCGGACCTCCTGCTGCTCGACGAGCCAACCAACCATCTCGATATGGCCGCCATCGAATGGCTGGAAGGTTTCATCCGCTCCTTTAGCGGAACCGTCGTGGTGATCTCCCATGACCGTTATTTTCTGGACGCCGTGGCGGAGAAAATCATTGAGATCGAAGATGGCGAAGCTTTCACCTACCACTGCAATTACAGCAAGTACAAAGAAGAAAAGGAAGCACGGCTGCTTCAGCAGTTTGCGGATTTCCAGGAACAGCAGAAGAAAATTAAAAAGATGCAGGAAACCATAAAACAGCTGATCGAGTGGGGAAATCGCTCGAATCCGCCGAATCCGGGATTTCATCGGCGCGCCGCTTCCATGCAAAAAGCGCTGGACCGGATGGTCAAGCTGAAAAAGCCGATTCTGGAGCGCAAGCGAATCGATCTTCAGTTGGAACAGTCGGACCGCTCGGGCAAAGACGCGATCATTCTGTCCGAGGTCGGCCAATCCGCCGGCGGGCGCGTGCTGTATCGGGGGATTACCCGAACGCTGCGGTACGGGGAAGCTGCCGCTCTGATCGGTGCCAACGGCACCGGCAAGAGTACGCTGCTGAAAAGCATCCTTGGCGGGCAAAGCCCTGACGAAGGGGAAATCCGGCTCGGGTCGCGGGTGGAAACCGGCTACCTGGCGCAGGAATCCGCCCCTGCCGACGAGGACGGCACGGTGCTGCAATATTTCCGCGACGAGCTCGGCATGGAAACCGGAGAGGCCCGGAATCAGTTGGCGCGCTTCCTCTTTTACGGCAGTGACGTGTTCAAAAAGGTGAGCAGCCTGTCCGGCGGAGAATGGACGCGGCTAAGGCTGGCGATCCTGATGCACCGCAAGCCAAATCTGCTGCTGCTCGACGAGCCGACCAACCATTTGGATATCGACTCGCGCGAGGCGCTGGAAGAGGCGCTGGAGGAGTATGCCGGCACCCTGCTCGCCGTTTCGCACGACCGGTATTTCATCAATAAAATCGCCGGGCAGGTCTGGCATCTGGAGCATGGGCAGCTTGGCGTCACGATCGGCAACTTCGACGACTTCCGCGCGGAGCGGATGAAGCAGGAGGCGACAGCGACGGCCGGAGCCGTGGCGGAAACGGCACTGCGCCCCGCGGAACCGGAGCGGCGGGCGGACAGCGAAACCAACGGGCCTAGCAACGGGCCGAGGGCTGGCGACAGCGGCGGGAACGGCAGGCCGAAGGCCAATCCGGCGGCGGTGAGCAAGCTGGAGCGCGACATCGACGCCGCCGAGGTGGAGCTGGCCGCGATCGACGCCGCCATGCTGGCGCCGGAGGCCGCCTGCGACGCGGGGCAGCTGACCGAGCTGCAGGCGGCCCGCGATGAGCTTCAGCATGATCGACGCGATGCTGGAGCAGTACTTGGCCATGGTCGATTGATTCCCATCCCATGACGTTCCCGAGCGTTGTACCATTGCGCCCCTTCTTTTATGGATATAAACTGATATAATGGGGCGCAGGCCCTGCGCCTTACTCTGGAATCGGCGATTCTTCAGGAACAGGAGGCTCTTCATGGACAAAACGATTAGTTACCTTCTTTTGCTCGGCAATATTGTGCTTCTGGTCACCGGCCAGATGCTGTTTAAAATTGGGCTCGGCCGTTCGGGCGGCCTGAACTGGGCCAAGCTGGCGACGTCGCCCGCCGTAATCGGAGGGGTCGCGCTGTACGGCATCGCCACTCTGCTCTGGTTCGCGGTGCTGACGCGGATGCCGTTAAGTGTGGCGTATCCGATGCAGGCCTTTGCGTACGTACTGGCCATGATACCGGCCTATTTCATGTTCAACGAGACGATTACGCCGACCAAGCTGGCCGGAGTGGCCGTCATCCTTGTGGGTGTGTACCTGCTGGCTCGCTCTTAGCGGTATGGCTGTTTCATCTACTTTGTGATTCCAGTCACAAGGGCATGGCATATCCGCTGATAGATTTAAGGAAAAGATGCCATCGGAGATGATGAAAAATGGTTGATACTCACACTCATGACCCTATTGCCGGCCTTGATAATACGGGGGCCCCTTCGTTTTCGACAGCCTGCGCGATCTCCCGCTGCTCCGAGCATTCCGTTCCCTCCTGCCTCTCCCGGGTTCCGGTCTTCAGTCAGCTTCGGCCGGAGGAGGTTCATATGCTTCACTCCCTGATGCGGTCCCGGCATGCGCCCAAGGGGCGGGTGATCTTCCGGGAAGGGGAGCGATCGGATACCCTTTATGTCTTAAGCCGGGGAGTCGTCAAGCTGACCAAAATGGCGGACAACGGCAAAGAGCATATTTTACGCCTGCTTTTTCCCGGGGATTTCTTCGGTCAATTCTCGCTGCTGCAGGAGAAGCCCCACTATGCCAGCGCAAGCACGATCGATGAGGCCGATATTTGCCGCATCCATCGGACGGATTTCCTGGAGGTACTGCGGCGGAGTCCCGACACGGCGGCCCGGTTTATGAGTGCCCTGAGCGCCCAGTTGGAGGAGGCTGACAGTTGGGCTTCCGTGCTGACGCTGCTGGAGGCCGATCGGCGGCTGGCCAAGATGCTGCTCTATTTCCGGCAAAAGTCCGCCCCGCGCGCGGAAGAATTCAAGCTGCCGGTCAGCAAAAAAGAGCTTGCGGGAGTGATCGGCACCACGCCGGAAACCCTCAGCCGCAAGCTGGGACAGCTGACAGACGCGGGAATCGTGTCCGTCAACCGTAGGCTGATCCGGATTCGGAAGGAGACCGAGCTGCGCCGCCTCGCGGGGGAGGACTAGCACCCGGAGCGCGGCCGGCTACGCCAACTCCTTTTTCAGACAAAAAAGAAAAGACCCCTAGATGGACACACGTATGCCGTGCCTAGTTCATCGTCCAGGGGTCTTCCGTTATTCATTGTCCTATAAAACCGGACGGGGGAGGCAGGTTACCCGGCCTCCTGATCCATGCCGCCTTTCGTAAACTGGCTGTTGTACAGGTCGGCGTAAAATCCGTCTTGCTCCAGCAGTTGCTCATGCGTCCCCTGCTCGATCACCGTTCCGTGGTTCATCACGAGAATGAGATCGGCATCCCGGATCGTCGACAGCCGGTGGGCGATGACGAAGCTCGTTCTGCCTTTCATCAGCTCGTTCATCGCTTTCTGGATGTAGACTTCCGTCCGCGTATCGACGCTGCTGGTCGCCTCGTCGAGAATCAGAATCGCCGGGTCGGCCAGAATCGCCCGCGCTATTGTCAGCAACTGCTTTTGTCCCTGCGAAATGTTGGACGCCTCTTCATTCAGCACCGTGTCATACCCGCCGGGCAGCGTGCGGATGAAGTGGTCGGCATGGGCCGCCTTGGCGGCTTGGACCACCTCCTTCTCCGTAGCTCCCTCCCGGCCGTAGGCGATATTTTCACGGATCGTACCGTTGAACAGCCAGGTGTCCTGAAGCACCATACCGAACAGGCTGCGCAAATCGCCGCGCTTCATTTCGGTAATGTTCACGCCGTCGATGGTGATCGCACCGCCGTTCACTTCGTAGAAGCGCATCAGCAGGTTGATCAGCGTCGTTTTGCCCGCTCCCGTCGGTCCGACAATGGCGATGGTTTGCCCCGGGGACACGCGGATGTTCATATCCTCGATCAAGGTCTGGTTCGGCTCATAGCCGAATTTCACATGATCGAACACGACGTTCCCCTTCGGCTCCCCGATCCGGGCCGGCTTCGCGGCTTCCGGCGTCTCCTCGGCCTCGTCAAGGATTTCAAACACGCGTTCCGCCGAAGCCACGGTGGATTGAATAATATTGGCGATGTTCGCGGTCTGGGTGATCGGCATCGTAAACTGCCGGGCGTATTGAATAAACGCCTGCACATCGCCGATCTCGATCGTCCGTTTGGTGACGAGAATACCGCCGACCACCGAGACAAGCACATAGCCGATGTTCCCGATGAAGCTCATGATCGGCATGATCACGCCGGAAATAAACTGCGCCTTCCAGCCGGCCTCGTACAGCCGGCCGTTGATCTCGTCGAATTGCTGTTGCGACTTGCGCTCGCGGCCAAACACTTTAATGATTTTGTGCCCTGTGTACATTTCCTCCACATGGCCGTTCAGTTGGCCCAGCTCTTTTTGCTGCCGGACGAACTGCTTCTGCGAGCGCTTGGCGATCGAGGTGATCGCGAGCACGCTGACCGGTAAAGTCAGAACGGCGATCAACGTCAGCAGCGGACTGATCCTCAGCATCATAACGATGACGCCGATGATCGTCAGAATTGAAGTGATCAACTGGGTCAAGCTCTGCTGCAAGGTGTTGCTGATATTGTCCACGTCGTTCGTCACCCGGCTTAAAATTTCCCCATGTGTGCGGGCATCGAAGTATTTAAGAGGCAGCTTGTTCAGCTTCCCGTTCACATCCTGGCGCAAATCGTAGACGGTCTTCTGCGCCACGCCGGCCATTAAGTACTGCTGGAAATAGCTGAACAGGGAACTGAGCACATATAAACCGATCAGGTATAGAATGATTTCCCAAATATATTGAAAATCGATGCTTGCTCCCGGTACTCCCTGCAGCTTTCCGTAAAATCCTTCGAACAGCTTGGTTGTCGCCTTCCCCATCACCCAGGGGGTGAGGATGCTGAAAACCGTGCTCAGGATAGCCATCACCAAAACAGCGCCGAGCTGCACTTTATGGGGACGCAAATAGCGGATGAGTCTCTTCAATGTCCCCTTGAAGTCTTTGGCCTTCTCCACCGGCATCGCCATGCCGGGCCCGCCCGGGCCGTGTCCTCCGCGTCTTCCTCCGCTGCGCTGCGGCATCTTTTCCGATTGTTCCCGGCTCATGCGATCTCCTCCTCCGAAAGCTGCGAATACACGATTTCCCGGTAAACGTCGCAAGTTTCCATCAGTTCGCGGTGCGTTCCGATCCCGGCCACCCGGCTCTCGTTCATCACGATAATCCGGTCCGCATCCATGACGGTGCTGACGCGCTGCGCCACGATGATAACTGTCGATTCGCGGGTTTCCGCCTTCAAGGCGGCGCGCAGCCTGGCATCGGTTTTGAAATCCAGCGCCGAGAAGCTGTCGTCAAAAATGTAAATTTCAGCGCCCCGCACCAGCGCGCGGGCGATGGACAGACGCTGCTTCTGGCCGCCCGAAACATTCGTGCCACCCTGGGCGATAACGGAATCATATCCGTTCTCCATTTCACCGATAAAATCGGCCGCCTGGGCGATTTCCGCCGCATGCCGCAATTCCTCGTCCGTGGCGTCCTCCTTGCCGTAGCGGATATTTTCCCGAATCGTCCCCGTAAACAGAACGGCCTTCTGCGGCACAAATCCGATCTTGGCCCGGAGATCCGCCTGCGGCATCTCTCTGACGTCTACGCCATCGACCAGCACCTGGCCGCTCTTCACGTCGTAGAACCGCGGGATCAGGCTGATGAGCGTCGATTTGCCCGAGCCCGTTCCGCCGATGATCGCCGTGACCTCTCCCGGGCTGGCGCTAAAGGAAATTTGCTGTACCGCCGGCTCCTCAGCCCCCGGGTAACTGAAGGTCACATCGCGGAATTCCACATAGCCTTTGCGGGACTCCGGCGTTTTCGTTACCCCCGTGTCCTTGATGACCGGCGCCATTTCCAGCACTTCATTGATCCGTACCGCCGAGGCCGAAGCTCGGGGCACCATGACGAACATCATGGAAACCATGATCAGCGAGAACATGATTTGCATGGCATACTGCAAAAAGGCGATGAGGTCGCCGACCTGCATATGGTCCCCATTGATTCTTAACCCGCCGAACCAGATGATCGCTACGGAAGACACGTTCAACACCAGCATCATCACCGGCATCATGAACGCCATGATCTTGTTGACCTTGATCGACGTTTCCGTCAAATCGGCGTTCGCCGCGGCAAACCGTTTCTGCTCGTGCGGGATCCGGTTGAAGGACCGGATGACCCGAATTCCGGTGAGCGCTTCGCGCATGACCAGGTTGAGGCGGTCGATCTTTTTCTGGATCGCCTTGAACAGCGGGATCCCTTTGCCGGCAATCAGGAAGATGGCGCCCGCAAGCACGGGCATAATAACGACGAAGATGAGCGACAGCTTCGCATCCTTGGATACGGCCATAATGATCCCGCCAATGCACATCATCGGCGCCATGACCATCATCCGCAGCATCATAATCAGCACCTGCTGAACCTGGGTGATGTCGTTCGTCGTCCTGGTAATCAGCGAGGCTGTTCCCAGCTTATCGAACTCCTCCAGCGAAAAATTGGTCACATGGCCGAACACCTTGGCCCGCAGGCTCATGCCGAACCCGGAAGCCGCTTTGGACGAATAGTAGCTGGCCGCGATCGAGCAGGCCATTCCCCCGAGCGCCACCAGCAGCATGAAAAGTCCAACCCGCCAAATGTACGGCGTGTCGCCCTTGACGACCCCGGTGTCCACAATATCGGACATCAGCGTCGGGAGGTACAGCTCGGAGAGCGTTTGAAAAAATACGAGGACCAAAACCGCCCCCACCAGCAGCCAGTATGGTTTCAAATGCCGGAAAAGTTTGATCATTCTCCATCATCTCCACTTTTTCTTTATATTTCGTTTTGTTCCGTACGGCGATCCCGCTCATGCTTCTGTTCCAAAAAGCGATATACGAGTTCAAGCAAATCGGCCAGTTGATCGCTCCGCGTTTCGCCTAAATAATCGTGCAGCTCCTTGAAATGACGGGTATAAACTTCCCGGCTCTCCTCGCGGATCCGCTCCCCCTTCTCCGTCAGTCTGACCCGGACAACCCGCCGGTCCTCCTCGTCATGCAAACGGACGACCAGGCCCATGGACTCCAAACTGCGGACGAGCGGAGTTACGGTGGGGGCACTGACCCGCATCATCTCGCTGATCGCCGAAATGGTGACGCCCCGCGCGTCTTCCAAGCCCCCTTTTTCAATCATGGACAGGACGCGGAGCTCGCTAGGCTTATAGCCTTCCAGCACCTTCTTGTGCCAGTCCGCCCTTCGGAATCGGGCTATCGCCTCCATTAACCGCTGGGCTCCCGGTTCATCGCCCATATTCACTCGATCCCTCCTATTATTTATACAATTTAATAATTAGGTACAATATTTATTAGCAAACCTAATTATAGGAGCCGTTCAAACCAATGTCAAGAAACCGGATTTTCCCACAAAAAAAGACCGCCTGGCGCGGATTCAACGGTCATCCGGCTCAAGCGGTCCATGATTCAGTTTGTCGGTTGTCCGGGGCCCGCGGAGGGTTGTTTCTCCGACCGGCTCCGCATCAGCTCATCCAGGCTGCGGAACTCATAGCCCTGGCGTCGGGCCTCGTCGATGATCGCGCCCAACGCGGCGGCGTTATCCTTGGATACCGAGTGCAGCAGGATCACCGCCCCGGGATGCAGTTGGTCGATGACCTTCCGGTAGGCATAGGGCGCCCCTTTCTGGTCGTTCACGTCCCAGTCTTTATAAGCGACCGACCAAAAGACGTTCGTATATCCGAGCTCCTTGGTGACCCTCAGCACCCGGTCGCTGAATATTCCCCGCGGCGGCCGGAGATAGGCCATACGCTCCGTCCCCGTGAGCTTGGCGGAAGCCTCCTTCACCCGGTCCAATTCTTCCTTGATTTGGCTGTCGGAAATCGTCGTCATGTCCGGATGGCTCCAGGAGTGATTCCCCACCAAATGACCTTCCGCGGCCATACGTCTGACCAGCTCCGGCTGATCCTTTACGTAATGGCCTGTAATAAAGAAGACCGCCGGCACCTTTTTCGTCTTCAAGGTATCCAGAATCGGCGCGGTGTAACCGTTCTCGTACCCGTTATCAAAGGTAAGGAACAGATCTTTGCGGGTCGTGTCTGCGAGAAAGACCGCCCCGTGCTTGTCCACGATCTCTTTAAACCCCTCTTGGTCGATGGAGGGAAGCTGTCCGCCGACGCTTTTTTTGAAGCCGAAGTGATAAGGATGATCGGCGGAGGCCGCGAGGGCGACAGCCTGATCCGGTTTGTCGGGCAAAGCCGGGGCTCCAGCACCGTATGCGACCCCTCCGGTCACCGGGCCCAGAAGAAAAGCGGCGAGCAGCCCCAAAATCAAGGATCCTTTCATTAGGAAAGTTCTCTCCTCATCTTCTTGGATTGTTCGTAACTCGCCTTAATTTCAACACTTTTCTTCCGGAATATGCATTATTCTGCCGGCTTGTCCGCCAAGTGGCTATGCTTGCGCCCGTAAGAGAAATAAACGATCAGTCCCAGCGCCATCCACACCAGGAAAGCGATCCAGGTGATTCCCGGCAGGCTGATAAGCAAGTAACCGCAGGCCGCCGCCGCTAAAAGCGGAATCCAGGGCACAAGCGGCACCTTGAAAGAACGGTTCAGGTCCGGACGGGTCTTGCGCAGAATAATGACCCCGATCGAAACGGAAACGAACGCGAACAATGTTCCGATGCTGACCAGATCCGCCAGCTTGTTCAGGGGAATCATTCCCGCAAACACGGCGACAACGATCCCGGTAGCCCAGGTGCTCACCGAAGGCACCCCGGTTTTCGGATTCAGCCGGGACAGTTTCTCCGGAAGCAGGCCATCGCGACCGATGGCGAAAAAGAGCCGCGTCTGTCCAAACAGGAGAACGAACAGCACCGTAGTGATGCCGACGATCGCCCCCAGCGAAATAAAGCCGGCCACCCAGTTTTGATGGATGAACTGGAGGGCAAAGGCGACCGGATTTTTTACATCGAGCAAAGTATAAGGAACGATTCCCGTCAAAACGGCCGTCACCGCAATGTACAACAGAGAACAAACGACCAGCGACCAAATGATCCCCTTGGGCAAATCTTTTTGCGGATTTCTCACCTCTTCGGCGGCCGTGGCCACAACGTCGAAGCCGATATATGCCAGAAATGCGGTAGCTGCCCCTGTCACGACGCCTCCGAAGCCGAACGGCATGAACGGTGTCCAGTTGGATGGCTTCACAAAGAAGGCTCCAATAACGATGAACAGGAGAATGACGGCCACCTTCAGGATCACCATGATCGAATTAAGCCGCGTCGATTCCTTGGCTCCGCGCGATACGATATATGTCAGCAGAAGTACGATAATGACGGCGGGCAAATCGACATACGTGCCTGCCCCCGGGTTAAAGGCACTGCTCAGCGCCCTGGGAATCTCCATACCGAATCCGGCCAGAAGGCCCTGGAAATAGCCGGACCAGCCGCTGGCGACCATGGAAGCGGCAAAGCCGTATTCCAGAATCAAGTCCCAGCCGAGCACCCAGGCGATGATCTCCCCAAAAGTCGCGTAGCTGTAGGTGTATGCACTGCCCGATACGGGAACCATCGAAGCGAATTCGGCATAGCACAGTGCGCAAAAAGCGCAGACAATCCCGGCCAGCAAAAAGGATAGAACCAACCCGGGACCCGCGTGTTTGGCCGCGGCCACCCCGGTCAGCACGAAGATCCCCGTTCCTACGACGCAACCGACACCGAGCATCGTAAGATCGAACGCGCCGAGTTCCTTTCTCAATCCTCCGGTACCCGCCGCCTCTTTTTCTTGTAGCATGGATGTAATTGATTTTCTTCTAAAAAAACTCATTCAGGCTCTGTCCCCTAGTTAACCGGATTTGAAATCACATTCCGCTATTATATAAAAACTAAGCCCGTGTGGAAAGTTCAAACTTCATGGGTAGTCTCTCCAATACGTGAACATTTTATGGTTTTTTACCCTTGTAAATTTCTCCCGAGCCGCTTGAAGGAGAGGAAAGAACCTCCTGCGCAAATCGGATCCATTCCCGGGTCGCGAACGACAAATACCGGTCTTCCCGCCAAACAATGCCCAACTTCCAGGGAATCACCGGGTTAATTAAAGATAGGATCCGCACGCGCTCTTCATCGATTTCACGGCAGATGGTTTCCGGCAAAAGCGTAATCCCCAGCCCAACCCCCACCATTTCACTGATCAAATCCCATTGCGAGCTTTCGTAAATCACGCGCGGCTGAAAGCCCGCCTTCCCGCATTCGCCGATGATCCGGTCATGCAGTGTAAAATCTTCGCGGAACAGGACGAATCCCTCCTCCGCGAGCTCGAACAGCTCGACGCGTTTCCTGTCCGCGAGGTGATGATCTCTCGGCACAACGAGCCTCAGCTTCTCCTCCACGAACGGGAAGCTGCTCAGCCCCTCCTGCACCGTGGGCAGCACGACCACGCCGACCTCCAGGAGCCCGTCCGCCACATCGGACTCGACTTTTTTCGCTCCGTCTTCAAACAGCTGAATCGTGATCTCCGGGTAACGTTGATGAAACTGGCCGATGACCCGCGGAAAAAAACTCGAACCCACCATGGGCGGCAGGCCGATCCGGATATGGCCCCTTTTCAGATTGCGCAAATCGTCCAGTTCGGCCGTCAAGTTTTGAAAGGAGGCGACGATTTGTTGGGCCTGGGCCACGATCAGCTGTCCCGCGTCGGTCAACTCGACTCTTTTTCCGACCCTGTCAAACAGTACGACCCCGAGTTCCTCTTCCATCCCTTTTATCGTTTTGCTGATGGAAGGCTGCGTAATATAAAGGGCATCGGCCGCCTTGGTAAAGCTTTTGAGGCGGGCCACCTCGATCAGGCATTGCATTTGCCGAATATCCATCGCCAAACAACTCCTTTATTAACTCTTTTCCCATAACCAAATCGAATCTTATCTATTCAGTATATTCATTTTACTCATGAAAGCAATTGATGTAATATTTCATTACCAAGTTTACAACATCAAAGGAGCCGTAAGTATCATGGGAAATCTAAAAATGATCTGCCGCATTGTGCTGCAAATCGCCATTCTCGTCTTGTTCTCCCTGGCCATGAACTTCCTTGCGCAGGCGCTTCATTTGCCGATTCCGGGCTCTATACTGGGCATCATTATTCTGTTTGCTTTATTGAAGACGGGCGTGATCAAGCTGGTCTGGATCGAGCAGGGGGCCAATTGGCTGCTTGCCGAATTGCTGCTGTTCTTCATTCCGGCCGCGGTCGGCGTGATGAAATACATTCCGCTTTTGGAGCATGACGGGTTCCGCATTCTGACCGTCGTCATTCTCAGTACGGTGACCGTTATGGTCAGTTCGGGGCTAATCGCCGCGCGCATCGCCAAAAGAAAGGAGCATAAGACATCATGATTCAGGGCTGGATTTGCCTTATCGTAACCCTTGCCGTCTATGCCGTATCCAAGCAGATTTACCGCATCCGGCCGCGGGTCTACCTGTCGCCCTTGCTGATTACGCCGCTTGTGCTGGTGATCGGCCTGCTCTTGGTCGATGTTCCTTACGAGACCTACCACGCCGGGGGGAAATGGCTCAGCGCCATGTTACAGCCGGCAACGATCGCCTTTGCCGTTCCCCTGTACAAATACTATAACGTCTTGAAAAAACACGCCGTCGAAATTCTCGTCAGCGTGCTGACCGGCTCTGTCGTCGCCATGTGCACCTCGGTGATTTTGGCGGAGTGGATGCACCTGGACAGCCGGCTGATCAGCAGCCTAGTCCCCCGTTCGGTCACGACGCCGATCGCGATGAGCGTGTCCCAGGTCATCGGGGGCGTACCGAACATTACGGCTGTCTTCGTGATCATAACCGGTCTGCTCGGCGCGATGCTCGGACCGCTGGTCGTAAAAATGTTCCGCATCGAAGGCGAGGTGGCCCGCGGTGTACTGTTCGGCACCAGCGCTCACGGCACCGGCACCTCCAAGGCGTTTGAGCTCAGCTCGCTTACGGGCACGATCTCCAGCATCTCGATGATTGTCGCCGCCCTGTTCACGCTGGGCGTTGCCCCGGTGCTGATTTCCGTATTGCTTCGTTAAGTACGGTACAACTATTGTTTCCTCCTAATGTTTAGCATATAGATTTCTCTTATGGACCCCGCTATTGGCGGGGTCATTTTTTATTTTGCGCCTTCGGCCATGGTGCGAATTCCTGCAGGAAGTTTAACGGTCGTCAGAGCCGTTATTTTGCGATTGAATCGCGTTTTGGGATTCTAACGGTCGTGTGGGCCGTTATTTACCTTCATTTCGACCAAACCAGCCATGCTTATATGAAATAGGGGCTGTGGCGGCCGTTAGAATTTGGAGTCAGCGTAAACTGGGCAAATAACGGCTGTGACGACCGTTAGAATGGTTTAGAGGTGGAGACGGGGACCTGAGTTCGCCACGTTGCTTGCCGAAGCGGCGGATAGGCCCCAATGGGCAGCACCAGGGAAGGTTTGATGCAATGCAACGTCAGTGATTTTTGCGGCCTTATTTCGCCAAAATGCTGTCGAAATCATCGGTGAAGCAAAAACCACAGGGGCCGCGCTAGAAAGCGCGGCCCCTGTGGTGCGGTCCATCGTCAATCCGATGCTCGTCTTAAGCCGTAGCCAAAGCCGTAAAGACAATCGGGCCGATGACTCTGGCTTGCGTGCCTGCCACCAGGTTTTCTACGGACAGTACATAGTCATGAACCCCTGGGGCTACATTCACGTCAGCGGCAATCAGAGAAGTGAGGTTCACATTTTCAAAGTCGGTTTCAACCGCTTGAACCGCATAATAAATCTCTTGGCCATCCCGGAAAATGCGGAAAAGCACTCTCGGAATTCCCGTAATTCCCTGCAAGCCGACTGTAGCGTCCAACTGTACCTTGTTCACCGGACGGCCCGCCGGAATCGTCACCCGTACAAGGGCAATCCCTTGCCCCGCCGGCGTCTGCGGCACGTTAATGGCGGCACCGTTTGTGATTGGGGTAGGGACGTTAACGACATGATCCAAAAGCTCTGCCATTTTTTCTTCAACTCCTTCCTGGAATTACTACATTCTATGAAGGGCCACTAGATTCGGAATGGACGAGTTGATTGATATATTTGCATATTTTTACGATTTTAATAGACTCCTGCATTTTTGGATCTCTCTTGTAATTTAACGATCGATTTACTTCGCGTTGACGCCCGGATAACCCCCCTTCTCTAAACTGAGAGAGATCTTACTCTAAGGGAGGAGAAATATCCGTGGACACTTCTTTCCAAAACACGACTTCCCCGGCTGCAACATCCGCATCCGCAACTGAAACCATAGCCCCAGCCTATCCGGTCGAGCGAAAACGCTGGATCTCCCGGATAAAGGAACCCGCCACAGCTTACTTGTTCCTGGCCCCGTCGATCGGGCTGTTCGGATTATTCCTGCTGTACCCCCTGGCCCGCTCCATCTATCTCAGCCTGTTCCTGACCGACCCCCGCGGCCAAATCGCCGCTTATGTGGGACTGGACAACTTCAGGCAGCTTCTGGCTTCGCCCTCCTTCTGGAGCAGCCTGGCGGTCACCGGCAAATTCGCCTTATTGACCGTTCCCGGCGGCATTCTGCTGGGACTCGTCATGTCTGCGCTGGCACACTCCCGGCTAAAGGGGATGCGGTTGTTCCAGTTTATATTTTCGCTGCCGCTGGCCTTATCGGTGAGTACGTCCGCCGTCATCTGGATGATGTTGTTTCATCCTACGCTCGGCATGTTCAACTACTTTCTCGATTTGGCCGGAATGCCGGCGATCCAGTGGCTGACCGATCCGAAATGGGCGCTTCTCTCCATTTCCATCATGACGGTCTGGATGAATTCAGGCTTTAACTTCATCGTCCTGCTCAGCGGACTTCAAGGAATTTCCGAAGACATGTACGACAGCGCCAAGGTGGACGGAGCCGGGCCGATCCGGACTTATGTACGCATTATCCTGCCGCTGCTCTCCCCCGTCATTTTCTTCCTGACGGTGGTCTCGCTCATCGGAGCCTTTCAAGCCTTCGGCCAAATGCACATTTTGACCAAAGGAGGCCCGGCGGGGTCCACCGAAGTGCTCGTCTACTCCATTTATAAAGAGGCGTTCGTCAACTACCAGTTTGGCACGGGAAGCGCGTATGCGATCGTTCTGTTCCTGATCATTTTGGTATTCACGATTCTCCAATTTACCTTTGTGGAAAAGAAGGTGCATTACCAATGACACTTGCCCGCCCGCTGCGCAACAGCCTGATCTATCTTGTGCTCGGACTTCTGTCGCTGTTTATTGTGTATCCGCTGCTTTATACGTTTCTGTCCGTATTTATGACGCCGGAGGAAGCCAGCCAATATCCGCCTAAGCTCTTTCCTTCCAGCCTGTACCTGGGGAGTCTGGAGACGGTCCTCAACTTGATTCCGGTGGGCCGCTTCATATGGAACAGCTTTATCATCTCGGCCATCGTGATGCTGGGCCAGCTTGTGACCGCCAGTCTGGCGGCTTACGCCTTCGCGTTCATCTCGTTCCGTGGCAAAGCGATCTGGTTCGCCGTTTTCCTGTCCACGATGATGATCCCCTGGGAGGTCACGATGATTCCCAATTTTTTGCTGATCAGATCCTGGAACTGGCTGGATACATACCCCGGACTCGTGTTTCCGTTCTTGGCCACGGCGTTCGGCGTGTTTTTGCTGCGCCAGTTTTATCTGCAGCTGCCCAAGGAGTTGTTTGAAGCCGCCCGAATCGACGGGTGCGGTCACTTTCGCTATTTCGCATCCGTCGTTCTGCCGCTGTCCCGCCCGGGAATGGCTACGCTTGCCGTCTATGTCTTTTTGAACACATGGAATATGTACCTGTGGCCGCTGCTCATCACCAACACACCGGAGATGCGAACGGTCCAAATCGGAGTCAGCATGCTTCAATTCGAAGAATTTACCGCCTGGAACCTTGTATTGGCGGGAGTCGCCTTGGTGCTGCTGCCTTCGCTCCTGCTCATAGTTATCGGATTAAAGCAGCTTGTTCGCGGTCTTACGGCGGGCGCGGTCAAAGGATAAAGGGTATGCCTTACAATCCCCGTCCGCTCAAGGACGGTTTATATACATTCCGACAATAATCCATAATCCAAGGGAGAGAATAAACCGAAATGAAACAATCCAAGCTGAAAAGTTCATTCTTACTGGTAACCGTACTTTTGCTGGCCCTGGTGGTTTCGGCCTGCGGAGGAGGTGCCGGCACGAATACGGCGGAAACCGCGGGTGCGGCCGGCAACCAGGGCGGCGCTCAAAGCGGTTCGGAAGGGACGACGCAGGGGACGCCCGCCGACAAGACGAAAGTAACCTGGTGGCATTCCATGGGCGGGGAACTCGGCAAAGCGGCCGATCAATTGGTCGCCGATTTCAACGCTTCCCAGGATGGGGTCGAAGTCGAAGCGATCTATCAGGGCACCTACGACGAAAGTTTGAACAAAATGAAAGCCTCTATGGATTCCAAAACCGGTCCCTCCCTGATTCAGGTATACGAGATCGGCTCACGCTTCATGATCGATTCCGGGGCCATTACGCCGGTTCAGAAATTTATCGATGAAGAAAACTACGATGTCAGCCAACTGGAGGAAAACATCGCCAGCTACTATACGTTCGACAGCCAGCAGTATTCGATGCCTTTCAATACGTCGAATCCGATTCTCTATTATAATAAGGATCATTTCAAAGCCGCCGGACTTGATCCGGACAAAGCTCCCGCCACTTACGAGGAAGTGAAGAAAGCGGCCGAGGCGTTGGCTCAAAAAGGAACGCCGGCCTCCTTTGCGATCTACGGCTGGTTTATGGAGCAGTTCTTCGCAGGCCAAGGGGCCGAGTACGTGGATAACGGCAACGGGCGGACGGCTCCGGCCGGGCAATCCCTGGTGAACGGCGATGCCGGGGTTAAGACCCTGGACTGGTGGAAAAGTTTGATCGACAGTAAAGCGGCCATCAACCTCGGCCGGAAAACGGACGACACGAAGAAGGCCTTCATCGCCGGGCAGGTCAGCATGACGCTGGACTCCACGGCCAGCCTCAGAGGCATCGTCGACGGCGTAGCCGACAAGTTCGAAGTCGGGACCGCGTTTCTTCCGAAGCCGGACAGTGCGGCGGACGGCGGGGTCGTGGTCGGCGGGGCCAGCCTGTGGATTCTGAACAACAAGCCGGAAGCCGAGCAAAAAGCGGCCTGGGAGTTTATCAAATATTTGGCCGAACCGCAAACGCAAGCAAAATGGCATATTTCTACAGGATACTTCCCGATTACGAAAAAAGCTTACGACGAGCAGATCGTCAAGGACAATCTCGCCAAGTATCCGCAGTTCCAAACGGCCATCGACCAACTCCATGCCAGCAAGCCAAGCCAGGCCACACAAGGCGCTGTCATAGGCGTATTCCCGGAGGCCCGCCAAATCGTGGAGGGTGCGATCGAAGAGGCGCTCGGCGGCTCCAAAACGACCCGGCAAGCCCTCGATGACGCGGCCAAGGCGATTACGGAGAAAATCGGCAACTACAACAAAACCGTAAAAAAATAGGCTAGAGACAAGCTGAACAAAAAATAAACGAACCCGCAAAGTTCACACTTTTTTCTTAAAAAAAAGGGAACTTTTTGCGGGTTCCTTTTGTCTAGATATATGTATCGCTCCCGTTGGCGCTCGCACATTGTCGAATCGGGCCAACTAGGGTATGATCATATTATTTGGGTATGATTTTGATTCCAGTAAAGAGGTGTACTAAAGTTTGCTTTTTAACTCTTATGAATTTCTATTCGCCTTTTGGCCCATTACCTTTGTCGTCTACTTTTTGATGAACCGTTTTTGTCCGCCTATTGCGGGCAAAATTTGGCTCGCCGCATCATCTCTGTTCTTTTATTCCTGGTGGAGCATCAAATCGCTGCCTCTGATTCTCGCTTCGATTGCTTTTAACTACATTATGGGACGAAGCATCAGCCACGCCCGCCAGATGCGAACTCGAAAGCTGCTTCTTACGCTGGCGATCGTCGGGGACGTTCTTTTCCTGGGCTATTATAAATATGCCGACTTCCTGATCGACAACGTAAACTCGCTGTTCTCCGCGCAGATCGAATTGCTTCGGCTGGCTTTGCCGCTCGGAATCAGTTTCTTTACCTTTACGCAAATCGCCTATCTGGTCGATGCTTACCGGGGAACGGCCAAAGAATACAGCATCGTTAACTATGTTCTATTCGTGACCTTCTACCCGCATCTGATCGCGGGACCTATTCTGCATCATAAAGAGATGATGCCCCAGTTTGACCGCGCCCGCAGCAAAGTCATTATTCCCGGCAACGTCGCCCGGGGGTTGTTCATCTTCTGTATCGGCCTGTTCAAAAAAGTGGTGATCGCCGACACGCTGGCGCCTATCGCCACCCAAGGTTTTGACGTGTCGCAGAACCTGAGTCTAGTGGAAGGCTGGACGACTTCGCTGGCCTATACGATGCAGCTTTATTTCGACTTCAGCGGTTATTCCGACATGGCGATCGGGATCGCCCTGCTCTTTAATATCAAGCTGCCGATCAACTTCAACTCGCCCTATAAAGCGGTCAGCATTCAGGACTTTTGGCGCCGCTGGCATATGACCCTAAGCCGTTTTCTAAAAGACTACATTTATATCCCGCTGGGCGGCAACCGCAAAGGGCATTACCGCACCTACTTCAACCTGGTCGCCACCTTTGTCATCGGCGGGATTTGGCATGGAGCCGGCTGGACCTTTATTATATGGGGGCTCTTGCACGGGATCGCGCAGGTGATTCAGCGGCTGTGGAAAAAAACCGGCATCGTCCTTCCACATTGGATTGCCTGGTTTATTACCTTTATGTTTATCAACTTCAGTTGGGTGTTCTTCCGCGCCAAGGATTGGGACGACGCGCTCAAGGTGCTCCGCGGCATGTTCAATTTCGGCCATATCGGCGTGTCCACGTCGCTGCTGGGACAGGTTGCCCTGGTCGGTGCCGCCCTGCTGGTTGCCGTGTTCGCCCGGAACTCGATGGAGATGAAAATGAAATTCCGGCCCAATGTCCGGTATGCCGCGTTCATCGCGTTTCTGTTCGTATTTTCAGTGCTTTATTTTAACCAGGTTAGCGAATTCCTGTACTTTACCTTTTAATGCGCGCTTGGACGTATAAATTCTCTGTGATTTAGAAAGGGAGATCACCTCTTGAAGAACTTGCGTTTTATTGTTACGTTTCTGGCCTTTGTGCTGCTGTTTGGGGCCATTGTCGGAACGTTTGTCTTTGCCGTGGATCCTCTGCAATTGTATCGTAAGGCGTCCTATCCGCCTCTTTTTTCGCGAGAGCAGCGATATCAGAACCCGGGCCTGGCCAAAAATTATGACTACAACATGGTCATTATCGGCAGTTCCATGACGGAGAATTTCCTGCCCACCGAGGTTGGCAAAAAGCTGGGCGGCGACGTGCTCAAGCTCTCCACAGAAGGATCGACCGCCAAAGAGCAGCGGATGATGGCCGACTTGGCCGTAGGGACGGGACAGGTCAAAAAAATTCTCTGGGGGCTGGACTATTTCTCCCTCCGCGAAAATTCGGTAAGGGACGAAGCGTCCTTTCCGTTCTATCTGTATGATGACAATCTGCTGAATGACTATAAATACATCTTTAACATTTCGAACGTAAAACATGCCTTTGGCGCCTTGTTCCTGCCCAAAGACAAGAAGCCGCAGTACCGCAATTTGGAGACGCTGAACAACTGGAGCTCCATGAATTACTATGGAGCGAAGCGGGTGATGGCCAAATGGAAGGAGGCCTGGCTCGCCGAGCAGACTTCCGGAGAAAGCGAACCTTCGCTTGACCTCGTCAAGCAGCGGTTCCAGGAGAACATTCTCAGTTTGGTCAAGGCGCATCCCGAAATCGAATTTATTTTCTATTATCCGCCGTACTCCGTCATCCGCCAGCAGGTTTGGTACAGCCTGAACCCGCAGCGTTTCGCCAATCAACAGGAAATGAAAATATATATGTACGAGCAGTTAAGCGCTTTTGACAATGTCAGCATCCATGATTTCCAAAGCGACAGCAAGATCACTTACGACCTTACGAAGTATAAAGACCTGTCTCACCACTCGGGGTCGATCAATCAGCGGATCGTCGATGAAATTGCCGCGGGGACGCACAAGGTTACCGCCTCCAATCTGGAGCAGATTAATCAGGACTTGGAGCAGCAGGTGAAAACTTTGGTCATCAATGAGAACGGGCCGATTTTCTCGCTGACGCTCACGGTGAACGGGCAGCCAGCCACCTTCAGTCAAGTCCCGACGACCTCCAAAGACCAGGTGCGGGTTCCGCTGAAAGAATTTGCGCAGGGGATCGGAGCGGAGTTCGATTACGATACCGGCACCAAAAAAGCGACCCTTGTTAAGGGAGGGAACGAGCTTGTGTTCAGCGTAGGCGATCCGATCGCCAGTCTGAATGGACAGGCTGTCGACCTGAAGGCACCGGCGGTCATCGTTAAGGAGCGGTTGGTCGGTCCGGTGAAGCAAATCACCGAACTGCTGGGCGGCCAAGTGACCGAAACGGAAACGGACGGTCCTTACTTCCTCAATTACGACTTGTCCTTCTAAAAAATAGGGGCGATTCCGTAAGCACGCGAGTGCGCGGAATCGCCCCTTTTGCGTATTAAGCTTCAATTCTAACCGGTTTGCCGGCCGAAGCCGATTCCAGAGCCGCGCAAGTCACGCGCTGGGTCTTCACGGCATCGGCGTAGTCGGATAGAATCCCGGAGGTATCGCCGGTCCGTAAGGCGTGAATAAAGGCTTCATTCTCCTTAAGATACGGACTATCTCCAATGGTATAAGAAGTTTTTTCACCCGTTCCGATGATGTTCAGCCGGTCGGGATTCCAATCCAACATTCCCGCCCCGGTGTACAGCTTCAAGCCGACTTCCCCAACGCCGCCGGGTAACGCGCAGGTGTTGGAAATGTTGGCGATGGCTCCGCTGCGCAGCTTCAAAGTGACGGTGCCTACATCCGGAACACCCACCTGCTCGAATTGGGTATGGACTACGCGGTTGGCATAGGTGGCGTACACTTCTTCCACTTCACCGGCCAGATAGCGCAACAAGTCGACGATATGAGTCGTTTGCTCAATAAACTGTCCGCCGGAGCCCTCCTGTCGTCTCCACCAGGAAACCTGCGGCATATCCCCCATCCAGGTGCCTAAAGCCATGGCGAGCGTTTGTCCGGCCATACGCTCTTTGAGCATTTGGATGGTCGCTTTGTAACGGAAGTGATATCCTACCGCATGAATTAACGGCTTGTCCTCCAACTTGCCGAGAATTTCCGACGGGGTATCCAGATTCGTGCCGACCGGCTTCTCCACCAGAAACGGAATGCCCCTGCCGATCAGCTCAGACTCGATCTCTCCGTGCGCCATGGGCGGGACGCAAATATAGACGGCATCGAGCTTTTCACGGTCCAGCATATCCGTCAAGCCGGCATACCCGCGAGCCCCGGGGTACCGGCTTGCCATCTCTTCCGCCTTCGCCCCGCTTGTCCCCAAAATGGCGGCTACCCGCACCCCGTCCATTCCGGCCAATATGTCGCCGTGAACTTTACTGAACCAGCCCGTCCCAATGATTCCGATATTTAATTCCAATCGATAACCTCCTTTGTCTCGATATATAGGTTTCTTTAAGCGTAGCGATTCTGTCGCAGAATCACAAGCGGAGAAATCCAAAAACTTATCAGCTTTCCTCAGAACTGTACTTGAAAAGTTAACAGTTAGACCTTATACTAAATTTACCTTAAAAATTGAATTATAAATATCAAGGAGGATGCGGAGAGATGAGAGTTACAGAGAACGTAAATTTGCATGATTTTTATACGGTATTGAAAGAGCGGCATTCGGTTCGAGCTTACGATCCCAGCGTCAAAATTTCCAAAGAAGAAATGACGGAGATGCTGGAGCTTGCTTCGTCCGCCCCTTCCTCTTCCAATCTGCAGCCTTGGCGCTTTCTGGTCATCG
Organism: Paenibacillus sp. A14; assembly: GCF_036864815.1. Lineage (NCBI taxonomy): Bacteria > Bacillati > Bacillota > Bacilli > Caryophanales > Paenibacillaceae > Paenibacillus > Paenibacillus sp. A14. Next base: position 251,043 of record NZ_JBAGJD010000002.1, read on the forward strand.
ACGACCCAAGCTTGAAGGAAAAGCTGCTGCCTATCGCCAACAACCAGCAGCAGGTCGTCGACGCCGCGGCGGTCGTTGCCGTGCTTGGAGACTTGAAATCCTATGAACAGGCGGATGCGATTTACTCCAAAGCGGTCGAAGCCGGGTACATGGACGAACCAACGAAAAGTTCCTTTGTGGAACGGCTGCAAACCATGTATGGCGGACTGAAACCCGAGATTCTCCACCAGGTGAACGTGCTTGACGCGGGCCTTATTTCGATGCAATTTATGCTCGTTGCCAAAGCAAAGGGCTATGATACCATTCCTATGGGCGGCTACGACGCCGTTAAATTTGCCGAAGCCTTCAACCTCCCGGAAACGCTGAAACCCATTCTGCTGATCGCCGTGGGCAAGGCGGCCAAACCGGCACACAGCACGGTTCGCTTGCCGATCGGGCAGATCACGCATTGGAACGCAATATAAGTCGCGGATATCAATAAATATGAAATAAACTCCAAAAACCGGCCAATGGGGGCCGGTTTTCTTTTTCCATTTTTAACAGGATAAATGAGAACATTGGGAAGCATACGGATAAATAAAGGAGAAAAAATAACGGTAAAAACCTGCCGTTCTCTCCTTCATGAACGTTTAAATTCCCGGAAAAAGCTGACATAGACTGTGAAGTTCATCTCAAATGGTCATCAACTTCATCTAAATAAAGTTTTGTTTATATCTTACATGGATATTACAATAGGAGTTAGAAAAATCGTGAAAAATGGAACAAACCATATTGTGACAAAACGAAAGGTGGAGAAAAGATTGGCTATTACAACACAATCGAGCCCTGAACTTCAAGTGGCCCAGTCCTATGTGAATGAAGTGTATGAAACCGTCAAGAAGCGCAACCCGGGGGAAAGCGAATTTCACCAGGCCGTAAAGGAAATTCTTGACTCCCTTGTGCCGGTTTTTGCGAAGAATCCCAAGTATAAGGACCATGCGATTCTGGAAAGAATCGTCGAGCCCGAAAGACTGATCTCCTTCCGCGTTCCTTGGATTGACGATCAAGGGAACGTGCAGGTCAACCGCGGCTTCCGCGTGCAATTTAACAGCGCCATCGGCCCTTATAAAGGCGGACTTCGCTTCCACCCTTCCGTGAATGCCAGCATCATCAAATTTCTCGGCTTCGAGCAAATTTTCAAGAACTCCTTGACCGGGCAGCCGATCGGCGGCGGTAAAGGCGGTTCCGACTTCGATCCGAAGGGCAAATCGGATAATGAAGTCATGAAATTCACGCAGAGCTTCATGACGGAACTGTCCAAATATATCGGTCCGGACACCGACGTACCGGCGGGCGATATCGGGGTAGGCGCGCGTGAAATCGGCTTTATGTTCGGCCAATACAAACGCCTCCGCGGCGGCAACGAAGCCGGCGTCCTGACGGGCAAAGGCCTCACTTATGGCGGAAGCTTGACGCGGACCGAAGCAACCGGCTACGGCCTGGTTTACTTCACGGACGAAATGCTGAAGACCAAGGGCGAAAGCTTTGCCGGCAAGACGGTCGTCGTCTCCGGTTCGGGCAACGTTTCGATCTATGCGATCGAGAAGGCGCAGCAGCTCGGCGCCAAAGTCGTGGCCTGCAGCGATTCGAACGGATACGTATACGACAAGAACGGCATCAATCTGGATACCGTGAAGCGTCTGAAAGAAGTGGAAAGAAAACGGATCAAGGAATATGTGAGCGAGCATCCGTCGGCCGAATATCATGAAGGCTGCGAAAATATCTGGAGCATTCCTTGCGATATCGCTCTGCCTTGCGCCACGCAAAACGAAATTAACGAAGAAGCGGCCAAAACTTTGGTAGCCAACGGTGTAAAATTCGTGGCCGAAGGCGCCAACATGCCTTCCACCCTGGAAGCGATCGAAGTTTACCTCAGCAATGACGTGTACTTCGGACCGGCCAAAGCGGCCAATGCCGGCGGGGTTGCCGTTTCCGCTCTGGAAATGGCGCAAAACAGCGCAAGACTCGCCTGGTCCTTTGAGGAAGTGGACGCCAAACTGAAAGACATCATGAAGAACATCTACAGAAACAGCGTAAACGCGGCTGAAGAATACGGCCATCCGGGCAACCTGGTGGTTGGCTCGAACATCGCCGGCTTCCTGAAAGTAGCCGACACGATGGTAGCGCACGGCGTCATCTAATATCATAATAAGACAGGGTGTCCGTCGGCCAATCAGGCTGGCGGACACTTTTTATTTACGGGAAAACCTCCCGCTGGATTATTGGCAAGTCTGCACAAAGAGCCTCCCCTCTAACTGACGAGGGAAGGCTCTTTTGGGGTTTGGCTATTGAATTAGTATGCCAAAGCGTCCAGGGCTTTGATATGAGACAGGTAGCGGATGTTGCTCGCTTCCTTCATCAGCGTTGCCGGCAATCCGCGCAATTGGCTGTTGCTTGCGCCGATCGTAGCTACCGCATCCTTGCGGCCCAGGCTTGCCAGTGTACCCGAGTTTACCGGGCTGAACGTTTCCAGATGTCCGCCGGTCAGGTAAGCGTACAGGTTATAGCCGATCAGCTCGCCCATTTGCCAAGCGATTTGTGCGGTTGGCGGGTATGGACGGCCGTCCGCACCGAAGTATACGGCGCTGTCGCCAGCGACGAATACGTCTTTATGCGACGTGGATTGCAGGAATTCGTTGACCGTGGCCCGGCCGCGGTTGACCTCAAGGCCCGACTCGCCGACCAGCGGATTTCCTTGCACACCGCCTGTCCATACGAACGTGTTCGCCACTATTTTTTGCCCATCCTGCAGATCGATCGTATTGCCTTCCACATTCGTAACGGGCAACCCGGTCAGGAATTTGACGCCGCGCTTCTCCAAACTATTCGTTGCTCGCTCAATCAGGTTGTCCGGCAGTACCGGCAAAATTTTAGGACCGGCTTCGACCAGCATCAACTGAACTTCTTCTTGTTTAATGCCGTATTTCTTGCTCAGCTCAGGCAGCTTGTCGGCGATTTCGCCCACCAGCTCGACCCCGGTCAAACCGCCGCCGCCGATCAGAATCGTAGCGTCCGCCGGATTCTTCGATTTCGCGTATTCAGCCAGCTTCTCTTCGATATGGCGATGAATGCGGTTGGCGTCGTCGGCCGATTTCAGCACCATGCTGTACTGCTCCAGCCCCGGAATCCCGAAGTAAGCCGTGATGCTGCCAAGCCCTACAACCAATGCATCATAAGTCAAAACCGTACCGTCGTGCAATTTGACTTGCTTGTTGTCGACCGAGAAGCTGTCGACCTTGGTGATGCGAAGATCGATGTCTTTGCCCTTGAACAGTTTCTCGAGAGGCAGCGCCACCGCGCGTTCCGCGATGCTTCCCGCAGCCAGACGATGCAGCTCGGTAATAATTTGATGTGTCGGATATTGGTTGACAACCGTAACCCGTGCTTGTTCTTTGGTCATGTATTTCCGAATATTCAAAGCGCTCAGTACGCCGCCGTAACCGGCGCCCAGGATGACAATATGTTTAGACATAGTAATTCTCCGTCCTCCGTTCTGACAAATTAAGATGGTAAAACCTTAAAGATAGCGCGTCTATTTTTGTTGTCTGCTCTTCTCACCCGCGACTTGAAGATAAGCGTTCACGAAACGGAACAGCTTTTGCGCTTCCGGATCCTTGAGCATTTTGAGCAGCCCAAACAGACCGATGACTTCCTGACTTGCATCAGCGCGGTCTTTGGCCTCAATGACGGTGGCTGCAATATTTTTAACCGTGCCTACAACTGGACCGGCAATTTCAGAAATCGCACCCACCGTATCGCTCTTTAAAGTTTCATCCGTCGCAACGGTTTTGGCAAAATCGTAAGACTTCGTCAGAATATTCACCAGCTCGGTTAATTTCGGCAGCTGTTGAACCAGGACTGTCAAGGATTCCTGAACCTCAGGCTTGAGCAGTTGATCAACGATATCGCGTTGAGCCTGGTCGCTGGACGTGACCGTCGTTTCTTGTACAGATTTTGTTTCCGTGTTCGCTTCCGACATACCAATTCTCCTTTACATTAAGCCACAGTGCTTGAATTTTGGGTTAATAGGGTCCCAATTCCCCCACCAAACTCGCTAGAGTTAGTGAAAAATTGAACATTTAATCAGTAAACAACCCGATATAGATTGTAACATACTTTCAACAAAAATAGTCATTAAGTTTTAACTTAATGACTATAATCTGAGATTTTTATCATAGTTTGTCCGATTTTAAGAGGAGTATGCGGTGCTGCTCAATTTTGATACCCAAACCCGGTCGCGATCTCTTGTAAAAAATCATAAAAAAGCTTTTCCGTGGGCGGCAGCTCCCGCGTCGCTGGCACGATAACACCTACGTCCCGGGTGACCTGCGGCTCCGTAATAGGTAGAATCACGATACTGGAGGCAATATGCTCGCTGAGGGCGATTTCCGGAAGAACGGTCAGTCCAAGTCCTGCGGAAACGAGTCCTTTGATCGCGTCCAGATCGTCTCCCTCAAAGGCTACCTTCGGCTGAAATCCAAGATTGTCGCAGGCTTTCACAACGATGTCGCGCAGGACGAACCCTTCGGGAAACAACACGAACAAGTCCTCCTTCAGTTCGCTCAACTTGACGGAGTCTTCTTCCGCCAGCGGATGATTCTCCGGGAGCAGCGCGACAAATTTTTCCCTGAACAACACCGTCCCTTTAATTTGCGCTTCCTGCTGGGGTACGGGACCCATAATCGCCAGATTCAGATCGCCTTTGGCCACCCAATCCACCAATTCCCGGTAAGAACCGTGCTGCAGCTGAAAATGCACCGCCGGATACCGCTCCCGGAAGCTTGAAACCGCCTTCGGAATCATTTGCGCCGCCATACTGCTCGGAAAGCCGATCCGCACCGTTCCTCTTTCAGGGTCCAAATATTCGCTGATTTCCTGCTGCGCACTTTCAATCACCTTCATCAAGTGCTCCATGTGCCCCAGAAATAACCGGCCAATGGGGGTCAACTTCACCTTGCGTCCCTCATGAATGAACAGGTCCACCCCCAGCTCGGCCTCCAGCTTGAAAATCTGCCTGCTCACCGCCGACTGCGAAACATGAAGCGCATACGACGCCTCAGTGACGTGCTCCAGCTTCGCGACCTCTATAAAATATTGAATTTGCCTAAGTTCCACGTTTTCCGCACCTCCCCTAACAAAGAACGTCAGGTTCTTCAGGTTTTTAATCCTCATTATATAGGCTTAGCGCCCGGAACGGAAGCTTCCGGGATTCGCACATAAAAAAGCCCGGCGGGATCGTGCGCTCAAGGGGCAATCGCCAGGGCGGGCAGAGCCGCGCCGGCAGGCCGGATGAAGCGCCGGACGGGCGGATTTGCTGCACGGGCTTCGCGGGGGGCGGAGATGATGCACGGGGGGGCGGAGCTGCCAACGCAGGGAGCGGAACCGCTGCGCGGGGGGCGGAGATGATGCGCGGGGAGCGGAGATGATGCGCAGGGGGCGGAGATGATGCGCGGGGGGCGGAGATGATGCACGGGGGCGGCGGAGATGATGCGCGGACGGGCGGAGTGCCGCCTGCCGGAAATTAACGGGATTTCCTCCCGCTAATTTGCGGCCAACCCGCTGTATCCGTGATTTAACTGGAATTTCTCCAGTTAAATTGGGCGTATAGAGCTCTTTTCCCCTCCGGGGGAACAATTAGCTGGAGAAATTCCAGCTAATTGATTCACTGAAGCCGATTAAGGCATAATTAACGGGAGTTTTTCCCGATAATAATTATGGATCAGCGGCGTCAGGTTGGCACCATAGCGCCAATTCGCAGCATATCATCGTAAAAGCCCAAAGGAAACGATATCCTTTGGGCTTCTAAATTCACCATTGGGGACGATCGAGCTCATACAGGTTCCGGTACCTCGGCTCTCGCTCCATCAGTTCGGCGTGGGTCCCCCGCATGAGGACGCGGCCTTCCTCCATAAACAAAATCTCGTCCATCTCTTCCGCAAAAGCGAGATGGTGGGTGACCCATATGAGCGTTTTGCCTGCCGTCGACCGGAAAATGGTCGACATCAGCTCACGCTCGGTCCGCGGGTCGAGCCCGACCGTCGGCTCGTCCAGGATCAGCACCGGCGTGTCCTGCAGCAGCACGCGCGCCAAGGCGACGCGCTGCCGCTCCCCGCCGGAGAAGCGCTGCCCGGTCTCCCGCATCGGCGTATCCAGCCCCTGCGGGAGACCGGCAAGCAGCCCGCCGAGCTGCGCCCGCTCCGCGGCTCGGCGAACGCCCTCCATCTCCGCGTCCGGACGACCCAGCCGGATATTGTTCGCCACCGTCGTGTCGAACAAATGCGGGCTCTGGTTCAGCACGGAGATGATGCGGGGGATGCCGTCCCCATACGCAGCGGACGGCACCCCATTGATCGTGACGGCCCCGGCCCCCGGGACCAGGGCCCCCTGGATCAGCTTCAGCAGCGTCGACTTGCCCGCTCCGCTGCGGCCGATGACGGCGACCCGCTTGCCCTGCGGGAGATCCAGCATCACGCCGTCCACGGAGCGCGGCCCTTCCTCGCCGTAGGCGAAGGAGGTCCCCTCCAGCCTAACGTGCGCGCGCCGGGCCACCGCGTCAAGCTCGGCGGCAGAAGGAACCGCCGCAGCGGCCCCTTCCCCAGCGCCTCCGCCCGAAATCCGCTCCAGCCGGTTCAGCGATTCCCGGTATTCCGGCAGACGCTGGACGGCCTCGGATACCGGCAGGAACGCATCCGCCAGTGGGAACACGATCAGCACAAAAGCGGCGATCAGCGTCGGGTTCAACTGTCCGGCCGCCACTTGGCCGCCGGACCAGTATATCATCGACACGACCGTAAGCCCGACGACAATTTGGCCGATGAGGGCCCGCCAGCGCGCCCAGGCTCTCAGCTTCCGCTCCTTGCGCAGCACAGCCTCCTCATCGCGTTCATATTCGCTTAGAAAATCGGCCGATCTTCCGCTGATCACCCAGTCGCCGATCCCCATCACCGCGTCGGTCAGCTTTTGATACAGCCCGTTCCGCTCCCGCTTGAGTTCGGCATCCATTCTCCGCGTCAGCATCAGCGAAATATAAGGCAGCACCGCGACCAGAATAAAAATGTACAAGGCGACCAATAGCGCAAACCGCACATCAAACGCGCCCAACGCGATCACAGCGGCAGCATAGAGCACCAAGGCGATCAGGCTCGGGAAAACCGTGCGGATATAAACGTTCTGCAATTGTTCGATATCGTCGGCCAACGCGCCGAGTATATCGCCGGTCCGATACCGGGACCGGATGAACAGCGCTTGCGGTTCGAGGATCCGGTACAAGCGCACCCGCATTTTGGAAAGGATCCGCAGCACCGCGTCATGTCCGACAAGCCGCTCCACATAATGGAGCACCGCGCGGCCGATCCCGAAGGCGCGAACGCCGACGATCGGCACGTATACGAGCAGAATATTGTAAGGCATCGTAGCCGATTTGGAGATCAAAAATCCGGAGGTAAACATGAGCATGGACGCCGCCAAAAGCGTCAGCACACCCAGAAGGAGATACAGGGCAAACCGGCCGCTGTACATTTTAAAATAAGGGCTGATCCAGTTTTCCTGCCGCTTCATGCTTTGATCCCCTCCTGTTGCAAGCTGGCCATTTCGTAGTAGACTCCCCGACGCGCCATGAGTTCCTGGTGGGTGCCGCTTTCGGCCACCCGCCCCTGCTCCATGACGATGATCCGGTCCATCTCCCGCATCCAGTGCAGGCGATGGGTAGCCAAAATGACGAGCTTGTCGGCAAACAACGGAAGCATCGTCTCTTTCAATTCGTACTCCGTCTCGATATCGAGATGGGCAGTCGGCTCATCGAGCAAAATCACCGGCCGCTCGCTGAGCAGCGCCCGGGCCAGCGCCACGCGCTGCTCCTGCCCGCCGCTGAGCGGACGCCCGCCGCCGCCGATCGGCTCGTCCAGTCCGCGCGGCAGACTGGCCACCAGGGCGCCGAGCCCAGCGGCTTCCGCGGCCCGCAGCACATCGCCCGGCTCGGCAGCCGGCTTGTTAAAGCGGATATTTTCAGCCAGCGTACCGCTGAAAATATATGGCTTTTGCGGGATGTACGTAATCTGCTCCCGCCACCGCTCCGGGCTCAAGTCGCCCAGCTTGGAGCCGTTCAGCTCGAAGCTGCCCGAGGTCGGCCGCAGAAAGCCGCCGAGCACGTCGATCAGCGTCGACTTGCCCGCCCCGCTTTCGCCGATGATGCCGATCCGGCCCATCCCGCTGAACGTCAAATCTACCCCGTCGAGGGAGGGATGCCCCTCTTCCTCGTGGCGCACCCCGATCCCCCGCAGCACTAGCGTACTCTGCGGGGTCCACGCCAAATCAGCGCCGGCCGGCACCGGCGACGCCTTCGCCGCCTCTTCCCCGGCGGCTCCGACAATCGCCTCCATCGCTTCGCCCGCCTCTTTACCGTCCAGCGTCGCATGGTAGTCGGCGCCGACCATCCGCACCGGCAGGAAATACTCCGGCGCCAGGATCAGCACGGTCAGCGCCGGCAGCAGCCCGATGCGTCCCTCGATCAGCGGCAGGCCGAGGCTGACGGCCACCGAAGCCACAGACAGCATCGTGATGAAATCGAGCGCGAACGAGGACAGGAACGCGACGCGCAGCGTCCGCATCGTCGCGGAGCGGTAGGAATCGCTGACGCGCTCAATGGAATCGATATGCGTTTTGCTGCGCCCCAGAAACTTCAGCGTCTCCAGACCGCGCAGCGAATCGACGAAATGGTTGGACAGGGTCCGGTAAGTCTGCCACTGGCGCTCCGTCTGCTTCCGGGCGGCCAGCCCGATCAGAATCATGAACACGATCAGGATCGGCATCGTGATCATCAGAATGACCGCCGATGTCGTGTTGAGCGTGAACACATAGGCCAACACCAGCACCGGCGTAATCCCCGTAGCCAGCATCCGCGGCAAAAACAGCTCCAGGTAGTTTCGGAACTTCGTCACTCCCTCCAAAACGAGGGTGACCAAATTCCCCGTCCCTTCCCGGCCGGCAAACCGCGGCCCCATCTCGAACAACTTGGCCAGCACTTGCCTGCGCAGTGATTGGCCGGTTTGCTCGGCAAAACGGTAGGCCGTCTTTTGCATGAGCAAGCCGCACCCTTGCCGGACCAAAAACGCAAGCAGGAACAAACCGACCCCGCCGGCTTGTTCCTGCAGCTTGGCGCCGGCAAACAGGGCGGAGACGACCTCCGCCAGCCAGGTTGCCTGCAATATGATAGCGATGCTTTGAATCAGGGTCAGCCCGGCCATGATCGCCATGACCGGCTTGATCCCCCTGTATTTCATCAGTCCGCGACCCATTAGTACTCCAGATGCTCCTTTTCATGAACCCGTTTATGGAAAACAAAGTAGCTCCAAATCTGATATCCCAGTACGAACGGCAGCAGCGTCAGCGCCACGATGGTCATCACCTTCAAAGAGTATGGACCGGATGCCGCATTATCAATTGTAAGCGAAAACGTCTCATTAATCGAGCTTATCATCACGCGCGGGAACAATCCGACAAATACGCCGGAGACGGACAGCGCGATCAGCGCCCCCGTCATCCCGAACGCCCAGCCGTCCCGCTGCTTCGACATGAACATGCCCGCCAGCAGGAAGCAAACGACGCCAACGACGGCCATGGCGGCCAGAATAGCGCCGCGCACTTTAAACACATCCGTTTGGAGGTAGGTCATGACGGCGAAGATGACGAACAAGGCGGCCAGCGGAATCAGCAGTTTTTGCGCCAGCTTGCGCGCACGCTCTCTCAGGCTTCCGGTCGTACGCAGCGAAGCGAACATCAAACCATGAACAAGGCACAGAACGACGACGGTAATGCCGCCGACCAAAGTATACAGATTGACCATGTCGAACAATCCGGCTTTCATTTCCATGTCCGCGTCAATCGGCAGTCCTTTGAGCAGGCCGGAAAATACGACGCCGAGCAGGAATGGCGGCAGCAGGCTGCCCGCGAAAATCGCGACATCCCAGGTGCCTTTCCACTTTCCGTTGGCCACTTTGCCCCGGAATTCAAAGGCCACCCCGCGTGCAATCAGGGCCAGCAGCAGAACGACGAGCGGAGTATAGTATCCGCTGAATAGCGTGGCATACCAGTTCGGGAAGGCCGCGAACATGGCGCCGCCCGCGGTCAGCAGCCACACTTCGTTGGCGTCCCAGAACGGACCGATCGAGTTGATCAGCACGCGGCGTTCCATATCATTTTTGGCGAGGAAACGCGTGCTCATACCGATGCCGAAATCGAACCCCTCCAGGAAGAAGAAACCGATGAACAGGACGGCTACAAGCACAAACCAGAGTTCATTAAGAGACAGCATGGTAACCCTCCTTCGCATAAGGATCGGACGAATGATCGTCGCTCGTGTTTTCGGCATTCGGGCCCTTTTTGATCGTCTTCACGAACAGGTAAACCATCACGATCGCCAGGGCGGTATAGATCGCACAATATGCGATCAGGGAGAACAGCAGTTGCCCCGAGCTTACGCTCGGCGAGACACTGTCTTTCGTCTGCATCAGACCGAACACCGTCCAAGGCTGACGCCCGATTTCCGTCATGATCCAGCCCGAAGTATTCGCGATAAACGGAAGCGAGATACCCCACAGCATAAAGCGGTAAAACCATTTGTTCGGCTGTTCCAGCTTTTTCCGCCAAGCCAGAAATGCCCCGTACATACCGAGAAGAATCATCAAGCAACCGGCCGCGATCATAATCCGGAAGCTCCAGAACGTCGTTCTTACCGGAGGAATATAATCGCCGGGACCATAGGTCTGCTCGTATTCCGCCTGCAGCTCGTGCATCCCTTTCACTTCACCGGAGAACTTACTGTAGGACAGGAAGCTGAGCAGGTAAGGAATTTTAACTTCAAACGTATTGCTCCCGCTCCCCGGATCAATGTGGGCGTATACGGTCCAAGGCGCGGGATCCCCGCTCTTGCCCCAAAGTCCTTCGGACGCCGCCATCTTCATCGGCTGGGTCTTCACCAGGTATTGCGCCTGCTGATGGCCGAACATAGCCGTGCCAAAGGAAGCGATCAAGCCGACGATCACGGCGATGGTAAACGATTTTTTGAAAAATTGAACATCCTGCTTGCGCAGCAGTTTATAAGCGCTGATCCCCGTGATCATGAATGCGCCGGTGGCGAAGGCCCCCAATACCGTATGAGGGAACTCGACCCACAGTTGGCCGTTAGTGATCAAGGCGAAGAAGTCGTTCATCTCGGCCCGGCCATTGTTGATTTCAAAACCGACCGGTCTTTGCATAAAAGAGTTGGCGGCCAAAATCCAGAACGCGGATACCGTCGTCCCGAGGGCTACCAGCCAGATACTAAGCAAATGAACCTTCTTCGACAGGCGGTCCCAGCCGAAAATCCAAAGACCGATAAAGGTAGACTCCATGAAGAACGCGAACAGGGCTTCCACCGCCAGAGGAGCTCCGAACACATCGCCTACGAACCGCGAATAGTCCGACCAGTTCATACCGAACTGGAATTCCTGAATAATCCCCGTGACCACGCCGACGGCAAAGTTAATCAGGAACAGCTTCCCCCAAAACTTTGCCATCTTCTTGTATTCCTCTTTGCCTTTGACGACGTACATCGTCTCCATAATCGCCACGAGCAGAACGAGCCCGATAGACAGAGGCACGAAGAAAAAGTGAAAAATAGTGGTCGCCGCAAATTGAAGTCGTGCAAGCATTAACGGATCCAACATTTTTCTTCCCTACTTTCTAATAATTCTTAACTAATGTGAATTCTATCACGGAATTGTGAGGATACACGGGATAAAAGTAATAATTTTGTGACAAGAATCACATGACAGATGTCACAATGGTGAACAAATTGCAAAAAACCTTGATGGGACGGTATTTTTTACATTGATGTCGATGTGTGAAAAATATGTGTCCGGGTAAAAGAGGGTAAAAAAAAGACCCGCTAAACGCGGGACCTTCCATCCAGTAAATGCCGGACGGTCAGCACGGGGTGGGTCCACAGCATCCGGGGGCCGGCAAAGCGCATCACCTTCTTGATGTCCTCCCGGGGCTCCGGCGCATAGCAGTGAACCGGACAGGCGGCACAAGTCGTTTTGTTTTCGCCGAAGCGGCAGTGCGTCAAACGTTTGAGAGCGTAAGTCAGCAAGTCCTCGCATTCCCGGCATAACCGGGTTGAAGGGACCGCTGGATCACTTGCCGATGTCGGGGACGCAGACGCGCTCACGCCTTCCGCCGCCTGCACTTCATACGCTTCTTGTACCCGCGAGCGGTGTCGGCTTCTGCAGTAAATGGCGATCATGTGCTGAACCGTCTTTTTTTCGCGGAGGATTCGCGGTCCTTCCCGCTCCCGGCTCAACGCTTGCTGCGTATTTTTCATGTGGTTCATGATCGTTCTCATCCTCCGATCGTAGGTAGTTTCAGTCATGATAAGTTTGGCCCGCAAAATAACGGTCATTTTGGGCCAGACTTGCCCGGCTTCGCCAAGGCATGTCCCGGCGGTCCCTCAGGCGCTCTCGGGAATCCCGCCAGCCCGGCGCTCCGGAATGCCGGCGTCTAACCGCGCTCCTTGATCGCGAAGCCCCGCTGCCACAGCAGCCAATTGGCCGCCAATAGAAGGGCGGCGTAGAGGTAGATGCCATAGCTCAGCAGCGTTGCCGCATAATGGACGAGCGCCAGGCCGCCGAGCAGCAGCATGAGCGGAATCGTACGAAGGCCGTCGCTCTGCTGCGCTGTTTCGAACCTTTCCGAGAACGGCAGCGCCTTGCTCAGATAGGCGAAGCATAGCACCGAGTACACGAGAATCGCCAGCCCGGCCACGATAAGATCGGGGATGATTCTCCATCCGAACAACACCGCGAACAGGGCGGCTTCCAGTGCATAGACAGGCAAAACCAGCCGTACCAAGGCCGCGAGCAGCGTGCCGCGGTAGATCGGCACCACGTCCTCTCCCAGTGGAAGAGCCCGGTAAATCCAGGCCGCCTTGTAACTTCCCGAGTAGCGGAGCATGATCAGAACCGAAGGGACCAGCAAAGCGCAAAAGTAAATGAACAAGTATTTCGAGGTTCCCGGCAATCCGGCAAAGCCCTGGCCTTCGCCCATAGCGAACAGGAAAATCAATGGAAAAACGAGCGAAAAACCGAGAGAAGGATACACTTTCAGCTTAAACTCCCGCTCGTTCCCCATCATCGTCCAGGCAAAGCGGAAAAATACCTGCTCCTTCGCACTTGCGCAGAGCAGACGGGAGATGGCCTTCACCCTTTTTCCGGCGCCCTCTTTTTTCCGGTTCCCGGGATCGGCCAGCTTTTGCAAATATTTCTCCAGGGAAGGCATCACCCGAACGTAAATCAAAATCGCCGCCACGGGCACGAACAGGGCCAACAGCGAAAGAACCAGAAGCATACGGTTACCGTCACCGTGAAGCAGCACTTCATAAGGCGCTCCAAACCAGATCGGGGCAACCCAAAACTGCCACCACTTAGGCTGGAAGGCGGACTGCAAATCGACAAAATCAAACACCCGGATCAATAGCTGGTTACCGAGAGCCAGACCGATGGTCAGGCCAATCTGCACATAGTTGATTAGATCCTTCAGCCGCTCCCCGTCAAAAAATTTCAACACGGCCAGGTAAATCAGCGCCGTAAACACCACGATCAGCAAATCCATTAATATCAGCTCCGCCACAAACAACAGCGCGAAACCGATCCCGTGTCGATACAGTCCCACTCCGAGAGGAACAACGCCAAGAGCCCCGGTCAGACAAAACATGTAGATGAAGATATGCAGCGTCTTCGCCATCCCGATCGTCCTGCGGGCCACCGGCTTGCTGAACAGAATCTGCCGATCCCGTATGTCCAGGAGCACGGAGGAAAAATCCGAAATCAGCGAAGTCATGACCATAAACATGAGAATGCCGAACACCAGACTCATCTGAAAAATAAAGTTATCTCCCAACGCCACAAACATCGAGCTTAGCGCCCCAAAAATAAGGTAGAGCCAAAGTGAGCTGAAGAACTGATTTTTCTCCGGTTCCTGGCCGTCATAGAGTCTACGCCCGTCCCTATTCGCCTTCTTGCGGGTTTTCCCGATAATCGTCGGCACCCTGCGGCCGTCCATCGTCAGCTTGATCTGTAGGATGCGGCGCATCATCGGATAATCCACGCCAAACCTCTCGAACAGACCGCGGAATCCATCGAGAAATTTTAGTAGTCTCATCTCACCCATCGGCTACACCTCTTGCACGATCGCCACAAATTGATCCGCGATCTCCCGATGCTGATTAAACCCGGTCAACTGGTTAAAGACCTGCTCCAGCGACCCTTCCCGGCCTTGTCCCTTCAACTCCTCAAAGCTGCCGTCGGCCACGATGCGCCCGCCGTCCAGCAGGATGATCCGGTGGCTGATTTTTTCCACAACGTCCATAATGTGCGAGGAATAGAAAACCGTCTTCCCCTGGGCCGCCAAACGCGCAAGGATTTCCTTCACCACCATCACGCTGTTCGCATCCAGCCCGCTGAGAGGCTCGTCCAAAAACAATATATCCGGATTATGCAAAAGACTGGAGACTAGAAGCACCTTCTGCTTCATCCCCTTGGAAAACGTGGCAATGCGAACATTGAACACGTCTTTTAAACCGAACTGTTCCATCAGCCGGCGGGCTTTCCGCTCCGCCAACTCCCCCGGAAGGCCGTAAAGCTCGCCGATAAACGTCAAATATTCCCTGGCCGTCAACGTATCATAAATTTCCGCCGTCTCCGGCACGTAACCGATCCGCTTTTTGTACTCCACACCGCCGTCCCTGGGACTGGCCCCCAAAATCCGCACCTCCCCGGCGTACCCTTCGACCAGCCCCAGCATAATTTTGACCGTGGTGCTTTTGCCCGCCCCATTCGGCCCGATGTATCCGATAATTTGTCCGGGATGCACATCCAGATCAATCCCGTTCAGCACATATTTCTCGCCAAATCGCATTCTTAAATCCCGCATAGTGATGATAGGTTCGCTAGCGACAACCATTCTCTCAACCCTTTCTACGTGATTTTTACGCCTTATTTTTTCTCCTTCCACTACTCCTCAGGGGAACTCCAATTAAAACCAATTATCCCGAATCGATATAAGGAAATCAATTACATAGCGCATAAAAAAACGGAACCCGCATCGGCTCCGTCTTTTATAGTTATGGTGTTTCTGTCGATTACTCCTGCGCTCCCGCACCCGGCATAAACCCGCTGATGTCAACGCCCAGACCTTGAGCTACGCGCATCCCGTACTGAATATCAGCCCGGAAAAAGTTGCAGATCGCCCGCAATTGCGTTTGTTCCGGCGTTTGACGCAGGTCGTTGACGAGGTTGTGGATCAAATGGGCCTGCTCTTCCGGCGTAAAGCTGCGATACAGTTCTCCCGCCTGCGTAAAGTCATCCGTCTTGGCGATCCGCTCCCGGCCGATCTGTCCGCTAACCGGACTAACGCTGTCGCGGTAGCGCGGATCTTCCTTCGGACTCTCTTCCGAGCTGTTCGGCTCGTAATTGACCGGCGACGGATCCTGCATCACATTCATCAAGCCGTCCCGCTGATGATTGCGTACCGGGGCGTAGGGGCAGTTCACCGGAATTTGCAGGTAATTGGCCCCCAAGCGGTATCGCTGCGTATCCGGATACGAGAACAGCCGTCCTTGCAGCAGTTTATCTTCCGACGGCTCAATGCCCGGCACCAAGGCGCTCGGCGAGAAGGCCGACTGCTCTACTTCAGCGAAGAAGTTGCCCGGATTGCGGTTCAGCGTCATCGTCCCCACCGGAATAAGCGGGTAATGGGATTCCGGCCACACCTTGGTCGGGTCGAGCGGATCGAACCCCCATTGATCCAGATCTTCCACCGGCATCAATTGGACGTTCAGCTCCCACTGCGGATAATTCCCTTGATCGATCTGATCGTACAGATCGCGGGTCGCATGGTTGAAATCGCCGCCTTGGACCTCGCGCACTTCGTCCGCGGACAGATTCACCACGCCCTGCTTTGATTTCCAGGTATATTTAACGTAAGTGATATTCCCCTCTGCATTGATCCATTTGAAGGCGTGAACGCCAAACCCGTCCATTTGCCGATAGTTCGCCGGCGTTCCATTATCGGAGAAAACCCAGGTCATCATATGGGTCGATTCCGGCGACAGCGTCATGAAATCCCAGTACCGGGCCGGATCCTGGATATTGGTATCCGGCGCAGGCTTCAGGGAATGAACCATATCCGGAAACTTGATGGCATCACGGATAAAGAATACGGGGAGATGATTCCCGACCAGATCGTAGTTCCCTTCCTCCGTGTAAAATTTCGCCGCAAATCCCCGCGGATCCCGCGCCGTTTCCGGCGAACCTTGGCCGTGGATCACCGTGGAAAACCGGACGAATACCGGTGTCTCCCGCCCGGCTTCCTGCAAAAAATGCGCCTTCGTGAACCGCGACATGCTGTGGTCCGTCACAAATACACCATGGGCTCCCGCTCCGCGCGCGTGCACGACCCGCTCGGGAATCCGCTCCCGGTCGAAATGCGCCAGCTTCTCCAGCAGATTGTAATCCTCCAGCAGGGCCGGCCCGCGCTGTCCCGCCGTTCGCGAATTTTGGTTATCGCCGACCGGCGCCCCCTGATTTGTCGTCAATCTGTTGTTCATCTATATCATCCTTTCATGCTTATTATTGAATTTAGACTTGATCTAAGTTCTAAAATAGATTTTAACATGCTCTACGTTCCAGTTGCATGAAGGTTAGATGAGGAATAAAAGAAATTAAAATTTGAATCTTTCCTTAATCCGGCACCGTATATTAATAAATTTAACAAAATTAAGGAGGCTTTATATTGGTTGTTTTTGTTCTCATCGTTGTCTTCATTGTTCTTGCCCTGCTTCTTTTCATGGGGTTGGGCAGGTACATTAAGAAGAAAGACGACCAAAAAACGGAACAGGACGTTCTGAAGTTTATTGCGAACCATCCCGAGCGCGTCTCCATCCACGTGATCGAAAACGGGGAACATACCGTGTCCTACGGGTCGGATCACAAGCGTCCGCTGGCCAGTGTAGTCAAACTTGTCATTGCGGCCGAATTTGCCGAGCAAGCGGCGGAAGGGAAGATTATAGCGGAGGAAAGGGTTCCCTTAAGAAATCTGGAGCGGTTTTATATTCCCGGTACGGATGGAAACGCCCACCCCGGATGGTTGAAGAGCCTGGGGAGCTTATCACCCGACGAACCTACAGTCCCCCTGCTCGAAGTGGCCCGAGGCATGATACGTTTCAGTTCCAACGCCAATACCGAGTTTTTGCTGGAAAAGCTGGGGCTTGATCGGGTCAATCGGCGCATCGGGCTGCTGGGTCTTAAAGAACATGATCCGATCTACCCGATTTCTTCTTCCATGCTGGTCTACAGCTATCTGATGGAGACCCGGGAACTGTCGCACCGCCAGGTCCTGGAGGCGATGAAGAGGTTGCCTTATGAGGAAATGTCGGAGCTGGCGAAAGACATTTTTACGCGAATCTCGCAGGATTCCGCCTGGATACCGAGACTTAGCCGGACCAGGTCGCCCCTGGCCGCCCAGCGGATTTGGTCCGCCAAGCTCCCCGGATCCACAGCCCGGGAATATGCGAATCTGCTCTGCCGAATCCGGCGTGGTGAACTGCTGTCTCCCCAGGCGACCGGGATCCTGCTCGACCTGCTCGACCGCCCCCAATCCCCCGACTCTCCGTTTAAAACGTTGGGCGGAAAAGGCGGTTCGACCCTGACGATCCTTAACCAGGCGCTGTACTGCGAGGATGCATTGGGGAATCAAGCTCAGCTTGCCGTATTTATCCATGATCCCGATGGGATGGAACTGCTCTGGCTGAACCACAAGCTGGATCTGTTCCTGCGGGAATACCTGACCAATCGAAGCTTCAAAGATGAGGTGAACCGGACGTTAAAATAACAGCTCTTATTTCCACCGGGCTGCCCGCTACGACCACAAACGCCGCCAAACAAGAGAAAACCCGGACCGCCAACAGGTCCGGGTTACACTTATAGCCCAAATTAAGTTACTTGATTCCCTCTTGCACTTCCTTCAGCATTTCCGGAACGGACAACAGGCCGCCGCCGGACAGATACCAATAGTTCGCGTCCAGATAAACAATGTGGCCGTCTTTGTACGCGTTCGTCTTCTTCACCAGGTCGTTCTCCACCAGCTTGGCCGCGGGTTCGGCCTGCTTGCCTTCCTCCGTAACGACCGCATCGCGGTCCACGACAAACAAGTAGTCCGGGTTCTTTTCAGCGACATATTCAAAAGAGATCGAATCCCCGTGCGTGTCCGCCTTGATATTCTCGTCGACCGCCGGAACGCCGAAGACGTCATGGATGATGCCG
Organism: Paenibacillus sp. A14; assembly: GCF_036864815.1. NCBI lineage: Bacteria > Bacillati > Bacillota > Bacilli > Caryophanales > Paenibacillaceae > Paenibacillus > Paenibacillus sp. A14. The sequence goes on from NZ_JBAGJD010000002.1 coordinate 269,435, forward strand.
AAGCGCGAGCCCGGGCCATAGGCGCTGACTTTGCCGCCCGTCGTCAGAATGACCAGGCCCTTCTTGCCGCTGCCCGATACCGAATCATGCAGCGCCTTGATCGAGTCATTCAGCGCCGTAAGCTCCTTCTCCGCCTCAGCCTCCTTGCCGAAAATCTCGCCCAGCGTTTTGACGTTCTCCGTAAAAGAAGCCATATAATTGGCGGTGTCCACGCCCATATAGATCGTTGGCGCGATCTTGTTCAGCTCTTCATAAGCCTCGGAGGAGCGGCCGGAAATAAAGATCACGTCCGGTTCCAGTGCGTTCAGCTTCTCGAAATCCGGCTCGAACAACGTTCCCGCGTTCGTGTATTTGCTGTCTTCGTATTTCTTCAGATGCGTCGGTAAGCTGGCCTGCGGCACGGCGGCAACTTCCACGCCCAACTTGTCGAGCGTTTCCAGCACGCCGTAGTCAAAAACTACAACCTTGCCGGGATTCTTCTTCACTTTAGCTTCACCCAACTGATGTTTGATCGTCAGTTCACCGGCCTCGCCCGTCGCAGCCGCTTCCGTCGACCCGGCCGTATTGGCCGTACCGGCTTTAGCCCCCGTAGAACTTGCGCCCGCATTGCCGCTGTTCTTGCCGGCCCCGCACGCCGCCAAAACAGCGATCATCAGAACCGTACTGAGCATCAAAGCTATTTTTTTCCCTTTTTTCACCTGTAATACCCCCATATTTTCCATAGTTATTTTAAGCAAAATACACGCAAATCTTATTGCCCCCGATGTCCTGCACCGGAATCTCCATATCGTAAACCTCGCGCAACACCGCGGTGTCCATAATTTCCTCCGTGGTGCCCTCTTTGACGACGACGCCGTCTTTCAACGCCACGATGTAGTCCGAATAGCAGGAGGCGAAATTGATGTCGTGAATGACCAGCACGACCGTTTTGCCAAGCTCATCGACCAATCTGCGCAGCACCTTCATGATCTGCACCGAATGCTTCATGTCGAGATTGTTGAGAGGCTCATCCAGCAGCACATATTCCGTGTCCTGGGCGATGACCATGGCGATGAAAGCTCTTTGCTTTTGCCCGCCGCTGAGCTCGTCGAGAAATTTATGCTGCATCGGCTCGAGATCCATATAGCGGATCGCCTCCTGGACATGGGCCTCATCCACCTTCGTCAGCCTGCCCTGGGAATAGGGAAAACGTCCGAAGTTGACCAGGTCCTTGACCGTAAGCCGGATGTTGATATGGTTGGACTGCTTGAGAATCGAAATTTTCTTCGCCAGGTCGTTGCTCTTCCAATTCCCGATTTCCCGGTCCTCGATCAGAATGTCGCCCGCATCCTTGGCGATCAGCCGGCTGATCATCGACATCAGCGTGCTTTTGCCGGCCCCGTTCGGCCCGATAAAAGAGGTGATTTTGCCTTTGGCGATGTCGAGCGAAACGTTGTCGATCACTTTTTTGCCGCCATATTGTTTGGAAACTCCTCTGACCTTTACCACGATTTATTCTCCTTTAGCAGCAGATAGATGAAGTACACCCCGCCGATAAAGTTGATGATTACGCTGAGCGAAGTGGAGAAGGTAAACACTCGTTCAACCAGCAGCTGACCGCCCGCAAGGGCGATATAGCTGATCAGGGACGCGCCGAGGATCAACGTTTTATGGCGGAAGGTGTTCAGAAACTGATAAGCGACATTCGCCACCAGAAGTCCGAGAAACGTAATCGGTCCGACCAATGCGGTGGAGATGGAAATGAGCACCGTAACCACAATCAGCATGCGTTTGACGACATATTCGTAACTGATGCCCAGGTTCACCGCATGATCCCTACCTAGAGCAAGCACATCGAGATACTTGGTAAAGCCCGCAAAGTATATCCCCGTAAGGATTACCCCCACCGCCGACAGCAGCAGGAGATCGGAGTTCACATTATTGAAGCTCGCGAACATTTTGTCCTGAACGACCATGAACTCGTTGGGATCCAGCAGTTTTTGCATAAACGACGTAACGCTGTTGAAAAAAGTGCCGAAGATCAGGCCGATCAAAAGCAGATGATAAATGTTGCGGCCCTCTTTCTTAAAAAGCATCCTGTACAGCAGCAGGGAGAACACCACCATCAGCGCGACGGTCCCCACAAACCGGAGGTTCTGGTTCATCAGAGTCAGGGTCGTTCCGCCGAGCAGAAAGACGATCAAGGTTTGCAGCAGCATGTACAGCCAATCCAAACCGATGATGCTGGGCGTCAGAATACGATTGTTCGTAATCGTCTGAAACACCACCGTGGAAAAGGCGATCGCCGTTCCGGTGAGAAGGATGGCAATCAGCTTCTTTCCCCTCCTCGGGAGAATGTAATCCCAGTGCCCTCCCGCATCGATCGTCATAAACACGACCGTCAGCAGAACGGCGATGCCGGCAAGGAGCCAAAGTTTGGTTCTATTGCTCATAGGTCCTTCTCCTCATCAGCAAATACAGGAAGATGCCGCTCCCAATCACACCGACCGTCAATCCGATCGGCACTTCATACGGATAAATGATCACACGGCCCAAAATATCGCAGGCGAGCACGAAGACCGCGCCCAGCAAAGCCGTATGCGGCAGGTTTTCTTTCAAATTGTCTCCCCGGTACATCGTGACCAGATTCGGGATGATCAGTCCGAGAAAAGGGATCGAGCCTACCGTCAGGACGATGACCGAAGTGACGAGCGCCGCCAAAACCAGCCCCACATTGACGACCTGCCTGTAATTCAAGCCCAGGTTGACGGAAAACTCCTCGCCCATCCCCGCGACCGTGAACTTGTTGGCATAGACATAAGCGACGGCGACAAGCGGCACGCTGATATAAAGCATTTCGTAGCGCCCCTGCATGATCATGGAGAAATCCCCGTTTAACCAGGCGGACATGCTTTGAATCAAGTTGTATTTATAAGCGAAAAAAGTAGTGGCGGACTCGACAATGCCGCCGAACATTAAACCGACAAGCGGGATAAAAATCGTGTCCTTGTACCTCACCCGGTCCAGGATCTTCATGAAGATGTAAGTTCCGGCCAAGGAAAAGACAAAGGCTACCGCGATCTTGGCGAGCGGTCCCGCGGAGGTAAACACCAGAAGCGACACCATGATGCCGAAGCTGGCGGAATCCAGCGTGCCCGCTGTCGTAGGCGACACAAATTTGTTCCGGGTCAGCTGCTGCATAATCAAACCGACGATGCTCATGCTCGCGCCGGCGATCACAATGCTCACCAGCCGCGGAATCCGGCTGATCATGAGCAATTCCCAAGCCTCTCCGCCGAATGGAAACAGTTCGGATAGAGATATGCGCTGCGCCCCGATCAACAGGGAGGCAACGGACAGTAGGATTAACAAGGATGCCAATATTCTTTTCATCGTGAATTCGTCCTTACTAGGCTTCCTCTGGCCTGGAGGAAGGTGAAGTGATGAGCTGCCGGCAGAACAGACGATCTTTTAATTAATAATGATATTCATTATCAATTAGCTAGATTGAATTATACCGTCCTGTTTTTCGGACTGTCAATTGTTTTCGCCCGAAAATTTTATCCCGGTTCCGGAAACCGGGTTATATAATCTATTGTGCGAACATATGTTTTTGATTACAATGAACAATGAATTGGAGAAATCAGGAAGGCCCTTCGTGTGCCTCGATATCGCCATACATAGGGGAACCCCATTAAGAGGAAGGAGTGTCCGCTTTTGTCGGAACAAAACGAGAATCTTGACGAAGCCCGGAAGCGAAGGACGCGCTCCCTTGCCCATTACCGGGAAATGCTTGGGAAGTATGTTTTTCCTCAGCGGAAGCTGCTTGGGTCCCTTGCCGTACTTCTAACGGCATCCATCGTCCTGCAGTTGGTGAATCCGCAAATCATCCGCTATTTTATCGACACGGCCCAAGGGGAAGGCAGCCTGAAAGCGCTGTATTACGCTGCCGTGGTCTTCATCGGTTTCTCACTGGTGCAGCAGCTCGTGTCCGTCTGGGCCGCCTACTACAGCGAGAACCTGGGCTGGACGACGACCAACCGGCTGCGGGCCGATCTGGTGCGGCATTGTCTCTCCCTTGACATGTCTTTTCACAAGAGACATACGTCAGGAACGTTGATCGAGCGGGTGGACGGCGACGTGAACTCGCTCGCGAACTTTTTTTCGAGCTTTATCATCCATTTACTCGGCAACTTGATCCTCATGCTCGGCATTCTTCTCCTGCTCTTCCGGGAAGATATCCGGATCGGCGTCGTCATGACCCTGTTCGTCATCGGAGCGGGCTTTGTTCTGCAATGGATCCGCAAGATCAACGTCCCCGTCTGGAAAAAATGGCGGGCGCAAAACGCCGAGCTGTACGGCTTCATCGGCGAGCATCTGGAGGGCACTGAGGATACGCGGGCCAACGGCGCCGCCGGCTATGTCATGAACCGCTTCTACGAACTGTCGCGGCGCATGCTTCCCGTCCGGATTCGGGCTTTTCTCGGCTTCGGCCTGATGTGGAGCACCACCATCGTAGTGTTCGCGCTCGGCAATGCCGCCGCCTTTGTCGTCTGCGCCTGGCTCTGGAAGCGCGGCGAGCTGACGATCGGCTCCATCTATCTGGTCTTCTACTATACGGAGCTGCTGGCCAAGCCGATCGAGAAAATCCGCAGCCAACTGGAGGATTTGCAAAAAGCCGACGCCAGCCTGATCCGCGTCCGCGAGCTGCTCGACACGAAGCCGCGGATTTCCGACGGGCCGGGAGCTCCGCTGCCGCCCGGCCCCTTGTCCGTGCGTTTCCGTGACCTGACCTTCGCTTATGAAGAAGGCGAGGCGCCCACCCTGCACGGACTAAATCTTGCGCTCAAGCCGGGTCAAACCCTCGGCTTGCTCGGGCGCACCGGCAGCGGCAAGTCGACGCTCGCCCGGCTGCTTCTGCGGTTTTACGACCCGCAGGAGGGCGGCATCGAGCTGGCGGGCGTCGATATCCGCCGCTGCAAGCTGCATGAGCTGCGCAGCGGGGTCGCGATGGTGACGCAGAACATCGAAATTATGGAGGGGACCGTCCGCAACAACCTCTCCCTGTTCGACGAGCGGATTCGGGACGAGGATATTCTCGCCGTGCTGAAGGAAATCGGCCTGGAGGAGTGGTACCGTTCGCTGCCGGACGGTTTGGACACGGTCCTCTCCTCCGGCGGAGGGAGCCTCTCGGCGGGCGAAGCCCAACTGCTCGCCTTCGCCAGGGTCTTCCTCAGCGATCCGGGGCTGGTTATTCTGGACGAGGCTTCGTCCCGGCTGGATCCGCTGACCGAACACCGGATCGAAACGGCGATCAGCCGTCTGCTCGAAGAGCGGACGTGCATTATGATCGCCCATCGGCTGGCGACGGTGCAGCGCGCCGACGAAATTGTGATCCTGGAGCACGGGCGGATTCTCGAACACGGCCCGCGCGAACAATTGGCCGCCGATCCGAATTCCCGGTTCAGCCGGATGCTGGCCGTCGGACTCGAGGAGGTGTTGGTATGAAGACGCGGCATTTTTTCTGGAGACTGCTGGCCTATCGACCGGTTTACTATCTGGCCAATCTGTTGGCCTGGACCGTCATTCATATGGCCCCCTTGCTTCCCGGTCTGATCACGAAGGCTTTCTTCGATGATCTCGAAGGTAGCTACGACTTCCCTTACGGCGTGTGGGGAATCGCCGCCCTGCTCGTCGGAGCGGCGCTTGCGCGGGTGGTGCTGATCGCCGCGGGCATGTGGACCGACGCCAGTTTCCGCTTCCGCATCAGCACTCTACTGCGCCGGAACATGCTGGCCCATGTGCTGAAGCAGCCCGGCGCCAAGGCCATTCCTTTCTCGCCCGGCGAAGGGATCAGCAACTTCCGGGATGATGTCGATCAGACCGAGGAAGCGGTGAGCTGGTCGGTCGATACGCTCGGCCTGGTCGGCTTCGTCATCGTTTCCAGCTATATTTTGATCTCCATTGACGCGCAGATGACGTTCTTTGTGTTCGTCCCCTTGATTCTGGTTGTGACGGCGGCGCAGGCGGCCACGGCACGCATCCAGAAATACCGGGCGGCCAGCCGCGCGGCCACGGCCAAGGTAACAAGCTCGATCAGCGAGATGTTCTCGAACGTCCAGGCGATCCAGGTCGCCGGGGCCGAAGCGCGAATCGTGCGCCGGTTTGAAGTGCTCAGCGACGAACGGCGGCAGACGATGGTTAAAGACAAGCTGATGACCGAGGCGCTGTCCTCCGTCTTCACGAATTCCGTAAACCTGGGCACCGGCCTGATTCTGGTTCTCGCCGGCTACAAAATGCGCAGCGGTACGTTCTCGGTGGGCGACTTGTCCCTGTTCGTGTATTATTTGACTTTCGTCACCCAATTGATCTCGAACGTCGGCAACTTTATGACCTTTTACAAACAGATGGCGATCAGCTTCAGCCGCATGAAAACCATGCTGCAGGGAGCCTCCGCCCGGATATTGACCGTCCCGGCCTATATCGGGATCGGGAAGCGGCGGCCTGTCGAGGATGAGGCCGACGTGGGCAGTGGCGGCCAGTTCGCCGGAGACGGCGGCGCGGCGGCACCGGTTCAGGCGGAGCCTCTGCGGGTGCTGGAGGTCCGCGGACTCACCTACCGCTATCCGGAGACGGGCCGGGGCATCGAGGGCATCGATCTGCGGCTTGAGCGCGGATCGTTCACCGTGATCACCGGTATGATCGGCTCCGGCAAAACGACGCTGCTGCGATCGCTGCTCGGCCTCCTGCCGGCGGAATCCGGCGAGATCCGCTGGAACGGCCGCCCGGTGGAGGCGCCGGCCGACTTCTTCGTGCCGCCGCAGAGCGCCTACACGGCGCAGATTCCGCGCCTGTACAGCGACAAGCTGCGCGCCAACATCCTGCTCGGGCTGCCCGAAGCCGCGGACAGCCTGCCGCGGGCGCTTCACGCCGCCGTCATGGAAGACGACGTGGCGCAGCTCGCGGACGGCCTCGACACGATGGTCGGGCCGCGCGGCGTCAAGCTCTCCGGCGGCCAGGTCCAGCGGACCGCGGCCGCGCGGATGCTCGTGCGCGACGCACAGCTGTACGTGTTCGACGACCTGTCGAGCGCGCTCGACGTCGAAACCGAACGGCAGCTGTGGGAGCGGCTCTTCCGCGACCGCGGCGAGGCGACCTGCCTCGTCGTGTCGCACCGCAAGGCCGCGCTCTCGCACGCGGACCGCATCATCGTGCTGAAGGACGGCACGATTGAGGCCGAAGGCACGGCCCCGCAGCTGCTCGCCGCAAGCGACAGCTTCCGCCGCCTCTGGCACGGCGAAGACTCGGACGCGGCCCCGGAGCCGAGCGTTGCGCCTGGCGGTTCCGACCGCTGATGCGCCGGTCACGCCAAACGCCAGGCCACGGCCTCGCTAACGGATGAAACCCGCTGGTTTGTGGCATAGTAACGCAGGGAAGCACTTATTTTGATCCTTGCGAAAGGGGAGAACCAGCGTGGAAAACTTGCATGAATTCGTGGAGAAGGTCCACGACAAACAGGAGAAAGACGACCGCAACCGCAAGCGCGCCAAAGGCAACCCGGCGGGCCAGCTGCCGACCAAACAGCACGGTACGCAAAAATAACGGAACGCCGAGGATAAGAGAAGCCGCCTCCCCGCATAAAGCGAAGGAGGCGGCTTTTTGCCGATAATTAAGTGTGATCATAGCTGTCCCGGCCGGATATAAATTCGTCCGGCGTGTCCCCGCTGGTCGAGGAATGATTCTTGATCTGGCTCAGCCTTCCGGACCGCCCTTCTCCCCCGTTGCCGGTAGTGGCGTTCTGAGCGTTGCTGCTGCCGTTGCCCACCCGCCGGTTGTACTTCTCGACTTTGTTCGTCATTTGCTTTTGCCCTCCCGAGATCAATTCATTGCGGAACCAAGCCTCCATGCACTCTGGCCTGGTTCTAGCATTTGAAAGGGAGGGGTATTTTATTCCGCCCTAAAGCGGTGTGCGTCCGCAGAAAATCATAATAGCGGCCTTTTAGGGTTATATAGTTTGTGGTATCAGGCCGGGATGAACTGGACTTAGGTCCAGGATTTTACTTCCCCAGAGACCGAAGATGACTTACTATTTTTGTAGTATGCTGTGACAAGATGAATCAAGACTAAAGGAGCGATCGAATTTGATGAGTAAAAAAACCACCTGGCTCGGTCCCGTGCTGATCCTGCTCGGTTTTTACCTGTTCTTCTTCCGCAAGGAAGCGATCAGTACGGGCACGCTGTTCGGGACATTTTGGGCCACCCTGTTCATTATTCCGCTGGGGCTGCTCTTCCACTGGCTGTATTTCTCGATGACGAACAGGAGAGCCACCGGGTTGTTGATCCCGGGAGGTATTCTGTTTACGGTCGGCTTAGTGTGCCAAGTCGCCACCCTCTTCGACAGCTGGCAGTATTTATGGCCCGGATTTATCCTCGCCCCCGCCGTCGGTCTGTTTGAATTTTATTGGTTCGGCAACCGGAATAAATACCTGCTGATCCCGATTAACATTCTGGCCGTGCTGTCCTTGCTTTTCTTTGCCGTATTTTCGTTCGGTACGCTGTACAACCGGATGATTTTCGGACAACCCGTATTGGCGATTGCCTTAATTATCATCGGCGCGGGCGTGATGATCGCCCCCAAGAAAAGGCACTATAACAGATAGCGAATCATCGGCGCGGAATGCCGGTTTCCTGCTTTTTATAAGGGAGGCCGGCTTTTTTTAAGCCTTTTACCGGCCACCACCGGCACAGCCTTATGTAGCCGCCCACGGCTGACGTACGGAAACGACGGTACGGCCCGTTTGGATCGCCTCGGCCATAAGCAAGCTCAGGTACTGATCCTGCGAGGCCTCCGCCAGGCTGTAGAAGGAAGGGCCGCCTTGGGCATAATCGGCCATTTTCCGCAGACAAACGGCCATAGCGATTTCTTCGTCGCTTAGGCGCGCCCCCGGGAACGGATTCCGGTACACCCATTCCGCACCGCAAAGGACACCCTCGTGGAAATAGCCCTCCAACGCTCCGTCCTGCCCGGCGTCGATCCGGCGCAGTTCCAGGGCCAGAGGCGTGCGGTAATCGCGGAGAGCACGGACCTCACGCCCCTCGATTTCACCGCGGTGCCCCCGGATGAGAACCCGCTGGCCCCGAATCCGGGAGAAATACTGATCATAGGTGAAATCGTACAGGGCGGTTCGGCCGCCAAAGCGCAGCAGCGCCAGGTCCTGACGGGAATCCGTCAGGAGTTCTTGCGGCGGCAGGCCATGACGGTTCGGCCCTTTGATCAGCGGGCTCACGATCTGCTCTCCGCGGATTTCGGCGTCTTCGAAGCCGATCCCGAGCAGATGCCGAATGAGGCTGATCCCATGGTATCCATGTCCGGCGGACACCTGGACATGGGACACGCCGCCGAGCAGCCCGGAGTGGGCGACCGCCAGCCGCGCGGCATGCATCGGCTGGTGGATGAACTGCTCGGCCACCTGCACCCGGCCCGCCGGCCCGACCCGGTCATAGAGCCGGAGCAGGCCCTCCAGGCTTTCGGCGGGCGGCGTCTCCGTCAGCACCGGAATGCCGAGCTCCGCCAGCCGCTCGATGTAAGAGGGTGCCGTATTCCGTGAAGCACAGCGAAGGAGAAGCCGCGGCGGCCCAAAAAGCCTTCAAGATCGGCCGTGGCCTTCACGCCCCAGCGGGTCTCCAAGTCCCGGGCCTTCGCTTCATCCCTCACCCAGATTTCGCCGACTTCAAACTCGTCGGGAAGCGCTTTCGCGATGCGCAAATAAAATTCGGCCCGCCAGCCGCCGCCCAGGATTCCGAAAGCGGTCTTTTTACGTCTCGGCTGCCCGCTTCCGTTTCCGCCGTATTTTCCGATTGCATAGTCCTCATGTTGCCCCATCTTTGCCATCTCCTTTATTACAACCTCTTCGCAACTGACTGGTCTCTAATCTCCATTGTACTACAAAAAAACCGGGACCCGTGAGACGGGCCCGGTTTACCGGATCGTAAACAAAACGGCCAGCCCCAAAATGGCGATGCGTGCCGTATTCGTCAGCATGAAATTCTGTACCGAGAGCGCAAACGTAAACTGCTTGGTCGGTTTCGCCGTGAACTTGGAGATGTTTTTACATACCGGAATTAAAGTCAGTACAGCCAGAAGCAGAAGCAGCGGAGGCACCCGCAGGAACCATAAAACGATCAGATCGGCGTAGGCCGCGTAGTAAAGAACCCGGAACAGCCGCAGCGCGTGGGGCCGTCCGATGTAGACGGGCAGCGTATACCGCTTGTTTTCCACGTCCTCCTCCAGGTCGCAGATATTGTTCGCCAGCATAATGTTCGCGATACCCAGCACCGCCGGGATGGAGACGAGAAAAATCAACTGCGCCTCCGCGAGATGAACCTGCAGCAGTACCGTGCCGCCTCGAAGCGACAAGGAAGCCAGCTTTTCACCCGCGTGGATATAAGCCGAAATAAAGATGATGACGAACCCCATAAACAAGCCGGAGAAAATTTCGCCGAGCGGCATCCGGGAAATCGGGATAGGCCCGAACGAATACAAAATCCCGACGGCAAAAGACAGTCCGCCAAGCAGCAAAACGAGCAGACCCGTTTGGAGAAACAAGGCGATCCCAGCCAAGGTCGCGATGAGCAGCAGAATGACAATGACGGCCACTACGGCCCCGGGGTTCATGTTATATCGGACGATGGCGTTGTGGACTTCATAGCCGTAGCCGTCTTTTTTCGCCGCCTTTTTGTAATCGAAATAATTATTCATGGCCGTTGTCGCCATATCAAAACTCAGCAGCGAGAGCAGCATCAGCACGAAATGCAGCGCCCGGAACTCTTGAAACCGGAACAGCGCATACACCGTTCCCAGCAAAAACGGGATCATGCTGGCCGCTTTGGTCTGTATCTCCACCAATTTGAAAAATTTCCGAATGGCCATTCCTATCATTCCTTCTATCGCCTTTTCTTAAAATGATGGTATCTAATTTTTAAAATATCTGCTGTCTGAAAAGTCCTTGACAAAACAAACTACACAAAGGGATGTTCCCCTCCATATGAACGGAGTCCAATTCGTCGAACAACGGGATTTTCTCCCGCTATTTGGGTGGCTACCCGCCAGTAGGGGTAAATTAGTTGGAAAACCTCCCGCTAAATTCAGATGAAATAGGATGTATTGGCGACCGGGCTACGTAATAGTTGGAGTTTTTCCAGTTAAATCCGATCAAAAGGACCAGAGGGACATTTTAACAGGATATTTTCCCGTTAATAGGTGAGCATTAACAACGTTGGCCTTTGTTTCTTTGCAGGTATTTTTTAAAAAATAATTTCATACCTATGATTACTCGCATTTTTAAGGAAGCAGGTCTCGGTCCGGCGATACTTTAACGCTGTCCAAGCTCCGGTTTGCGGGCCCTTACGCCATAAGATACAATGCATACATGCAGTAACTCACACCACTTAAAGCGAGGTTGACACGAATGGGCCCCTTTGCGAGAGAAGACCTCATCGGCTCGTTGATTTTTCTGGTGATATTGGTAGTTGTGGCCTGGATCAATTTGCGAAAAATGAAAACGGGCGACTACGATTTCAAAGCGCTCCGCAAGCGGGGACTCATGTGGACCGAAATTGCGGCAGCCCTGTTTCTTCTCCAACTCCTGTTAAGAAAGGGAGATCATCGGTTTCTGCTCGTTCTCGGGTTGGTTGTGCTGTTTGCGGCGAGCCAGTGGCTCGGCGCGATCTATTACGACCGCCGGAACAAAAGCGATCAATAGAGGAGGATTTCCGCCAGGATGAAATTCCGGAGAAAAGCGATGCTTTGGGGGGCCGCGCTCCTGCTCCTTTTGCTGGGGGCCGGCCTTTATGCGTACGGGAAGTTTGAGCCTTCCCGGCATTTCCGCCAGGCGGAGATCCCCGTGCTGGCGACGCCGGACACGGCTGCGGCCGATGCCGCCGGGAACAAACCGGCGGGCGCTATGGCAAAGGCCGGGGCCGATGCCGCTGCAAGGGCCGGGGGCAACGGATCTGCCGGTAGTGACGGATCTACCGGTTCCGACGGTTCCGACGGTCCCGGCCAGCCGGCAAAAGACCCGTCCATACGGTCACAACAGCCGGCGGGGTTCAATATTTTGATTCTCGGCACGGACGCCCGTGAACGGGAAGCCTCCCGCACCGATGTCATCATGCTGGCGCATGTCGATCCCGAACAGCCGCGCATTAACCTGGTCTCGATCCCGCGCGACACCCGCGTTCCCCTCTCCGGCATCGGCTACACCAAGATCAACCATGCCCACGCGCTGGGCGAACTGCACGGCAACACCCGCTCCGGTACAAAAGCAGCCATTCAGGCCGTCAGCAACCTCTGCTCCTGCACGATCAATTACTACATCAAAACCGATTTTGAAGGCTTCGAGCATTTTATCGATACCCTTGGCGGACTGGATGTCCAACTGGACGCCCCCGTCAAATTGACCTATGCCCATATGACCCTGCCCGCAGGGAGCAATCATTTAAGCGGCGCCGAAGCTTTGGACCTGGTCCGGGAGCGCAAGTCGCTTCCCGGAGGGGATTCCGGCAGACAAGCCAACCAGGCTATGGTACTCAAAGAGATCGTCCACAGCGTCATTCAACCGAAAAACCTGAAGAATCTTCCCGCGTTGATCGAACAAGTCCGCGAGGACGTCCTCGACACCAATTTGCGCGACAGCGACCTGATCAGCTTGGCCTGGCTCGCCAAAGATCTGAATGAGGAGCAATTCCGGTATGACCAGCTCCCCGGCCATAGCGGCAAAGCGTGGGACCCGCTGGTCAAGAACGAACTCTATTACTGGATGCCCGATGCGCCGGCTTGGGAAAAACTCGCGAAAGAGCTGCTCCACGGAAAGCCCGCGGCCGACGAAAAGCAACAGTAAAAAACTTTTTCTATCTGGCACGCCGCCACAACGGCCGGTATAATAGCCTTAAAGACGAAGCACGTCCCGATTCATTCTTAACGAATGGAGCGGGACGTTTTTTTGTTCTTCCAAAGGAGGATGAAGAGATTGGATCGTTTCGAGGAAGCGCATGATGCATTTATCAAAGAACACCTGCAAAAAAGAAAGGGAGAACGCAAAGGCCGCCTGGGACGCGGCCACCGGGAGGCCGAGAAGCTATTTTGCCGAAATGTCTGGTGGCCGGTTCAAGGGGATTTTTCGGGGCTGCACCCGGAGTTTGAGGTGCTGGATTGGCGGGGGCTCTCTTATTTTTGCGACTTTGCCTACATTACATCGGCGCTTAAACTGATCTTTGAAATCAAGGGGTTTGGACCGCACGTACGCGATATGGATCGGCAAAAATACTGCAACGAGCTGAACCGGGAAACTTTCCTTACGGCGATGGGGTATCAAGTCATTTCGTTCGCTTATGATGACGTCGCCCAGCGCCCGGAGCTCTGCATGACTCTACTCAGGCTGGTGCTGGGGCGGTTTCAAGCCGATTCGGCAGCGCCGGACCGGCTTGAACATGTGGCGGAGCGGGAAATTCTCCGGCTAGCCTGCCTCCTCGCCCGGCCCGTACGCCCCCGCGATGTGACGGCCCGGTTGAACCTGAACCACCGCACGGCCGTCCGGCATCTTGAGTCGCTCTGCCGCAAAGGGCTGCTCAGCCCCATAACGGGCCGGGGCGGCAAGCATGTCGTGAAATACGCCATGCTCCCGGGCGCCATGCTGCGTTTGTGAGTGAGGGTGGGGTGAGGGTGAGGCTCAAAAACCTGCAAATGTGCATCTTTTTTCGGCCAATGGATGGCCCCATCCGCAAATTCCTGCAAATCTGCATCCTTTTCCGGCGCAGCAGAGCGTTTCGGGACCAGGCGGTTGAAATTGATGTATTTTTGCAGGCATTTCATCTTTCGGGCCGAAGAAAGAAAAAATTCCTGCAGATTTGCAGGAATTTGCAAACCATCAGGCCTCCTCCACAGCGGACGCTGTGGGCGGTTCAACCCTGCCGCGGCCGCGGCCATGACCTCGCTGCTCGTAGATGTCCGTCCACTTGTCGAGGACGACCTCCAGCTCGAAATGCTCCTCCACGTAGCGGCGGCCTCGCTCCCCCATCTCCCTGCGGGCGATGGGCGTCAGGGCCATCAGCGCCAGCATGCGCTCGCACAGCTGGCGGGGATCGTTCGGGGCGGCGAGCCAGCCGCTCTCGCCGTCCCGGACCACCTCCCGATTGCCGCCGACATCCGTGGCGACGATCGGGAGGGCGCTCGCGGCGGCCTCCAGGAGCACGATCGGCATGCCCTCCCACAGAGAGGACATGACGTAGCCGTCCGCCGCCGCCATCAGCTCGGGAATGTCGCGCCGCATCCCGAGGAAATGCACCTGCCGCTCTATGCCGAGCGAGCGGCACAGCGCCTCCAGCTCCGCGCGCTCGGGACCGATGCCCGCGATGAGCAGCGCCGGGGAAGCGGACGCTTGCGGCTCCGCTCCGGCGGCAGCGGCGAGGGCGAAGGCGTTCAGCATCGTGCGGTAATCTTTCTCCGGGGCGAGGCGCCCGGCGGCCAGCCAAAGAAACGCTTCCTCGCCTTCACCTTCACCTTCGCCTTCGCCCACGCCAAGCTCGCGGAGAAGGCTGCCCCGGAGTTCGGCGCGATGCCGGCCCGCCGCTTGCCTGAACTGCGCCGTGTCGATTCCGTTCGGCACATAGCGGATTTTCCGCGCCGGAACGACGCGGCGCTCGATGTAGCGGTCGACCGCGTCCCGGCTGACGTTGGTGGTCAGGTCGCACAGCGGGTCGGTCAGCCGGTACAGGAGCTCCCGCAGCCGCCCACCTTCGTTCCGGTTATGCGCCGTGCAAATCAGCCGGGGCATCCGCACAAACAGGCGGGTGACTCTGGCCAGCAGGTTGGCATGCACCAGATGGCTGTGGACGATCTCCGGCCGGAAGGCCGCGACAAGCCGGCGCAGCCGAGCGATGGCGCGGAGATCCGGAACGCCTCTTTTCATGCCGAGCGAATGAACCGGAATCCCCATCGCATGCAGTTCCTCCAAATAAGCCGCGGGCTCAAGCATGCTGACGACCTCGATTTGGCAGCCCCGCGCCCGGAAGCCCCTGCACAGCTGAACGACCTGCGTTTCGGCGCCGGCATAATTGAGACCGGTTAATAGGAACATGATTTTTCGCATTTTTCGTGAGCATCTCCTTGGTTCAGGAATTAAAGGTGAGTCCCCACACTCCGCCCATAAGTCGGGCCGGGACGGGTTCGCGAAATCCGGGACCGATTCGGCAGCCTTTCCCACGGCCACCTCCGACGAACACGCCCAGTCCGCCGTCATCTTCAGGGCTGCCGGCCCCGAGTCCGGCACGGATGCCGTTCTTCCGGCCGGGGCCAGCGCCAAGGCGAGAAACGCAAACAGGACGTATTCGAAATTAAAGCCGAAGTCTCCGCTCATCATCGCGGTTCCGATCGTCTGCAGGAGAAGAACCAGCAGCACCGCCTGGCGGCGTGCCGCCCAAAGGGCATACAGAAACGCGAAGGACCAGACCAATAGTCCGGCCACCCCCTGCTCCCCGGCGATTTCCAGCGCCACATTGTGCGGATGATCGCGGACGGCCGGCGGCGAGAGGCTGCCCACTCCGCCCCCTATAAAGGGCTGCTCGGTCCAATGCTCCAGCGCCCGCCGCTGCAGATCCACTCTGCCGAGGAAGTTGGCGTCCCCCGTCAACTCGCCAAGATTCATAAAAATGGACAGGCGGCTCCCGCTGATCCACGCTTCCAGCTCGGCCGAATAATTGACGGCGGCGAAGCCCGTCCCTGCCAGCAGCGCCGTCAAGATCGCCGCATAGCGGTCCAAGTGGCGGAGTTCGCCCCGTCGGTACTTCCTGTAGAGCAGCATAGCGAATATCATCACATTGGCGATCGCGAACGCGGCGACCGGTCCGCGGGACTCCGTGGCGAGGGCGGAAGCCGCCGCCGCGGCGATGGCCGCGAACCGAAGGAGGCGCGGAATTCCCGGCGCCCACAGGCAAACGGTGATCGTGATAAGGGACATGCGGGCATTGAAGATCGGATTGCTGCCCGGGAGAGACAAGCGGCCGGGATATTCGGGCGAATACTCGCCGAGCGCCAGGTGCGTGGCCGCAAAAGCCAGGCCGAACAAGGCAAACACCGTCCAGGAGAATTTCGCGTACCTCCTGTAAAGGATGTAGGCGTAGATCCCCGGGATCGCCGCGTGGATGAACAGGATCGCGATTTTCGTCAATCCCCCCGCATCGGCCGGCGCCCAGGCCACGCTTGCCGTCGATAACAGAAAGACCGCCCCCCATAACCCGATTCCGGGATCGCGAAGCAGCGCGCGAGGGGCGTGACTCTTGCCGAACCAGGCGAGAAGCGCCGGAATGAGCGGAACGGCAATCAGCAGAAACAGCGCGTTCCCCGGCAATACCTTTTTGTACAAGAATCCGAACATATCAAAATAGGTACAAAACCCGATAACGTAAGCCGCGTCGATTTTCATCCCCGCTTGCGTAATGCATTGAATCAAGAACACCCCTGCGCTAAGCAGCAAGAGCGCGATCAGAATGAGCTGCAGATTCAAGGCTTGTCGCCGCCTTTCCTCACGATCCGCTCCATAAAGCGGACCCGGGCAGCCTCCTTCACAGCGGTATCCAGATGCAGCACTTCACCGGCAGGAACGCGGCGGCCTTTCCAGTTGCGCACAAAGCTTTCGATTTCCCCCAGCTCCTTCGCCGTACTTCCCGCTTCATTCGCCAATTCCAGAATAAAGGGAACGGGCTCCGGAAAATCCGTATCCTTATACCCGATAATGACCGGCAGCCCATAGGCCAGGTACTCCCGGACTTTCAAGGGAGAGGCCTCATTCATCCGGTTCCGGTACAAGGCCAGGGAGCCGATGGCTACATCCGCCTGCCGCAGCAGTGGTTCATAATCCATCCGGGCCAGCCTGCCGTGAAACTCCATATTGTGCGGTGCAGACCCGTCCGCCGCATCCCCCGGCTGAAGCCCCACCATATCGAAATGCCAATCCGGACGAAGCCGGGCCAAGGCCGCAATCTCGTCCACGCCATGCCAAGGTTGGCCCGGGGTGCCGATAAAGATCAGCCGGACCCGGTCCGAAGGAGGCGGAGGCGACGGAGAGGCGCTGCTCAACGCAAAACCGTTGCCGATCACCTCTTTGGGCCGGTCGTATTTTTTGAAATGGGGCACCTCTCCGATCTCCCCGCTGACATAAACGAAGCCCCCCGCACTGCGCAACACGAGCCCGCGGGTCAACCGGTGGTACAGGTAGCGGATTTTGCTTCCGAGGCGCATCTCCGCCAAATCGTTCGTGTTGATTTCCAAAATGGAAGGAAAGCGCCGAAGCAACCGGGGGAGTCCGGCGTAGTAAAGGTCAAACCGGTGGTACACGGCGTCCGGGACCCATTGCTCCAAGCGGGTGAGGAGCATCCGGAAAGCGGCAAACCTGTTATGCCCTTTCCCGTAGGTTTGGGTGACCAGCGGGATATCGGCCAGGATCGCCTCACCTCCCTCATGCCCCTCACCCTTCCAGCGCCGGGTAAATAAAAACAGCCGAACTTCATGGCCAAGCGCGGTCCATTCGGCCATTTGGGCGGCTACTTTTTTAAACACCCCGCTCTCCGGCCCTTCATTCCAGTGCATCAGATAGGCGATTTTCATTGGCTTCGCCCTCCCCTTCCCCCATTATTATCGCTGTCCGCTTATTAACGGGAAAACCTCCCGTTAATTTATCCCTATGGGCCCTTGGACCGGATTTAGCTGGAAAAACTCCATCTAATATGCGACCCTTACCGCCGATACTCCCTATTTCAGATGAATTAGCGGGAGGTTTTCCAGCTAATCTCCCACTACTGCCGGGCAGACATCCAATTAACGGGAAGAAATCCCGTTAATTGGCGCCCAGCCCTCCCCCTGTCCTGGGACCCGGATTCGTTCCTTAACTCAGTTCATCCAGGCACTTCCGGTACAGCCGGCGGTCGGCTTCATGCACCAGCTCGCTGTTGTGCCACAGGAGGGTGAAGTCCCCTCCATAGCGGGCACATTGCCGATAGTAACGGCGGATTTGCTCAAAAGCGCGCGCTTCGGACCTGTCCCCCCCATGCTCCGGATGCCGCACGGTCTGCTCCATCACGACCAGAGGACGTTCCCGCAGCTTCAACATCTGCCGGGTTAACAGGTTGAAAACCGGATATTCCCGGCAGATCCCGCAGCGGAATCCCGGCGAGTCGGGATAACCGAGCGAGCTGTCGTAGTCCAGGCCGGCTTCCTCCCAAGACTGCCAGGTATCGGGGGCCCGCCAGCGCAGGAAATGCTGGCGTCCGCCCCAGGCGTCCTGCCGCACGCCGGCCGCTTCCGCCCCCTGCCGCAGCAGCTCAAACTGCCGGCGGATGGCCGGCGGGGACAAATAGGTTCCGTACCCCGGGTGGAGGCCGATCTCATGTCCCCGCGCATGAATGGTTCGCAGCAGTCCGGCGATTTCCGGATCGTTCAGCGTATAAGCCTCATCATAGCGCGCGTCGGTCTGCTCCGGAATGAAGTAAAAGCTGCTGCGCACCCCGGCCCGCTCGCTCCGCTCCATCAGCCAGCGGAACGTGTTATACGGGTCCATATCCCGGACCCGGTCGCCGCCGCCCGCGGCCCAGGGCACCAGCCTGCTCTTCTTCCAGGCGGCCTCGAAGTCCCGGCGCTTCACCGCGTCGGCGGCCGCCTCCTTGAGCAGGCTGAACCGGCCGCGGCGCCGGTGGGCAAAGAAGGGGTGGTCCACATCGTGGCTGACCACCTTCCGGACCTGCCGCTGCCGGCGCAGCCCCTCCAAACCCGGCCATAAGCGAAGCAGCAGGCTCCACAGCAGTTCGGCGTATGCGTTGACGACCGGGATGTCGAGGAAGCCTTCGCGGAAAGCGAGGGAAGCCCGGACCGGGAAGCGGCCATGGTAGTCACGGTCCGGAATAGCCAGCTCTTCATAGCGCGTCAGCATAAAAAAACTGCTGCCGAACAAATCCACCCCGCAGCGGAGCACGCGGCCTCCCGCTTCCTCCCGGATCAGCTGTCCTTCCGCCTCCGGGCCGCCTCCGGCCCGTTGCCACCCCCGCTCTCCCCCGAGGGGTTCACCGTAGATTACGGGCAAGCTTCCGAGGCCCTCCACGTCCAGCCGAGCCAGCGGCTCCCGGGGGAGCGAGTCGGATCTCAACCATTTTCGCTCCGTCATCCCGAGCAGTACATCGGCAAGCAGCAGTCTTGCCTCATGAGCCGAAGCTCCGGCCACGCGCAGTTCCACATCGTCCCTGTCTTCCCATTCCAGAACGAAGGGCAGGCCCAGCAGTTCCTCCAGCAGCACCCGCGCGGCATAGGCGCGCTCCGGCTGCCGGGAGCGCGGGCAGCGCAGCATCAGCATCGTTATCCCCCCTGTCCCTATCCGGCCTCCGCCCCGGCTTCGCTTCCGGGCTCCGGGTCCGCCGGCAGATTCCGGTATTTTTTCACGGCGGTCCAAGACATCCAAAGATGCAGCATATACCCCAGCGTGGACGCCAGACTGAACCACAGCACCGCCGTCATAGCGCCCTGCCCGGTATACCGGGCCAGCAGCAGCGCGCCCAGCACGATGATCACCCGTCCGATCTCCCGGTATAAATGAAGGTCCTGCCGCTCCATCACGTCGATCGTCGTTCCGACGGCGTTCGCCACGAACTGGCTCAAATACATGACGCCCAGCAAACGGACGATTTGACCGGAATTGCCCCATTCCGGCCCGAACAAGAAAGCAAAGGCGGACGGGGCGATAAAAACCATGACCAGAACGATCAGCAGACCGAACAGGAAAATGTTGCGCACCGTCCGTTTGAACAGCGGATACAGCTTGTGGGGGGCATGCAGCCTGTACTGCGAGGATTCGGACAGGTACACGTTCATGACGGAAGACGTGATCAACGTCATCGGAGACCCGAGAATCCGCTGCCCCAAGGCAAACCATCCGGCGACGTGAGGCCCGTAGAAGGCGGCCAGCAGGATCGTCGGCAGATAGATGCCCAGGCTGTTCAGCATGTTGGAGGCCAGGGACAGCATCGGAAACCGCCGGTACCGGTAAGCCGACTCTTTGATATCGCTCCAGGTCGTGTGCAGGGCGTCTTGCTTCACGTCTTTCCGCCAAATCCGCCACTGCGGGACCAGACCGCCGAGCCGGCCGGCCACATCGCCGAGAATCAGGCCGAGCGGCCCCTTGAACAAGCCGCTGAACAGCAACTGCGAGGACACCAGGGAGAAGCTCTGCGTATACTTGGTCCGCGAGAGTTGGCGGAAGTATTTTTTTCGGATCGACCAGCCGTTCAGGATTTGATAAAAACCGCCGAAGAACAGGCTGAGGATAAAAAAGCCGAAATACTCCCGAATGTCGGGCTCGTGCGCCCACGCCGCCAGCGGACCGGCCAGAAAGTAAACCCCGACGCCGCCCAGCAGGCTCACCGCCACACAGATGCGCAGGGACAGGCTCAGCAGGCTGCTGGCGACCCGATCCTCCTCCGGGAGGGTTATGGCCTGTTCATAGGAAAACGAAACGAGCATGAGCATGATGGAGATGATCGAGGTATACATGGAATAAACGCCGTATTCCGCAGGATTGTAAAGACGCGTAATTATGGGCAAGGTGGCGAGAATCAGGATTTGGCTGATGATCGTCCCGCTGGCGAGGACAACGACGTTCCGGAAAAAATGGTCCCTCGTCAGGTTTTTTAGGTAATTCAGCATCGGCGACCGGTCCCGGGAATCAGCGCAGCGACTGCCTTATTTTTTCGCTGATCCAACGCTGGGTTTCTGCTTCAATCTGCGGCCAGATCGGGATGGACAGCACTTCGCCGGCCAACGCTTCCGCCACGGGCAAATCCCACAGGGAAGGAGCGTACACCGGAAGCTTGTGCACGGGCAAAGGGTAGTAGACGATCGAACTGATGCCCTCCGCCTCCAGCCGGGCCCGCAGTTCATCCCGCTTTCCGTCCGCGATCCTCAGCGTATACTGGTGATACACATGCTTGGCGTAGGCCTTCTCCTCCGGCAGGGTGACTCCCGTCAAACCGCTCAAGGTTGCGCTGTACCGTTCGGCCGCCTGCCGCCGCCCTTCGTTCCATTCCCCGATCCGCGGCAGCTTCACTCGCAATATCGCCGCTTGGATCTCGTCCAGACGCGAGTTGAATCCGATGAGCTCGTTATAATACTTTTTGCGGGATCCGTGCGCCCGCAGCATGGCCGCCCGCTCGGCCAGGTCGGGATCATTCGTCACCAGCAGGCCGCCGTCCCCGTAAGCGCCGAGGTTTTTGGACGGAAAAAAGGAATAGCATCCCGCGGCCCCCAGCGTCCCGAGCTTCCGGTTTTTGTATTCGCCGCCGAATCCCTGGGCAACGTCTTCGATCACCTTAAGATCGTAACGGCCGGCGATTTCCAGCAGCGGGTCCATATCGACGGCGTGGCCGAACAGATGCACCGGAATCACCGCTTTCGTCTTGGCCGTCAGCACCGTCTCCAGACGGCTCGGGTCCAGGTTGAAGGTGTCCGGCTCCACATCGACGAACACCGGAACGGCCCCGACCCGGCTGATCGCCTCCGCCGTGGCGAAAAAAGTGAACGGCGTGGTTACCACTTCATCGCCCTCGCCGATCCCCGCCGCCAGCAGGGCGATGACGAGCGCATCGGTTCCCGAGTTCAGCGCGACCGCATGCTCCGCGCCAAGATACTCCGCCGCCTCCCGCTCGAACGCCTTGACGTTCTCCCCCATAATAAAGGCGCCGCGGTCCAGCACCTTTTCGATCGCGTTCATGACCTGCGGCTTTAACTCCCTAATCTCACAGCCTATATCCAGGACGGGAATTTTCCCCTTGGCTTCTCCCGCTTTGTTTTCTCGTTCCATCATCATCCCTCTACCCTTCCTCCGTTTTACTGACCAGCTCTTGATTCCGTTCATACTGTCTTCCGCACTCCGCACATACCGCCTTGCGATCGCGGAAAGCCAGCGTTAGGCCGCACTCGCAAACCCAACCCAGGTGCCGGGCGGGTACACCGGCTACCATCGCATAAGCGGGAACGTCCCGGTTGACCACGGCCCCCGCCGCCACAAAGGCGGATTCGCCGATCGTCACGCCGCAGACGACCGTCGCGTTCGCTCCGATCGACGCCCCGCGCTTGACCACGGTCGGCCGGTAATCCGCGGCCGTGTTGCGCGGAAATGCCGAGCGGGGCGTGCGTACGTTGGTGAAGACCATGCTCGGTCCGCAGAATACGTAATCCTCCAATACGACCCCCTCGTACACGGACACGTTGTTCTGAATTTTGACGCCCTGACCGATGGACACATTCGGAGCGACATACACGTTCTGGCCCAGGCTGCAGCCTGCCCCGATTTTCGCTCCCGCCGAAACATGGCAGAAATGCCACACCCGTGTCCCTTCCCCGACCCGGGCGCCTTCATCCACGACGGCGGTGGGATGCGCATAATAGGTTTCCATGATCTTTGCCCCTCCGTTAATGAAACATATTTTGCGTTTGCTAGAGCAAATAATAGTTTTCCGGCTTGGCAAACCGGCTCATGGCGTTGCGCGTATCCAGCAGACAGCGGCTCCGCCGGCCGATCCGTTCATAATCAAACGCGGAATGGTCCGTCGCGATCACGGTGATATCCGCGTCCGCCAGCCCCTCTCCGGTGATCTCGATGCACTCGTACGTTCGATCCCGAAACCGGAACGACGGAATATGCGGATCACTGATCCACACCTCGGCTCCCCGTTCTTCCAAGAGCCGGATCATCTGCAGCACCGGCGATTCCCGGTAATCGACGATATCCTTTTTGTACGCCACGCCAAGCAGATAGACTGTGGAGCCATACAAAGGCTTGCGGGCTAAATTGAGAATTTCCGCGATCTTGTGGACGACGAACTCCGGCATCGCGTTGTTGATCTCCCCAGCCAGTTCGATCAGACGGGTGTGATAGTTGTACTGCCGGGCTTTCCACGTCAAATAGAACGGATCGATCGGGATGCAATGTCCGCCCAGGCCCGGCCCCGGATAAAACGCCATGAACCCGTAGGGCTTTGTCTTCGCGGCATCGATCACTTCCCAGACGTTCAGGCCCATGCGGTTGCACAGAATCGCCATCTCGTTGGCGAGGGCGATATTGATATGCCGGAACGTATTTTCGTAAATTTTCTCCATCTCGGCCACGGCCGGGCTGGAGACGAGGTGCACCTCTCCATCCAGCACCTGCCGATATAGTTCCGCCGCGACTTCCGTGCAGGCGGGAGTGACCCCGCCGACCACCTTGGGGGTGTTCCTGGTATTGAACGAAGTGTTGCCGGGGTCGATGCGCTCCGGGGAATACGCCAAAAAAAAGTCCTCCCCGCACACCAGTCCGGTCGATTCCAGAATCGGCTTGATCAACTCCTCGGTCGTCCCGGGGTACGTAGTGCTTTCCAGCACGACCAGCATCCCCGGATGCAAGTGGCGGGCGACCTCCCGCGCCGAGTTCTCGACATAGCTGGTATCCGGCTGCTGGTAGACGTCCAGCGGCGTCGGCACGCAGATGGCCACCGTGTCCGCCTCCCCGAGGAATGCGTAGTCGGCCGTCGCCCGGAGCCGACCGCTCCGCGCCATCTCCCGCAGGTCATCATCCACGACATCCCCGATATAGTTGTAGCCGCGGTTCACCAT
Organism: Paenibacillus sp. A14; assembly: GCF_036864815.1. NCBI lineage: Bacteria > Bacillati > Bacillota > Bacilli > Caryophanales > Paenibacillaceae > Paenibacillus > Paenibacillus sp. A14. The sequence goes on from NZ_JBAGJD010000002.1 coordinate 293,100, forward strand.
CTCCACCTTCTGCGCCTGGACATCAAAGCCGATGACCCGGTACCCGGCTTTGGCCTTCTCCACCGCCAACGGCAAGCCGACGTAGCCGAGCCCGATCACCCCGATCACGGCGGTCCGGGTATGCAGTTTCTCCATTAACGTTGTGCTGTGCTCCGATTTCGTTCCTTTTTGCCCGCTCATCTCCTACTGCGTCCTCCGTTTCCCTTATCCCTTAAGTTTCTGCGCAAGCTGAACTAACACTTAACCACCTATTAACGGGAAAACCTCCCGTTAATTTTCCACTCTTGTCCCTTGGATCCAATTTAGCTGGAATAACTCCATCTATTTCGCGACCCTAACCGCCGAAATACCCAATTCCAGAAGAATTAACGGGAGGTTTTCCAGTTAATTTTCCTTTGCAGCCGCATAGGCACCAAATTAACGGGAGGGATTCCCGTTAATTTGACTCCGGCCCTGCAGCGGCCATCATCTACCTTCCGTTCTGTACGATATCCCATGCCAGCCGAACCGCCCGGGCTCCCTCTTCCAGGGTAATGGCCGGCTCCCGCCCCGTTCGGACCGCTTCCGCCATATCGGCGATAATCCGCTCATGCCCCGGCACGCCAAAGGGGTCGGCCTCCACTTCGGCCATGATCCCGGCGATTTCTGCATCCGCCATCGTGACGCAGTTCCATGCCTTGATCCAATTGGCGGTCCGCCCGCCGATCAGGACGTATCCGTTCTCGCCGAACACCGCCAAGCTTTCTTCCAGGTTATGCTCGTAAACGGTCGTACATGCCTCCACGACGCCTAAAGTGCCGTTCGCGAATTTTAGCGCCGCGATCGCGGTATCCTCGGCCTCCATGTTGCGGATTCGGGTGTCCACCCAAGATCTCACCTCGGCCACGGGCCCGAACAGCCACAGGAGCAGATCCAGACTGTGAATGCCCTGATTCATCAGGACGCCGCCGTCCATCGCGACCGTCCCCCGCCACGCCGCCTGATCATAGTAAGCCTGACTGCGGTTCCAGCGGACGGTCGCGTTCACATGGCTCAGCTTGCCGAACGCCTTGCGGTCCAGCGCCTCCTTCAAATGGCGGATCGCCGGCCGGTAACGGTTCGGATGGACGACCGTAGCTTTGACGCCGGCCGCCGCAGCAGCTTCCCCGATGCGCCCGGCTTCCTCCGCGCAGAGCGCGAGCGGCTTCTCGATGACGAGATGCTTGCCGGCCCGGGCCGCGGCGATTGCCAGCTCGGCATGCAGCCCGCTCGGCGTACAAATGCATACAACATCGATGTCCGGCTCCCGCTCCAGCATCTCCGCCATCCCCGCGTACGCAGGCACGTTCCAGCGCTCCGCCAGCGCGGACACCCGCGCCGGATTCGGGTCGCACAGGGCGGCAAGCGCTGCGCCTTCCGCATGCTGAATCGCTTCGAGATGCCTGCCGGCGATGTGCCCGCAGCCCACAATGGCGAAGCGGACCTCCCCGGCTTGCTTCCGCTCCCGTTCCGATTCGAATTCGGGTAGTTTTCTCATACGGCTTCCTCGTTTCTGTTCGATATCTCCCCTGCCTGATCCGGTGCCGAAACCGGGGCCGGTTCTCCTGTATCCGGGTTTCCCCTACGCCGTCTTTTCCTTCGCGAAGAGTCCCGTTTCTCCAGCAGCATCGCCACGCTCAGCGAGGCGAAAATCCCGATGAAGCCGCCGATCGCCAGATTGAACAGCTTTTTGGGGCTGACCGGGATAGACGCATCCTCCAGATTGGCATAATCCAATACCGTCACATTGGCGCTCTGCACGATTTCCGTCGACTTGCTGATGAATGATTCGGCAAACGCGTTGGCGATAGTGACGGCATCCTCCGGGTTATCGTGCCTCGCATACAGCATCAGCACCAGCGTTCCCGGGTCGGTCCTCACCTTGATCCGCTTCAACAGCTCATACGCGGATTCCGACGTTTGCAGCTTGGCCTTCGCCTCATTGGCCACAAAACGGCTTTGAATCGCGTCCTCATACGTTTTGGTCAGCATCTGGCTGGCCAAAAACTCGTTATAGGTTCCCGACTCAGATGAGGAAATCGTGGCGACCAAGCTTGCCGCGGCCTCATATTGCGGGCGGACAAGCTCATTCGCCAAAAAAACGCCCCCCACGCATAGCGCCAGCGTAATCAGCACGGCGATCCCGTGTTTTCTGGCGGTTTTCAACAAAACATTCAGCTCCACTTCCCACTCACCTCAAACTATCTATATTTCCGGAATGCGGCAATTAGAAGAGGTTTCCTCTCAATCTTTTGCAATATAAAAGAGTCACTGATGAAATTGTTGAATCAACTCGGCAATTTGAAGAGAGGCGGTACCGTCGCCATACAAGTTCTCGATATAGGACCCGGGCCGGTAATCTCCTATCATTCGCCCCAAATCCATCGTGAGCGGGTCCACCAGCGTATTCCAGCCGCAGTCGACCGTCTCGACCCACTCCGTCTCCGGACGCAGCGTAAAACAGGGAACTTTGGCGAAATAGGCCTCCTTCTGCACCCCGCCGGAATCGGTTATAATCGCCTTGGCCTGGCGTTCCAGCGCCAGCATTTCGAGATAAGACAACGGTTCGGTGAACAAAAGGTTGCCCCCGGACGGTCGCTCGGCGGACTCCCCCATCGCTTCCAGCATTTTGCCGGTCCGGGGATGAAGCGGAAACAAAACCGGATAATCCAGGCTGCGCAGCGCTTGCAATATGGCCCTTAGCCGCACGGGATCGTCGGTGTTGGAGGGACGGTGGATCGTGGCCAGATAGTAACCGCCGGCCGAAACGCCGAAATCCTCGGGCCGGTGTTTCCCGGCGGCCAGGCGTTCGTTGTAAAGCACGGCGTCATACATAACATCGCCCACCTCGTATACGCCTTCCGTCACCCGCTCGGCCCGAAGGTTACTCACCGCCGCCGCCGTCGGTGCGAACAACAAGGCGGAGACGTGGTCCGTCATGACCCGGTTGATCTCCTCGGGCATATCGCGGTTATAGCTCCGCAGCCCCGCCTCCACATGAAACAGCGGAATCCGCAGCTTGCTTGCCGCAAGCGCCCCCGCCAGCGTGGAGTTCGTATCGCCGTACACCAACACGGCATCCGGGACGGTCTCCAGCATCAACGCCTCCAGTGAAATCAGCATTTCCCCGGTCTGCCGTCCATGCGAAGAGGAACCGATGCCGAGGTCGTAATCCGGCTTCGGAATTTCCAGCTCTTCGAAGAATACCCCCGCCATGCTGTAATCGTAATGCTGTCCCGTATGTACGAGCACCTCGCGGCATCTCTTCCTAAGCTCCCGCGACACCGGCGCCGCCTTCACGAATTGCGGCCTGGCGCCTACGATGGTCATTACGGTTTTCATCCTTTCAGCTCCTTTCGTCCCCCGTAAACGGATGGCTCCTCCGTCACCTCGTGGCCGCCGGTTACCCCGGCGGACCGGTAAACGGATGTCATCTCTTCCAGCACCTGCGCCACGGAATACTTGCCGAGCAGCCTTTCTCTGCCGTTCAGTTTCTTCCGCAGCTTCGCATCCGCATAAAGCTCCCAGATTCGCTGCTCGAACGCGTCCGTATCCCCCGGCTTCACCAAATACCCGTTGATTCCGTCATCCACCAAATCCCGGTTGCCCCGGACCCCGGTCGCTACCACGGGTAGTCCCGAGGCTAGGGCCTCCATCACATTCACGGGCAGCCCCTCCTGCTTGCTGGTGGTCACCGCCACGTCAGCCAGGGCGTAAAGCTTGGGCATGTCCTTGCGCTGCCCCAAAAACACCACATTCCCGGTCAATCCCAATTGCTGTGCCTGCTTCTTGTAAGGGACCTCCAGTTCCCCCTGGCCGGCCAACAGCACCAAAAGCTCCGGGATCCGTTTCTTCAGATTGGCCGCCGCTTGCAGCAGAAAAGCCTGATTCTTCCGCTTGCTCAGCTCGGCCGCATAAATCAGGACAAAACGGTCCTGGCCGATGCGGTGCTCCCATCGCAACTGCTGCTTGCCCCTTCGGTCCACCGGCTTAAATCGTCCGAAATCGACGCCGACCCCATGGACGTGAACGATAGACCTGGCTTTGAACCTCCGCCGGATGGCCCGGTGATAGTCCTCCTCGTTGATCGTGACCAGGCAATCCGTCCACCGGGAGAGCAGCTTTTCCACCGGGTAATAAAGCAGCCAGTTCACGGCTGGCGCCCCGTCAAAAAAATGAAAGCCGTGCGCGGTATAAATCACCTTCGTTCCGCTCCGCCTCGCTTCCCTTGCCGCCAATCTCGCCAGAACCCCTCCCATCGGCGTGTGGCAGTGGACAACACTGTAGCCGTGGCGCCCGATTAAATCGGACAGCTCCTTATAAGCCTTTAAATTGTTCCACCTGAACGGGGAACGTTCGATCGACAGCGGGAATTGACAATCCACATAAGGAACCGGCGCCTCCCCGCATGCCGCCGCATGGACTTCCCAGCCCCGCTGCTTGAACCAGCGCATATAAGGCGTATGGAACTGGGTCAAGTGGGACACCACCGTAGCGCAAAACAACACTTTCTTCAGCACAACCATCCTCCACTTCGGAAAAAATCAAGGGTTTCTCCAGAACTACTCATACAATGAAAAAGAGAAAATATACTATAACAGCCAGTTCGAAATGCTCTATAACACTAGTAGATGATGTTTGCGGCATCTTAGAACTTGATTTTTAGGAGGGGAATTATGGATCAGCTTCAGCCTGTATCGCATGGCCTGGAGCCTTGGGCGGAATTCAACCGGATCAAATGGGGCTGTGAAGCGAAAATCATGAGATTTCAACGCGAGGATTCCGAGGCGTATATCGAAAGTCTCTTTTTTCTGAACAAACGGGGAAAAATCTGCCTCCCTCCGCTCAATCCATTCCATCCGACCGTGTTTCAGCCTACGTCGACGGACAAACCCTACCGTTTGAACCGGCAGTGGCATCAAACCGCCGAGGTGATGATCGGGGAATTGCTCCGGCATGGGGGAAGCGCGGCATTCTGCTTCCCGCCGGACATCCGGGATATCCGCCCATTTTTGTGGAGGGGGTTTAAGGCCAACGTGAAGTATACCTATCAAATCCGGCTTCCCCATTCCCTGGACCAGGCCAGTCCCGGCATACGCAACCGAATTAAAAAGGCGGTCCAAGAAGGATACCGCTGCCGTTTGACCCAAAATATGGAGGAAGTGTACGCCTGCCTGCTCGAAACGGAAACGCGAAAAGGCTTCAGCCACCGGCTGAGCCTGGAAGACTTGCAATTGGCGCAGCGGCTTCTCGGCAACGCGGGTCTTCGTTGTTATGTCTGTTACAGTCCAAGCGGTGAACCGGTTACCGCCAGCGTTATCCTGATTTTGGACGGACGCCGGGCCTTGTTCTGGATCGCGGGCAGTAAAACCGAGTATTTGTCGCATGGCGTGGTCCAGCTGTCCCAGCATGTTGTGTTCGACGATCTGGCCGCAGCGGGTCTGAAGGACATCGATTTAGTGGGAGCCAATCTGCCGTCCGTCGCCCGCTCGAAATCCGGTTGGGGAGGAGAACTCGTGCCCTACTATCAGGTACGGATTCCGGTATTCAAAGAGCTGGCTCGTACAAGCCTGGATTGGTTGCGCTTCAACCGGAGAAAACGGCTTGCTATTTTTCAGGAAGAAGGGAGTTTCAGAGCAAGAGGATGATGGATCATACAGCTTTAAGTCAGTGGGGGGAATTCAATCGTCGCAAATGGGGCTGCAAGGTGGAGCATGTGCGGCTGCAGGCCGGGCGGTCCGAGGCGCGAGGAGAGTGTCTGTTCTTTTTCAATGCCGGAGGCCGGTTCATGCTCCCGCCGCAAAATCCGTACCACCCGTTGGTGTTTCTGGCTACTCCCAGTCAAAAGCCTTTCCGTATCAACAAGCAGTGGCATGAGATTGCCGGTTTGCTGATGGATCGGCTGCAGGAGGTTCGGGGGCCGGTCCTTTTTCACCTCCCGCCGGAGATGGACGATGTCCGTCCTTTTCTGTGGCGGGGGCTGAAGGCGGAAGTGAAATATACGTATTGCGTTAACGTCCCTTATTCCTTGGACCTCGCCAGCAAGGCGATCCGCAACAAGATCCGCAAGGCGGAAGCTGCCGGCTATCGAACCGAAAGATCGGACAATATGTCGCATGCCTACCAGTGTCTGATTCAAACCGAAAAAAGGCAGGGCTTCAGCCATCGGCTCAGCGCAGCGGACCTGGAGCTCGCTCGCGATTTGATGGGAGACCATGCCTTTCGTTGCTATATTTGTTACTCCAAAGACGGAGAACCGGTCAGTGTCAACATTTCCCTGCTGCTGCACCCTGCTTCGGCGATCGGCTGGATCGCCGGCACCAAGACCGCCCATCTTTCGAACGGCGTCGTCCAACAGGTTCAGCTCCATGAATTCGAGGACCTTGCCGCCGCCGGCGTAGAGCGGTTTGATTTTACGGGGGCCAACCTATCTTCCGTCTCCGAGGCCAAGGCGGAATGGGGCGGAGAATTGCTGCCCTATTACGTCATTCGCAAACCGGGCTTAAAGGACGTGCTGCGGGCCGGCCGGGATTGGCTGCAATTCTCAAGGGGGATCAGACCGTGACCTCGAGCGATGACGGATGAACGTAATACTGATTGCGTCCTTCCCGTTTTGCTTCATACATCGCTTCGTCCGCTTCGCGAATCAGCCGGTCCAGATCGCCCGGGCCTCCATCGTAAACACAAATGCCGATGCTCGGCGTGGTCACCAGCGGATATCCCTGATAGTAGTACGGCTCAGACAAGCTGCCGATAATCCGCTCGGCGACTTTGGAAGCGTGCCTTTGATCACTGGCCGAGAGCAGGACCAGGAACTCATCCCCTCCAAGCCGGCAGACCGTGTCACTATCCCGAATATGGCTGCACAGTCTCCCGGCGGTTTCCTTGAGCAATAAATCCCCCGCGGTATGGCCGAAAGCGTCATTAACCTCCTTAAAGTTATCCAGATCGATAAACATAATCGTCAGCGGAGTCATCCCGTCATGCACGTATTGATCGAACCGCATTTGAAAGAGTGCCCGGTTGGGGAGTCCCGTCAACTCATCATGATAGGCCAGGTATTCCACCTGCTCCTCCAGCCTTTTGCGCTCGGTGATGTCAATGATGACTCCCTCCAGCCTTTCCAGATGCCCCAGTTCATTAAAGAGCGGGGTTCCCCGGATTTGCGTCCAGCGGTACTCCCCGTCTTTATCGTAAATCCGGCATTCCAGATTCACGCTTCGTTTATCCAGCACCATTTCTTTCTGGGCCTGCATGATCCGCGGCTTGTCCGCGGGCAAGACCAAGCCGGTCAGCAAATGATAGTCCCCTTTAAACGCCTCCGGCGGCCAACCGGTAATGTGAACGATTCCATCCGACAGTGTCATCACACCTATGCTTAAGTCGAAAGACCAGGTGGCGATTTTGACGTTCTCCAAAATATTGTTCAGTTGAATCCCATTCTTCTCCGCCTTCAGCCATAGCGACTTCGTATACCGGGTGAACAAGAAAGAAAACGCGGTGGTAAACGCCCCGAAGATAATGACATAGATGACGTCACTGGCGGCGGCTTCCGGAAACATCTTATCCCGAAACCGGATGAACAAATAAGCCGCACTCACCAGATACAAGCCTCCCGACAGCAAGACCGCTCTCAGATCCAGGTACAGGAGGACAAATAGCGGCACAAGTCCGAGAAAAATATAGTTGAACGAGTACGGGGAATTTATGGCCTGACTCACAAAAAACACGTAGAGGGAAGCTATCATCAGCAGCATGACGATTTCCGGGACACGGCGGCTGTTCACAAGCAACAGCATAATCAAGCCGATCAGCAGACCTACCAGGGGATGGATGGCATCTATGCTTTTGTCCACAATCAGATTTACCGCGAGTGCAATGCCATAGAAGCTCCACAACAGCTTTACCACAAGTACGTTCCGCTGGTGAATTTCTTGCAACCTGTTCATTTAATCCACGCTCTCCAAAAAATAGTTATAAAGAACTAGATTCACTTTCTTTCATATTACACCTTTGGGAATTATAAGGGTACTGTTTCCTGAAAAAAATTAATATACGGTAACAAAAAAGACCGGATCAACATCCGGTCCTTGCTGTTAAGGCACATATTGCTGAACAATTTGGGTGACCACACCATTCTCGATACTCAAATGATAAGGGAACACTTGCGGATCAAGCACCTGGGCGCCCCGGAACAGACTCGTGAATTTGTTCAAGCTCACCGGCTCGTTCCACACGATATCGGCATCCGCGGGGTCTCCACTCCGATCATAAATCTGCATAAGGACTTTGGCGTCCTTGGCTACCGTGAAATGTTCCAGGGCCTCATCCTCATTGACGATATAGTACCCGTCCGGGGGTCCGTCAATACCGGCGTCCGGTTCGTGCTTGGCGAACACCGCCTCGGCTTCCTTCCCGGTGTACCACTCAATCGGGTCGACCGTCAATTCGGTCCCGTCAGCGCGGGTATTGAGAGCCTCGATATAAACCGTCAACTGCCTCGTTTCCGGAGCTGCCGCCGCAGGTTCGCTTTCCTGCCGGCTTGCGCCAGAGCTGGACGTAGTAGTAAACGAAGTTAATATTACGATAAGAAACAGGGGGATCAACAGCTTCATCCATTTTTTCATTTCAGCGTCCCGCCTTTCGAAATCCGATATAACCGTCTATGAAGTATAAATAACCATCCCGGAAGGATTTAAACACCACCGGTAAATTTATACTTTCATTATATGGTTTCCCTGAAGGAAAAGGGTCACAATCCGGTTAAAACGGGTGACAAAATCTTATCTTTTATGGACGCTCAATGAGCCGGAAAGAAGGTGAGCTGGATCAGGAAAATCAGCCCGAACACATAAAGCAGCGGATGTACCTCACGGCCCTTTCCGCTGACCAGCTTCATGACGGGATAGGTGATGAAGCCGACCGCGATCCCTGTGGCGATGCTTGCGGTTAACGGCATCATCAGCAGGATGGCGAAGGCCGGGAAGGCTTCGTCAAACGTCTTCCACTGAATTCGGGCAAGTCCCTCCATCATAAAGCAGCCGACGATAATCAGCGCCGGGGCGGTGATGGCGGGCAGCGAAGAGATCGCGCCGACGAGCGGTGAAAAGAAGACGGACAGCAGGAACAACACGGCAACCACCAGCGAAGTGAGACCGGTGCGTCCCCCGGCCGCGACCCCCGTGGTCGACTCGATAAACGCGGTCGTCGGACTGGTGCCGAACATCGAACCGACCGTTGTCGCCGTCGCGTCGGCGAGCAGCGCGGACTTCGCGCGCGGGAACTCCCCGTTCTTCATCGTGCCCGTCTGCTCCGCCACGCCGATCAGCGTACCGGTCGTATCGAACAGCGTGACAAGCAGAAACGCGAACACGGTCGTATACAATCCCTGGCTGAACACGCCGGGAATGTCCATGTCAAAGAAGACCGGAACCGGTGGAGCGGAGACTACGGCTGCGAACTTCAGCTCACCGGTCAAATAGCCGATCAGCGCGGTGACCGCCATCCCGATGAACAGCGCCCCCGGGACCCGGCGCGCCATCAGAATCAGCGTCACGAAGACGCCGAGAATCGTCAGCAGCGTCACCGAGCGGTGCAGATCGCCAAAGGTGACGAGATTCTCCGGATTGGCGACGACGATGCCGGACATTTTCAGTCCGAGAAAAGCGATAAAAAGGCCGATGCCGGCGGTAATGCCGAATTTCAGCGAATCGGGAATCGCCCGGATTAGCGCCTCCCGCAGCTTCGTCAGACTCAGCAGCAGGAACAACACCCCGGCGAGAAACACCGTGCCGAGCACGGTTTGATAATTGAGCCCGGTGGAGGCGACGACGCTGGTAAAATACGCGTTCAGCCCCATGCCCGGAGCGATGGCGATCGGATGGTTGGCGAACAGCGCCATAAACAGCGTCCCGATCACGGCGGCGATCACCGTGGCCATAAACACTTGGTCAAAAGGGATCCCGGCCGCACTCAGTACGGCCGGATTGACGACCAGAATGTAGGCCATGGCCAGAAAGGTGGTGATCCCCGCCACCAGCTCGGTTCTGACGCTGGTTCCATGCTGTTCGAGTTTAAAAAACTGATTCATGTAGGTATTCTCTCCTCTGTTTTTGCGGCTTTACATTGTAATCCTCTAGTATTGTCCGCTTATCCCCTAGCCTCGTCAAGGCCTGGGTGATTCATTCCACGAATCTTTCGGAATTTGCGACGGAGGCTGTGGGATTGAAGGAAACCGTCCCGCTAATTTCGCCACTTATCTCGCACAAAAGGAAATATCCAGATTTACTCACGTTATTTCACCAAAAAAGAGGTGGCGGGCTCCAAAATCAGGGTTTCGCCTGCTTTTTCCTACTAAAAGTCACTTGCGTTGCTTTAACCCTGACACATGATTACAACGGAGCTTGATGCCTTAATCGCTTTTAAAGAACTTCGCAAAAAAGTACAGGCCTTTAAACAAGGTTCTGCAGTTAGGAAGTCTAACGGCCGTGAGAGCCGTTATGTTGCGATTGAATCACGTATTGGGATTCTAACGGTCGTGTGGACCGTTATTTACTTCATTTCGACCAAAACAGCCATACTTATATGAAATAGGGGCCGTGGCGGCCGTTAGAATTTGGATTCAGTGCAAACAGGGCAAATAACGGCTGTGGCGACCGTTAGAATAGTTTAGAGGGGGAGACGACGATCTAAGTTCGACATGTTGCTTGCCGAAGCGGCGGATTGGCCCCAAATGGGCAGCATCAAGGAAGGTTTGATGCAACGTCATTGCCTAAAAGGCCATTAATCCCTACTGATGAGCCAGTTTCGACAAAATAGCGCCGCATAACGCCCTTATTTACCTATCCGGCTTTCAAAGGAAAGCTGGCTCCACCATATTTGTTCGTATTTAAATGGCTTAATGCAACGGCTAGTGGCCCGCAGCCCGCTTAGTGCAGATTTAAGGGGGATTTCCCCGGTAAATTGACCTCGTCCGCCTTGTGATGCCAAGCAGCCCGCCTTTTTCCGCGGGGAGACCTACGCAAAAAAAGACTGCCCCAAAAATGCGGACAGTCCCTTTTTTCTATCTTTACTGCTGCGGCTGCGGCTTAGGCTGCGGCTCGGCAGGATGATACTCAACCGGGGCGTGCGTGCGGCGCAGGAAAAGTCCCAGCAGCAGCGCGATGACGCCGACGAACATCGAGACGGTGAACGCGTTGTGAATCCCGGAAACGATCGCGTGCGGAATTTGAGCCGGATCGGTCGGGTCGGACACCGTGCTCAGGTAGCTCTTTTGCCCCGAGGAATAAATGCTGATAAACAGCGCCGTTCCGACTGCGCCGGAGACCTGCTGCAACGTGTTCATAATCGCGGTTCCGTGCGGGTACATCCGGCGCGGCAGTTGATTAAGTCCCGTCGTTTGACCGGGCATCATCACCAGGGAAATCCCGATCAGCAGCGAGATATGCATCGCTATTACGTTTCCTACAGGCGTCGTGGGGGTCAGGCCGCGCATAAACCAGATCGTGACGATCACGATGACCAGACCGGGAACGACCAGAGCCCGCGGGCCGAACTTATCGAACAGCCGCCCGGCAATCGGCGACATCAATCCGTTGATGACACCGCCCGGCAAAAGCGCCAGTCCTGCCGCAAACGGAGCCAATACAAGCGCTCCCTGCAAGTACATCGGCAGCAAAATCAACGTCGAGAACAAGGTCATCATCATGACCATCAGCAACGCGGCCGCCAGCGCAAACATCGGGTATTTGAAGACCCGGACGTCCAGGGTCGGTTCCTTGACAACCAACTGGCGCCATACAAACAGACCCAAGGAAACAAAACCCGCCACCAGACAAACATAAACGGTCGGATCGGACCATCCGCCGCCTTCACCGGCATGGCTAAAGCCATATACGATCCCGCCGAAGCCGATGGTGGACAGCAAAATCGAAATCATATCCACTTTAGGGCGGGTCAATTCGGAAACGTTCCGCAGATAAACGGCCGCGAACAGAATGGAGAATACGGCCAGCGGCAGAATCAGGAAGAACAGCCAACGCCAGTTCAAAGCGTCAAGAATCAAGCCTGACAGCGTCGGTCCGATCGCCGGACCAAACATGATGACGAGACCGATGGTGCCCATGGCGGCTCCTCTTTTTTCCGGGGGATAAATCGTCAGAATGGTATTCATCATCACCGGAAGCAGAAGTCCCGTGCCGACGGCTTGGATAATCCGGCCGACGAGCAGGAGGCCGAACGAAGGAGCGGCCCCGCAGACCATCGTTCCTATCAAGAACAGAATCATCGCGGACAAAAACATCTGTCTTGTGGTAAACCATTGAATCAACAACGCCGTAATCGGAACCAAAATACCGATCACCAGCATATAAACGGTGGATAACCACTGTATCGTCGAAGGACCGACGCTTAATTCCTTCATTAAATCCGTATAGGCTACATTCAGCAGGGTTTCGTTCAGAATCGACACGAACGCGCCGATAATCAGCGCAATCGTGATCGGAAGCCTTCGGATCCCTTCCGTAGGCGCGGATGAAACCGCGCCTGTCGCGTCCATATTCATTATACTTTTCCTCCAATACTATCCAAGGTTAATTTATGTTTATGTCTCTATATCAACAAGGCGAAAGGCTCGCGGCTCTTCCGCCTTGGCATGTTCGGCTCTTTTCGTAATTAGACCGTTCTATATATAAAATTTTAAGTATGAGGTTAAAAAAAGCCTGTACCCGCCCGCTAACGCACAAATAATCGCGGAATCAGCTTGGAGGCAATCCGTAGTGGTTCGCTGCTCTTTTGGGTCATACTCATGATCGCCGCGCCCTCCACCATGGAATTAATCATCACGGCCAATTCATGCGCTTCTTCCTCCACTAGCCCGGCCGATACGAACTTCTTCTTAAGTTCGACGCCCCAGCATTCATAAGCATTGCTGCAAGCCTGGCGGATCGTTTCGTTACTCTTGGCCGTCTCATGTGCGATAATGCCGATCGGTACTCCAATCACTTCATCCTTGTCGAATTGCTCGATCATCAAATCCAGCATGCGTTGAATGGCCTCCACGGGATCCGTGGTGGATTGCAAAACCTTCATCATTTCGGAACGCGCCGTGTCCTGCGTGTAGCGGATAGCCTCACAGGCGAGCTGCTCCTTCCCGTCGGGAAAGTGATAATATAACGAGCCCTTAGGAGCCCCGCTCAGCTGAGTTATTTGGTTTAGGCCAGTCGCATTGTAGCCTTGATTCATCAGTAGTCTGGCGGTTGTTTCAATCAGGGATTTGCGGGTGGGATTCTGGTTTGCCATTGAAATAACCTCGCGTCTCATAGGATTATACCAATCGGTCTATATAATTTAGTCCATAATAAATCCCCTGTCAAGAACCCAAATCCAACTTATATAGGTTGAGCTTAAGAATTAGCGTTGGGCAAGGTTGTGAAATGGTTTCGGAGATACGTTGCCAACATCCAAACTGTAGAAATAAAGCGCCAACGTCGGAGTCTACACATTAACGGGAAAATCTCCCGTTAATGCACCGCTCTTAGCTCTTGGATCGGATTTAGCTGGAAAAGCTCCATCTATTTCGCAGCCCAATGGCCGATATTCAGAATTTCAGGCGAATTAGCGGGAGGTTTTCCAGCTAAATCGCCTCTGCAGTCTCATACGCACCAAATTAACGGGAAGAATTCCCTTTAATTCCAACCAAACCATTAGTTGCAGGGCGGTGCTAGGCGGGTATCTTATTTTTTTGACCCGGTGAGGACTCTTTTATTTCCGTCTTCGATTAAAATAATATACGAGAACCCGTTGCCCAAATCCGTCGAAATTAGTCCCTTAACCATGGCTAGTTCCTATTATAGACAACATTCCTGACAGCGTACTGTCAGGAATCGAATACTCGGCTTTATTAAATTTGTTGATACCAGGGAAGAAGGCGATTCTCTATGAAAAAGATGAAAAAGGGGGCTTTAAAGGTCCTTGTTTTCTATGCTGCGGTCAATTTGCTCTTTCTTTTTTTGCGACATGTCGTTTTTGGCTTGATCGATGTGCCGGATCCATACGATTTGATCGTTCAGCTGGCGTCCGCCGGAATTGCCGTTTTACTGGCGCTGCTGATCACCGGCTATCTGACGAATGGAGACGCTTAACCTCCTGCCCGACGCCGTAAAAACCGCCCGCCATAAGGGCAACGCCCTCCTCCTGATACACCCGCGGGACCCGCTGGCCGATGAGGCAGACCATCTCATAATTCACGGTGTTCATCAGCGCCGCAACCTCATCAATGGGGATGGTCTCCCGCCCCTTTTTTCCGCCAAACAAGATGACGGTATCCCCCTCCGACGCATCCGGCACCGCCGTGACATCGAGCATCGTCTGGTCCATGCACACCCGCCCGACGATCGGAACCCGGCGGTTCCGCAAGATCGCCGTTCCCCGATTGGAAAGCGACCGCGATAAACCATCCGCATAGCCGATCGGCACGGTGGCGATAAGCCGGTCCCCATCCGCCCGGTAGGTCCGTCCGTAGCTCACCGTGTCTCCCTTCGCGATTTGCCGGAGGGCCACAATCTTCGTCTTCAGTTGCATCGCTTCACGAAGCGGGTAGTTCGGAAGCTTCGTATAATCCGAAGGGTGCAGGCCGTACATGGCGATACCTACCCGGATCATATCCAGATGCATATGGGAAAAACGCATGGCGGCGGCGCTGTTGCAGCAATGCTTGAGAGGAATGGACAGCCCCCTGGACTCAAGAGCCTGGATACAGGAGATGAACTGCCGGTATTGCCGATCCGTGAACCCGGGGTCTGGCCCATCCGCATCGGCAAAATGCGTAAACAGCCCTTCCAGAACAATATGAGGTGAACATGCGGATGCTTGTTGCGCCATCTCCACCACCGCCTCGGCGGAGGTCAGGCCGATCCGGGACATCCCCGTATCCAATTTGAGGTGGATCCGGGCCGGCTTCCGCCGCAGTTCCGCCCGGGCGGCAGCTTCCCGCAGAACGTCAGCAGAGAAGACCGTCAGAGTTATATCATGACGAACCGCCAAATCCACCGCGGAGGGCGGGGTATAGCCCAGCACCAGGATCGGCAGTTGGATTCCCGCTTCCCTGAGGTGCAGAGCCTCATCAAGCAAAGCTACACCAAGGTAATCCGCACCGCCCACTCTCGCCGCCCGCGCCGCTTGCACGGCACCGTGGCCGTATCCGTTGGCTTTGACCACCGCCATTACCCGGCACTCCGCAGCCGCTTGACGCCGGAACAGCGCAACATTATGGGCTATCGCATCCAGCGAAACTTCCGCCCAAGTGTCGCGGCTACTGACCTTCGAAGGAGTGGATATCATGATGCCCGCTTCTTTCATATCGCCTCCACACCCATGCGCATCCGGCTCAAAAAGCGCTCCATTCGCTCCAATGCCTTTTCCAGGTTCTCCGTGGACGCCGCGTAAGAAAAACGGATATGTCCTTCCCCGCCCGTTCCGAATACCCGGCCCGGTACGGCTGCCACCCCGGCCTCGCGAAGAAGCCTTTGAGCAAAGGTGTCGGAGTCCTCCCCGGCAGGAGAAATTGAAGGGAAGGCATAGAAAGCCCCTTCCGGTTCATGGCAGGGAAGCCCGAGCTCTCTCAACCCGCGTACAAACATGCGCCGTCTTTCGTCGAATACTTCTTTCATCGCTTCCTTGGCCTCCAGGCCATACCGAAGGGAAGCCAGCGCGGCGATCTGCCCCGGCGTTGGGGCGCACATCGCGGTGTACTGGTGAATTTTCAACATCGCCGACAGCAGATCATGATTGCCGCAGGCGGCATACCCGACCCGCCAGCCCGTCATGGCAAACGCCTTAGAAAAACCGCCGATGACCAGCGTCCGCTCCCACATCCCCGGCAGCGAAGCGATGCTGACGTGCCGCCTTCCGTACGTGAGCTCCGCATAAACTTCATCCGAAATGACGATCAAGTTATGCTTTACGGCGAGCGCGGCCACGGGAAGCCAGTCCTCCTCCGTCATGACGGCTCCTGTCGGATTTCCCGGGTAATTGACGATCAGCACTTTGGAGCGGTCCGTGATCTGCCGGGCCAACGCATCCGCGGTAAGCTTAAACTTCTGCGCTGCGTTCGTCTCAACCTCCACAACTTTTCCGCCGCACAAATGGGCGATGGGCGCGTAAGCGACATAACCGGGAGCCGGCATCAGAATTTCATCCCCGGGAACGATGCAGGCCCGAAGCGCCAAATCAACGGCCTCACTGGTGCCGACGGTAACCAGGATTTCCCGGACAGGGTCATACCGGAGACGAAAGCTGCCCTGCATATATTCGCAGATGGCCTCTCTGAGCTCCGGCAGCCCCGCATTCGCGGTGTACCCCGTCGGCCCGTCATAAAGCGCGCGAATACACGCCTCACGGACCGGTTCAGGCACGGAGAAATCCGGTTCCCCCACCCCCAGTCGAATCACATCGGTCTCCCCTAGGGTCTGGTCAAAAAATCTCCGGATTCCCGAGGGCGGAATTTCCCTCACTCTTGGAGCAATCCAATTTTTCGTTGATGTCATTGCGTTTCCCCTGCCTTTCCCCGCTCCCGCAGCGAGCCTTCAATAATCCGGTCCAGCAACTCAGCATAAGTCCACCCCGCCGCCTCGGCGCTTCTGGGCAGCAAACTGGTTTTCGTCATGCCCGGCAGCGTATTTACCTCCAGCACGTAGGGCGTATCGTTTCGCAAAATCATATCGATCCTCGCATAAACACCGCATTTAAAAAGCCTGTAGCAGGCCATCGCCGTCTCCCGGACGCGGGAATGCACGTCATCCGGGAGAGCGATAGGCGCCTCCTCGGCTCCGCCGGCGGTATATTTGGCATTATAGTCGAACCATTCCGCACAGGCCGCGCGGATGCCCAGCACCGGAAGCAGTTCCCCATCAACGAGCGAGCAGGTGATCTCCTGTCCCTCGATCCTCGATTCGACGATAACCGCCCGGTCCCAGCGAAAAGCTTCCGCGACCGCCTCATGCAGTTCCTCCTCGTCGTCCGCCCGCCGCACCCCAACGCTGGAGCCGCCGTTGTTCGGCTTTACGAATACCGGAAATTCCACGCCAGCCACCTGCTCTCGCCAACCGTCGAGCGTAAGGCACCGCCAATTCGGGGTCGGTATGCCCTCGGCGCGCATCATCTTCTTGGACAAGTCCTTATCCATGCAAAGGCTGCTGGCCAGCACGCCGCTTCCCGAATAAGGGATGCCCAGCGTTTCCAGCGCGCCCTGCACCGTGCCATCCTCGCCAAAAGCCCCGTGAAGCGCAAGCAGCGCGAAATCGATATCCTTCACCTGGTCGATGAGCTCTTCCCGCTTCGTTACGACAATGGGCAGCACGTCATATTTTTTCCGGTCCAAATGCGCCGCCATCTCCTGCCCCGTCATCAGCGAAACCTCATATTCCGAGGAGACGCCGCCCATAATGATGCCGATTCTCATCCCTGATCGCCCCTTCTCCCTAAGTCCTTCGGTCCGACAGTTTCCCGTCAGTCCCCCATCATTTTTGCCGCCGTCTCGCCGATCAGACGTATGCCGGTGCCGATATCCTCATCCGATACTCTGGAGAAACCGATCCGCATCGTATTCCGCCCCCGTCCATCCGTATAAAACATATCTCCGGGCGTAAAGATCACGCCTTGTTTCGAGCAGGCCTCCAGCAGTTTCCAGGTGTCGAAGTTTTCGGGGAATTCGATAAAAAGATGCAGCCCCCCGCTCCCCGAAAGCCGGCTGTACGGAATGTAGCGCTCGCAGCAGGCTTTGGTCCATTCGTATTTCCGCTTATACTCCATGCGGGCTTTCTTTAAATATTTCTCAAGATTTCCGTTCTGCAAATATTGAAAAAGCACGGATTGATCCAGCGTTGAGGTGTGAATGCTGCGCGCCCGCTTTACGCTTTCCAGGCTGTCGATCAACGAGCGGTCCGCCAGCACCCAGCCGACGCGGATCCCCGGGAACAGCACTTTCGAGAAGCTGCCCAGGTAGATGACACTGTTGCCCGTTCCCGCCATCGCGATCAGCGGAGCCACATGCGAGCCCGAATAACGCAGTTCCTCATTGAACCCGTCCTCGATGACCGGGATGCGGTAGCGGCCGAGCAGCCGAAGCAGGGCCAGTCTTTTTTCCGCTGAAGTGACAATCCCTGTAGGGTTATGGTAAGAAGGCACCAGATAGGCGCAATCGTAAGGCCGCTCCGCCAAAGCCTCCTCAAGCTTCTCCAGGTTTACCCCGTCCGCATCCATCGGGATGCCCGTGATCTCAAAGCCGTGCAGCTTGAGATTTTTGATCGCCGTATAGTGCGTCGGATTCTCGCAAATGACCGCACCCCCACGGTCTCGGTGAAGTGCGGACAATACGATGTCGAGACCTTCCGTGAATCCGTTGGTGATAAGGATGTCTTTGCCCTGCAAATCAACGCCCTTGCTCTCCATATAGTTCAGCAAATATTCCATTAACGGCTTGTAGCCCTTGGCATATCCGTAATTCAAAAGCACCCGGCCTTCCATGGCCATGCGGTCCAAAAAAGCCCGTTTGACGTTCTCGAGATCAAACAGCTGTTCATCGGGCGCGATGCTGGTAAATGAAATCGTCCCTTTCTCCGCACGGAGGCCGCGTTTCATATGATCAAGCTCTACCGCCTGCCGCGCCTGCCGGCTCATCCGGTCCTTCCAGTCCATCCGCCATGGTTCGGCGGCCGCCGCCGGCCCGGGAAGGGTCGCGTCGGAAGCGACATAGCTGCCTCGGCCCGCTTTGGCATAAATAAATCCCTCTTCTTCCAGCAGGGTATAGGCGGAAATCGCACTGTTGCGGCTCACGCCCAGCAGTTCTCCCAATTCCCGCGTGGACGGCAGCTTTTGCTCGCTCTGCAAAGCACCTTTCAGGATCAGCCCTTTCAGGTAGTCCCTGACCTGGATATAAACCGGACGGCCTGCGGCAAGCCGAAAATCATTGAACATGCTTCATCTCTCCTTACCCTCATGATGGCACAAACCGGCGCAAAAATAAAAGAACCGCCGATCCGTTTTTTTGACCCGGAGGCGGTTCTCATATGGCGGCGAGAAAGGGGAACGTGGGGCGGCGCGGCGATAACGGGAAAACCTCCCGTTAATTTGACCTTTTGCCCTCACCAAGCGAATTAACGGGATTACCTCCCGCTAATTCGCCTCAAAGGGAGCCAACACGCGGGAAGGCCGCGAATTACCTGGAGGTTTTCCAGCAAAATTGGTGATTTGGCCGATTACGCGTAAATTAACTGGAGGTTTTCCAGTTAATTTACTGGAATGACCGCTCCAGTTTCACCGTCAATCCTCAGGGGCCTGAACCGAGGACGCCTGCTGCGGCAAGGTCTGCTGCTGTGCCGGCCTTGCCAGCCGGAGGCGTTCTTCCGCAACAGCGGGCGTACCGGCGTCCGGGCTGGATTCGACATAATGCTTCAGCAGGGAGAGCTTGTTCTCCCAGAAGCGGTCGAAGTAAGCGAGCCAGCGCTTCAGCTCGAGCAGCGGATCGGCGTCGAGCCGGTAGCGAGTTTCCCGGCCTACCTTCCGGTCCCGGACCAGTCCCGCATCGGAGAGGATGCGAAGATGCTTGGAAACGGCGGTCCGGCTCATCGAAAAGTGGCCGGTCAGCTCCTTCAGCGGCAGTTCCCGGTCGCCGAGCAAACCCAGAAGCTCACGCCGGGTCGGATCAGCGACCGCTTGAAAGACATCTTGTTTCGGCGCGGCAGCCGCGTTTGTCATCGTTAACCTCCGACGTAGGCGGACAGCTTGTTAACAAGGCCGGCCCAGCCTTGGTCCATCCGGTCGCGCACAATGTCATGGGGCTCGCCGAACTCCGTCACTTGAGCCGCGGTCCAGCCGCCGTGGATGAGCGTAAACTCGATCTGCCCCTCTTTTTCCACCAGTTCAAAGGTCAGCGTCCAATCTTTACCCCAATTAAAAGACAACTTGTTCGGCGGATCCACAAGCGTTACTTTGCATGGAGATTGCCCGAAAGGCCCTGCCTGCAAATGAAATTCATGTCCAACCACCGGCTTCAGATCATTCGGCATAAACCAGGCCGACAATCCCTCGGCCGTAGCGACGGCCTCCCAAACCTTCTCTGCCGTTGCATGCAATAAAATAGTATGCCGGATATCCGGCAGCGTTTCATTCATCTTATCTTCCATAATCTATTCTCCCTCCATTAGGAAACTTTTTAGTTTCATTTTTAAGCATGGCGTCATTATATGAAACCAAACGGTTTCCTGTCAACTGAAATTAAGGACCGTACTCCACTATAGGTTGTGAATACGGCCCTTTCTTCATTCCATGGGATACGGCTTTGTTAAACTAGCATTTCTTACCGCTTCACTACTCCCCCACGGTAATCTCGTACAATCTTGCGGTTTTCTCGGCCGGCAAGACGACCTTTAGTTCCCCGTCTTTGGCGCTCCAGACGCAATCCCCCGCAAAATCCTGCGGGTAAGCGCAGCGTACTTGGAGCGGCTTACCCTTTAACCAGTCCAGCGGGATGGTTGTCTCCGCCGGCTCATGCGGATTGCCCGTCTCGACAGCCCGTACCCGCCACACGGCCAGGTAAATCCGGTCCTCCCGCCGGAGGCCAAGACTTACCCATTCGTCCTGCTGGGTCGGCAAGCCGAGCGGCCAGAACGGCAGCGCTTCGGGAATATCGGCGCGGATCGTTTTGTAGTAATCCAGCGCCTCCTTCACCAGCTCCCGCCGACGCGGGCTGAGTTCGGCCAGGTGGCCGCTCTGGTGCACGCGCAGCAGCAGCGCGTTGACCATGTTGAACACGACTTCCTCGTCGTTGCCTTCCCGCAGCGGGTAAGACCAGATGGCCGATTGCTCCGGCGTCAGCGCGGACGGGGAAGCCGCCGCGATCGCCGCGTAATTGACGTAGTCCTCCTGATCGCTGGTGGACTGGATACTGTGACGGCTGAGCATCGCATAGTCCATGCGCATCCCGCCGCTGGAGCAGTTCTCGATGACGAGGTCGGGATAACGGGCAAAAATGCCGTCCAGCCACTCCAGATAGGCGCGGTTATGCTGGAGCAGCCCGTCGCCCACGCTGTCCGCCCCGGTTTCGGTCCCGATGCCCGCGTTGATGTTGTAGTCCATCTTGATGTAGCCGACGCCATAGTCCTCGACCAACCGGCGGATCACCTCGGTCGCATGCGCCCGCACGGCCGGATTCCGGTAGTCCAGCTGGTACCGGCTCCGGTCCTTGACCCGTTTCCCGTGCCGCATGAAAAACCAGCTGTCATCCGTATCCTTGAGCTTGGGGCTGTTGATGCCCATCACTTCCAGTTCCAGCCACAGGCCCGGAATCATGCCCTTGCTCCGAATATAGTCGAGGACGTATTTGATCCCTTCCGGGAAGCGTTCCTCCGACGGCAGCCACTCGCCTACGCCGTCCCACCATTCTCCCGCGGCATACCAACCGGCATCGATGCAGAAATACTCGCTCCCCACCTCCGCGGCGGCATCGATCAGCGGCAGCAGCTTCGCGGTCGTCGGGCTGCCCCACAGGCAGTTCATGTAATCGTTGAAAATCACCCGCAGCAGCCGGTTGTCCTCGTTCGGCCGGCGAATCTTGCGCCGATATTGGGTCAGCGCCCCGATGGCCTCATCGAATCCGCCGGACACCGAGCCCACGGCGACCGGGATGCTGACGAACCGCTCTCCCGGTGCCAGCTTGTCCCACCAATGGTTGTCATGTTCGGTCGGTCCGCTGATCAGCGCGGTCAAATAATCGTTCTGGTCGATGATTTCCCAATGCCAGGAACCGTTATGCTCGATCTGCCAGAAAAGGGCCGTACCCGCCTCCTCGTTCTCCAGCACCGCCATCGGAATATGTTCCGCGGCGGACCAAGACCCGGTATTGCTGCAAGAAATCCGTTTGGAGGACCGGTCGGTCAAATGCGACAATCCCAGCTCGGGCAGCCGGTACGCTCTCCATTGCAGTTCGCTCTGCCACCCCGTATGCGGAATGAAGAGCTTCATTTTCTCGTCGCGGGACCGTACACCCTCCTTGTCGATTCCGGTCAATGCGAAGGACGAGACATATTCCACGCCCAGTTCTTCCGTTCCTTCATTGCTTAAAACCACCCAGGCGCGGGCGGCGGGAACGCCATCATGAAACTGAATGTGCTGCACGGCCGAAAGCGAGGTTACCGGGTCCTTGAGCGTAATTTCCAGCTTGCGCCCCGTCTCGTTCCGGACATCCGTATGACCGGCATAGCGCATGCGCAGTCCGGGGTAGGTGGCGCGGTGCGTCCGGCCGTGGTATTCCTCCCGGTCTTCGCCGGTAAGCTGCAGTTCCATCAGGCGGAAGCCTTGTTTCTGATCCTCGCGCACCTTTTGCTCCTCGTACGGCACCGCGCCGAAATGCAGCAGCCGGACATCCTGTTCTTCCGTAATCTCCAGAACCAGGTACAATCCGTTCTCTTTCAACTCTATCTTCCGGGTCTTCGTCATCGTTCTCCTCCTCGCATCCTGCATGCGTTCTCGTAGTACTATCTTCATTCTATACCTTCCGATCCCCGAAAAAAACTTAACGCAGCACCAGGCGGTGCTGCGTTAAGGCGAGTGACTCGCGGCCCGGTATTATTGAGCGGAACCGAGTTGTACCCAAGCTTGTTCGATTTCGGCTACAGCAGCGTCTTTATCTTTGCTGCCGCCAATGTAAGCCTGCATAATTTCACCAAATTTTTGGTGGAACGTATCCAGCGAGTAGTTGATGGAGAGGTCGCCGGAAGGCTCTTTTTTCAAAATCTCGTCCATTTGCTTCGGCATATCCAGATCAGGAAGCGGAGCGTCCTTGATTGGAGGGATTACTTTCGCAACGCTGGAGAACCAGTTCTTACCGTATTCCGAAGTGTACAACCAGTTGAAGAATTCGATCGTTTCCTTCGCTACAGCGGAATCTTTGTTGATCCGCAGCGCCTGGTCGGCCCCCGTAATGATTTGGGATTGCTCCGGTTTGTCGCTGACAGGGTAACCCGCGATGCCGATTTGGATGTCCGGCGTAATTTTCTTGATCGCTTCTTCGTCCCATGCGCCCTTACCGTTCAGAATCGCCGCCTTGCCGGAGGCGAAGTCGCTGACTTGAGCGTTGCTGTCGCGCTCCAGAGGCTTGTCCGTACCATGTTTTACCGTAGTGTCAACATAAGCGAAGAAGTTATTGTACAGTAAAGGATAATCCTTGATTTTGGCTTCCCCGGCGATAAATTTGTCGACCAGTTCTTTCGGAGTTACGCCGGCATCCTGTGCTGCAGCATCCACGAAGTGTTGGAAGAGGTGCTTCCATACCCACCATTCTTTGTAGGCATTGGCGAATGGCGTGATGCCTTTGGCTTCCAGCTTGGCGATGGCGTCTTCCATCTCGGCTGTCGTTCTAGGGAATGTTGCGATACCAGCATCCTCAAACAATTTCTTGTTGTATACGATCGAGAAGAGGTTGCCTTTCACCGGCAGACCGAGCACTTTGCCGTCGCTGGAACTCATGTTGGCGCGAACGGCATCCGTCATGGCTGCCGCCAGCGGTTCGTTCGTCAAGTCGGCGCTGTATTCCGCGTAAGTATCGATGTCCCCGCCCGCGGTCGTTTGGAATACGTCCGGCGTGCTGCCTGCCGCGATTCTGGATTTCAATACGGTGTTGTAGTCGGATTGCATAATTTCCAGATTGATCGTTACGTTCGGCTTCACTTTTTTATACTCTGCGATGTAAGCATTGAACGCATCCGTATACTCCGGGGAAGCTGTGAACATGTTGATCGTTACCTTCTTGTTGTCGTCCGCAGCGCCGCCATTTCCTGCGTTGGTTCCACCGGCCGCTCCGTTATTCGCCGCATTGTTGCCGCCGCAAGCGGACAAGAGGCCCATGATCAGCGTCAGACTAAATAGACCCGCCCAAATCTTCTTCTTCATTGCATACCCCCACTTTCTTATTCTGTTTGCGCTAGAGGTTTGACCTTCTATGCTCCCTATTCTAAAGAAAAGGGTGCCCAATAAAAATGTAGATATGTGGTCTGTTAAGGGTAAAAAAGTAATGTTATAGGCTAGTTCACTTTTTAGCCCTTTCCGCCCGCTGACTCCGGTACTCCGACGGAGAAATGGCGTAGTAATTCCGAAAAGCTTTGCTGAAATAGTTCTTGTCCTTGTATCCGAGCATTTCGGAAATTTCCTGTATTTTTAGCGTGGAATCGTTCAACAGTTCCTGCGCTTTGTCCATACGAATCTTTTGAATATACTCATGTATGCCATAGCCGTACTGCTGTTTGAACAGCTTCATCAAATATTCCCGGCTTAGAAAATACTTCTCCGTGAACATAGATATTTTAATATCCTCATAATAGTGGTTATCGATATATTCCTTGATGTCCTCTACATTGAACGGGCGCCTTCCAGCCATCGCCTGGCGGATTTGCTCGCTGTAGTATTCCAGGGTCCGCATCAGCAAGCCCTCGAATTCGTCGAAGGTCGCAAAATCGGTCTTCACCCGAACCGAGCGCAACCCGCGCTCCCCGCTGAAAGACGGAAGCCGGTCCGGCGACACTCCGAGCTCGAGGGCCATATCATTGAAAAGCACTACAATCTCGCGGACCATACGGTCGGCATCCCCCAGGCCGAAAAAAGCGGAGGCCCGGACCTTGCGGGCAAATTCGCCGAGGACTGTTCTGGCGTGGTTCAGGTTTCCCGCTTCCACGGCGCTGCGCAGGATCGGCATCCGTCCCGTCAGGGAATGGACGTCGCGGACCGTCTGCTTGTCCCCGGAACCGATCACCGCCTTGCCCGTCAGCTTCAACAGGTCGATCGCCTGCAGCGAGGAACCCGCCGCCTCATAAGAGTCAGCCAATTCCAGCGCGTCATCGCACGGCCGGCCGACACCGCCCGCCGCAATGATGCCGAACAGGGAACTTAAGGTGGAGACGACGCGTTTCAACAACTGTTCCGAGCGGAACAGCAGCTCCTGCGGATAACCGCCGTTGGCGGTATACACCGCGATGATTTCCCGCTCCTGCTTCGGATTGGCAAAGCTAAAGCATTGAAGGCCGTCATCGGACATCTCGTTAATTACATTCGCCACGGCAAAATAGAGCAGCTCCGTATCCGAATTGAACCGGCTGTCCCGAATCGACTCCATATTGAGAATCCGCAAGACGAGCGTCCCGTAGCGAAGGTTTTCCTCCTCGGCGCCGATCAGGGCCAGAAAAGCCTTATTGCTCTGTTTTTTGAAGCTTCGCTCGATAATGGAGAAATAAATCTTCTCTTTCAGCTTAGGCAGCGACATATTAAAAGCGATATTCCGCGTGATCGATTCACTGCGAATCTGGCGCTTCGCCTCCAGCAGGCCGACCGCCTTGCCGAGCGCCTGATTCAGATCCAGGCGGTTGATCGGTTTAAGCAGATAGTCCAGCACTTTGGAATGGATCGCCTGCCGGGTAAATTCGAAATCGTTGTACCCGCTGATCACAATCGTTAAAAGCTCGGGAAATTCCGTCTCCATCGCGCGCAGAAACTCCACCCCGTTCATTTCGGGCATTTTCATGTCGACCATAACGAGGTCCGGTTTATGTTCCCGAACCATTTCAAGCCCGGACTTGCCGTCCGTGGCCTCCAGTACCGTATCTACCTGAAGCCGTTCCCAATCGCCCAGGATGCGAATCGCTTCGCGAAGCGGTTCTTCATCGTCAATGATCAGCACTTTATACATGACTTTGGCCTCCCCGCGGTATCAGCATGATCATTTTCGTGCCTTTGTCCCCGCTCTCAATCCTTAAGCCCGCTTCCTCTCCGTAAAGGAGAACCAGCCGGGTATGCAAGTTCTTCAATCCGATGTTCTCCCCTTCCTGCTCTTCCCACTCCGTACGGAATGACGCCAGAATTTCCTCCATCCGAGCCGGCGGAATTCCCGGACCGTTATCCTCCACCGTAATGACCGCATGGGTATCACCAAGTTCCGCCCGGATTATGATGCGGATGGCCACGGACACCTTCTCCACCCCATGCTTGATGGAGTTTTCAACAAGCGACTGAATGGACAGCTTGGGGATTTGCAGCTCCATCAGCGAATCGTCCCATTCGACGGACACGTCGAGTCGGCTCCCGAATCTGGCTTTTTGCAAAGCCAAATACCGCTCGATATGCTTCAGCTCTTCTCTAGCGTACACGATGTCTTTTCCGCTTATACAGTATCTCAGCGTGAGAGCCAGTGCATCCACCATGTCTGCGACGTCAAAATCGCCGCTCTTCAGCGCTTTGGTGGAAATCGCCTGCAGGGCGTTATATAAAAAATGAGGATTGATCTCCGCCTCCAGCGCCTTTAAAATCGCATTTTTCTCCACCAGCTTCATTTTATACCGCTCATTGATCAGGTCATTGGTCCGGGATACCATCCGGTTGAAATGCCGCGTCAGATAGGCGATCTCATCCCTGCCCTTCACCGGTGCCTCGGCATCGAAGGTTCCTTCGCTGAACCGCTTCATTTGATGGGACAGCTTTTTGAGCGGCTTCGTAATCGCGTTGGAGATCAGCGTAACCAAGACGACGGAAATCACCAGAAAAATAAATCCGATTAAGTAGTTCAAGTCTCGCGTTACCCGGGCCGGCTCATAGATATTGCTGTAAGGGATCGGCTTGACCAGCTTCCAGCCGTCCTGTTCCCCTACATTATATACGATCAGATATTTTTGACCTTCCGCGGTCCAGGAAATCGGTCCGGCCGCCACGCCTTCGCCCGACGGGGGAAGTCCGCCGGCCTCTTTCAATTGCTTGTAAAATTCAAGATTGTCCGCATGGAACGGGACATTATGGGGATCCAGATAAAGCAGGTGCTCTCCATCTTCAAACGGGATGTCCCGCATAATTTCATTTTTCATATCCGGTTTTAAATAAAAAGATATCACCGCCTGCGGCTCCCTGGTAGCAATCGACCGCAGCACCCGGTGATAAGCCATAAACCCCGGATCCATAATCGCCGTATAGCCCGTCTTCGCATTGGGATCCAGAAAAGACTGGTAGGACCTGTTATACGGGCTTTCCATAGCCTCTTTGAACCAGGCCTGCTCCGGAATTTTCCCTTCGTAACTGATCCGCAGCTTAATATCGTAAGCTTCCTGGGTGATCGAATAGTATTTGCCCTTCCCGACGAGGTACAGGTAGATACTGCTCAAGTCGTCGCGCGAGTAGAACAGGTTGCGGAGGTAATCCTCCAGATACATTTTGGAAGCATAGTCCTGATCTTCGTTGATAATCGCGCGGATCAGATCGTCGTATCGGATTTGCGGTAAGGACAACTGCTCGATCCCCTCCAGATAATCCTCCAGATTCTGATTCACCAGCTTCAGATTGCTCGCCGTGCTTTCGATGCTATGGTCCACGGATTCCCGCTGGAGCATGTTGTACGAAATGATGGTTAACGAACCGACAACGAGGATAATAATCGTGGAAAAAAACAAAATAAGCTTATTGACCAGCCTGCGGGAAATCGGCTCGATCAGGTTGCGGAAGGCTCTGTCTATGCGGTATCTCATCGGCTCCATCCTATCTGCGCTTTTTTTTCACAGTTCACCTTTTTACCCTTAACTGTTTATTTAAATCCATTTAGACCGAATACCCCCTGTCCTATAATTGCATTATAACTGAAATACAACAGCGAATTTAAACCATCGCCACGAAAAAGAGGTGCATTATGATGAAACTAGGGAGAAAACGTGCTGACAAGCTCGAATTCGGAGCCTTTACACTTCCCATTCTAATTTGCGTCATTGCCGTGTTTTATTATCCGTTTATCATGACGATCCGCTATTCCCTGACGAAATGGAACGGGATTTCGAAGCATCCGAAATTTATCGGATTGGATAACTTCAAGCAAATCTTCATGGGGGACGCCAACTTTACCAACGCGGCCTTGTTCACCATTAAATATGCGATTCTGTACATTATCCTGGTCAACGTGCTGGCCATCTTGCTGGCGCTGGTCCTCGATATGAAGCTGAAATCGACCAATTGGCTGAGAGCCGCGTTCTTCATTCCCTACATCCTCAGCCTTGTCATCGTCGGCTTTATCTGGAAGTTCATCTTCATGCAAGGATTCGAGTCTTTGGGCGAAAGCACCGGATGGGGACTCTTCCAGCTCAGTTGGCTGGGTGAACCCGGGCTTGCCTTCATCTCGATTCTGCTGGTTTCGCTCTGGCAGTCCATCGGTTTCTATCTCGTGATTTACATCGCCGGTCTCCAATCGGTGCCGGACGACCTGAAGGAAGCCGCAACCGTGGACGGCGCGGGGCCGATCCGCCGCTTCTTCAACATCACGCTGCCGCTGCTCGCTCCGTCGATTACGATCTCCGTGTTCATGGCGCTGACCAACTCGATCAAAGTGTTCGACGTCATCCTGTCCCTGACGGGCGGTGGTCCGGGCGGAACGACATACTCGGTCGCTTACGATATTTACCGCGACACGTTCCAAAACAACTTGTACGGCTACGGTACGGCGAAAGCGCTCATTCTGTTCGTCGCGGTACTCGTCATCACCGTAATCCAGTTAACGATCTTTAAACGCAGGGAGGTTGAGGCTTAATGAAATCCAACAAAACAGGACGTATTCTGCTTGAAGTCGTGATGGTCATTTTGTCCTTGATATTCCTGTATCCGCTGTTCCTGACCATCATCAACTCGCTCAAAAGCTTCTCCGAGGTCATGACCGACGTCATCGCGCTGCCCAAGGCGCTGGCGTTCGAAAACTATACGTATGTATGGAAATTCATCAACTATCCGCGGCTGTTCCTGAACAACACCGTCATCACGGTTCTCGGCCTGGCCGGCATTGTGCTGATTTCCTCCATTGCCGCCTATAAACTGGCGCGCACGAAATCCAAAGCCAGCGGCATCATCTACTTCCTTTGCATCATGCCGATGCTGATCCCGTTCCAGTCGATCATGCTGACCGTGCTGCAAATGGCCAAAAACCTGCATCTTGCCGAAAGCACCTGGGGACTCGGCATTATGTACTGGGGCTTCGGCGCCCCGCTCGCCCTGTTCATCTATCACGGCTTCGTCAAAGGCATTCCGAAGGAGATCGACGAAAGCGCCACAATCGACGGCGCCTCCGGATTCCGGCTCTTCTTCAGCGTCATCTTCCCGCTGCTGAAATCCGTGACGACAACCATCATCATCATCGACGTGATGTGGATCTGGAACGACTTCCTGCTCCCGCTCCTGATGGTCAACGGCTCGCCGGACACCAAGACGCTCACGCTGGCCGCCTACACCTTCGTCGGACAATACACCTCCGACTGGCAGTATGCGATGACCGCCATGGTGATGGCCGTGCTCCCTTCGATCGTCGTATTTATCTTCCTGCAAAAATACATCGTCAAAGGCGTTGTCGCCGGCGCGGTGAAAGGCTAAACCCGGGCGTCCCATCCAGCACCTCTTGTGCCGGATGGGACGTTTTATTTGGGCCAGGGCATCGCGGCTCACGCACGGGGCTGAGCCGTCACGGATAGAACTGGCTCCAAGTTGGTCACGTGAGAGCCGGCCCAAGATCGGTCACTCTCACGGACTTACGGACTTACGGACACAATAGCCGCTATTTCGCGCTAAACCGCCCTTTGACAAACCTAACGGAAGCCATAGCGCCTATTTGTGTTGATTACCGCCAGAATCACCTCTTTTTGCTGAAATAGCCGCTACTGGGTCCGTTAAAATTCCAATTCGCTCTTAAAACGCGAAATAGCAGCTATGGCTTCCGTTAGCGGGTAGCGTTCTGGTCTAAGCGGTATATTGACTCCGGCGTTCTCCCCGATATTACAGAAAATGCAAATATGCGGGAAATTCGGTCAAATCAAGCGGAGTAGGGCATATTAATGAAAAGGTATCAGAACCGTCCCACTTTCATCTTTGTAGTTACTTTTGGTATGATAGTGATCTAAAGTATGTAAAATTGGGAGGTATCGATCTTATGTCTGAGCTTAGTTACGGCCTTCATTCCACTAAAGATTCCGATAACAGACCGTTGTCCGCGATTCCTCTGTCCATATTGGATCTCGCCCCGATCACCGCCGGCAGCACGGCGGCCCAGTCGCTAAAGAACACACTGGACTTGGCCCGCCATGCCGAAAAATGGGGCTACAACCGCTTCTGGCTCGCCGAGCATCACAGTATGCCGGGCATTGCCAGCTCGGCCACCTCGGTAGCCATCGGCTACGTGGCCGGCGGCACGAGCACGATCCGCGTCGGTTCCGGCGGCATTATGCTGCCGAACCATTCACCGCTCGTGATCGCCGAGCAGTTTGGGACGCTCGAGACGCTGTATCCCGGGCGGATCGATCTCGGCCTCGGCCGGGCGCCCGGCTCCGACCAGCTCACCGCGCAGGCCCTGCGCCGGGGGCCGGGCAGCGACGGCCAGGACTTCCCGGAGCGGCTGCGCGAGCTCCGGGAATATTTCCACCCCGTATCGAGTTCCTCGATGCGGGTAAGGGCCGTCCCCGGCGAAGGGCTCAATATCCCGATCTGGCTGCTGGGCTCGAGCGGTTTCAGCGCACAGCTCTCCGCCGCTCTCGGCCTGCCGTTCTCCTTCGCCAGCCATTTCGCGCCGGACTACCTGTTGCCGGCGCTGGATTTGTACCGCGGCCATTTTCAGCCGTCGGTCCACCTGGAGAAGCCGTACGCCATGGTCGGCGTAAACGTGATTGTCGCCGCTACGGACGCCGAGGCCCGCAGGCTTGCGACTTCGCAGGAGATGCAATTCCTGAATCTGATCCGCCGCCGCCCCGGGCAGTTGAGCGCCCCCGTCGACAGTCTCGAAGAGATCTGGACGCCGCAGGAAAAAGCGCTCGTCCAACGTCAACTCGGCTTCTCGGCCATCGGTTCCCAAGCCACGGTCCGCAACCGGTTGGAGGAAATCCTTCGGGAGACCGGCGCGGACGAACTGATCATCGCCGGACAAATCTATGACCATAAAGCCCGTTTACGCTCTTACGAGCTGCTGGCCGAGCTCAAAAACAACTAAGTGCTACACACGTTAAAAGGGCTGTCTCCACAGATTGAATGATCTGGAGACAGCCCCTTAGTCTATTGAATAAAACGGAATCTTGATTTTAAAGAACAGCTCGGAGTTAATGCGGCAAATAGAATTCAAAATTGTTTAACTATCAGGTTTCAAAAAAACTTTATAAGTTACATTATGAGCCACCGAACTTTGAGTAGTAGGGCCGGCATCAAAATTATAGTCGTACGGGTTCGTATCAAAACCATACATAACATCCAGCACACGATAAAGTTTATGATTCCATAAAATCATTTCTCCTTTTCTTGGAACAAAAGGCAAGGCAACCAGGTCAAATTTTTCAGCGTAGTTTCCCTCTTTATCATCTAATACAATGGCCAATTCGATAACTTTCAATTTCTCACCCTCTCAGAAGTGGAATTATTCTTTAATTAATAACTACCACTCTAGGTGGATAAGAGCAAGATGCCGGCAATTGCGATGTAATTATTTCGGGAGCGACGCGTCCCCGGCAAATTAATGATAGCTTGCGTACACTCGAGGTCCAATCACGGAACGCGCGCCGGGGATCTTCTCCCCTCCAAACGACGAACAACGGATGTCCCCGGGACATCCGTTGTTCGTCTTATCCGATCATCGCCGCGGCCTGGCGCTCCAACTGGTCCAGCTGTTCGCGGACCAGCACGGCCTTGCCGATCACGATCAGCGCCGGATTGCTGATCTGCACGGCCGCGGCCAGCTTGTGCACCTCGCCGAGCGTGCTGGTGAACGTACGCTGCCGCCGGGTCGTCCCGCTCTCGATGAGCGCCACCGGCGTCGAGGCGGCCTTGCCGTGCCGCAGCAGTTCGCTGCGAATCTCCTTCAGCTGGCTGACGCCCATGTAGATCACCAGCGTGTCGACGGCATGGGCCAGCAGCTCCCACCGGACGGACGGCCCGCCGCCGTCCTCGTCGGCCTCGGCGCCCGGGCAGCGGCTGCCCGTCACGCAGGCGAAGGAGGCCGCGACGCCGCGGTGCGTCAGCGGGATGCCGGACGCGGCCGCCGCGCCGATCGCCGAGGTGATGCCCGGGATCACCTCGTACGGAACGCCCCGGGCGGCCAGCGCCAGCGCCTCTTCGCCGCCGCGGCCGAACACGAACGGGTCCCCGCCCTTGAGGCGGACCACCCGTTTGCCCTCCAGCGCGCTGTCGATCATCCGGCGCTGGATCATCTCCTGCGTCATGGCGTGCCGCCCCGGCGCCTTGCCGCAGTAGATCCGCTCGGCGATCGGATCGCCGTAGGTGAGCAGCTCGACGTTCACCAGCCGGTCGTACAGGATGACGTCGGCCGCGCGAATCGCCTTGAGCGCCTTCACCGTGATCAGCTCCGGATCGCCGGGGCCCGCTCCGACAATGCTCACGAAGCCCTTCCCCGGGCGCATCATACGCTCTCCCCCGCCCGGGAAACGGACGCCGGAACGAACCGGCCCTCGCCCGTCTCAACCGGGGAACCTGCGGGAGCCGCGGGGGTGGCTTTCTTTTTCAGCGAAAAATAAAGCCCCAGGCCCGTTAAAGTTATGCCCCCGAGCAAGTTTCCGGCCAACACCGGAAGCTGGTTCCACACCCACCAGTCCGTCAGGCTTACCTTTGCCCCCAGCAGCATCCCGGCCGGAATGACGAACATATTTACGACCGCATGCTCAAACCCCTGGGCGAAAAAAATCAGAATCGGCAGCCACATCGCAGCGATTTTCCCCGCAGTCGAACGCGAAGTAAAAGCCATCACCGCGCCTAACGTCACCATCCAGTTGCACAGCACCGCTTTGATCAGCACAAGTCCCAGACCCGAGAGGCCCATCTCCTTATACCCGAGGGTTTTGGCTTCGCTCGTCGTGATCAGCGTCTGAACCAGGGGGTGGCTCAAATCGGTTCCCATTTTCGTAGTCGTCAGGCCATAAAGTACGGCATACAGGGCGCAGCCGAGCAGGTGGCCAACAATGACCCAGCCGAAGTTCGTCAGCATCTGCCGGAAGGTGGCCTTCCGTTCCAGAACGGCGAGCGGGATCAGCGCAAAACTGCCCGTCACGAGCTCCAAGCCCAGCAGAATAATGATGACGAAACCGACGGGAAAAATCAGCGCGCCCACAAGACTGAGCGAGGTCTGCTGCGTCGCGGCAAAGGCCAGCGTCGTCGCACAAGCCAGAATGGCACCGGCCAAAAAGCCTTTGATCAGCATTTGCCGGATTCCCAACTCAGCCTTATTGGCTCCCGCTTCTATCATTCCTTCAAGTACTTCCGCAGGTTTTACATAATCCATCGGCCCAGCCTCCCTGTTCCAGTTAGTCTATAGTGATGTAGACGGAGCCCGTTGCGGTGTCCACTTCCGTTTCATACACAATCACCGAACCGTGGTCCGGCTCCTGGACGCTGCCGCTTCGCAGATCGATCTTCCAATCGTGCAGCGGACAGTGTACGTTGGACCCGCACACCATCCCTTCCGACAACCGCCCGCCTTTGTGGGGGCAGCGGTTTTCCACGGCATGAATGCTGCCGTCGCTTAGCCGGAACAGGGCGATCTCTTTATCTCCCACCGTAAAAGTCCGTGAGCCCAGCGCATCGATATCCTGCACTTGAGCGATTTTTATTTTCGTCAGCATGGCTGTTCCCTCCCCAAAAAATCCATTCAATTCATGGCATCCTTCCGCAAAATAGCCCATGTTACCCCACGACCGGCTCCGCGTTCGGCAGCGGTTCGAAGTTTTTCCGCAGCTCTTCGCTGTTGATGATCTCCTTCCACGGATCGGTCGTCCGGCTCAGCGTTTCTTCGATCCGGGCGGCCAGAGCCTGGCGTTCCACGGTGTTTTCCAGCACCGCTTTGATCGTCTCCAGCCCGACGCGCTCCACCCATTGCGCCGTGCGTTCGTTCCAGTTGGCCTGCTCCCGGTAAAATTGCAGGTACGCGGCCGTCCACTCCATGACTTCCTCCTCCGTCTTCACCGTGCACAGCAAGTCGGCCGCCCTAACCTTGACGCCTCCGTTGCCGCCGACATAAAGCTCCCAGCCGCCGTCGATCGCGACAACGCCAAGATCCTT
This sequence comes from Paenibacillus sp. A14, assembly GCF_036864815.1. NCBI lineage: Bacteria > Bacillati > Bacillota > Bacilli > Caryophanales > Paenibacillaceae > Paenibacillus > Paenibacillus sp. A14. The sequence goes on from NZ_JBAGJD010000002.1 coordinate 327,213, forward strand.
GATCGTCGCCTCGGCGCAGTTCCGCGGGCACCCGGAGACGGCAAGCTTTACTTTTCCCGGCGTGTTGAGCCGTTCGAAGGCCTTCTCCAGCGCGATTCCCATGCCGATCGAATCCTGGGTGCCGAACCGGCAGAAAGTGGAGCCGACGCAGGTTTTTACGGTGCGCAAAGCCTTGCCGTAAGCATGGCCCGACGGCATATCGAGCTCGGCCCAAATTTTCGGAAGGTCCTCTTTTTTTACGCCGAGCAGGTCGATCCGCTGTCCGCCGGTAAACTTGACCATCGGCACGTCGTATTTCTCCGCCACGGCCGCAATCCGCTTGAGATCGGCCGGGGAAGTTACTCCGCCATAAATGCGCGGCACGACGGAATAGGTGCCGTCCTTTTGGATGTTGGCGTGGTAACGCTCATTGGCGAAGCGGGACTCCTTCTCGTCCATATATTCCGCCGGCCAGAGCATGCCCAGGTAATAGTTGAGCGCGGGGCGGCATTTCGAGCAGCCTTCCGGCTCACGCCATTCCAGCACGTTCATGACTTCTTTTACGGATTTGAGCGACATCGCCCGAATGCTCTCCACAATTTCATCGCGTCCCAGCGAAGTACAACCGCAGATGCCCTCTTTGACAGGCTCACCCGCGGTTCCGTCCCCGTACAGCTCCAACAGCCCTTCGACCAGCGGCTTACATCCGCCGCAGGAACCGGACGCTTTCGTGCAGGCCTTGATTTCGCCGACCGTGCCGCAACCGTCCTTAACCGCGTTTACGATTGTGCCTTTGGATACGCCGTTACAGCCACAGATAATCTCGTCATCCGCCATGGCGGCGAGCCTGGCTGCCGGCGAAACGGCCGCTCCACCTCCGGCAGGGTAGCCGAGCAGCAGCTCTTTCTCCTTGCCGGCCACGTTCTCCCCGCTCTTGATCTTCGCGAACAAGGAGGTTCCATCCGACGTATCCCCGAACAGCACGGCGCCGACCAGCTTGTCGTCTTGAAGGACGATTTTTTTATAGGTACCCTCCAGATCATCCTGAATCCGCATCGATCGCGTTCCGGGGGCGTCCATGAAATACCCGGCCGAGAAAACGTCCACCCCCGACACTTTCAGCTTCGTCGAGGTCACCGAACCCGTATAGCCGCCGGTTTCCACGCCCGCCAGCCGCTTCGCCAGCACGCTGCCCTGTTCGTACAGCGGAGCCACGAGGCCGTAGGCGATCCCGCGGTGTTCCGCACACTCGCCAACCGCATAGATGCCCGGAACGCTGGTTTCCAGGAAGTCGTCCACGACGATGCCCCGGTTGACCTGCAGTCCCGCGGATTTGGCCAGCTCCACATTCGGCTTGATCCCCACGGCCATGACGATGAGGTCCGCATCCAGAGAGCTGCCGTCCGCGAATTCAAGCCCGTCGGCCCGGCGCCCTCCCCGGATCGCCGCGGTCTGTTTGGCCATGAGGAATTTCATGCCTTGGGTTTCCAGCTCCAACTGCAGCATTTTGGCCGCCGGCTCATCCAACTGGCGCTCCATTAAATAAGAATGTATATGGATCACCGAGACATCCATCCCCAAATGCAGCAGTCCTCTCGCCGCCTCCAGGCCCAGCAGCCCGCCGCCGATGACGGCGGCTTTTTTGTATTTTTTCGCAGCCTCCATCATTAAATGGCAGTCGTTAATGTCGCGGAACCCGATAACGCCCTCTTTATTCACGCCGGGCAGCGGAAGCATAAACGGATTGGAACCCGTTGCCACGATCAAGGCATCGTACTCCATCTCCACCCCGGACTCCGAGACAACCCTTTTCTTCCCCGTATCGATGTTGACCACCGCATCCCCGGTGTACAGGCGAATTCCGTTGTCCGCATACCAATCCAAATCGTTAATCACAATTTCTTTTAAATCGGACCCGCCCGCCAATACGGAGGACAGCATGATCCGGTTATAATTCGGATGAGGCTCCGCCCCAAAAACGGTAATTTCATAAGCGTCCGGGGCCAGCTTCAGCACATGCTCGACCGTCCTCATCCCTGCCATCCCATTGCCGACCAGCACCAGTTTCTTCTTTTCACCCATGTCCGGTTCTCCCCTTCCGTTTCTTTGTCCTTCGTACAAGCGTTGCATAACAGAAAAAGCCTGCTCCGCCACAGACCGGTCACAAGCATGCAGGTTTCATGCTCATTTCCAATCCCTTGATTCTGGCGAAGACAGGCTCCGTTGCCGCTTCAACATCGGCACGCCATTGTGTCCGATGGTTTTGACTATGCGTTTGGTAATTCATCGTTGAGGCTACTATATCCAATAATTTATTTCATGTCAATATACATGACATAAAATTTTAAATATCTCATTTTATTTAAAATACATCACATAACATGTTACTTAATTGTAATTTCAGAATTAGAAAGCAATTATGTCACTTAATCCATGCTTTATTACGAAAATTATATTGATTTTTCTGAAATACCACGCGAAAATACAGATAAAACTTTCTTGCAGGATGAGTTTATGTAAGGTTTTATGACGGGTTGGTTATTGAAGTTGGAATGAATAGGAGGGTTATATTCCGATGCGTTTCCTGTTGGTCATTCGCGAAGCTGCCTCCCTTAAGGAACACGAGGGACCATCCGATGCGCCCGGAAGTGAAGCAGGGCCGGAGCATCTGCTGAAACGCCACGGGTACCAGGTGTTGGCCTCCTGCCGAAGCCAGGAAATCCGCAAAAAAGTCCAGGATGCCGATGCCGTCGTCCTGCAATTGCCGATAACGGGAATTCACGACTGGGAGAAGCAACTGTCCCGGTGGAAGCCGGTTCCGCTTCTTTGGTGGTGCAGCGCCGAAACGGCCGCCTCCTCCCTGGAAGCTTGCGAGGAGGACGTCCCGGTGGATGGCATCCTGACTCCCTCCATGTCCGCCCACGAACTCCATTGGGCGCTCCACCTGGGAGGCAAGCATTTTTTTGAGCGCCAGCAATGGCTCGAGGAGCGGGCCCAACTGGTCTCCCGGCTGGAAGAACGCAAATGGATCGATTTGGCCAAAAGCATTTTGTGCGAAATAAACCGGATTCCGGAGGCGGAAGCCTACGACGTTTTGCGCAGGCGGGCGATGAATGAACGTAAACGAATCGTCGACATCGCCACCTCGATCGTCAAGGCCCACCAACAATTAAAAACCTAGCAAAGCCAGGCGGGTTCACAAGGAGGAATTCCGTATGAACATGACGGAAATATTGAAGGAAGTCGGGCGGGGCAAGCGCGGTGCCCGCGACCTGAATTACGAGGAAGCGCTCGCCGCCGCGGAGCTAATTCTGGACCGGAAGGCGACGCCGGCGCAAATCGGAGCCTTTTTCCTGGCGGAGCGGATCAAAATGGAGAGCGTGGAAGAACTGACCGCCTTCGTTGAGGTAATCCGCAGCCGTGCCGTACGCATCCCGCGTGGTGCACACGGACTGGACTGCGCCGGGCCGTATGACGGAAGAAAAAGCTCCTTCATGCCCGGATTCGCCGCCGCCTTTGTGCTGGCTGCGGCGGGCGTTCCGGTAACGCTGCACGGCACCTCTTCGCTTCCGCCCAAATGGGGCGTTACCCTGATGGATGTGCTCCATGCCATGGGGCTGGACGAAGAGGTGGTCTCCCGTGACCGGACGGCGGCCGCGGCCGAGGGAAGCGGCGTGCTGGTCGTGCCGGCCGAAGCCTGGTGTCCCCCGCTGCGGAACCTGCGGGAGCTGCGGGAAGAGCTCGGCCTCCGCACGATCCTCAATACCGTGGAGAAGCTGGTCGACTACAGCCACTCCCCATATATCGTGTACGGTGTATTCCACAACACGGTGTTCGACCGGACCGCCCAGCTCCTGCAGCGGCTGAATTACCAAAAATCCCTGATCGTCCAGGGCGCGGAAGGCTCCGAGGACGTCCATATCGATCGTCCTACGCGCGTTTATACGGTCGATCCGGACGGGGCCCGGCTCCGGGTAATCGACCCGGAGGCCTACGGGCTCGAGGCGGTGCCGCCGGAAATGCAATGGACCGCCGACGAGCAGCTGCGCGTGACCGAAGCTGTTCTGACCGGGGAAGCCCACCAGGCCTTCATCAACCAGGCGATTTTGAACGGCGCTTTGCGCCTGCATGTAACGGGCCGCGCCGATTCCGTCGAAGAGGGGATTTATATCGGCAAATCCCTGTTGGACGGCGGCGGTCCATGGCAGGCGTTCAACCGGTGGCGGGAGACCCTTCTGAACGGAAACGGGCAGTTGGCCCGGCGTTAAGTCGGTACGGGTGGGTTAATTGGTTCTCGGTTGTCGCGAACAAGTGCGCTTCTAGTTAGTACCTCACCCTTAAACCTACGGGGATCAAGGAGCCTGAGCGACTTTTTCGTCCCTTCCAACTCCCTCCCAACTCCAAAAAGATGCAAATCTGCAGGTATTTTAGGCCGGTTCCCGAGGGGATTCGAAAAAAGATGCAAATCTGCAGGCATTTCTGACGATTTTTGAGGATCAAGCCGATTTCGCCGAAAATTCCTGCAGAATCGCAGGAATTTTCATTTTTTTGTTCCCAACAGGAAAAAAACATGCAGATTTGCAGGAATTCTGTATTATCGAGGCTGCTGCTCCTGGCCACTCGCGCGTTATTTAACGGGAGATTTTCCCGCTAATCTGCCGCCCAGGTCCCCAACCCGGGCACATATGCCCATCCATGGCCGTGCCCGACTCCAAGGTTAGGCCTGGCCCTCGCCCAGCCCAACATGTCGTCAAGCTCTAACTTGCCTTTATCTCCTATCGTAACTAAGCACCACAGGCAAATCATATTACTCAACTAACTAATCCTTCACCTGAGTGCCTCGATCTTCTGAATGTGATGTCCATGAGTCCATGTGGTCCAATCCCGTCGTCCCCTCGCATTAACGGGATTTCCTCCCGTTAATTTCGCTCATTGGTGGGGTCTCGCCCAATTAGCTGGATTTCCTCCCGCTAATTCAGCTCATTTGGGCCAATCCGGCCCAATCGCGGCAGATTAGCGGGACTTTTTCCCGCTAATCTGCCGTCCAGGTCCCCAACCCGGGCACATATGCCCATCCATGGCTCAGCATTTGGCCGGCTTTTTGCCGAAATAGGGCCCTATAAGCCTATAAGACCGCTATTCCATGGCGATAAGCCGAATTCGACAAAATTACGCCGCAAAAAGCCCTTATTACCTGCACGTCTAAGCTGAAATGGGCGACCACGCGCCCCCTTCCCTCACGCTTCAGGCTTCCAAATGCGATATCTGCCGCTCAAGGCAAGCAAGGCGAAGAAATAGAGACAGTTATCGTAATAGCGGCGATCCCCGGTCCGCAGCGGTGTGTTCCAAAACAGTTCCACGCTGGCGCGCGCATTCGCTCCCTCCGTGGCGAGCGAAGCCATCGCATTGGTGGCGAGCAGGCCGACCGGGTGGAGCGCTTTTTCCTCGAAAGGTTCCCCCTCAACGGTATACCTGCGGTAATCGTCAGACGTTTTATCCGCAAAAAAAGCCTGAATCCGGTCAGCGGTTTCCCGCTCCCGCTTTGCTCCGCCGAACCATTCCAAGTCCAGTCCCAAATTGGCGGCCACCCGGTAAGAGTCGCTGAAAAAGTGCCCGAACCCCCGGACATGGTTCGGCGTTCCGTCATAATGCGCGTACTCCGGGGCGAGCCCTGTCACGGGATGACAGGCGGCCTGCACATAGCACCGGCTGGCCTCGGCCGCCTCCTTCCAGAACGCCCGGTCCTCCGGGTCCGCCCATAAAGCGAACAACTCGTAAAAATGCGGCAGATGATAGGACGGGTCCGTAAACTCGCAGTTCGGGACGAACTTGATCAGCTTGTTGTCCCTATTCCACATCGGATACCCTTTGCCGTCCTCTCCTTTATGCAGGCAGGTGCGCAGCAACTCCCTCGCCTGTTCACCATAATTGAAAGGCACTTCCCGATCCCCCCAGCGGTGGGAGGCGAAAAACAGCGCCATCGCAAAATACTCCTCCCCGTCCGGGGCTGGCCCGTCCGACAGTCTGGTTCCGTCCGGCGCGCAGGACCAGGCGAAATAACCGGCATTCTCCCCTTCCGTCATGTACATGTATTCCACCGCCCATTTCCATAAGCGGTCGAACACATCCCGGCGGTCCATCTGCACGGCCATCATCATCCCGTAGGACATTCCTTCGGTGCGCGCATCATGGTTGCCCGTATCCTGCATATACCCCATATCGCTCCCCGATTCATGATAAATCCGGGTTTGCTCGTCACCCTCAAACATCTCACGCCAGGCGGCCTCTACCCGCCGGGTAATCTCCTCTTCCTCATAACCGTAGTCGGCCAGCAAATTCCGATATCGATCCGTATAATAAGCTCCTTTTAACGCGTTCATCGGCAAAAACATCCTCCTGCTTCTTTTTTAGTGTTAGCGCTTACCCAAAAGGTACCAAAGGATGGAACGCGTTGCCATGCGCAGATCACGCCTTTTTTTACCCAAATCAAGCCTGACTTTGCCAATTCCTTTAATTTGTGCAGTTACACTGCCATACTTGTATGGTAGTATGAAACCGAACAGGAGGTGATCGTTTGAAATCATTGGCAGACTCCGCGGCCGGATCGGCCGGAAACCACGTTTACGCGCAACTGAAGCGGCAAATTGTTAATCTGGAACTCCCACCGGGGACGGCACTGTCGGAAAAAGAGATGTCCGTCGCCTTTCAGGTCAGCCGAACGCCCGTCCGGGAAAGTTTCGTCCGGCTCGCGCAGGAGGGGCTGCTCGTCGTGCTGCCGCAGCGGGGCACCCGCGTCTCGCTGATCGATCCCGCTCTGGTTGAGGAGGCGCGGTTCATGCGGGAGCAGTTGGAACGGGCCGTAATTCGCCTGGCTTGCCGGAATTTTCCCGAAGAATCGCTCCTCGCGTTGAATGACAACCTTGAGCTTCAGCGGGATGCCCTGGCCCGGCATGACGGCAGCGCCATGTTCGAGCTGGATGAGGCATTTCACCGGATTTTGTTTGAAGGGTGCCGAAAGCTGGGTACCTGGTCCGTCATCCAGCAGATGAACGCCCACCTGAACCGGACTCGGGTGTTGTGGCTGAAAACGGACCCGCATTGGGACCATTTGTATGATCAGCACCGGGCCATGGGCGATGCGGTAATGCAGCGGAATGAAGAACTTGCCGAGCGGACGATGAAAGAACATTTAAGACTGAGTATCGCGAACTTAAGCGTGCTGCAGGAGAAATTCCCGGATTATTTCAGCAAAACGGAGCAATAACCATCTCAATTGAAGGCGGTGGATTTATGCGTATGGTATTCCGCTGGTTCGGCGAAGGAAACGATACGGTTTCGCTGGAACAGATCAGGCAAATTCCCGGCGTCGAGGGGATCGTATGGGCGCTTCACGATCTTCCCGCCGGAGAAGAATGGCCGATGGAGCGAATTGAAGAGATGCGCCGGCTCGCGGCTCGGTACGATCTGCATATCGAAGTGGTGGAGAGCGTCAATGTCCATGAGGACATCAAGCTGGGCCTCCCTACCCGCGACCGCTATATCGGCAATTACATCCGCACGATCGAAAAGCTGGCCGCGGCCGGCGTCAAAGTGATCTGCTACAATTTTATGCCGGTCTTCGATTGGGTGCGCACCGAACTGCACAAGCCGATGGAGGACGGGGCGACGGCGCTCTTTTTCGAACAGTCCAAAATCCGCGGGGTGGATCCCCTTGAGCTGGTGCGCCTCATTAACGAAAACAGCACCTTAACGATGCCGGGCTGGGAGCCGGATCGTCTTGAGCACCTGACCGCGCTGTTTGAAGCTTACCGCAACGTCACGGCCGAAGATTTGTGGGCCAACCTGAAATATTTCCTCGATGCTGTCATTCCTGTCGCGGAAAAACACGGAATTCTGATGGCCGTTCATCCGGATGATCCGCCATGGCCGATCTTCGGGCTGCCGCGGATTTTGACCGATCGGGAGAATTTCCGCCGGTTTCTCGCTCTCCACGACAGTCCTTCGAACGGGATTACGCTGTGCAGCGGCTCGCTCGGGGCGAATCCGGACAATGACATCATCGGCATGATCCATGAATTCAGCGGGCGCATCCCTTTTGCCCATATCCGGAACGTCAAGGTGTACGAAAACGGGGACTTTATCGAGACCTCCCACCGGACCTCGGACGGATCGGTCGACATACGGGGTATCGTCAAAGCCTATTATGACACCGGATTCAAGGGCTTCTGCCGTCCGGACCACGGCCGCCACCTTTGGGGAGAAATTTGCCGGCCGGGGTATGGGCTGTACGACCGCGCCCTCGGCATCATGTACCTCTGGGGGCTGTGGGACGCCTTTGCGGGCCGGCGGACGGAGGAACAGGCGCGAAAGGAGGCGGACGGCCATGTCCCGATTGCCTAAGCATCCCGCGTTAGAGGGAAAAACCGCGGTCATCACGGGCGGCGCGGGCGTTCTGTGCCGCGCGATGGCTTTGGAGCTCGCCCGCCAAGGCATGCGGGTGGCGGTGCTGAACCGCACGGCGGAGCGCGGCGAACAGGTGGCGGAGGACATCCGCCGCCTCGGCGGCACGGCGATCGCCGTGGGCTGCGACGTCACGGACGCGGACAGCGGGCGGGCGGCGGAGCAGGCGGTGCGCGCGGCGTTCGGGCCGTGCGATGTGCTGGTCAACGGCGCCGGAGGCAACCAGCCCAGCGCCAACACGACGGGCGAAACGTTCCGGGCCGAGGATTTGGCCAATCCGGACGTGACGACGTTTTTTGACCTGAGCCTTACGGGCGTGCGCACCGTGATGGACCTCAATTTCGTCGGGACGCTGATTCCGACGCAGGTGTTCACCAAGGAGATGGTCGGTCGCCCGGGGGCGACGGTGCTGAACATCTCCTCGATGAGCGCGCCTTGTCCGATGACCAAGGTGCCGGCCTACAGCGCGGCCAAAGCGGCGATCAACAACTTCACGCAGTGGTTGGCGGTGCACTTGGCCGAGGCGGGAATCCGGGTGAACGCGCTCTCCCCCGGATTTTTCCTGACCGAGCAGAACCGCGGTCTGCTCATGCGGGAGGACGGGACGCTGACCGAGCGCTCCCGGAAAATCATCGCGCACACGCCGATGCGCCGCTTCGGCGTGCCCGAGGACCTGCTCGGCACGCTGCTGTGGCTCGCCGACGCCGACACCTCCGGCTTCGTCACCGGCACCGTCGTGCCGGTCGACGGCGGCTTTATGGCCTACTCCGGCGTGTAGGCCATAGACGGCCGGCGAGCCGGAGCGGGTTAGCGGGCACGACGCCCGCGGGAGTGGACGCCTGGGCGTGCCACTCTCGCGAAGGCGCCGGGCCGTACTCGTCATCCCCATTAAATTCGCCCACCACTCCCGACAACTGTACCTAACCACCGCACACGAAGCTTATATACTCAACTAACTAATTAATCCTGCTCCCCAGTACCTCATACTGCGAATCTTCCGTCTGTTGCTCCATACTCGCTTCATCCACTCCTTTGCCGCTCCCATGTCGACTGGGCAAGCCGGGCGGCCTCGCAAAATTAACAGGATTTCCTCCCGTAAATCTCGCCCATTTGCCGCGCATGACCCATTTACCGGGAATTTCGCCCGCTATTCTTTCGAAATCGGTTATTTAAGCCAGATTGCGGAAAATTAGCTGGAGCTTCTCCAGGTAATCCTTGCCCGCAGCCCGTCCGTCTTAGATTACCGGGAGGTTTTCCCGTTAATCTTTGTCATGCTCTTTGGCCCTGCCCCCGCAAAACAAAGCGCCCGGAGTGCGAAACCGCTCCGGGCGCTTCGTTTCTAGTAAATCCGTCTCCCCCGCTCATCCGGCACGCCGGATTTACGGTAGAAATAAGTGTTGATCACGTCGCGCCAATGCCGGGCGTGCTCGGCCTGCTCCGCCAGCCTTTCGGCGACCCGCGCGTAGCGTTCGGGGTCAACCTTGCCCTCCAGGAAAGTCCACTTGCCCCGCAAGTCTTCCGCCGCTTCCGCGCCTTCGAAATGCGTATCGTAAATGTGCTGGATGACGGTTTTGCCGGAATGCAGCCGGTGGCCGTAGGGGACGTGGTGGAAGAACAGCAGAAGCTCATCCGGACAGGTGTCCGGCGACTCGTACATTTCCCGGTTCGGACTGAAGTACTGCGCGGTATATCCCGTGCCCGTGGCGACGGTCCGATCCACGCCGATGCCGTCCCGGTCGGCAAAATGGTAGGTCCCCCACCGCGAGTACTCGTATCCGTCCACGTCCGGCCCGTAGTGATAGTGGGGGACGACCATCCAGCCGACGCCGAGCGGAGCCGTATAGCTCTCGTAAATCGGCCAGGAGGCCATAAGCATCCGCGTCACCGCATGGCCAACCTCTTTGTCGTCTCCGAAGGTTTGGACCACCCATTCCTGCGCGATATCCTCGGCGGAAAGGTCCGGGTCCCAGGTCAGCCGGCCGTAGCCGTACAGATTGGCCTGGGCGAGCGGATGCCCGGTCCAGCAGACGTCGTCCCCGATATTGGAGACGGCCGCCACGCCGCTGTATTTCATGCCAAACCCCGAGCCCCCGACAATGCGCTTAACCTCCCCGCCATCGGGAACCGCATGCGTACCGAAGTCCAGCACCTGCTTCCACTGCGGGATCAAGTAACACAAATGGCGCTGCTGGCCGGTGTATTCCTGGGTGATCTGGAATTCGATCATCTGATTCGTCTGCCGCATCGCCCCGAACAGCGGGGACACCGGCTCGCGGACCTGGAAGTCCATCGGGCCGTTTTTGATTTGCAGCAGCACGTTGTCCCGGAAGCGGCCGTCCAGCGGCTTAAAGTGGTCGTAAGCCGCCCGCGCCCGGTCCGTGGAGCGGTCGCGCCAATCCTGCATGCAGTTATATACGAAGCAGCGCCAAATGACGAGCCCGCCGTACGGTTCAAGCGCCTCGGCCAGCATATTCGCTCCGTCGGCATGATCCCGCCCGTAAGCGAACGGTCCGGGGCGATGTTCGGAATCCGCTTTTACGACAAATCCGCCAAAGTCGGGAATATGCCGGTAAATCCGGTGCGCGGCTTCCACCCACCAGCTCCGGACGCCGGCGTCCAGCGGATCAGCGGTACCCGTCCCTCCGATGGCCAGCGGAGCGGCAAAATTGACGCTCAAAAACAGCACGATCCCATACTCCCGAAACACTTCTGCCACGCGCGCGATATCCGGGAGCCCTTCCCCGGTAATGAAGCGGGTTTCTTTTTCATGGACGTTTACGTTGTTGATTGAAATCGCGTTGATGCCCACCGATGCCAGCAAACGGGCGTAATCCCGGATTCGCGGTACGTCCTCCACAATTTTACCGTCCCGGTAAAAAATCGACTTCCCCGCATACCCCCGCTCAATCGATCCGTCCGCATTATCCCACTGATTGATCATCCGCAGCCGGTTTGCCGGGGACGCCTCCGTCGCCAGCGCTTCGGGAGTCAGCCCCAAAGCCATTCCGCGAAGCAGATGAAAAACCCCGTACAATACGCCCGTCTCGGACCCGCCAACCAGTTCCAAACGGTGCCCCGGTCCGGACGGGCGAAGATTTACCGAGTAAGCCTCAGCTTCCCTTTCCCAGCGCCGACTCTCAGCTCTTCCGGTCTCTGCTTTTCCGGTTTCCGTTCCCCTCGTCCGAATCACCAGGCAAGGACCGTCGTCCGCAGGCTCACCGCATGAGACTACAGGATCCACGCCCAGCATCTTTCCCGCGCCGTGCCTTAGTTCCCTTAGGGCCGCAGCAAGAACGCCCGGCCCTTGGCCGGGCCTCGCCGCCTCGCCTTCGGCGTCAAGATAAATACGTCCAAGCCATTCGGCGTAAATCCGCCGCAGACTGCCTTTCCCCAGTTCGCTGTATTGCAGCCATGCTTTGTATAATGCGCTTTCGGATTCCATCCCTGTTCCTCCTGTGCATCATGATTTCGCATACGAAACGAGACCGCTGCCGACAAGTGGAAAATTCAGCTTCAGCCCAACCCGGCGATCCGGTCATAAGCCGGTTTCGGACGATGCCCGCCGTCGAACAGGAACGGCCAGTTTTTCCGGCCGCGCACCGGAAAATCATTCAGCCACGTATAGTCGTCCGCGGCTCCCCAAAACGTGACGGAGGTAATTTCGTTGCGGTACTCCTTAAGCAGCCGGAAGACCGCTTCATATCGCTCCGCCTGGGCCTCCAGCAATTCCGGCGTAGGCTCCGTCAAATCGGTGCGCTTGTCGTCGAAGCGGAAGACCGACATGTCCAGCTCCGTGAGTTGGAGCTGCAGCCCGAGGGAAGCGTATTTTTCGATTGCGGCGCGAATGTCCTCAAGGGCAGGATCGTAAAGATTCCAATGCGCCTGCAGGCCGATGCCGTGTACCGGGACATCACGGTCCAGCAGTTGCTTCACCAGCGTGTAAATTTTGTCGCGTTTTTGCGGATGCGATTCGTTGTAATCATTATAAAACAGTAGGGCATCCGGGTCGGCCTCATGGGCAAATTCAAAAGCCTTGACGATAAAATCCTGCCCCGCAATGTCCAGCCAGCGGGAGGAGCGCAAAAGTTCCGCGCCTTCGTCGGCAATCACCTCATTCACGACGTCCCAGGCGTAAATATCTCCTTTATAGCGGCCGACCACCGTGTGAATGTGAGCACGCATCCGCTCCAGCAAGACATCCTTGCTCACCGGATCTCCCTGCCGGTCGCGGAAGAGCCAGTCCGTCGTCTGGTTGTGCCACACCAGAGTGTGTCCGCGCATCGCCATGCCATGCTTGCGGGCAAACGCCGCCAAAAGATCGGCTTCCTCAAAGGTGTACACTTCCTCCTGCGGATGAACGCTGGCAAACTTCATCTCGTTCTCGGCGGTAATACTGTTAAAATGATGGGCCAGCAACGCCTCCTGCAAAACAATCGTCTGCGGATTTACCGCCGCCCCGATTTTAAAATCTTCCTGAAACAGCTGCTTTAATGGCGTTTCCGCCCGCTCCCGCTTTTCCATAAAGGCCCTCCTCAAAATATATGATCCAAACCTGCCTCCGAGTTTCATTACTTTTATTCCATCCGCTGCTCAAACCAGTCAAAGCTGGCGGGGCTTGCGCAGGCTTTCCCGTTACCTGTCGCGTACAGACCGATTACGACACCGGTAAAACACATCTTATTCACGAAATCCTCGGGGGAAAGACCGCGGGCGGGCCCCGCCGCCAGCCGGACCCAATCCCCGCCCTCCAGCGAATACAGCAGGTTGTATTCCTCCGCATCCGCGGTGATTTTCAGCCAGACGCGTCCCGCTTCCGTTTTGACCGCGGCCTCTTCCGCCGTCCGTCCCCGAGCCGTCAGCCGCGCGGTGATTACTCTTTTGCCGCCCTGCTTCCTCAGGCAAATTTCATAGTGCGCATCCTCGTCCCTCCGGGCGCAGATTCCCGCTTCCTCCCCCTCTTCAAGCGGCTCGAATTCCAGGCAGGTACTCCAGGCGGCCCGGACCTGCCGCTGTCTGCGGCCGACGAACGCCACCTGGCCGACATCGCTCAAGCCCGCGGCCTGCCCCCGCAGCGTCAGCCAACCCGGACGCTCGGCGAGCGACCAGCTTCCTTCCGCCGGGTTGCGGAGGAAGGTCCAGGCCGCATCCAGCCGCCCGTCGTCGAAGTCATCCTTCCCCGCGGCTTTCGTTACAAGCGGGGAAGGAGAGCCCGGGACCCGCGGCACGTTCATTTCCAGGTTGACGAGACCTTCGTTGTTGTCGATCATCGGCCATCCGTCCTCACTCCAGCGCACCGGCGCCAGAAACGTCTCACGGCCCAGGACACTGTAGCTGTAGCTGTAGCCGTCACCGACCTGACGCACGCCGAGAAACACGGCCCACCAGCCGCCGCTTTGGTCTTCGATCAGGTCCGCATGCCCCAGATACTGGATCGGGTGGTCGATCCCCCGATGCGTCAAAATCGGCTGCGGGCACATTTCAAACGGTCCGTAGGGATGGGAACTCCGCCCGATAATTTCCCGATGCTCTTTGGCCGTTCCGCCCGACGCGCTCATGATATAGTAGAGGTCGCCGATTTTATACAGATGCGGCCCCTCCGTCCACGGACCTCCGTCTCCCCGCCAGATCACGGCCGGTTCCGTCAAGGCCCGGCCCGTTTGAATGTCGATCTCGTACTGGATGACATGGGAGTCGTAATCGGCCCCCTGTTGGGCGGTGACGTAAACCCGGCCGTCATCGTCAAACATCAGGGACGGGTCGATCCCGCCATAGGGAACGGGAATCGGGTCGGACCACGGGCCTGCCGGATCGGTCGCCGTCACATAAAAGTTCCCAATCCCCCGCACATCGGTCGTAATCATGTAAAAAACACCGTCATGATAGCGCAGCGTCGGAGCATAGATGCCGTCGGAACTCCGGCGGCTCCGCAAATCCAGCTGCCCGATCCGGTCCAGCACATGCCCGACCTGTTCCCAATGGATCAGATCCCGGCTGCGAAAGATCGGGACGCCCGGGAAATACTCAAAAGAGCTGCAGATCAGATAAAAATCATCCCCGGCCCGCGTGATGCTCGGGTCGGGGTAAAAGCCGGGAAGGATGGGGTTCGTATACGAAATCGCCTGCGGATGCTTTTTCATTTATTCTTTTACACTCCCCACGTTAAGTCCGACGACAAAGTATTTTTGCATAAACGGATAAACCAGAAGAATCGGTACCGAAGCGACCACCGTAACGGCGGCGCGGATCGACAGCGGGGTTACCATCGAAGCCGCCGTCTCCTGCGTCATCCCCGCTCCGGCTGCCACGGCCGGATTGCTGTTGGCGTTCATGCTGGACGAGAGCAGCTTCATCAGCTCATACTGCAGCGTACTCAGCTCCTGCCGGGAGGAGGTGAACAGGAAGGCGTCAAACCAGGAGTTCCAGGCCCCCACGGCCACGAACAAGGCGATCGTAGCAAGCACGGGCTTGCACAGCGGGAAAATGATCCGCCAGAAAATTTTGAAGTCTCCCGCCCCATCGATCCTGGCCGATTCGACCAGGCTTTCGGGAATCGTCCCGATGTAAGTCCGGATCACGATCAAGTTGAAGGCGCTGATCATGGAAGGCAGAACATAAACCCAAAAGCTGTTGGTCAAATGCAGGTCCTTCATCAGAAAGTATCCCGGAATCAAACCGGCGTTAAAGTACATCGTCAGTACAAAGATGAACGTGATCGGCTTGCGGAACACATACTCCCGGCGGCTTAGCGTATAGGCCAGCATCGTCGTCAAAAAGATGTTGAGCAGCGTGGACAGCACCGTTCTTGCCACCGAGATCAGAAAGGCATTGTAGATGGTGCCCGACACGAACACGGCTTTATAGTTTTGCAGCGTAAATTCTCTGGGCCACAAATACAGTCCGCCCCGGATCGTATCGTTCCCGGCATTGAAGGAGACGACAATGGTGTTCAAAAAGGGATATAACGTAACGATGACAAGCAGCGTCATAAAAATCGCGTTAAAAGTGTTAAAAAGAATCGGCTCCAATCGGCCTCTCCGGATCCGGCGGTTTGCGGTGGCGGCAGACATCTGACGCGGGCTGATCGTTTGATTGTCCATGTTTATAACAGCCTCTCTTCCCCTAGCCGCTTGGCGGTCCAATTTGCGATAAGCAGCATGGTTACGCTGACGACCGTTTTGAATATACCGCCGGCGGTAGCCAGGGAGTAGTTGCCCTGGGCAATGCCGTATTTCAGCACGAAGATGTCGATGGTTTCCGACCAGTCCACCACGAGCCCGTTGCCGAGCAGGTATTGGACTTCAAAGCCGGCTTCCAGAATATGCCCCACGGACATGATCAGCAGAATCACGATTGTCGCCTTGATTCCGGGAATCGTCACATGCAGCATTTTCCGGTAGCGGCTGGCCCCGTCGATATCGGCGGCTTCATACAAGGCCGGGTCGATGGAAGCGATGGCGGCCAGATAGATAATCGTGTTCCAGCCGACTTCCTTCCAGACATGCGAGGCGCCGACAACGCCCCAGAAGTATTTCCCTTCGCTCAGCCACAGGATCGGTTCTTTGATGATGTGCAGTTTCATCAGAATATCGTTGACGATCCCGTCCGAGGCGAGCGAAGTCGCTACGATCCCGGTGACGATAATCCAGGACAAAAAGTGCGGCAGGTACGAGATGGTCTGAACGGTTCGCTTCAGAAACACCTTCTTGATTTCGTTCAACAGCAGGGCCAGAATAATCGCGGTCACAAAACCGAGCACCAGGTTAATGATGCTCATCCCCAGCGTATTGCGCAGCACCCGCCAGAAGCTGTCATCCGAGAACAGAAACTTGAAATGCTTGAAACCCACCCATTCCTGCTGGGCGAAATCCCGGGCCGGCTTGTAGTTTTGAAAGGCCATCGTCCATCCCCAAACAGGGACGTAAGCAAACAATATAATATAAGCGAGCAGCGGGACCGACATAAAAATCAGTTGTCTCTGGCTTTTGATGACGGACCACGTCAACGGCTGTTTTCTTCTCTTTTTCGTTTTCCGGACAGCACTTTTTCCCATCAAGGTCTCATTCATAAATTTGTTCTCCCCGTAAAAGGCTGTTATTTGGGAAAGTGGAAGGCTCCGTCACCTTCCACTTCCGGTGCATCAAAAAGCGTTATTTCACGGTCCAGGTATCGATTCTCCATTTCAGCACTTCATTGATTCGTTCCTCATAGGCCTTCACGTTCAACTTGCCGATTTCTCCTGTATACTCGCTCCAGACCTTATCGAACTCCCCCGGTTTGGCCAGAATCGCCTGCGGCAAAAACTTGGTCGAGAGGTCGTTCAGTTTCGTATTCACGATCTTCGCTTCAGAGCCTTCCACCAAATCGGCGGACCAGGCCGGATAATAAATCGGGTTCTCCGGCGGATCGCTGAAGAAGTCCACATAGCTTTCAAAGCCGTAAGCCGCAAGGAACTCTTTGTCATAAGGCTTCAATCCGGCCTGGTATTCTTCGGGCTGCGCCGCGGCGTCCGTGGCGTTGCCGTCGCTGAAGTACCCCTCCAGTTTCGGACTGGACGCATACAACGTTTTGGCTTTGTTCCCCAGTTCCCATGTCGCATCCGTCGTTTTCTTGCGCTGTTCCTCGGTTCTCAGGAACCGGCCTTTCTCATTGACGATGTAGTCTTCGCCTTCGATGCCCCAGGTCAAGGTTTTCTGCCAGTCCTCCTGAATCAGGCGGTCCCACATTTTGATAATCCGCACCGGATCCTTGGCGTTGACGCTGATGCCGAATCCGTTATTCAGGTTTAGTGCCGCGCGATCCCGGTAATGATCCCGAGTACTGGGGTCGTAAACGAGCGGAAGTCCAACATACGTTCGCTCCAGCTTTTCCTGCGTAATCAGGGCATTCTCGGCACTTTGGAAGTTCCAGTGCTGGTCGAACATCCCCAGGACCGTACCGCTAGAGATTTTCGCCATGTACTGGTCATAGTTCTGGGTAAACGTCTCCTTATCGATCAGGCCGAGCTGGTTCACTTCGTTTAGCTTTTGGTAGTATTTCTTGGCATAGTCCTTGTTGGCATAGATCTCCGCTTTCCCGTCCTTGACCACCACGCCGCCATCGTTCGGATGACCGATCAAATGTTGAGGCGCGTTGAACAAGCCCCAGTTTTTCCAGTCGTAGTTCAGGATCTCGAAGCCGATGGTCGGGCTCCCGTCGATGGTCGGGTACTTCTCCTTGTACTTGGCGATCAGATCGAAATACTCGTCCAGCGTCTTTACTTTCGGATACCCGAACTCCTTAAGCACCGCCTTTTGAATCCAGAAGGCCGGCCCGGAGTACCAGGTGGAGGCAACCTCCCCGTTATAAGCTCCATAATTCGGCAAGGTGTAAATATGACCGTCGTTCGGGTCCTTCATCATGTTCCAGTATTTTTCATAGTGTTTTTTCAAATTCGGTGCATGTTCTTCGATGAGGTCTTCGAGAGGTATAAAAGCGCCGGCCGCCGTCAGCTTCGTGTTGGCGGTCATAATATCCGGGTAATCGGAGCCCGCGATCATGACGCCCAGCTTTTGATTGATATCACCGGCCAGGAATTCGAATTTGAACGTGACGCCGAGCTCGTCTTTAATCTTTTTGTAAATCTTGTTGTCCGGCGTGGGCTGCTGTCCGGCTTCCCCGATAAATGCGGTAATTTCAAACGGTCCGTCCGCTCCCTGTCCTCCAGTGTTGCTCTTTCCGGCCTTGGAAGCATTGTTGCCGCCGCCGCATCCCGAAAGAATGACGCCGAGCGATAACAGCATGATCATGCTGAGCCGGAGTACTGATTTAGACTTGCCCCCCATGTAAAGCACCTCCGAATGGATTTGGTACCCTCAGGTTTTGTAAGCCCTTACAAGTACCTGTTTTCATTGTAAGAGCGTTTTCAACGCCGAACTATATCACAATTAAAGCTTTTACCCCTAAAAACTTTAGATTCTGCTTTTGTACTCCTTGGGAGACATGCCGTGTCTTTTTTCAAATTGCTTCAGGAACTGCCCGTAATTTGCGTAACCGATCTGCTCCGCTATGTCGCAGTTTTTCATCTCCCTCTCGTGAAGCAGCCTCAGCGCTTCTTCAATCCTTAAATCGTGAACCATATCGTGAAAAGAGACCCCGTTCTTCTTCATCAGCAGTTGCCCCAAATATACCGGGTGGAGATAAAATATTTCCGCCAGTCTTTTAATGGTCAGAGCTTCGCGGTAGTGCCCCAGAATGTAACGATTAATCTCCTCCACGATGCCCTTGGCCTTTCGCGCTTGCTCCCGGGAGAGCAAGTCGATGCAAGCTTCACCGAAGGAACTCAAACATTCCATCATCCCCCCCAGTGTAGGATAGGCGGACACCCCGGGAACGTGAAAAGGACCCAAGGCCTCTTCCGCTTGATCCCCCAGCATTTCGCGGAGATATTCCGAAATCTTGTACAGCAGGTGAATCACCGCCTTCTCCACGATATCGGGGGCCATGCGTTTCTCTCGAAAGCTGCGGGCCGCCATAGTTACCGCCTCCTCAAAATCGTCCGCTTTCATGAGCTGAATCGCTTCGATGATCCGGTCCGTCAGCGGTATCTGATCATAATGGTGATTGAAGGAAAGCGACCGGGTTGCCTCATGGGTGAAGATTTGCGGAAAATCGCCTTCCTCATAAAATCTGTGGGACATCGCCCGGATGGCCGTCACATAGCTATGCCCGATCTCGTACAGCGATTTGCAGCCTTCTCCCAGAGCCAGGCAGACCGGTCGTCCGGCATACCCGCGAATCAGTTCGCTCATGACGTCCCCGGATTTCGCCTCCCCCGTCGCCTTCCCCGCGTCTTCGCCGTAAACCAGAACGAATTGGTCGGAATCCAGATCAATCAAATAAAGAGCCTCGTTGTCCTCCAACAGAGAGGAGGCCCACTCCCTGGCCTCCCGAAACCCGTCCTCATCGGCATGGACAAGGCAGCAGTTCCATGCCGCCCGGCTTGCCGAAACCCTGTCGAGAAGCGGGCACGGCCGGACGGCCTTCGTCCCCCCCGGGTCCGCCAGAAGCTGCCTGACCAGGGCGGCCGTCTCCTCGTAAGCCGCGACCCGGCCAACCCGGCTTCGTTCGGCTTCCCGCAGAAGCTCGTCGCGGATTTGCTCCAGCTCCGCCGCGGCTTCCTCCGCTTCCACCGGTTTGAGCAAATAATGGGTAATGCCGAACCGCATCGCCTTTTGGGCATACTCAAACTCACTGTACCCGCTCATCAGGGCAAACCTCATCGGTCTGGCCGAGCGCGCCTTCCACGCCTCAATCATTTCCAGCCCGTTCATCAGCGGCATATTCACGTCCGTTACGACGAGATCGGGCTCCAGTTCCTCGATTAACCGCAGCCCTTCCCTGCCGTTCGAGCCGGTCCCGCAAATTTCATATCCGAGGGCCTCCCAGTCGATCCACAGCTGCATGCCTTCCAAAGCTCCCGGCTCATCGTCGACCAACAACACTTTAAACGCCATCGACGTTCCCCCTATCTTCGTCATTCTGATGCTCGAGCAGCCTGATCGGAATATCAAACGACACCGTCGTCCCTTCGTTCGGGCGGCTGGCGATATCAAAGCGGACTTGATCGTCATAATACAATTCCAGCCTGCGGTATACGTTCCGGATGCCGATGCTGCTTCCCGACGCATTCTCGTTGCGTACCGACAAAATCAATTCCCGAAGTCGGCCCGTTTCCATCCCGATGCCGTTATCGGAAATGACAATGCGCAGCCGTCCTTCGGCGACGAAGGCTTTGATCCGGACCAATCCCAGCCCTTCCGCCGCCTGGATTCCGTGCTTGCAGGCATTCTCCACCAGCGGCTGGATGCTCATTTTCGGGATTTTATAACGCAGCGCCTCGTCATCGATTTCGCACTGAAACTCAAATTTGTCCCGAAAGCGGAATTTTTCGATTTTGAGATACATTTCGATAAACCTCATCTCTTCTTCCACGGGGACCAGATCCTCTTGCCAGCTGAGCAATCGCCGAAGGAGCTTGGACAAACTTTTAATGATATCGGTAACGTCGGTATATTGGTTTTTGGTGCACACGACCAGAATGGCATTCAGCGTGTTGAACAGGAAGTGCGGGTTCATCTGACTCTGCAAAAAGTTCAATTCCGCCCGGACCCGTTCCATCTCCAGGCTCTTCTTTTGAATCTCCAATTTATACACATTGTTGATCAAAGAATTGATCCGCGAGGTCATGATATTGAAATTCCGGATCAATCCCCCAATTTCATCGCGCCCTTCATCGATCCGGATCAGATCAAACTTCTCGTTCGTCACCTTCTGCATGTGCCGCGACAGCCGCTTCACCCGGTAATTGTAAGATCGCAGCATGACATAAATAAAAACCGACGTAATCAACGTAATCGCCGCCGCCAAAAAACCGACATACAGCCGCATGTCCAGCATCGCCTTCGTGACCCGGTTCCCCTGCGGAACTCCGATCAGCCGCCAGCCCTTGACATACTTGGCCGTACCGATCGCAACCTCATAGGGACCCATGCTCCGCGAATCGCCCGAATCCGGCGTGAACTTCGGATAACCTTCACTCGTGGAGACGACCCGCTGATATCCGCCCTCCGTGGACATAATGACTTCGTTGTTCTCATTGACCAGGAAAAGATTCAGATAGTCCCTTTCGCGAGCGATCACGTCATAAATCCGGCTTAAATCGATATCGATCCGTAGCAGCTTGTCAAAGGTGCCGTAATAGTCAAAATAGTCCATTTTTTCGATCACGCTCAAGTAGGGAGCCGTCAGCGTTTGATTGCTCGCTTGTTTTGCGCGGTAGGCGGCCACCATAACGGACGCCTTCGACTCCTCCCACATTCGGTACCAATCGCTCTCCCGGACCTCTTGATCGATAATGTGGTAATTGCCGCCCGGAACGATGGTGGTGTTCTCCGTAAAAATACCGATCTGCAAGATCTGGTTATTGACCGGAATATAACTGCTCACCCGGTTTCGAAGCTGCTCGTCGAACGCCGCGTAGAAATCGAGCGGATCCTTATAGGTCCGGTCCAGCATCTCATACAGCGTCTTATCCGTATTTAAAGCGTGGCTGACCGCCACCCCGCCGTCGATGAAGTCGTGAATATCCTTCCTGGCCCGTTCCAGCGAAATTTCGAGGTTCTGATCCTCCCTTTCCCGGATCAAACCGGACATCCGGTCCATGAACAGCAGATTAAGCAGAAGGATTGGCAGCAGCACGCCGACAATATAAATCATAAAAAACTTGTAATTCAAAGGAATGTCGTTGACGAATTTGGTGAAGCCGGTTTTTCGTTTCCACATGATCAACACCGTCCCGTGATTCAATCCGCCCGCTTCCGTTCCGGCTCCTGCTTATAGGCCGACGGCAGCACGCCGGTCTTGCTCTTGAATTTGCTGATAAAATAATCCGCATTCGGATATCCGACCTGCAGCGCGATCTCCGAAATTTTCATCTGCGACCGCTTCAACAGCCTTTTCGCCTCAGCTATCCGTTTCTCGTGCAAATACTCGTTAAAGGTTTTGCCCGTCTGTTTTTTGAACAGTTGGCCAAGATAGGTGGCGTTCAGATGGTAGTGCCTGGCCAGGTCCTGAAGCTGCAGTTTGGTCCGGTATTCCCGGTCCACCTGCCGGATCACGTGAAAAATCGTATTGTTTTCGTTTTTGAGCCGCAGCTCGGAAAGAAGCAAGCCCGCCTCGAGGCAAAGGCAATGGACATACCTCTTTAAGGCCGGGTAATCCTGAACCTCGCTCAACCGCCCGCAGTTTTCCTGCACTTTGTGCATGTACGCATCGGGCGCCCCTTCCATTTCCTGAACCATCCGGCATAGGCGGAATTCGAGATCGGCCACAAGGGCCTTCGCCGCCGCAAGCCCGGTCCGGCGCCCGAACAGGGCACCGAAAACCTCATCCAGCGCCATGTCGAGCTTGGCCGTATCCCCAATGCCCGTACAGTCCAGAAGGCGCCCGAATTTTTCTTGGAGCTGTGTATCCTGCCGGGGGCAGAACGTTTCCTGGTCGCGGAAATAAAAGAGCCCCGCTTTCCCCTGGCAGCGTTTCGTCTTACAGAGTTCCTTCGCCTGCAAATAGAGCTCGCGGATCGCCCGGATTCCTCTCAGCCTCCCGCTGACGGCGATGATCGCGGACGACTTGGGACCCGCCTCCTCGGTCCCCCCGGCCGGCCTGCCCAACTGTAAGCCGATCTCCTGCAGCCGGGCTTCCGGATGGGCGGACGCCGGAAGAATAAATCCGAAGCGGGCCGCGCTGTCGTGAAAAGACCGCACCGGCTCCTCGGGAAAAACAGCGCGGAATCTCCGCTCCACCTCGGCCCGATCCGCCACGCCGTCCACCAGCACGCAGATCAATTCCGCATCGCCCGGAAGGTTCAAGCCCCGTATGGCTTGCTGTTCCAGGCCTTCGTTATACTCGCCCTGCGTCAAGCGCCCCAATATATTGCCCGCGAACAGCAGTTGCCGCTGCCTGTGGGTTTCTTCCGCCGCAAGCTCCCCCTGGATTTGAGCGCCAAGCCGCTCCAAAATCGCCTCGATCTCCTCTTCATCGATCGGCTTCAGCAAATATTCTGCGACCCTTTGGCGCATCGCCGTAAGGGCATAGTTGAAATCATCGTAGCCGCTCAGCACCACGAATTTCGGCGGCCGCTTCAGCGCCCGGTTCGAGCGTTTGATCAGCTCCAGACCGCCATAGACCGGCATTCGAATGTCGGTCAGCACCAATTCGGGCATAAGCCGCTGGATCAAACCGAACGCCTCCGGGCCGTTCGAGGCTTCGCCGCATACCCGAAAGCCGTATTGCTCCCACTTGATCATGGTCCGGAGCCCATCCAGAACCAACGGCTCGTCGTCAACCAAAAGAACATTCATCATCCGTTCATCCGCTCCTTCGGGCGATTTATTCCACTTTTTTTGTAACTTGACCGATGGACCCGCAATGTAAGCGCCATCACAAATTCATGCTACCATACTTGTATGGTAGTTGAAATATAAAAGTGACCCCTGATTTCGCGGTCCGCACCGGGGCAATAAGGCTCTTTCAATAAATCAGAAACAAATTCACGATTTTCACGTCTATGTATATAGATATAGTTTTAGGAAAACTTTGGATCATGTCTTGTAGACTAATAATTTTTTTTGCAAAGGAACAATTAAAATGAAAAATCTAAAATTAAAATATGCTACTGCTTTCCTGTCGAGTATAGTGCTGGTGGGAAGTGTAAGTGGCTTTTCTGTTGCCGATGCTAAAAGTACATTACGCTCTAATACGTATGTTAAAAGTTCAATTAATACTGTAAATCCATCTGTATATCAGTCCATAACTAAATTTAAAAAGAGCGAAACTTCAAATCAGGTGATCTGGAAAGAGAAAAGTATTTCGTTAGTAGCAAAAAAAATTGAGCTAGAAAATGCTCCGGGTCCTGAGCAAAGTGTTATTACATCAATATCGATTAAAAAAGGAAAAAAGAGTTACACCATTAAAACAGATGGATATAATGATAAACTGTGTGATATTTCGAGCGCAGCATTATCTCCTTCTAATACATGGTTAGCTATACAGGCACAACATAGTGCGGGAGATACCTTAATACTGGTCAATCTTAAAACCGGAAAATCTGCTATTGTTAATGATCTGTTAAAGGCTAAAGGTAAAAAAGATATTGAATCAATTCCTGCTTATAACTGGTCACCTAAAGAAGATCAAATTGCTTTTTCGTACGGTGATACATCAAGCAGCTCCTTAGCCATTTATAATACAACAAAGGATGCCTTTATATATCTTCCCAGGGAAACGGATTATATTAGCACAAGCCTGATTTTATGGCATAAAAATGGAAAAAATTTGGACTATATAAGTGAGTATCCATCTAACCAAAAAAAATTATATAGATACTCTTTGGAAAGCAAAAAAGTAAAAACCATTAAAAAAATTAGTCAAAGTGAATTTCAAAAATGGTTCAACTTGATAAATACAAAGCAAATTAATGCAAAAAAGGGCTAGGTAAATCCCACCCTTTAAATTTTAGCTCTCACTTATTGTGATTTTACCGGAGCTTCCGTTTGCCTCAAGCATTTCAATTAACTCTCTTTGGTCACTGTTAGTAAGTCTGATGCAACCGGATGAAAAAAACTCCTCATAAAAAGGAGTTTTCTCGTCTAAATCCAGTTAATATAGCTAAAGCCGTATACGGAGCCCAGGGTCATCACGACGGTCCATCCGACCAGGCTGACGCCCATCCAGCCGATCACGCGGGTCCGTGAGGAACCGAACGTCAGCGCCATCAAAGCCGCGAGATCCGTCCCGACCAGCACCGGCGCCAGCAGCGCGAGTCCGGGCAGGCCGTAGCGCTCCCACAGATTTCTTGCGCGGGTCTCTCTTTTGTTTTCGGCCGTAATGCCTTTTGCCTCTCTCCGTTTATCACGCCAATTCCGGTATGTATTGAACAATAGCCCCAGCAGCACGATCATTAGAAAATTGCCGGCAAACCCGACGATAGCCACGGCGACCGGCGATAACCCCCAGACGATTCCGGCCGGAACGACGATAAACACGTCTAGCCAAGGCGCGGCCGCCAGCAAAAATAAAGCGACATATTGCCAGATCCCCTCGGCCTGTTCAGCCCATTCCAACATATAAGTCTCTTCCCTCCCAATCCGATTCTTGGTGAAGCGATGCCTTGCCACTCGCCCCCGCTCCCTTTATGAGCGTACTCAAAAAAACGTTCCCCTGCAACCTTCGGCTGCGGGGGAACGCTCTGATCCGGCCGATCTTATTCCGGCCGTTGCAAGGAAAACACGCCGCCGATCCGGGCATAATTCTGCCCGGCTAGCCGGCTGACGGCTCCCAGTCCGGCGGCGTCGATGCGTCCGTCTTCATAAATCGCCTCCGCGATATGAAACCGGACCACCCGGCCGATCAGCAGATCGGCCGCCGGTGCGCCGGCCTTGCCCCCGATCGGAAGGGCCTGCTCCAGCAGGCACTCCATCCGTACCTTGGCTTCGGCTACGCCGGGCACCGAAATGCGCTCGCTCGCGATCGCCGTCAGCTCCGCCAAGGCGGCCTCGCTCTCCTCCGGCGGCAGGGGCGACGCCGTCGTGTTGACTTGCGCGATGTAAGATTCATCCGCAATATGGACGACGAAGGCCCCGCGCTCCAGCGCATTCCGGGCCGTATCCTTGGGCTGCCCCTGCTTGCGCTGGACAGAAACCGAGATCATCGGCGGATCGGCGGTCACGATATTGAAGTAACTGAACGGGGCCGCATTCAGGATCCCGCTGGCGGACAGGGTGGTCACCAGCGCGATCGGCCTCGGAATGATCGTGCCCGTCAGCAGCTTATAATTGTCCCGTTCGCTCTGGGCATCCGGGTCGATCGAGCGCATTTTCGGCGACATAAGGCTCCCCCTCTCATTAGTAGGAATTTAGGCGAAGGTCCGTTGATACCAAACCGAGGCGGCGTCAACCTCGGAGGGCGACAGCTGATGGCCGGACATTTCCCAGTGGACCGTCACCTTCGCTCCCGCTTCCGCCAGCAGCCGTTCCAGCTCCTCCGACTCTTCCGGCGAACAAAGCGGATCATTTCTTCCGGCTCCGATGAAGACCGGAACCCCGTCCAAGGCCGGCAGGGAAATCCCCCGCCGCGGCACCATCGGATGATGCAGGATAGCTCCGCGTAAAGCGTCCTTATGATGAAAGAGCAAACTGCCGGCAATATTCGCACCGTTGGAGTAGCCGACCGCGACCAGGTTCCGACGGTTGAAGCCGTAATTCTGCGCCGCTTCATCCAGGAAATCGTTCAGTTCCGCGGTGCGAAACACAAGATCTTCCTCATCGAAGACGCCTTCAGACAAGCGTCTGAAAAAACGCGGCATTCCATTCTCCAACACATTCCCCCGGACGCTCAGTACCGAAGACTGTGGAGAGATGATTCCGGCCAGCGGCAGCAGATCCCGCTCGGTTCCGCCGGTGCCGTGAAAAAGTACCAGCACGGGCGCGTCCGAATTGGTTCCCTGCTGAAAAATATGCTTCATACCTGATCCTCCTTCAATACCCGAACCTCAATCGGTTCCAGATTTGCTTCGATCAACGCCCGATGCTCCTCGTACCAGTCAGGCAGCATCAACTTCTCGCCCAGCTTGTCCACAGGCTCATCCCTGGCAAATCCCGGCGGATCGGTGGCGATTTCGAACAGAATGCCTCCCTCTTCCCGGAAATAGACCGCGTTGAAATACTGCCGGTCCACAATAGGGGTGACCTGATAACCAAGCCCCGCCAATTTGTTTCTCCAGGCCGCATGTTCCTCGTCATCTTTCGCCCGCCAGGCGATATGGTGTACAGTACCGGCGCCGCCGTTTCCAGGCTCCACCGGGTTCACGTTGATATCGATTATATTACCTAAGTCTCCCGCCGTTTTGTATCGGGCGTAGGACCCGTCCTCTCCTATTTTTTCCATTCCAAACACCTGTTCCAACAATTGGCTCGTTTTATCGGGAGACAGGCTGTATAGGACCGCACCTCCGAACCCTTTGATCGCATGGTCGGCCGGGATACCGCCGAATGACCATGCGCTGGCCTTCCCTTCCGCCCGCTCCACCAACTCCAGGACCAAGCCGGAAGGATCGCGGAAGCGAAGCACCGTTTCGGAGAATTTCTCCCTCTTTTCCACGGAAACCTTAAACCGGTGCAAGCGTTCCTCCCAAAAACCGAGGGTTCCGGGGGGAACCGCATACGTCGTCACGCCGACTTGACCACCGCCAATCCGGCCGCGACGGGAGCCCGGGGATGGGAAGAAGGTGATAATCGTTCCGGGATGCCCCACTTCATCCCCAAAGTACAGATGATACACTTCAGGCGCGTCAAAATTGATCGTTTTCTTAACCAACCGCAGTCCCAGGATTCCCGAATAAAAATCAACCGTTTCCTGCGGTCCCGGGACAAACGCGGTAATGTGATGGATTCCTGCGGTACGTTGCGGCATATTTTTCGCCTCCTTACAGATATTTGACGAATTCGGCCACCGGCTTGCGGTAACCGCGCGGGCGCTGGCTTGCGGTATCTTCCTTGCCGATCGCGATGAGCATGACCGGAACATAGGATTCCGGTGTGCCCAAGACCTCGGACAACGCGACCGGATCAAAACCGATCATGGGGCAGGTGTCCCATCCGTGATCCTTGGCGATCAGCATCATTTGCATGGCGGACAAGCTGGCGTTGCGGATCGCTTCTTCCCGTTGAAAGACCTCGCCCCGTTCCTCATAGAACGCGGTGGTCGATTTCACCGTCAGATCGTATTCCTGCTTGCTCATCACGCCCAGCGTCAGCAAGCCCTCATTAAGCGTAGCCGCATCCTTGTAGGCGTGGGTATTCCCCATAACCGCAATCACGGCGGAGGCGGTACGTATCTTGTATTGCTTGTTGGCAGCCTCGTATACTTTTTCCTTGAGTTCCGGATCCTTCACTACGACATAATGGGCATGCTGAAGATTAAACGCCGAGGGGGCGTATTTGGCCAGGCTGAAAATCTCATTCAAATCTTGCTCGGGAATGTCTACCCCCTGGATAAATTTGCTGGCCGAACGGCGGTTTTTCAACAATTCCGTAAATTCGCTCATGGTACAGTCTCCTCATTTTCAACAATTTTTATAAAATCTTTCGGGTCAGCGATTATATCACTTAAAAAACCAGAGCGTCCAAAGAATACGCTCCCGGACCGGCCAAACCTACAGCGGCGGCAACGCCGATAATAAGCAGTTGGTACTCGTACCCGTTCGCGGTGGACCAATATCCATTCTTACCGTGTACCGTGACGATCGCCATGATCATGGTCACCGCGATCAACGCCGCCCCAAGCGGAGTCAAAAATCCGGCAGCGAACAGGAGACCGCCGACAAACTCGCCCAAACCGGCCAACACCGCCATCAGCACCCCCGGCTTCAAGCCCAGGGACTCCATCCATCCGCCGGTGCCCTTCGGACCGTATCCGCCGAACCAGCCAAACAATTTTTGCGCCCCATGCGCCATAAATGACAAACCGACCACCAACCGCAAAATGAACAACCCGATAGCTATACTCATTTATTCCATCTCCTTTGAATTTGCATTGATATATATTAAGAATCTCATCATTAAGATATTAGTTTTAAAAAAAGGGCCCCAAGCCTTCGTCCGGCTTAGGTACCGGCTTTCGTTACATTCGTCACGTCTATCTCACTCTACTACTTAAAGCCCTCCTGGGCGTACTTCCCCAGCTTCTTCAGCAGAGCGCTGGCCACCCGCTTCTCATCCTCCGTCAATCCCGCGGTCGCCCGGGCGATGGCTTCCGCATGCTTGGGAAAGACTTCTTCGATAAATTTGGAGCCTTTCTCCGTAATTTCCGCGTAAGTCAAACGCCGGTCTTCCGTGGAGGCTTTGCGGCAGGCCAGGCCTTTCTGCTCCAGCTTATCGACCACGTACGTGATATTGCCGCTGCTCATCAATACTTTGCCGCCGATTTGTTGAATCGGTTGAGGCCCTTTATGATACAGCAGCTCCAGCACCCCGAACTCCGTACGCGTCAGTCCGTATTGCCGGATATCCCGGTCCGTGTGGGCCCCGACCCATTGACTGGCCCGCGATAGCGCAATGTGCAGATCGAGGGCGTCCTGTTGATTATAAGTCATGAGAAGTTCTCCTCCTTTTCGCCTTTATCTTAATTTATCTCGATGTTATTTATCTTGATATTAAGATAATATGATTTTTAAGCTTTGTCAACCCCTCCACAAAAAAAAGGGCTCGCCCTAGGTTTCCCCGGCAACCCCTTCAAGAACCTGTTCCAATTTTTTTCGGCTCATCATTTCATGACCGACGTACCGGCCATCGTAAAAGAAAGCGAATGTCGTCCAAGGCGCGGGCGCCTTTTGCGCCTCCTCCCGCGACAGGATGCGATGAGCCCGGAACGGGATCCCCCGCTCCTCCGCAACCGCCTGCCAATCCTGCAGCACCCCGGCGGCAAACGGGCATTGCGGCGTATAATAGACCACCAGGCCGTCCTCGTTCACGGTCAAAGACCGGGCGCTCTCCTTAAAGGACGGCAGCGGAGCAGCGTCGTTCCATCTCAACACCGCCAGCTCATAGTAAGGCTCCGCCTCGTCCACGACTTCAAAGCCGTGATTAAGGAAAAACTTCCGCTCGCTCAAATACGGCATCTTTTTGTCCGAAAACACGTGAACCACGCCGTCCATTCCCCGCGCCCGGGCATCCGCGATACAGCGTTCCAGCAGCTTTCGCCCGTAGCCCTGGCCTTTGTATTTCCCGCTGACCCACAGGCAATTGATCATCATATAATTGGGAGCATGCACGGGAACCCAGGCCGCCTCGGCAGGCAGGTATTCGATAAATACCTTGGCCCGCTCGTTGAGCCTGACAAACGTGAGCCCCTCCGCCATCCGGTCCTTCAACCAGCTTTTTTTGCTGTTTACCGCCTCCTCGTAGGCTTTCGCTCCCAGCGCGCAGCAGATATGCTCCCGTTCCAGCCGTTCCGGCGTCATCTCAATGAATTCCATGCTTGAATCCTCACCTTTTTATGATTTTAAGGCAATATAAATGGATACTACCGCGTTCTCCGGATCGAAGTTCCGCAAATCGTACAGCTCATAATCCGCGGTGTAGGCCCTTTGCTCGGACGAATTTTGGAAATAAGCCCAAATTTGTCCCCACGCCTCGGCCACCACCTGATATACCGGGCCCCGCCGCGTTTCAAACACTTTGTACCCGGAAGCCGAAATGGCCGCCTTCCGATACCCGTTTTCGTGCTGACGTTCCACGGAGTACAGGGCCCCGCCGCCTTCTGCGGACTCCTGCAGCTCATGCCCGAGAATCACCGTATATGCCCCGGAGGCATCACTTTCATAATCGGTGTACACCGCATACAGCAGGTGCGGATTTTGAAGTGTATCCGGCTGTTCAACACCTTCCCGGAAATAGCGGTCCCACAGTCCCGGGAGCCGTCCCTCCGGACCGCCTTCCTCCGCATTTGTCGTCCGTACGGAGATGCCGGCCACCTGAATTTCCTTTTCCAGCTTGAACTCTTGATCGTGATTCATCGTTGTATCGCCCCCTTCAAAGATATTCTTATTCTACAGGAGCGACCTGGACACCAGTCTGTCCAGTTTAAATCCGGTTCTGCACCAATTTTAAAAAATTTCTTACCTTTACCTGTCATACACTCGAACGATTCGTTCCGCGCGGGACTTGATCTCCTCCGCCAGAGAGGACGGATGCTCCACCTTGACAAGATCGCCATAACTCAGCAGCATCCCGCAAAACCACTCGTCCACCGCAAAGTTGCCTTCCACCGTAAAGCCGCCGTCCGGACGAGCCGTGATCTGCTCGGGAAAAAAGGTGTCCCCGAACCGGTATCGCGCTTCCGCCCGGAACACCAGCCGAACCGGCGTCTCCTCCCGGCCCGACCAGGACTTGTCCCATTCGTAGCTTTCCAGCCTGGGGGCTTCCCGCAACTCGAAGGTTTCCGGGAGCAGGTTTACCTCATGGATCCGGGACAGCCGGAAAATCCGGAAATCGTTCCTTTCCCGGCAATACGCCTGAAGGTACCAGACGCCCCCTTTCATCACAAGAACCGTCGGCTCCACGGTCCGGCGGCTGTCGCTCCCATCCTGGCGGATATAGATGAAGCTGGCTATCCGCCGCTCGCTTATCGCCTGCCGGAGCAGCACGAGTTTTTGCTTGGCGGTACTCCCCTGACCCCAAGGGTGAAAATCAAAGATGACCGTTTCCCCCTTCGTCACAGGGAGCCTGCCTTCCGGCTGCAGCAGCGATATGAACTTCTGCACCAGGTCATCATAGGTCCGGTCCTGGATCGCTTGGCTCGCGCCCCGCACGGCGGAAAGCAGAGAGCCGATTTCCTCCGGCGTTATCATGTACCTGTCCAATGTGTAGCGGTCCATGATTTCAAACCCGCCGGACGCCCCTTGCAGCGCCACCACCGGGATCCCCGCGCGGCTTAACGTTTCCATGTCCCGATATATCGTTTTGACGGAAACCTCAAACCGCTCGGCCAGCTCTTTGGCGCTCATCCGGCCGCGATTGAGCAGCAGTACGGTCATCGCCAACAGACGTTCCGTTTTCATCGGGTTCGCGCCCCCCCTTTCCGTTCCCTATCTCTATGCAAAATAGTACTTCACCTTCGTATCCTTTATAATAAAGGGGAAGCATTGCGTCTCACCATCATTATAAACCGGAGGTAGAGAAGGATGGAATTAAAAAACAAAGCCGCCATTATTACCGGCGCAGGGAAAGGGATCGGCAAAGCGGTCGCCACCGCCCTCGCGAAAGAAGGCGTGAATCTGGGCCTGATCGCCCGCACAGCGAGTGACCTGGAAGCCTTGAAACAACAGCTTTCCGGCGAATTCGGCATCCAGGTACATATCGCTTCCGCCGACATATCCAAACGCGAAGAGGCCGAAGCTGCCGTATCCCAGCTGATCGGCGCGCTCGGCACCGTCGACATTTTGATCAACAATGCGGGCATCGCCAAGTTCGCGACCCTAAACGACATGGATCCGGCCGACTGGGAGCGGATCATCAACGTAAACCTCATGGGCACGTACTATGTGACGCGCGCCACGCTGCCGCATCTGCTGGAGAAGCAAAGCGGGGACATTATCAACGTCGCGTCCACGGCCGGCGAACGCGGCTTTGCGACCGGTTCCGCGTACTGCGCTTCGAAGTTCGCGCTGCTCGGACTGACCGAATCGCTGATGCAGGAGGTCCGCAAGTCCAACATCCGCGTCGTCGCGCTCACCCCAAGTACGGTGAACACCGAACTGGCCGTGAACACGGGGCTAAAGATCGGCGACGAGGACCGGATGATGCAGCCGGAGGACGTGGCCGAGCTCGCTTTGGCTACGCTGAAGCTGCCGAGCCGCGTTTTCGTCAAAACGGCGGGCATCTGGACGACCAACCCGCAGTAATAAGCGGGGATGACCCAAAAAAGAAGCCGCGGAAATCGCGGCTTCTTTTTTTGCTAATAATGGGCCTTTTGCGCTGCTGCTTTGTCAAAATTCTGCTCATCGGTATGGAATAGCAGACTTTTAGGCACTGACGTTGCATCAAACCTTCCTTAGTGCTGCCCATTTTGGGCCTATCCGCACTTCGGCAAGCAAAGTGGCGGACTCAAAGTCGTCGTCTCCCCTCTAAACCATTCTAACGGTCGCCACAGCCGTTATTTGCCCTGAAAACGCCGACTTCCCATTCTAACGGCCGCCACGGCGCTTATTTCGCATAAACAGGCTGTTTGGGCGAGAATCCAGGGAAATAACGGCGTTCACGACCGCTAGATTTTCGAAAGGGTTCCTTTACGTTAAATAGCGGCTGCTACAGCCGTTAGACTTCCCTCAGGCGGCCCTTTTGACCGCTATGATTCCCACGAGTCCGCATCGGGCGAAATAGCATCCCAAAAGTCCGTTAATGTGGCGGGCAGCCAGGGAATTCCCGGGTGCCGGCCCCCGCTCGCCACGACGCTCCGCCTACTTCCGCGTTCCATGCTCCGGTCGCACGTTGAGAAACACATTCACCGCAAACAGAAGCACGCTCACTGCCACGAGCGTCGCTCCGAGCGCGGTAATCCGCTCAAAGGCGGCATTTCCTTTCATCACCAAAGCCAGCGCGATCATCATGACCGGGAATCCGATCATATGCGTCCAGAATTGGAGGACGCCCAGCAAGCTCGCGGCGCCCCTGGGGAACAACCAGTAGATCACGCCCGCCAGCGCGAAGGAAGCCCATCCCAGCAAATTGACGTGCGCGTGTACGCTCCCCAGATCATAATCGTGGTTCATGGACATGTACATGCCGAGCAGTATGCCGATAACGAAGTAGACGACCGACACTTTCAAGTAGGTGATCCCGGTGATCGTCATGCGGTTTGACCTCCTTTTTGTCACAAAAAGTTCAAACACTGGATTTCCTCACCATTGTATTCCTGCTTGGCCCGCTTCATGACCACTCCTCCGGGAGCAGCCTCGCATAGTGGGGCTGCCGATACCGGTCATCCACCAGCAGCAGTACGCCCTGGTCCCGTTCCGACCGAATCAGCCGGCCTCCGGCCTGCAGCACCTTGTTCATCCCCGGATATACGTAGGCGTAATCAAATCCGTCCTTGCCCTGCGCCTGAAAATACTCCTTGATGATATCGCGCTCCAGCCCGATTTGCGGCAGCCCGACCCCCACCACAGCCACGCCCGTCAACCGGTCGCCCACCAGATCGATGCCTTCCGAAAAAATGCCGCCCATCACGGCAAAACCGACCAGCGTATCCTCCCGCCCCGCCTCAAAGGCCGCCAAGAACGCCTCCCGCTCCGCTTCGGACATCTCTCCCCGCTGCACGAGGAGCCGGACGCCCTCCGGAACATCCACGGCAAACGCCTCATAAATCAGGTTCATATAGGCATACGAAGGGAAAAAGAACAGGTAATTCCCCGGCGGCCTTTCCGCCACCAACCGACGCAGCAGCTCCGCCAGCGCCTCCTTCGTCCGCTCCCGGTCTCGGTACCGCGTCGACAGCGGATGAATTTGGACGTCCAGCTGTTCCCGGGAGAACGGCGAAGGAATGGAGACCGTATAATCCTCCGGCCCGGCCCCGAGCATGTCCCGGTAATAGGATAACGGCGACAAGGTCGCCGAGAAAAAGATCGAGGAGCGGAATCCCTTCCCCGCTTCCCGCAGCAGATGGGAAGGATCGAGGCAGAACATTTTGATCCGTACGTCATTGGCGGCGTCTTCCGCATAGGTGACATACCGCTCGTCGTACAAATTGCCGATCCGCACAAAAGCTTGAGCGCCAAAATAAGCCTCTAGCAGCAGTTCACGGTCACCGGAGGCTGCGGTCATCGGTCCGGGTGAAGCGAGCTCCGGCTCCGCCTGGAGGATAAATTCCTCCAGCAAGGCAAGCAGGTCCTCGGGCTTGTCCCGGTCTACCCGAGGCTGCCCCTCGATCGTTTTGCGCAGCGCGATAAAGTATCCGTTGACCGCCTTGGTCGCCCGATGTACCCCGGCATTGACGCCTTTGTATGCCCGCTGCAGGGCGAGGAAACCGGCCTTTTCCAAAACGGCCGAGTACATCTCCCGCCCCCGGTCGACCAGATTGTGTGCCTCGTCCACCAGCAGCGCGGTCCGGCTCTTTTGCTCGGCGAACATTCTTTTTAGAGAAACCCGGGGGTCGAACACGTAGTTGTAATCGCATATGAGAGCATCGGCGGCGTAGGCCAGCTCCAGCGAAAATTCGAACGGGCATACCGTATGCTTGCGGGCATACTTCTCGATAACCTGGCGGGTGATCCGAGTTTCCCGCGACAGGATGTCCAGCACGGCCCCATTGATTCGGTCATAGAAGCCGTCGGCAAATGGACAGTCTTCCTTCCGGCAGCTGATCTCCTCCTGGAAGCAGACCTTTTCCTTCGCGGTAATGGTCACCGCATGCAGGCGCAGTCCCCCCGATTCCATGAGCGCAAAAGCCTCCTCCGCCGCGGTCCGCGTAATTGTGCGGGCGGTCAGGTAGAACAGATGCTGCAAATGCCCTTCGCCGATCGCCTTGATGGCGGGAAAGGTGGTGGAGATCGTTTTCCCGATGCCGGTCGGCGCTTTGGCGAACAGATTCACTTTTTCCGCAATCGTCTTGTAGACCGCACCCGCCAGCTTCCGCTGTCCCGCCCGGTAGGCCGGGAAAGGGAAGGCGAGCTCCGCAATACTGCGGTCCCGCGCCTGCCGGTGATCCCGCAGCATTTTTGCGAATGGCGCATAGCTCCGCACCACCTCCTGCACAAAATCCTCCAGTTCGGTGAATTCCGCCGACTGCCGGAACCGTTTTTGCTCGCCGGAAGGAAGCTGAACATAGGTCAACTGGACATTCATCCGCGCCAGACCGCGGTCCTTCGCCAAGATATAGGAATAGCATTTGGCCTGGGCCCAGTGTACGGGATACGTGTCCTCCGCAATCATCGCCAGATCGCCGGATGTCGACTTAATTTCGTCGACGGTCAGCGTCCCGTCCGCTTCCCGCAGCAGACCGTCGCACCGCCCGTCCACGGCAAAAAGGAGATCCCCGCAAGGAATCTCCGCCGACACATACACTTCCTTCTCATCACCCTCGCCGTAATGGCGCTGCACCTGCTGATGCGCCCGTGTTCCCTCGACCAGAGCATGGGCCGTCCGGAAGTCTCCGACGTCCAGATCGCCGCCACGAAACACATACTCTACCAATGGCCTTACCGCTATATTAATAACCGGATTGCTCATCGTTTCCTCCGCCGTCACAGAACATTTGTTCTAAGTATAGCATACGCGCGGGGATAAGGGGTACATAGCCGAGCATGGGAAAATCCCTTGGCAGCTCAAAAAGATGCAAATCTGCAGGAATTTTAGCCGTCCATTGGGCTCCGATCAAAATTCCTGCAAATCTGCAGGAATTTTCGGACACATTCGTAAAATTCCCTTGTTCCGCCTTAAAAGCTTGCAGATTCGCAGGAATTTTTAATTTTTCCCCCTATGAGGAAAAAAAGCTTGCAGATTTGCAGGAATTTGCACGTTATCCCCTATTTCTGCTAGCCCTTCGCCGCCCGGAATTCATGCTCCAACAGGCTCATCGTAATGGAATCGTGATACTTGTGATTGTAATAGAGCGCTTCGCGCTGAACCCCTTCCCGCTTAAAGCCAAGCTTCTCGTAAACATGGAGCGCGCGGGGGTTGTAATCGAAGACATTCAATTCAATGCGGTGCATATTCAGGATGCCGAACCCGTAATCCAGCATCAGCCGTAACGCCTCGCTGCCGTAGCCTTTTCCCGTCTGTGCCTGCGAACTGATCGCGACGCGGATGTTGCAGTTCCGGTTGTAAGAATCGATATCCTGTAACGCGATATCCCCGATTAATTCGTCGTTCACCCGCAGGGCGATCAGCAGCAGAACGCTGGAGTCGTCCTGATTTTTGCGTTCGATATAGGCTGCGATCCCCTCCTTCGTGAAATGCCGCTGGGTTCCCGTCAGCCGACGCGTTTCCGGATCGTATAAATCGTAAAAATACCACTCCGCATCCTCCATGCCGATCGGGCGCAAATAAACCTGCTTCCCTTCCAAAAATCTGGCGTATTTCATCGTACTTCCATCATCCCTTCGGTCTTTTATCCATCCACTATAGCAAGTTATTGTATACTTAAAAATATACAAATTCGTCAAAAATAAAAGGACAGATTAGAAATGGATTTTTTTGCGAACCTTCGTCCGCCGGTATCCGATTCCCGCCCAAACTACCGATACCAGGAAATCTACGAGATGATCAAACAGAACATCATAAACGGAGTTCTCACAGAGGAAAACCGCTTGCCCTCCATCCGCAAGCTCGCCGAATTTCTGTCGCTCAGCCCAACGCCGGTTGAACTCGCGTACCAACAGTTGATCGCCGAAGGCTTTATCGAGAGCCGGCCAAGGCGGGGCTACTATGTGGCCAAGCTGCCGGAAGCTTACGGGAAACTCGGCAGACAGGCAGTACACCCGGGAGAGAACATAGCTCCTCAAGCCTCCGACGTCCAGACCGAACAAAGGCACGCTCCGAGGGAGATCCTCTATGATTTTCATCTCTCCAAGAATGACTTCACCCTGTTCCCTTTTTCCGTTTGGAAAAGGCTCCACCATCAGCTGTTCGGACCCGAAAACCGGGAGCTGATGTTTTATGGAGATGCCCAAGGGGAGCTCGGACTGCGCCGGGAAATTGCCGGATATCTGCGCCAATTCCGCGGCGTGATCTGCGATCCCGGCCGGATTGTCGTCGCGGCGGAGCAGCAGATGCTGGTTCAATATCATTCACTACATGGTGCTTCCCGAACACCTGGCTTCCCGGTATCACGACCTGCGGCGGGATCTCATGTTCGAAGCTTCCGCCTCGCGAATTCACCAGCGGGTTCTGGAACAGTTCATCAAAAGGGGGTACTTCGAAAGACATGTTCGCAGAATGCGTAATTTATACCGGAAAAAGAACCAGCGGTTGACCGCCTCCATTCAAGAGCACTTCGGCGACCGGGCCGCCATTTTGGGGGATGCGGCGGGGCTGCACCTTGTGCTGGAAATCCGCTCCTTGCTGACCGAAGCAGAGCTGCTGCGATTGGCCGGAGAAGCCGGCGTCAGAATCGCGTCGGCGGCCTTTTTCTGGCACAAAAAAACCGAAACCGACCAAAAGCGCTTTATGGTCGGTTTCGGGGGCATCCGTACGGAACAAATTGACGAAGACATAAAGCGCCTGTATGAAGCTTGGTCCGCGTACCTGAGCGAACCCGGGCGAACATAATTTCAGCGGGTCAGCCGGATATGATACTCCTTCTCCAGATAGCGGTGAATCCGCTGGAAATCGGCCGGGGTCAGCTCATCCAGACGCTTGCCCTGTTTAAGCTCACGGCCAAGGATTATGCCGATGGTCTCCCCGGCCAGCGCCGTTGTGGGGATAATGCGCGCGCTGCCGTAAGCTTTGATCGCGGCGCCGACATTTTTGCCCGCCACCAGTACGTTGTCATAGTTCTTCAACTTGAAAGAGCGCAGCGGGATACCGTACCGGTCGGGCTTTCCGTAGCCGATCCCTTTTTTGACGATCCGGGTGGCCTGCAAATCGACAGGATAGCCGCCGATCGTCACATTGTCCCAAAACATCCGGCCCGACATAAGGTCGGGATAATCCAGCATGTATTCCGTCTCATACCGGTTGTAGTCGCGAATGTACAAATAATCCGGGTAGCCGTTTAATTCCGCTTCAGCAAAACCGGGAATGTGCTTGCGCAAATATTCCAAAATATAAGGCGCCTCCGCCTTCGCCTTCCCCACAGCAGAAGCGACGGACTTCGGATCGGCCGGATTCACATCGTATATCAGCAGACTGTTGATAATGACCTCGCCGTCCTGCTGGTAGGTCGCATTCAGACCGCGCAGCATCAATTGACTGTCCCGCGGCTTGTAGTTATAAGTCAAATTGCTGAAGCCGGTGGCAAAATCCCAATCGACATAAGTGTTGGAGCCGTATTTTTCGCGGACATGGGTAAGCGGGTAGTCCTCCAGAACGGCTTGATGCAGCGCCTTCCAATCGACATTTTTAAACTTCAGCATATACGTGGCCGCCATATAATCGGGCTTCTTGCTTTTATACAGGCTCTCCATCCCCGGAATCCGCTTGACGTTTAGCCTGCCGGTCAATGCGTTGAAATCCGTATTCTCCACAAAATACTCCGCCCGCACCGTATGCTCCGAGCCGTCCTTCGCCCGGTAAGTCAGCGACTTCAGTGACCTTCCCGGCTTGCCTTCCTCCCGCGGCGCGGTTTCCAGCCCTTCGATCGCGACGCCTTTCTCCAGTGGAATGCCGCGGATCAGCCTGTTGAAATAGCGTTCAAACGCGGCCAGCTTCCGGATCGTTCCCGCTTTATACCCGTCGTACAACGACTTCAATTCGCCTTGGACCAGGCTCCGCTTCTTATTATCATTCGGCTCGTCCAGGACGAGCATCTGGCCCTGGATCAATTCGCCGCCCGGCTTGCCGCGCGGGTCCAGAATCAGCACCTTCAGCCCGAGATCACGGGCGGATTTCGCCAGCAGCACCCCTTCGATTTCACTGCCGATCAGCACGACGTCATAGCGGGTGCAGCCGGCCCCGCAAGAGTCGGACGCCGCCCGAACAGTCGAGGCCGGCCCCGCTGCCGCAAACCCCGAGACAAATAGAGTCCAGCCGAGAAATACGATGACAAACCGTGAAAATTTGTTCCAGTGTTTTTTAATCAAAGGTCATTCTCCTCGCCTACAGATTGTAATTTTATTGTAACTCCAGAAAATACCGGTATCCAGTCAAATTGCTTGCTCTATCTTATCTTAGCGGTCACCTGTTATTCTGTTAGCTATTATTTTATAATTATAGATAACAAAATATTAAAAAGGAGATAACCATGAGCTTTCAACACGACTTTGTCTGGGGAGCGGCCACGGCGGCCTACCAAATCGAAGGGGCGGCCCATGCGGACGGAAAAAGATTATCCGTATGGGATATGTGCTCCCGGATTCCGGGTTTTATCAAAAGCGGACATACCGGGGAAGTGGCCTGCAATCATTACCATCGTTATAAAGAAGACGTACAGATCATGAAGGAGCTCGGGTTAAAAGCTTACCGCATGTCCATCTCCTGGCCGCGGGTGCTGCCGGAAGGAATTGGCCGGGTCAACGACAAGGGCCTGGATTTCTATGATCGTTTGGTTGACGAACTTCTGGAGAACGGTATCGTTCCCTATGTGACTCTTTTTCATTGGGACTACCCTCATGAACTGTTTAAAAAGGGCGGCTGGCTCCACCCGGAAAGCTCGGACTGGTTTGCCGAGTATACGCAGGTGATCGCCGGGCGCCTGTCCGACCGGGTCAAGCATTGGTTCACGCAAAACGAACCGCAGTGCTACCTCGGGCTCGGCCATTTTGCCGGCACCCATGCTCCGGGGCTGAAGCTCGGGCTCGCCGAATGGCTGCAGGCGGTACACAACTCGCTGCTGGCGCACGGCAAAGCGGTTCAAGCGCTGCGGCAGACCTCCAAGCAACCTTGTGAGATCGGCTATGCTCCGGTCGGCATCACCTCGTACCCCGTCACGCCGACGCCGGAGAATATCGAGGCCGCCCGGGAGCGGACCTTCGGCATTACGGAGCCTACGTTTTGGATGAATACGTGGTATATGGATCCCGTCTTTTTCGGAAGGTATCCCGAGGACGGACTTCACGTATTCGAGCCTTGGCTGCCGAAGATCCAATCCGGCGATATGGAAACCATCCGCCAGCCGCTTGATTTTCTGGGTCTCAACATTTACCACGGCACCCCGGTGCAAAAAGGAGCGGACGGACAGCCCGAGACGATCGGCAATGCGGTCGGCCATCCCGAAACGATGATCCGCTGGACGGTGACGCCGGAATCCCTGTATTGGGGACCCAAGCTGTTCCACGAACGATACGGCCTCCCGATCATGATTACGGAAAACGGCCTGTCCAGCATGGATTGGGTCAGCCTGGACGGGAAGGTCCATGATATGCAGCGCATCGACTTCCTCCACCGCTACCTGCGGGAATACCGCAGGGCGGCCGCCGACGGCGTGCCGGTCAAAGGCTATTTCTGCTGGTCTTTCATGGATAACTTCGAGTGGGCCGAGGGCTACCACGAACGTTTCGGCCTTGTGCATGTCGATTATAGCGACGGCAAACGAACCATTAAGGATTCGGGGTACTGGTACCGATCCGTCATTGAGAGCAACGGCGACATGCTGTGAGTTTGAAAGAGCCTCTGACTCACCTTAGGGTGGGTTGAGGCTCTTTTTTGCGGGGCAAGCGGTTACATTTCGATTTTGAGGACAACGGACGAAATTAACCCTTGATCTTATCCGGTTTAAACTTAATAATT
This sequence comes from Paenibacillus sp. A14, assembly GCF_036864815.1. NCBI lineage: Bacteria > Bacillati > Bacillota > Bacilli > Caryophanales > Paenibacillaceae > Paenibacillus > Paenibacillus sp. A14. The sequence continues at coordinate 368,126 of NZ_JBAGJD010000002.1, forward strand.
AGTAGCTGTATAAGTTGAATCCTTGATTGAAAAATGAGGGACGGGCACCCATTTAACGGGAATTTCTCCTGTTAATTTGGTACCCTATGCGGCTGCCGAGCAAATTAGCTGGACACCTCCCGCTAATTCGCCTGAAATTGCCTATAACGGCGGTTTGGACCGCGAAATAGATGGAGTTTTTCCAGCTAAATCCTCTCCGAGGCCCAGTAGACGAAAATTAACGGGTGGTTTTCCCGTTAAATTAAAGGCTAAAGTGCTGTAACGCCGCATTAGCGGCCTTTTGTTTTAGAGCGCTATTTCGGCCCGATTCGGCTACGGGGGAATCATAGCGGTCACAAAGGAGCTTATTGTCCTGCACCGCATTCAATATGGGAAGACCCGATCTTCAGAAAGGTTGTACTTTATGAATTCCACACCGTCTCTTAGTGAAACGAAGGCTTCGGCCTCCGTCAAAAAAGAACCGTTCCCCGTGGCGCTCCTATCGCTGACGGTCGGTTCATTCGCCATTGGCATGACCGAATTCGTCATCATGGGCTTGCTCCCGAATGTGGCGACTGACCTGCATGTCAGCATCTCCACCGCCGGGCAGCTGATTACGGCCTACGCCATGGGCGTAGCGATCGGCGCCCCGATCCTGACGCTGCTGACCCAGCGTATCCCGCAAAAAGGATTGCTCTGCCTGCTGATGATCCTGTTCATCTTGGGCAACGGCATCTCCGTCTTTGCACCGAATTATACGGTTTTAATGGCGGCGCGCATACTGACCGCGCTGACCCACGGCACGTTTTTCGGCGTCGGCGCCGTCATCGCCGCCGGCCTCGTCCGGCCGGAGAAGCGCGCCGGCGCCGTCTCGATCATGATGGCCGGCCTGACCATCGCCAATATCGTCGGCGTGCCGCTCGGCACCTTCATCGGCCAGCAGCTGGGCTGGCGTGCCTCCTTCGGCGCCATCGCCATCATGGGCGTCATCGCCTTGGCCGGCATTTTGCTGCTCGTGCCGCGGCTGCGCCAGGAAGCGCCCGGCGGAATAGCCCAGCAAATCCGCTCGCTGCTGCGCCCGAAGCTGCTGCTGTTCCTGCTGATCGCGGCGCTCGGCAATACGAGTCTGTTTGCCGTCTTTACCTACATCGCCCCGCTCCTTCAGGACATCACCGGCTTTGCCGAGCACAGCGTGACCTGGATTCTGGTCATCTTCGGCTGCGGCGTGACCATCGGCAATATTCTGGGCGGCCGGCTGGCCGACTGGAAGCTGATGCCATCGCTGCTCGGGCTTTATCTGCTGGTGGCCGTTCTTCTCGGCGTCTTCACCTTCACGATTCAGAGCCCGGTCCTGGCGGTCATCACGATATTCTTCTGGGGCGTCGCTTCGTTCGGGGTGATGCCCGGCCTTCAGGTGCGCATCATGAGCCTGGCCCAGGCCGCGCCGGCCCTCGCCTCCACCTCCAGCCACTCGGCCGGCAACCTGGGGAACGCCGCCGGCGCCTTCATCGGCGGGCTGGCTATCCCCCACCTGGGCCTGACGTCGCTGCCGTGGATCGGCTCGCTGCTCGTCAGCCTCGCGCTGATCCTTGGCGCAATCAGCTATATCGGCGAGCGCAGGCGGGAGGCGGCGTAGGCCGGCCGGACCGTTGGGGAAGCGGCGTGGCCGGGCAGGATCCGACGGCCGCTGCGGAGTTTGGCGGAAATAACGGGAGTTTTCCCGGGTATTTTACATCGCAAAAAGGTGACCTAAGCCAACAGCTTAGCTCACCTTTTTTATGTGTCATATTATGACGCCCCCAGCACGACCAGCAGGGCTGTTCCCGTTCCGAGAAAGCAGCCGGCCAGGCAATCGGAGGGATAATGCACGCCCAGGTAAATCCGCGACAGGCCGACGATCGATGCGATCAACAGCAGGACTTGCGCCAGCCCCGGGGCCACGAACAGAAAAGGAATCGCGACGGAGAACGCCGCCGTCGTGTGCCCCGACGGGAAAGAATAATCCTTCAGCGGAAGGATGGCGATGTTGGCCTGCTGCAAGGCATTATAAGGCCGGACACGCTGAAACGCGTTCTTGACCAACACGGCCAGCAGATGGCTCACCGTCAACGCAATCAAGCTTAGCCAGCCGGTCCGCCGCCACGGTCCCTCCGCAAACAGAATCACGGACAGGACGCAGCCAATAGTGAAAGCCGCGCTGCCCAAATGGGTGATTTTTTTCAGAAGCCCATCCAGCCAGCGTTTTCGCATCTTGTGGTTGCACCACAAAAACAGCCGGTTGTCATATTCGCGCATTCTAAGATAATAGCGGTTTTTCATGTCCCCACACTCCAAGCGGAAGCAAACTTATAAACAGGGCGTGCGGCTAGTGCGGCTGTCCTGCCTTTTGTCCGGCGGTCTTGTACGAACTGACGGGCCGGACCCAGTAAAATATCGTAATCGCGAACAGCAGCACGGCGCTGATGCCCACCGTTACCGTCGCGTCGAAGCTCTCGGCCATCCATCCGCCCAACATCGGCCCGATGATGACGCCGATTCCTTCAATGCCGGAGAGAACGCCCCAACCCGTCGCTTTTTGCTCGGCCGGGACAAAGTAGGACAGAATCGCGTTCCAGGCAGGCAGCACGGCGGCATAAGCGGCACCGAGGCAGACCGCGAGGAGCATGGTGCTGAACATCTGCCGGGAGTAAATAAGCAGCCCCAGGCAAGCGGCCAAAGCGCCAAAGCCGACGATCAACAGCCATTTGTGTCCCCACTTGTCGGCCAGGCGGCCCATTGGAATCAGCAGGAGCACGGTCATCGCTCCGCCGGCCATCAAGACGATGGAATATCCCGAGTAATCCAGGGCAAGGTATTCCGAAGCAAAGCTCGGCAGCACCGGCACCAGCAGCCCCGCCGCCATCGTCTGAACGATCATGCCCGGAACGAGCGGCTTCATTTGCTTAAGCTTGTTCTTCATCTCCCGCACTTGCTGCCCGAACGGAATCGCGGCAATTTGACTGGCGGACGGGAATTCGACTTTAACCACGGCCGCCAGCAGCCAGCCGGCACACCATAATCCGGCGAGCAGCCAGAACGACAGCGCATAACTCTGGTCGATCAAAAAGTTGACCGCGACCGGGCCAAGCCCGAGAGACACCAGCCAGATCGTATAGACCGAACCCATTTGCGAGCCCCGGCTGTCCTCCTGAATTTGCGAAAGGCACAGCAGCCATACGGGGGATACCCCGATGCCGATCAATCCGGCCCCGAGTATGATGGCCCAAGGGGCGCTCACGCCATAGGAAACGAGCAAACCAAGCAGGCCGAGCAGCAAGAACAAGTTCAAGATCAGCCGGGCCGGAAACCGGTCGAGCACGTATCCCGCTACGACCTTGATCAAGGTGTCGGCCAAATAGTGCACCGAGATCGCCACTCCAACAGCCGCCAAAGTAATATGCTGTTCTTTCGCAAAGGCGGGAAGAAAGGAAATCAGAAAAGCGCTTCGAGCCATTTCGGTCAAAAACAAAATTGCTGAACGATGCAGAAAAGAAGGAGAAAATTGACTCCGCCATGCGGATTGTGCTGATCGCTTCATAAATTTACTAAACTCTCCTATACTCCATATTTATCTGGTTTATCATCCTCGGTCAGCGGTCCGCCGACGCAAACAACCTGACGGCGGTACTCCTCTCCGGCTCTGACCGGCATCTCCGCCACCGTACTCAGCACATCCTCTACAATCGTATCGGATGCGTGACCTACGGCGAGGGCCTCGTATTGCCTGATCATCTCGTTTCTTTTTTCTTCGGAATCCAAAATTTCGCGGGCCTGCTCCACCAACTCGCCCACGCTCGAGGCAACCGACGCCGCCCCTTTGCGCTTCAAGTATCGGGCATTCTCCAGCTCCTGTCCGGAAAAAGGCCGGTAAATAACGATCGGCGTGCGGATTTGGATCGCCTCGGACAGCGTAATGCCGCCGGCTTTCGTGATCACACAGGAAGAGCGGCGCATCCAGTCATGGATCTCCTCGACATATCCGAACAGACGAAGCCGGTCATTCCCAGCAAAGCGACGCTCCAGCCTCCGCTTCAGCTTGTCGTTCCCGCCGCAGACGATATCGACCCGCACATTTTCCAAAGCCAGCAGCTTTGCAGTGACCAGTTGAATATTCGGCAGGGGGATGAACGCCCCCATAATAATCAGAATGGAGCGCGGTTCGGCTTGTTCCCGCCGTGACGCAGCAGGCTTGCAAAACGGATCGCGAACCGGAATACCGCTAACCGTAATGGCATCGGGGTCGGTTCCGCGCCGTACCATCTCCGCTTTCAAATCCTCGGTCGCCACGTAAAAGCGGTCGGAGCGTGTAAGCAGCCAACGGTTATGCAGGCTGAAGTCGGTGACGACGGTGAACCAGGGAACGTAGATTCCGTTCTTTTTCAATGGCTCGGAAATTCCGCCGAAAGGAAAAGTACAAATGATGGCATCCGGCTGCAGTTCCTTCAGAATGGCGACGAATTTCTTTACGCCGAGCCACCCGCTCCATTTCGCAAAAGCGCTGTTCGTTTTCGCATTCCGGGTGGCGTAATAACTCCAGCCGTAATAATCCAGTCCATACGTCGAAAAGTACGGACTGAACAGGTACAAATAGCGGGAGATCGAGTTCATGCCGGGGTGCGCTTCCCGGTACAGGTCCACAATGCTGACATTGCCGATCCCCCGCCGGTAAAATGTTTGCTGCAGTGTCCGGGACACCTGAATATGGCCGTTACCGTATCCGGCGGTCAGGATGACGATTTTCAAATCTCTCAAGACGAGCTACCTGCCTTTCCACCGATATTAACGTTTCTCCCGCTCCTTTTGTTCACTTTCCGATAAATAGTATATAAAAGATCAAAGTGAACGAAACCGGGCAGGCGTCGGGGGAACTCCCCGACTATAGTCCAGAAAATGTCTTTTTTACTTGTCATTAGGCTTCCGTCGCAATCCCGCCATAAAATAATCCATCGCGCTCCGAAACTCGTCCGGCAGACTTTCCGTTTTCAAGTAATCGCACATCTCGCGGGCGACAGCCTCGGAGTCTTCCCCAAACCGCTCCACGATCCGCGCAAACTGTTCCCATCTTCCGATATCCTCGTGAAAAGCCTGCCTTTCCGCCGGCTCGCCGTGAGACTCCACGTAAATTTCCGCGCCGTAGCCGTACACTTGGGACATCAGCTTCAAAAAATGGGCCGGCGTATAAGATGGGGGTCCGCCGTATACCGAAGGTCCCAGCGCATCGCCGAGGAACAGCGTCTTGTCTTCTTTTACGTAGAGGAAACAGCTGTCTTCCGCGTGGTCACCGCCTACATGATGTACCGAGCAGGTCACCCCGCCCAGGTCGATATCCAGTCCGTCCGAAAAAAGAAGGTCGGGCACGATTGCCCGCATGTCGGCGATATCCTCATATTCGCCCTTCATATCGGAGATGGTGCGATCGCTGATGATGCCCTCATCCGACAGCTGCCGCAGCACCGCATCGGACCATTGAAGATCCGCCAGCGGACGCAGTGTCTCCGCCGTGAGCCGTTGGGCAATCACCGGCACGTCCCAGGCCGGCAGCCCAAAGGTATGATCCCAGTGCCAATGGGTCAGCACCACATAGTCCGGCTTCGGCAGCCCTTGCTCCCGCAAATATTCCTGAAACTGAGCCGCATGTTTAGGGGAATTGCCCGCGTCCATAAGGAGGCTCTTACGGCTGCCCCGGATATGGGCCAGAATCGGCCGATCCGTCTCATGCTCGGCATGCATGATATGAATATGCTCGCTGATTCGTTCAAAACGGCTCATTGTACACTCATCTCCTTCTGAAAGTAGTATACAGAAGCCATGGACAACATGACTACCAATTTTTTACGTTCACTCCGCCTCCCGCAGCCTCTTACGATCGAGGCCTTTGGGCAGGCGGCAGACCGTCAGGGTGACGGCCGCAGAAAGGAGCGGCAGGAACGGTATCACGGAAAAGATCGGCCACACGGACACGCATGTCCGTGATGACCGTATTATTGTAGTTCAGCACGCCGATCAGCACAATGATGAAGCTGAGTCCCCTGCGTAAAGCGCATCGGCCTTCAACAGCGCCATATTCGGCTTCAACAATGAGCAATGTGGACATCCGGCAACGCTACCTTTCTTCCGTTCTATCCTTCTTCACTAGTTAAACGTTGTAGGGGGCCGGGAAGTTACATAGCGGGGGACTGTGTTGTGAAATTAACGGAGCGCCTCAAGTTAATGACGCCTCAAAAAAATCCCCCGGAACGAGCAGGCCAGCTCCCTAGCTGTGCCATACCCGTTTCGGGGGATTTCCATTATTCCGCGCCTTCGCCGCGGCCGATCAAACCGGCTTGCACCAGAAAACGCTCGATCAAGGCCGCGGTTTCGGCCCGGGTGATGCTGTCTTGCGGCAGCAGTTTGCCGCCGCTGCCACCCGCGAGCCCCTGCCGGACGGCGGCGGTTACCGCGGGCTTCGCCCACGCGCTGACGTCCGCCCAATCCGCAAAGGCGGGGAGCGGCCCATCGGCCGGGCTTTCGGCGTTGGCCGTTCCGGCGGATGCCGGCCCCGGCAGTCCCGCGAGTTCCGCGGCCCGTCCGATCATGACCATCGCCTCTTCGCGCGAAATCGTCCGCGCCGGCGCGAATACGCTCCCTTCATAGCCTTGGATCAGGCCATACTCGGTTGCACGAGCCACGGCCCCGGCGAACCAGTCGTTCGCCGTGACATCCGTGAACCCGGCGGCCGCATCGCTCCGTTCGTTCAAGCCCAGCGCGCGAACCAGCATCGCGGCGAACTCCGCGCGGGAAACGGCCCGGTCCGGCTGGAAATGCGCCGGGTCGGCTCCGCGGACGATCATTCTGGAAGCGAGGCCGTTGACTGCGGCCCCGGCCCAATGATGCGCCATATCCGCGAAAGCGACCGGTTTGCCGACGAGCGCGTAAGTGCTGTTCGTCAGACTATGGATGACGGCAAACCGGATGCCGCCGCGCTCTTCGATATAGAAGGGCACCGGATGAACCGTACCGCCCGGTTCGACCACCACGGCCCCGGTTACGCTGTCCGCCCGCACGCCTTCCGGAAGCGGGATCTCCCTCCGCACGAAGGCGTCGAACCGCTCGACAGGGACGGTTTTGCCTGCAAAGGAAGCCGTGACCGTAAAGTTCACCGGTGTTCCGACCGGGTTAAACCCTTCCCGGGATGCGGCGTTTTGCAGGGCGGCCAGCTCGGTCGGGTCGCCTTTCATTATGGAAATCTTGGCGCTGAACCCCGGCTGCCCCGCCGCTGCCGAGTCTGCCGGGAATCGGTAATAGCCCAAAGGCGTGCGAACCGCCAAAACCGCCTTTTTATCCGCCAATGCAAGCAGGGTCCGGCCGTCCAGCAGTACTTCCGTGGCCTCCGCTCCTTCGGGGGCGCTGATTTCGATGACCGACTCCGGAACTGAACGGGCCAGAAGCTTCGCCAGGCCCTCCGAATTCAACTCGGCCGACCATACGGCTCCGGCTCCCCCTTCCTTCCCCAGCATAACGGCTTTGCCGATCGGTTCCTGCCAAGCCTGCCCGTTAACCAGCACTTCCAGCTGTCCTTGCCGGGACGGTACAGGAGCCGAGGTTCCCGGGTTTGCTCCGCCGGAGCCGCTCCCCCTGGATGGTCTGGAGCCGCCGTTTGATCCGGAACCCGGATTCGGGCCGGGCTGCTGCGGCTCCTCTTTTTCCCGGGTTACAGTGATGCCATAAGTTTTCAAGCCGCCATTTTGCGCTTCAATGCGAATTTCGATAAAATTCAAGCCCACCTTTAAATCGACGGGAGGCGAGCTTTTGCCGGAAGGCACCGATACTCCCGCTACCGTAATCCGTGCAAACGGATCGGCCGCAACAGGCGTGACCGCGAGCTGCGTCAGGCTGTACGGAACACTGACCGCATAATTGGCAACTGCCGGATCAAAGCCGGGTCGCAGCACTCCGCTCGAAATCGAAAGGCCGCTTAAATCCGCTTCGCCCGGCGGGGCCGGAGCCGCAGGCGTCGCTGCCGCCTCATTTGAATAGGCACTGGTCCCTCCCGCGTTCCCTGCTTTTACCGCAAAATAATAGGTCGTTCCGTTGGTCAACCCCTCCGCGTTGTATACGGCGTCCGTAACGGTATGGACCGGAAGATCCCCATATTCTCCCGGCGCCGTCCCTTGATAAACTTCGTAATACGTTGCCCCCGTCACCGTACTCCAGTTCAGGGTTACCGCTCCGTTACCGGGAATCGCCGCAAGGTCGGTTGGGGCGGGTGGAGCCGACACGGGTGCGCGTTCCGTCCTAAACCTCCACCCTTGCGGTCCGGCCCCTCCTTCAAACCCGTTATTTTCTCCGTCAACAAATGCACCGGGGTCGACTTCCACGTAATATTCCGTGTCATATTCGAGCGAGACGCCCCGGTCGACCCGGTATCGGTTCCCGCCAAGGTTTACCGCATCCTCCGCTGGTATCTGATCCGCCAACGTGCCGTCGCTTTGCTTGGTCAGTCGGATGAATTTCCCCGCCACCGGGGTTACCGGTTCGTTAAAGCTCATTTCCAGAGCGGTCGTCACCGGAACATTCCGCGCACCGTTTGCCGGTAACGACGAAACAAGCAGCGGCGCGGCCGTGTCGATCCATTTGGCGTAGAGTGTGATGCTCTGCGTCAGCAGTGTCGAGAAGTCGAACGGCGTCACGAGCAGGCGATCCTCAAACCAGCCCGCAAAACGGAAGCCATCCCGGACCGGATCGGCCGGAACGGTGGCGGCTTCCTGATAATTAACCGTTTGGCCGGCTACAGGCGATCCGCCGTTGCTGTCGAAGGTGACGACCCGAGAATGGTAGAGCGAGAAATTCACCGTCGTTTTGTTCCCCGCGCTATCGGTCACTTCCAGTTTGTACACACCTTCCGCGGTTACAGTGCCGCCGCTCGCAAACGGCTCTCCATTCAGCAGGGCCGTACCTTCGTCAAAAGAAACGGTAACGGCCGTATTGTATACTCCGCCTTCTGTAACCCCCGTTACCATCGGTTCCGTTTTGTCAATCGTAAAGGCAACCGTTTTGGATTTCACGCCGGAGGGAGATGCCACAACCAGCTGATATGCGCCTTCCTGGCTAACCGTGTATCCGCTGGCAATAGCAGCGTTGTTCAGCCTGCCTGTCCCGTTCGCAAATTCAATCGTCACATCGCTTCGGTAAGCAGCGCCGTCCGTCACCCCGCTGATGGTCGGCTCCAATTCCTCGACCGTCAGCGTTACCTTCGTCTTTTCGCTGCTTCCGTTATCGTTGCTGGCGATATAGGTAAACTCGTCCATACCTGTATAGCTTGCGGTCGGACGGTAAGTAAAGGAGCCGTCCTTATTGAATTGGATCGTTCCATGCGCCGGAGAATCCATGATTTTAGCCGTAACCCCATCCGCATCATTGCTTAGCACCCCGTTTTGGCGATTAACGGCGAGCGTATTGTCCGGAGCGACGGCATACCCGTCAGGCTGCGGCTCGGGAAGATCGAGCCCTCGAAGCGGAATAATGCCTTTACCAACAACATAATAGCTCAAAGATTGCGCGTTATTCCGCAGGTCCGGAAGCTTGAAAGAATCCGCCCCCTCTCCGTACAACCCGTTCATTAACCCCAGCAGCTCCTCATTTCCCGCATTGGGCACCGCCCGGCCATCGGCTTCCGCCCACGGAGACCCCGCCCACTTCATCGGAAAAGCCACAAGCTCACCGGTGTAATAGTCGGTGTCCCCAAGCGATGACGAAGTTTTTGACGTGGCTATATAGTACGACAACGCCTGACGGCCCTGGTCATCAACCAAGGGTGGAACCTCTATGGCCGGGAGCTGAAAAAACTGCGGATCCTCCCGCGGCCCGAATTTGTCTCCCAGCATGGCCGCCAGCTCGGGATATTCCGCTACGATGTGCGTCCCGCCATCAGTTGGCAACCATCCGTGCAAATAACGCCCCGGAAAAAAGGGAAACATCCGGACCTCGCCTAATTCTCTCTGCTCCCCGTGGTCCGAATCTTCAAAGTTTGGATAAGTCCCTTCCAGAGCCATATAGTACCCTGTCCCTTTAAGAGGTTCATATCCCCTTAAATCCGGTACGGCAAATGTGCGTTTGCCGTCACCGCCAAACTTGTTCCCGATAATGGCAAACAAAGCCGTGTTTCCCGCAATCGGCAGCTCCTGGCCCGCGCAATAAATCCAGCCGTTAACCCCCGTGTTATACGGAAACAGGCGAATTTCTCCTATAAACGGATAAGAGGCCGCAGCCTGCGCCTTCTGCTCCGTCGGGAAGAAGCCTCCCAGCACAAGCTGCACCATTAAGAAAAGTGCCAGAAGGGCTTTCCCGACGATGCCGGCTCGCCCCCGATTCTTGATTCGATTCAATGAAACAGCCCCCGATCGATTTCATTTTAATATTTTTAAAATTAATAGATTAAAAATAATTATATTACTAAATCGATCTATTGTAATTGAATATTTTTCCTCAATTTCCGTATAACACGTAAAAGCCTGACCCAGAGGCTTCGCTTCCTCTGAATCAGGCTTTTGCTCCTTCAGCTCGACTTCGCGATCTGGCAAACAAACTGCTACCGACCGTGGTTCCTAGCTAGGTTGTACTTCCTCTTGTTCCTCGTGCGGCTTCGCGCGCTCCGCCGCCTCCGCCGATATTTTATTCGACACCCTTTGGTAAATATAAGAGATGCCCAGCAAAGCTACGCCAAAGCTGAAATAAGCGGCGATTTTGCTGGCCGTCGTCATGAGCTCCAGGTCGAAGAGCAGCATTTTGCCGGTCGCCAGCAAAGTTAGTCCCAGACCGATGCGCCGGATCTGCAAATACTTGTAGCGAAATCCGTAGATGATATAGCCGATCGCCAGCAGCAGGTACACCAGGCTAAACAGCCAGCCGATCTCGCCCAAATGGAATTGGACGGCCAGGAAGGCCGAAATGATTCCGAGCAGGTATACCCCAAGAATAATCGGATACCATTCCCGACGCTTCGGATGGGGCTCCAGCAAACCGGCGATCAGGTCGCGTCCGCTGAAGAACACCATCAGATTGAACACGACCAAAATCACAATGGAGATATAATTTCCGGCCGAGTTGTAATGGGACACCTCTTGGAGGGCCGACACCGACATCGTCAACACTACGCATACCAGATACCCGCAGGCATACAAGACCCGGACATAGTATTTTACGAACAAGTCGTGCAAGAATGCGGCTTTAGATAAGCCGTAAGCCAAAGCAAGCGTGACCGCGGAGACCAGAAGCCTGTCGTAAAACTCGTACAGGTCCGACCATACCGGCATGAAATGGTTGTAAATCCGGCCCGTCTCGTAAAGCAGGTAGAGCCAGATATTCACCATCGCCGTGTATTTGATTGTACGGAGCATCGTCCGATCCGCCGGGTTGTACCGCCGGGCATCCCCTTCATCCTGCAGCCGGATGCCGTAGAATACGGTGAGGGCAAAAATCCCCAGGGAGATGAATGTATATTTCCAGGCAAAATCCAGCGAATCAAAGCCGAGCAAACTGATCATCGAGTCGATGATGATAAACGCCCCGGCGCAAAGTCCGATAATTCCCCAGCCGATCCGCTCCAGGCCTTTGTAACGGTAAAGATGGCCGAGCACCGACAACAGAAGCCCCTCCACCAGCCAGGCCAACGACATGTAGTGAATGCCGAACTGAAACGGGACAATGAGCAGGGAAAACGTAAGCGAAGTCCCATAGAACAACAGGCGCGTTTCTTTTTCCTGCGCCAGGTATTTGCGGGACAACCGGGCAAGTCCCAGATAGGCGAGGCAAAAGAGCAGCGCCAGCCCGCCGCGCCAGGCGTCCCAGCCGGCGATCTCCAGCAGCCCGAGCAAGGTGCTGCAGCTGATGACCGTATTCAAGGCCAGCAGGCTGAAGTCCCACCAGGACAGCTTGGAGCCATACTTGAACGGCACATATAGCGTGATGCCGAGATACATGAGAAAGGCGATGACCGAGTAAACCATGCTTGCCGCCGCGTTGTCGGCTATGGCTGTAAGGATCAACATGGTCGCCATATGCAGGGCGAAGCTTATGTACTGAATGACGAGCCACCGCTTGCGGAAGGAAACCGCCAGAATCGAAGCGTTAAGCAGGAGCAGATAGCCCATCGCCGCATAAACGGTGTTTTCGTGCAGACCAAACGCAATCATATACGAATATAAAGGCAGATACCCGCCGGCGAGACCGAAGGCACAAATCGTCCGGGAATCGTACCTCAGCGACAAGAACACAGCCGCCGCCGTAACCAGCACGGAGAGGACAAGTCCCGTCGTCAAGCCGATGATATCCAGCAAAAAATAACTGTAGAATACCGAGCCGTGCAGCACGGAAATCCCGCCGCCCAGCAAGCCGAGAGCAAACGTTTTTTGCTTTCGCCGGAACATCCATTCCCCGCCGCCCAGCATCAGGATACCGAGCAGGAAGAAGGATGCTCCCTTCGCATACCCGCTGAACCAGTTTGAAAAAGAGTACTGGAACGCCGCTACCACGCCAAGCAGAATCAGCAGAATCCCCAGCTTGTTGATCCAGTTGAGGCCGATCCTCATCTCCAGCCGTTCCCGCTTCTTCTCGGCCTGCCCCTGTTGATACATCGGCGCAGAAGTCATGGCGGCCTGATTCTCCGCGGCTGGTCCCGCAGTCAGGGCCGGTTGCGAGGCATAAGCCTGCGCGGCTTGGCTGCGGATCTGGCGCTCGCCCTCCAGCGCATGCTGCCGATGAGCCCCCATACGGTGGCCGAGCTCCTCCTCGAACTGCGCCAGCTTGGCGGCGATCACCTGTTGGTCCGCCTCCAGGTATTTGTCCGCCTGTTCATAGAACCGGCGGAGCCGCTCCTTCGCCCCCTGCTCGATCGCATCCAGCCGGCTCTGGTGCTCATGCCGGGCCGCGGAAAAATGCGCCTCGAGCCTTTGCTGCGACATCTGATCCGGCGCCGTAATCTCCCGAGGCTGCTGTTCGGACAGTACCGCCCGGAGGCCGCCGTTTTCCCGCTCGAGTTCGCGCAGCCGGGTCTCCAATTCCTCTACCCGGCGCTGATATTCGGAATACCGCTGCCGCAGCGTTTCATTTTCCTTGGCAACATCGCCCGTACTCTCGTACTCCGCCAACAGCACTTCGTACTCTTGGGCGAGCCGGTTCTGTGCCTTCTTGATGTCATTTAACCGTTCCCTAAAATCCTTCATTCCCTTCCTCCATGTACAATGACTTGCGGAAAATACCGCTTTATGAAGCAGCAATCTATCCTATTTTACAATAAGTTGATTCCTGCCGGTTCTTCGTTCCCAAAAAATGCTTCCAAAGTCCCCCGGTCCAGCCGAAAAATGCCGAGGTCCAGCCCGAAAACTGGACTTCGGTCTGGACGCGTTTGCGACGTCCGCCGGGTTTCATCAGTCCGGCGAATCGTTATACTGAAAGCGATCATGGACTAAATTATGGATATATGGAAAGCGAGGTTGCTCCCGATGCAAGCGGCGGCTACTCCTATTTTCAAAAGGTGGATTCAATACGTATGGATGGCCTGGGAACAGGGATTTGAACGGTGGAGCCGGGCGAGATCCCTGTATTCCGGCAATTACGGGATATGTAAAATGTTCGTGACCAAATACCGCGGACCGGTCATCGATTGTCAGGACGGCACGCAAATTGTTCCGGGCGATTGGGTCGGCGAGCTTCACCTCGATAACCGGATCATTCTCGAGATGCTGCGCAGCCAGAATGCTAACCAGGTCGCCCTGCGGGTAGCGCGGCTGCTTCGCAGCTCCATGCGGGAAATCTGCGCGGACATAGAAACCCACCACAAGCTGGGGCAGGTTAAAGCGCTCCAAGGCATTACACTGCTCCACAGAGGGATTACCCACGGATTGGGCTTTGAAACCCATCCGCTGAAACACGGAACGTTCCGCGCGTTTACCACGTCCTACCTCCGCCTGCTGCTCTCGGTCTTCCATCCGCGAAACGGGCAGCGAATCGCCCCGCATGCCGAGAAATTGGTGCCCTTGCGGCTGGTCATGTCCCGCAACGCCCTGCTGCGGCGTTTTTCCCCCGCGAAACAAACAGGGTAGGGCCGTCGTTACCTCCACAGCACGTTCGCCCTATAATTAACTGGAATTCCTCCCGTTAATCAACCCGAATCCACTCACGGACGAGCGATTAACGGGAAAACCTCCCAGTAATTCGATATTACGAGGCGAATAAGCGCTTTATCACTGAAAATTAGATGGAGGTTTTCCAGCTATTTTGTGCATATAAGGCGGTATAAGCCAGATTAACTGGAGAAATTCCAGCTAATCTAAAAGGAGGCCCATCCCACCGCAGCAACATAGCGCTACGAATGGGGCGACCCCCTTTTTCGTCTTGCCCAGCTAACGGGCTTCTATTAATTAACTTTGAACCGCCCGAGCGTCCCCTGCAGTTCGTCCGACACCCGCGACAGCAGCACCACCGACTCCTGGAGCCGCTCGACTGCGGCAAGCTGGGCTCTTGCGGAGTCCGACACCTCGCTGGAATTTTCGCTCGTGACCTTCGCAATATCGGAGATCACCGCCACCGAAGCGGAGACCTCTTCGATGCCGGCCGACATCTCCTCCGCCGTCGCCGCGAGCTGCTCGACCTGCTCCGCGATCCGGGCATTGGATTCCACGATGCCGTCGATGCTCCGGCCGGTTTGCCGCGAAAGCTCCAGCCCCGCTTGAACCTCCTTCATCACTTCCGCCATCGCCCCTTTGGACCGGCCCACATCCTGTGTGATTTCCTGAAGGACCCCGGCCACCCGCAGCGAAGACGCCTCCGACTGCTCCGCCAGCTTCCGGACCTCGGAAGCGACGACCGCAAAACCGCGCCCCTCCTCGCCGGCTCTCGCGGCCTCGATGGACGCGTTCAGCGCAAGCAGGTTCGTCTGCGTCGATATGCCCCGAATCAGTTCAAGCATGCCGGCGATCTCCCGGGATTTCTCATCCAACAGTTGAATAACTTCGTCCGTATTGCGTACGGAATTGGCGATGGAGTCCATCTGCCGCATCGTCCGGCTCACATAACCCGCCCCCGTATTCGCCTGTTCCCGGGAGCGATTCGCCGATTCGGCGACTTCGACCGTATGCATCGCGATATTCTGCACGCCCTGGGCGATTTCTTCCATCGCCCGGGCATTTTCGGCGGTGCTGTGTCGCTGACTCTCCGCTCCCTCGGCGACCTGCCCCATCGAAGCGGCAATCCGCAACGATTCGCTGTTTGTTCTTTCCGCGACATGCTTAAGCTGATCCGCGGAAGCCGCCACCTTTTCCGAGGCCTCAAGCCCTTGACGGATCAGCGCTTTGAGACTGGCCCCCATCCGGTTAAAGCCGCCCCCCAGATGGCCGATTTCATCGCCGGACATGTCTTGAATCGAAGCGGAGAAATCCCCTTCTCCCGCCCGCTCCATAGCGGACGCCATGGCGGCAAGACGCTTTTGCATCCGGCGTATATACCAAATGATCACGGCACAGGCCACCGCGATCGCGATGCCCACCACAATTATGAAAGCAAAGATAAAATCCTGCTGTATTTCTTCAATCAAATGCTGTGAAGCTCCGACATAAAAAATGCCGATCGTCTTGCCGTCGGCGCTTTTGATCGGTTCATAGGCCGCCTGATAGGTTTTTCCGACCACTACCGCTTTACCGTAGTAGTTTTGGCCGCTTTTTAAAACAACGTCCCCCACCTGCTGTGAAACCTCGGTTCCTACCGCCCGCTTCCCCTCATGGATCACATTCGTCGTCACCCGGACTTTGTCTTGGAAAATCGTAACCGTGTCCTCGGTGGCCTCCCCGATTTGGTCCACAAGCGTCTCATTACCGTTAATCAGGGTCTTCCCCTTGTATAACCGGCCATCCCGAATCTCCCAAGCGCCGGGATACCGAGCCTCCAGCCATCGGGAAGCCAATTTCAGGTCGCTCTTTGATTTCGCCGTCGCGAAGGACTCGATTCCTTTTTTCATCCGTTCCACAGCGACAAAAGCCGTAGCCGTCGAAAACAGCAACAAAATGCCAACGACGATGAGATTGATTTTGGTGCCGATGCTCATACGCTTTCCGCTCATCATATGTACAAATCCACCCTTTCATGGTCAACCGATTTCTTCCAAACCGGGCCTGCTCATCGTCAATCCGCAGCGGAAGTAAGTCCATTATAAGGGGGAAATCTAAGATTTGTATGAATAAATCGATTATTGTCGAATAAAATGGATTTCGCGCTTCTTTTGTAAATGTTATTGTCGATTAATGTCATAATTCAGGATTTGTAAACGTAGATTTTCGTCCGGTACATATCTCCGCAGGTGATCACCCGTTCCGGTTTCCATCCGGGAAGCGCAAAACAAATGCTGATGATCCGCACTCCCGGCTTCAGTTTTTCGCGAAAAATCCCATCCAGCCGGGTCATGGCGCCGGGATACAGATAGCACACCACGGCATCCGCCTCGCCGTAAGGATACGCATACAGGTCCCTTCTATGTAACACTACATTTCGAAAAGCCCCCCAACGCGTCAAGCACCGGGATACCGCCCACGGCAGGGGAGAATTTTCGATCCCGATGACCTGCAGGTCAGGCCGGCTCCTGGCCGCTTCCAAGGCCAGCGTTCCCCAGCCGGACCCGGCTTCGATCATCACCTTTGCGTCCGGCACCCGCCTCAGTTCGGCCATGACCTGGCGCCGGACGGCCGAGCCCGTTGGCATCGGCGAAATTCCGTTTCGCCAGCTGGAATACACAATGGAACCGGCGGCCAGCAGAAAGAGAACGATTAAAGCAGCGGATAAAATGAAGTTCATGGTTGTCATCATCCTTCAGCCTCCTCGCTCCATTGTACAAGGAATGCTGAGGAGCCGGAAGGAAAGAAAACGTGCCTGCTCTTGCCTCCATCCTCTACCGCTCCCTAACACCGCATGCCAAGCATATCACTCAACTAACTCATCCTTCACCTGAGTGCCTCGAACTTCTGGGTGTATTGTCCGCTCTAGCCGTTCTCTCGAATTAACGGGATTTCCTCCCGTTAATTTCGCCCACCCGGCGGGCTCCTGGCCATTTACCTGGAATTCCTCCCGCTAATTCAGCCCATTTCGGCCAATCCGGCCCGATTTTGGCAAATTAGCGGTACTTTTTCCGGGTAATTCTTGCCCCTGTCCATTCGCGAGTCGATTACCGGGAGGTTTTCCCGTTAATCCACCGCCCAGGAGACGCCCTTGGCTCAACTATGGCCGTGTCCGCCCATTTGGGCTTAATAGCGACTCTATTTGCCGCTATCCATCCGCCCGACCGCTGCGCGTGCTTTATCTCACCCCTCCACAACCACCTTCCAATTATGATTGCACACCGTCGGAATCGTTCCCCGCTCCGCAATATAAGCTTCGATTAAATCCGCCGTGTCGATCTGAATTTCGCGGACGATTTCTTTTCCTTTAAACATGTCGTAGTCTCCGCCGCCCCCGGCCCGGTAATTGTTCATCACCACATCCACCGCAAGGTCGTCCGCCAGGTCTTTCCCTTCGTACCGCAAAACGCTAACCTGGCTGCCCGCCGGATTGGCGATATTCAGGATATATTCGATGCCTTCCCACATGTCGTAATTGTAATGTTGGGCTTTCGGCATCAGGTAAGCCGGGTTGACGGCGGGCTGTCCGTCCGGACCGACCGTAAAATAATGCGCCGTCTGCTCCAATGCGGCCCGAATGTCCCGCCCCGTCAGCCGGAGCACGGCCAGCGTGTTCGGGTACATAAAGTTGGTGAGCACGTCCCGCCGCGTGATCACCTCGCCGAATCCGGCGGAGGCTTCGTTCAGCAGCGCCGTGCAGGATACCGGGGCGCCGGCGGCTTCCATCTGGACGCGATTGACGAACTCGATGAACGGATGCTCCGCCAGCCGCACGGCCAGCGGGCTGCTCAGCCGCAGGCCGCCGTCCGTGCGGCCGATCGGCTCATCGAGCCACCGCTGCGTCCGCTCCTCCAGCGCCCGGCATAGCGCCAGCACCGCGGCATCCGGCGCCGTCTCCGCCCCGGGCTTCAGCAGCTCGGCCCGCTTGCCGCGGATCGCCCAGCGGCGGCCGTCCCCATCACGCTCCAGCTCCAGCGTGATCTTCCCCAAGGCCTGCCCGTTGCAGCCCGGCTGGATGATCACCACGCCGTTCACCTCGCCGGCCTCCAGCCGGTGCTGATGCCCCGTGATCAGCACATCGATGCCCTTCACCTCCGCGCACATGGCGTAGGCCTGATTCTCTCCGGTCAGCCGCTCGGCCGGTTCGCCCTCCGCCAAATCCCGTTCGAATCCCCCGTGATAGGAGACGATCATGACATCCGGCCGAACTTCCTCCCGAACCCGCGGCACCCACCTCTTAACGGTTTCCAGCGCATCGTGAAATTCAAATTCCCGAATGTGCGCAGGGTTTTCCCAATTGGGGATATAATGCGTAGTTACGCCGAGTACGGCGACTTTGATGGCCCCCACCATTTTTACGATATAAGGAGCCCCGAACGCCGGCTCTCCTGCTTTGTCCGTAATTCCGGCCGACAACCAGGGAAAGGCGGATTCTTCCATCACCCGGCGCAGCAGGTCCGGTCCATAGTTAAACTCATGGTTGCCCGGTACGGCCGCATCATAGCCCAGCTCATTCAGCGCCGCCACGGCGGGGTGGGTCCCCTCCCCTTGCTTGAACGTGTACGCGGCCAGCGGTGAACCCTGGATCAGATCCCCATTGTCCAGCAGCAGCAGGTCGGGATCGCCGAGGCGTTCCTGCCGGATCAGCGTCGCCAGCTTGGCCAGACCGAGCGGACGCTCGTCCGGGTTCCGGTAATCGGTGGGGTAAATATACCCGTGAATATCGCTCGTCGCCAAAATAGTGAGGGTCGTGAGCTGCTTTTTCTTTTCGTCCAGTTTCGTATTCATCCCGTCGTATTCCCCTTTAATCGCATTCTTATTCTCTTATTCCTCCTCCGATTCTAGCAGCCAATCTTCAGATCCATATTAAATTTCCATCACTTTACAAAAAATTATCATTTGTCTAACCCCCCGTTAATAGTCCGTCCTTATAGTGGAACGAGTAAGACTAAACTATTAAATTTTGGAGGTCATCCCGTTTGAAAAAGCTTACGAAATTGTTTATGCCTTTGTTCCTGTCCATCGCCGTGATCAGCGGCTGCGGAGCCAATCAGGCCGCCACGAATACCGGAAGCAAGGCAGCGGCCAATTCCGGCCAGCAAAACGCGTCGCAGGGCGATGCCGCCAAGACCGATCCGGCGCCGGAGAATACCGGCTATGTTCCCGAGAAACTGACCGTCCAATTCGTTCCTTCACAAAACGCGGATACGCTGGAAGCTAAAGCTAAACCTTTGGAAAAGCTGTTGTCCGACAAGATCGGCATCCCGGTCGAAGTCAGCGTATCCACCGACTATAACGTCATCGTCGAAGCGATGGCATCCAAGCAAGTGGATGTAGGCTTCCTGCCTCCAACCGCTTATGTCCTGGCCAAAGAAAAAGGAGCCGCCGAGGTTATTCTTCAGGCTCAACGCTATGGCGTAAAAGACGAAACCGGCGAACCGACCGATGAGCTGGTCGACTTCTACAAAGCGATGATTATCGTAAAGAAAGACTCCCCGATTCAATCGGTGGCTGACTTGAAAGGGAAGAAAATCGCTTATCAAAACGTGACTTCCTCGGCAGGATATGTATGGCCGGCGGCCTCCCTTATGGATGCCGGGCTGGATCCGCTGAAAGATGTCGAGCCGATCACCGTAAAAGGCCATGACCAAGCTGTGCTGGCCGTACTGAACGGCGACGTGGATGCGGCGGCGATTTTCCAGGATGCCCGCAACATCGTGAAGGGCGACTATCCGAAGGTATTCGAAGATACGCGCGTGCTGACTTACACAGAGAAAATCCCGAATGATACGATCAGCGTCCGCTCCGATATGAGCAAGGAATGGATCGAAAAGCTGCAGAACGCGTTTATTGAAATCGGCAAGAGCGAAGGAGGGCACAAGATTATTTCCGAGATTTACACGCACGAAGGCTACGTCAAATCCCAGGACAGCAACTTCGACGTTGTCCGTCAATACGGCGAAAAGGTAAAAACCGAGTAGTCCGGCATTTCGAGGCTCGGTCCCTCTTTCCAGCAGATCGGCAAGACACGATGCAAGCCAGTCGGAGTGCCCCGCACCCGGCTGGCTATGCGTTTTTTTACGATAAACTTTCAAAAAGGATGATCTCTACGTGATAGAACTGTGCAATGTATCCAAAACCTATCCCAACGGCACCAAAGGCCTGGACGGGATTAACCTGAAGATTGGGAAGGGCGAATTCGTGGCCGTCGTCGGCCTGTCGGGCGCCGGCAAGTCGACCCTGCTCCGCTCGATGAACCGCCTCCACGATATTACCGAGGGCGACATCCTCATCGACGGCAAATCGATTACCAAAGCTACGGGCAAAGGCCTCCGCACGATTCGCCGCGACATCGGCATGATCTTCCAAAGCTTCAACCTCGTGAAGCGGTCCTCCGTGCTGCGCAACGTCCTGGCCGGCCGGGTGGGATACCATTCCACGCTGCGTACGCTGTTCGGGGCGTTTCCGAAAGAGGATGTCGAGCTGGCGTTCCAGGCGCTGGATCGGGTCAACATCGTCGAAAAAGCCTACGCCCGCGCCGACGAGCTGTCCGGCGGCCAGCAGCAGCGGGTCGCCATTGCCCGGGTGCTGGCGCAGGAAGCCAAAATCGTATTGGCCGACGAGCCGGTCGCCTCGCTCGATCCCTTGACGACCAAGCAGGTCATGGACGATCTCAAGCGGATTAACCAGGAGCTCGACATTACGACCATCGTCAACCTGCACTTCATCGATCTGGCCCAGGAATACGCCACCCGGATTATCGGGCTGCGGGCCGGCCAGGTGGTGTTTGACGGCCCCGTGTCTGAAGCGACGGACGAGCGGTTCGCCGAAATTTACGGACGGCCGATCGATCAGGACGAGCTGCTGGAGGCCCGGCTGGCCGACATCGCAGCCGCAAAGGAGCCGGTCCGATGAACCTGAACGCCAAACCCGAACTACAGCCCCAGCCGTTGAACCGTCCCAAACCTCCGGGCAAGCTGAAACACTACCTTACGGCGGCGATTATTCTGATTCTGGTTTGGGGCAGCGCCGTCCAATCGAAGGCCGATTGGGGAAAACTGATCAAGGGAGCCCCCAATATGCTCGAACTCCTGAAGGAGATGTTTCCGCCGAACTGGGGCTACTTCGACAACATCGTCGAAGCGATGCTGGAGACGATCCGCATGGCCTTGATCGGCACGACCTTCGGCGCCATCCTGGCCGTTCCCGTGGCGCTGCTCTGCGCCAGCAACCTCAGCCGGACCGCCTGGATCTACCAGCCGTTCCGCTTCGTGCTGAACCTGGTGCGCACGATTCCGGACCTGCTGCTGGCGGCCATCTTCGTCGCTATCTTCGGCCTGGGTCCGCTGCCCGGCATCCTGGCGCTGTCCCTTTTCTCCTTCGGTCTGATCGGCAAGCTGACGTATGAGGCCCTGGAAACGATCGATCACGGCCCGCTGGAGGCGATGACTTCGGTCGGGGCGACTTCCGGCCAGCGCGTTATTTTCGGCGTGATTCCACAAATCCAGGCGCATTTTATGTCCTTTGTGCTGTATACCTTTGAGATTAATGTGCGGGCGGCCGCGGTGCTCGGCCTGGTCGGCGCCGGCGGGATCGGGCACTATTACGAAGTGACGCTTGGATTTCTCGAATACGACAAGACGTGCATGATTATTCTGTTTACCCTGGCGGTGGTCCTGATCATCGACTATTTGAGCACGAAGCTGCGGGAGAGACTACTATGAGTATGACCCATTCATGGCAAGACAAGGTGAAAAAACCGAAGAAAAACCGCTATCGCCTACTGATTTATGTGCTGCTTGCGTTGGTTTACGTTTGGGCCTTTGCCGGCATTCCGTTCGAGGGCATCAAAGAAACGGCCGGGCAAGTGACAAAGGCGATTTTCAGCGGCATTTTCTCCCCCGATTGGGACTACGTCTACCTGCCGGACGGCGAGGATTTGCTGCGCGGGCTGCTGGATACGCTGGCCATCTCGATCCTGGGCACCGTCATTTCCACCGTGCTCTGCGTCCCGTTCGCCTTCTGGGCGGCGGTGAACATGAGCCGGTCGCGGTGGATTTCCGGGTCGGGCAAAATACTGCTGAGCTTCGTCCGCACCTTTCCGGAAATCGTCATGGCCCTCCTGTTCATTAAAGCCGTCGGCCCGGGGTCTTTTGCGGGCGTGCTGGCGCTCGGCCTGCACTCCATCGGCATGCTCGGCAAGCTGTTTGCCGACGAAGTGGAAAACATGGACACCGGCCCGACGGAAGCGCTCATCGCGGCGGGAGCCACCCGGCTGCAGATTCTGTGGTTCGCCGTGCTCCCGCAAGTGCTGCCGGGCTTCCTTTCCTACACCCTGTACCGGTTTGAGATCAACCTGCGCTCCGCCACCATCCTGGGGATCATCGGCGCCGGCGGGATCGGGACGCCGCTCATTTTTGCGCTCAGCTCGCGAAACTGGGACCGGGTCGGCATCATTCTGCTTGGGATTATCGTCATGATCACCATCATCGACCTGATCTCCGGCGCAATTCGCAAGAAATTGGTGTAATTATGAGAGGTTACGCTCTCACCCACGCAAAATAGCGGCCTTTTGGGGCAAAAGGACCTCTATTTGACGCCGAAGGGACGAATTCGACAAAATAGCGGCGCAAAAGGCCGTTATCCACCCGCCCGGCTTCAAGGGGAGGCTGTTACAGCCATTAGCCCCCTCGGGTTAATACAACGCCAGTGAAGTCTAACGGCTGTAGCAGCCGCTATTTAACGAAAAGTAACCTTTTCAAAATTCTAGCGGTCGTGAGCGCCGTTATTTCCCTGGATTCTCGCCCTAACAGCCTGTTTATCCGAAAATAAGCGACGTGGCGACCGTTAGAATGGGAAGTCGGCGTTTTCAGGGCAAATAACGGCTGTGGCAACCGTTAGCGTAATTTTCGTTTTCGCGCCGGATCCAACTCGCCACACCGAGGCGACAAGTTTTAAAATAAGCAGCATCCTGTCAGGTTTGATGCAACTTCAGTGTCTTTTGGGCCGCTATTTCGACCCGAATCGGGTCTAAGCGAATAATAGCGGTCAAAAACGGCCTTATTTCCCGAGGTTGGACCGTAAAACCGCAATTAGCCCGCCCTTTCCCAAAATAAGGCCTTAAAAACCCGCTATTTCATATCAATAAGCCAAATTCGACAAAATTGCGCCTCAAAAGGCCCTTATGGCCCCTATTTTTCTCCCTATTCAAAGGATGCCAACGACAGCCCTTGAGAGCGCTGCTGCAGCTCGATTATTCGGTGTGCCGCTATTCCGACCCTTCTTTAAAGCAGCTTCCGAATATGCTCTTCGATGTTCTCCGGTTCCTCGGTCGGCGCAAAGCGCTTGACCACGCGTCCTTCCCGGTCGACAAGGAACTTCGTGAAGTTCCATTTGATCTGCTTCGAGCCCATGATGCCGGGCGCTTCTTTTGCGAGAAGCTGGAACAGCGGGTGAGCGTTTTTACCGTTCACGTCGATTTTGGCGTAAAGTGGGAAGTTGACCCCGAAGTTCAACTCGCATGCCTGCGCGACCTCTGCATCCGTCCCCGGTTCCTGATTGGCGAATTGCCCGCAAGGAAAGCCGAGCACCGCCAATCCCTGCTCCTTGTAAGCATCGTACAGCTTTTGCAAACCTTTGAACTGCGGGGCAAAGCCGCATTTGGTCGCCGTATTCACAATCAGCATAACCTGCCCGCGATAAGACTCCAACGTTTGCATTTCACCCTTGATCGTTTTGACTTCAATATCATAGATGGACATGTTCTTACGCCTCCACAACTTATTTAAATAGTGTATAATCAAATTGTATACAATTTAATCAGGCGTGTCAAATGCTTCCGACCCGCTTTTTGACGTGCAAGTCTAGCCAATGCTATAATTACCAAACCAGGTTTAAACAAATTGCATACAATTCCATGGCAGGTGATACGATATGCAGCCTCAAGAATATCAAGAATATATGAAACTGGATAACCAGCTTTGCTTTGCTTTTTATACCTGCTCGCGGGAAATGATGAAGCTCTACCGCCCGCTGCTGTCTCCGCTCGGGTTGACTTATACGCAGTACATCACGCTGCTCTCCCTCTGGGAACAGGATGGCGTAACTGTCAAAGAGCTCGGCTCCAAGCTCTTTCTGGACTCGGGCACGCTAACCCCGCTGCTGAAAAAGCTGGAGAATATGAACCTTATCACCAGAACGCGGAATAAGGCGGATGAGCGCAACGTTTTGATCACACTGACCGATCAGGGCCGCGAGCTGCAGGAACGAGCCGCCGAGGTCCCGCTCAAGCTGTTCGGCAATACCGGGGTTGCCAAGGAAGATATCACGGACCTGCACAAGCATATCCATGCGTTTTTAAGTAAAATCGCGGAATAAATCCAGCCAAAATCTCCATAATAGGGGAAGTACATCCCAGACCAATGGAGGCGATTCGCGATATGCTGGACAATCTGGAAAGCAATTACGACTGTGCACGGGCCGGCGACGATCTGCATCAGCTCAAGCAGGAGCTTGCGTCTTTGCGGGGGCAAGGAAAGGAAGACCCGGAAACCCAAGAGCACATTAACCGTTTGGAAAATCAGATCTCTTTTATTATGAACAAATGCGATATTAACCACTAGTTTACGTGGAAATCAAAACACCCGATCTGTTCCTTTCAGGGACGGATCGGGTGTTTTGCATTGTCCGGCGTGCCGCCTCCGGTTAAAATGATACTGTTTCAACCTCATCAAAGAGAGCGGGTGAATTCCATCATAGACCTTAACGAGTTAGCCGGACAAATGGCCGGCGGGGCCGTCACCGTGCATGGCGTCTACCTCACCAGCCTGCGTCCGGGCCGATATTTTGGCCACACGTCTGACCGGCCGACGCCGCATGCCGGTTTTGTGTTCGCCCTGCGGGGACAAGCCGTATTTACCTTTAACGGCACGCCTTACGAGCTAACCTCCGGTATCGTTGTCCACGGGGCCAGGGGGATGACGCTGCGGGTTGATGTTGGAACGTCCGGCTTCGATTACGCGCTCATTCACTACACGCTAAGTGCTGCGCCAGGGGAACCCCAGGGCTACACAGGGACTCATTTCGTTCTGGAGACCGGGGAAAATCCGCGCATCACCGAATTGCTTCACCTGCTGCAAGCCTCGGTAACGACACCCGGACACCTGCAGGCCGTTCGTACCAAGGAGCTGTTTTACAGCACGATCTATGAAGCGCTAAGCTGTGCCCGGAACCGGATGAACCGCGAAAGCCGGAATGCGGTGGAACACGTACTGGAGTATATTCATACTCACTATACGGAGCCGCTGAACCTGGAAAAACTGGCCGGGCTGGTGGACATGGACATCAAAAAGTTCGCCTATGTCTTCCATAAATATGTTGGAGTGTATCCGATCGACTACCTGATCCAACACCGGATGAGCCGTGCCCGCGTAATGCTGGCCACCAGCAACTCCAGCATACGGAATATCGCGGAGAGCATCGGCTATGGCGACAGCCATTATTTCAGCAGACTATTTAAAAAATACACAGGCTGCACCCCAAGCGAGTTTCGGAGCCGCAACGGAAATAATCCACCCTTCTTTGAATAATTGTCTATTCTCAATTCCGCCCCTCCATGATTATAATTTAATATGAAAATGAAAATCATTATCAACTAATCGAAGCGAGGGATAGACAAGTGCACACAACGTTCAAAACATGGGGGATCCTTCCCTTGATCGCTATTTTGTTATTAATCATGGCGGCCTGCGGAAATTCGCCGGCGGGCAGCTCCTCAGGGAACGGAAACAACAGTCCGGCGGCCGAATCCAAGACCGCGAATCCATCCGGAAATTCCGCCGGAGGTGCCGATAACGCGGCCAAATTCCCGATCACCATTCAGCACGCCAAAGGGGAAACGGTCATTCAAGAAAAACCGAAGAAGGTCGCGGTCACCTATTTCCCGTATGCCGACCATTTTTTTGCCATCGGGGAGCAGGATGTCGTCGCGGGCGTGGTAGGCCTGAAGTCTTTGCAAAACTTCCCGGTCTACGATTCGTTCACGAAACAGGGCAAGATCGCCGATCTGGGCGATACCACGAATTTGGAGAGCATTCTGGCGCTGGAGCCCGATGTGATTATCGCTTGGGAGGATGATGTGAAGAATTACGACCAGCTGGCCAAAATCGCCGATACGATCGTCATTCCGCAGTCGGAAAACTGGCAGGACACGATTACCAAAGTAGCCGCGGTTCTCGGCGAGGAAGCCAAGGCGGAGCAATATATCGCCGATTACAACGCGAAGCTGGACAAGCTGGCCGGGAAAATGGACCACACCGGGGCCAAGGGCAAAACCGCCATTTTCATGATGACCTGGGGCAAAGGCTTCAACTATTACGGAGGCGTCCGGATGGAGCCTTACTATGACCGTCTGGGCTTCGCCAAATTCTCCGACATGAAGGATTGGAGCGAAATCAGTCTGGAAGGCGTGGCCGACATCGACCCGGACTATATTTTTCTGGGAGAGGATTTCACCAATTCGGCGGAGTTGACCTTGGAGGAGCTTGGCAAAAGGCCCGTCTGGAACAATCTGAAGGCCGTCAAGGGCGGAAACCTGCACGTGATCGATACCGAAATCGTCGGGCCCCTGGCCATGGGCCAGTCGAAAGGGCTGGATGTCATCGAGGAAATTTTGCAAAAGTAAACTTGGCAGAAGGCTTATAAAACCGGTTTAAACAAGGGATAGCTGCACCTGGAAAAGTATGTTACGATCTCTTTGTTCGAGTTGTTCGGACTCAAGATCAATCCACCAGGAGGGTTATCCCTTGAAAGCTCAGTCGCAAACCGCAGCGGAACAGACGGGATCTGCCGTCGGCCGTCCGGCTTCCGCCAAACGATACTTATTACCTATGGCTACTGTTTTTATCGGTTTTTTGATTTTCGGCTTTTCCGAAAATGTAAAGGGACCGGCCATCCCGCGCATCCAGACCGATTTCCATCTGAACGAGATGCAGATCGGAACCCTGCTGTCCCTGAACTCGCTGGGCTACCTGCTGGCCTGCTCCTTTACGGCGTTTCTCGTCCGCAAATGGGGGGTCAAATGGGTCAGCCTTCTTTCTTTTGGGCTGATGGCGCTTACGGGCGTCCTGATTTTCTATTCCCGGTCTTACCCTGCGCTGTCAGGGTCCTACTTCCTGATGAACATCGGCAACGGGATGCTGGAAATCGCCCTGGCGGTGCTGGGCGCGCAGATTTTCACGCGGAATACCGGCACGATGATGAATCTGGCCCATTTTTTCTACGGGCTCAGTTCCACCGTCGCGCCCATGCTGGCCGCGGGCCTGATGACGGTATCCGTCGGAGGCCATGCGCTGGACTGGAGAGGCATGTACATGGTCGTGCTGCTCCTGTCGGTAATTCCGATGATCCCCGCCTTCCTCGGCAAATTCCCGGAGAGGGATCTCGCGGATGAGGAGCGAATCCCGGTCAAAACGCTGATGCGCGACCCGGTGATCTGGCTGGTCGTGGCCGTCCTGGCGTTCGGCGTCATTTCGGAGATGGCGGTCGGGGGCTGGCTCGTGAATTTCCTGGAAAAAGCCTACGGCTGGACCAACAGCTCCGCGTCGGGCATGCTGTCCGCCTTCTTCCTGTGCTTCACGTTCGCCCGGCTCATCGCCGGCCCGATTACGGATAAGATCGGCTACACGCTTTCCCTGATCCTGTTTGCCGGCTTTACCGGCGTTTGCACATTTGCGGCGATCCTGGCCGGTGAGCCGGGAGCGGCCCTCTTCGCCATCGCGGGGATCGGCGTCGCGCCCATCTACCCGACCGTCATGGCGCTGATCGCCGACCGGTACCGCCAGAACAGCGATACCGCCATCAGCTTCATCGTCACGCTGATCGGCGTCGGCACCGTGCTCGGCAACTATTTGATCGGCGTCATCACCGACGGGATCAAACAGATCTTCCTCACCAGCCAGGGCCCGGAAACCGGCCTGCTGCGCGGCCTGCAAGCCGGCTACGGCTTCATCGGCTTCTGCGCGGTCGTCTGCTCCCTCGCCAGCCTGGCGTTGTACATCTATTTGAAGAAGCGCAGGGAACTGCTTTGAAAGAACGGGAAGAGCGTCATACCGCCTAAACGGTTGACGCTCTTCTCAAGTGTTCCAGTGGTATTTATTCCGCTTTGCAAGAAAATAAAGTGTTCCCAAACTAAAGACAATCGCCGCAATCGCCTGGACTACCACGCAATCCCGCAGGGTGAGATCGGGATTGGGCCTTGCCCACTGCATGAGATAGAAATATCCCTCCCCTGTACCCGTAGTAAAGATCCCATAAAATAAATACGCCATAGGAATAACGAATCCTATAGCTATACTTTTAAAAAGTACGAGAAAAAATCCGGCCAGTATCATATAAAAAAACGATGAAATAAAAGCGGAGGCCAATTCCTCCGTAGAATAGGGGCTTACAGTTTTTAAAGATATGGTAAAACAAGCCGAATATATGAAGCCTAAAAAAGCTGGACGAATGAGTCCTAACCATAGGTTATTTAATGGAAATGTCAACAAAAGCTCCCTATGGTGAATAGAGCCAATATGATATAAAGAAGCAACTGCCGGAAACAACAAAATAGGAAACACTATAAGCTTCATCAAATTATTCGCAAGATCCCCATCATAAGTAGCTATGGCAGCAGCTAAAGCCATTAAAATAATAGGGAGCAGCAACAAAACATATTGTGTTTTCCATAAATAGCGCCAAAATATTATCTCTTGTTTAACCAAACCATGTATCCCTCCTCTAAAGTAGGCGAGGCTGGCCCGGCCTCGGGATTTACCGGTTCAAATGCAATGAAACGAACATTTACCCGATCTTTTCCCGATTTTAATAGTTGTGTAACTAAAAAGTCTGTACCCTCACGTAACCGCTCATAGGTCGACTCATCCGTTTCCAAGTCCCATACTTTCCCCTCCGCTAAGGAAATTACTTCTTCCGTAGAAGGATATTGCTCTATCCTCCCGCTTTGCATAAGGAGTATCTGATCACAGGTCATGGCGACATCCTCGGTGATATGTGTGGATAGAATTACGATCCTGTCCTTGCCCAGGCGCTTAAGCAAACTTCGAAAGCGAATGCGCTCTTCGGGATCCAAGCCAGCTGTAGGCTCATCAACAAGCAATAACGCAGGTTGATGTAGGATGGCTTGAGCAATGCCAAGCCTCTGCCTCATCCCTCCGGAGAACGACTTGATAAGGTCATTCGCTCGTTCCTCCAGGTTTACTTCTCTCAAGATATCGGAAATACGCTTGTTAAGTCCCCGAATATCGAGGCCTCGTAACAAGCCCATGTATTCCAAATACTCGCATGCTTTTAAATTTGGAAACGTGCCCAGATGCTGTGGCATGTAACCAATCATTTTTCTTACTTCTTCCGTATTCTTGATCCAATCGAGCTGGTCTAAATTTATAGAACCGCTATCTGGAGCATAGTAGGTGGATAATAGCCTCAATAGTGTTGTTTTTCCCGCTCCATTGGGGCCAAGGAGGCCGACAATTCCTCGTTCTAAAGTAAACGTAGTTGGGTGAAGAGCCACCTTTTTGTTGCCAAACTTCTTTGAAATTCCCTCTACTTTTAACATCATCGCTCACCTTTTCTAGAATAGAACACTCTTCGTATATCCTCTGTTGGAATTTCTTCCAGTCGAATATAGGATTCTTCAGGATTGGCCTGCATGCCTTGAAAGAATGTTACGTAATAAGTTCTCTCGGGTAAATGACGGGGTACGTTAAATTTCTTATTATTAGCTTCAAAGATTTTTTCGATGTTCTTCTGATATTCCTCCATCCACTCGACAGATTTATTTCCAGGATAGATCATCTCTTTGCTTAGACTGAATTTCCCCATAAGAATTGTCGGGCCGTAAGCATTTCCTGTCCAGACTTGATCCGACTTTTGGGATAAGTTGGTCAAGATCGGATTAGGTTTGGGGGATTCCCAATACACTTCGTATTCCTCTTTAATCCCATTCGCATAAGTATCTTGTGCTTCCTTCGGATTCATCGGATACCAGGCCGAGGTCGCCACTAGCTGAATTGTCGTCGGTCCAACGGCGATGTAGGAATTGCTTTCAACCTCCATGTGCAGGATCCCCTTAGGTTTAGGGAGCTCTATTTGAACAATTTGATCATTACGCTTCATGGTTATTGGCATATCATTCATACGAACTTCCTTTATTTGAAAATCCTCCATGAGTGCAAAACAAATCTGACTGTTTCGGGCTTCCAAATCCATATCAACGGTATATCGAAACTTATGATTGCTCTCTCCATGGTATAAATGAAAAGAATACTTTTTTACTATATAATCAGAACCCACTGATGTGGACGCTTCGGGAAGGGATACTGCCGCAGATCTCAGAAAATCGTCCCCTGAGATATAAGGAACATAAGGAGAAAAGACCGGAATCATTATTGCTAAAGCAGTTGTGCACAAGGCAAATATTTTAAATTTAAAACTGCGATAGTAGCTCACCAAAGTATAAATAGAAAGCAGAAGAATTAGCATAAAAGCCCTTTGAATATAGTATCCTTTATTAACGGAAAGACTCTCTACAGGAATATATGAAAATATTTGTTGAATATTCGGGTCTCCATTAATCATCCAGCCTGATAACTCGCGAGGAAGAAAACCAAGTAAGGAATTATAAGGCATGGTCATAAACCAAATAAAAATAATGATCAGGTAACTGTATATACTAGGAAACCAACGATAGACTACATAACCTATGATAAGAGAATAAAAAAAGGGGATTAGCCAACACATCATAGTATAAAACAGGGAATCAATAATATCCCTCGTTGTAGTGTTGTGGTGTACCACTGCCATATAGCTTAATACAGTTAAATAAAACAACAAATAGATCAATGCCGATAATATCAACCAGTAGATAATCCTACCCCAGAAAAACTTTCTGTAGTTCGGTGTAACGGAAAGAGTCTCTTCCATTTGCTGATTCTCTTCCAATCTCGCCTGCTCCGAACCATAAATCGAAAGCGCAAGGGACATTACCATAACGAAATAAACCATTCCAGGAACAACTGACAAATCGGTTAAATTTGACCTTGGCAAAATAATTGATGCAACTATGGTCAATATAAATATAGCAAACCATAAAGGTACCCTAAGTAACTGTTTAAATTCTAGCTTGATGATTTTTAACATACTAACCTCAACCTTTTATTGTTTGTTAATTGGATTATGCTCCATTATATAGCGTTCATAGAATTATTGTACTAACTAAAGTTTAGTTAATAACAATGCTGGTTCTGATTCCCGCCGAGGAATCCCCATCAGCAACTACATTGTATGCTGCATCCCATTCGGTAGTAAAAGAGTAGGTTAGACTAAAAGGCCCTTTTCCACTTGCAACATCGTGTGTATTTAGGTGCTGATCCGGCCAAAAACGTCTAAACTTGTAAAGTTTACCGGTTCCCTTACCTGTACCTGCATATAAGTTTGTATATTGCGTACCCGTTCCCCCCGTTCCTTGGATGGATACACTTTCGACAGATTTTGAGGAGTTTAAGGGCTTATCTGCAGTGCCAGTAGCAGCAAATGCGCTCGTTGCAAAAATAGAAAACACCGCAATTCCAGCAATAAGTGTTCTCGTTCGATTCAACATAATTAAACCCTCCCTAAAATTAAAATTTAAGCTATATATGGATACATAACCCAATTAATACAGTTTTAATTATATTCCGACGAAGATTTCATTTAAATAGTTCCATATATTCATATTATTGGCATTGGTAATAAATTGCAATCTAGCATGACTTAAATATCTACCGCGACTTACCCCCGGGCTTTAGAAACAGTATTATCACTTCGGACCTAAAGGCCCAAAATTCATATTGTCATTTCTTCCCAGCGACCCTATATTTGAGATATCTATTCTATCTCGGGATACAAGAATCCCGGAGTAAGCGAGGATGGTCATGATTCAAACGATCGAGTTAACCCGTTATGTGCCGGAGTTGCTGCTGCAGAAGTGGAACGCCCCCGAGTGGGATCGCCGTACCCCCGTCGAAGACGTTCATTCCGGCGCGGTGCTGTTCGTCGATATTTCCGGCTTTACGCTGCTGAGCCAAAAGCTCGCCCACCAAGGGACGATCGGCCTCGAACAGATCACGGGCATCCTGAATGCCTGCTTTGACACCATGATCGACTTGATTTCACGCGCCGGAGGCAAGGTCGTCAGCTTCGCCGGCGACGCCCTGCTGGCGACATGGAGCGAAGGAAGCGGGCAAGCCACCGAGGAAGGCCGCCAGCGCCTGATCCGCCAGGCTGCCGCCTGCGGGCTGGACCTGCAGCGGGAACTCCATCAGCGGGAGATCATGGACGGCGTAAACCTGGCGCTGCGGGTCTTTGTAGGCGGAGGCGGCTATACCGTCAGCTATGTCGGAGGCACGAGCGGACGCTGGGAGCTTGTGCTGCGCGGAGACGCGATCGTGCAGTTAAAGGAACTCGCGGGCTCCGCAGAAGTCGGCAAAGTCCTGCTGTCTCCGCAGGCCTTTGCGCAAATCGAGGCGTATGCGGCAAGCCACGGGGCTCCGTTGGAGAACGGAGCGGTCTTTATCGCCTTCATGTTGCCGGGTGCCTCCCCGGTGTCGAACGGGACTGCTCCGGGCAAAAACGCTCCGCCATCCGGACTGGACCCCTCGATGCTCCCATATCTTCCCCCCGCCCTGTTGGCTTCCGCAGCGGCCGGGGATCATGACTGGTCCGCCGAGCTCCGGCGGATTACCGTGATGTTCATTCATCTTCCGGGAGTGCTGGAGCAGAGCAGCCTTCAGCAAATCCACCGGACGATGCAGAGAATTCAAGCGGGTGCGCATACCTGCCAAATCGCCATCAACAAGGTGAACCTTGACGAAAAAGGCATCTCCGTCATCGCGGCCGCCGGCCTGCCTTCCCTGACCTACGAGAACGACGCGGAGCGCGCCTTAAGGACGGCGCTGCGCATTCAGGCAGAGCTGCGGGAGGCGGGAATCCCGCATGCGATCGGCGTTGCCACGGGCACAGTGTACTGCGGGTCCGTCGGCAGTCCTTTGCGCCGGGAATACACGATGATCGGCGACACGATGAATCTGGCGGCCCGGCTGATGCAAGCGGCCGGGGACGGCGCGATCTTGTGCGATGAAGCCACCTATACGGCGGCTTCGGGAGCCATCCGGTTCCAGGCCGGGGAACCGAGGCAGTTCCGCGGCTTCGCCGGCGCCCGCGCGGTCTACGAGCCCGCCGGCATCATCGGCGCCGCGGGCCGCTCCGCGCCGGGCCGCCGCCGGGGGCGGGAGCAGCAGCCGCAAGCGCTGTTCGGCCGGAAAGCCGAACACGGCGCGCTGCGCCGCCATGTCGTGCGCCTGCTCGAGGGCGGCAGCGGCTGCGTCTTCCTCCGGGGCGAAGCCGGGATGGGAAAGACCAGCTTGCTGGGCGAGCTGCAGCACGAAATTCTCGGCTACGGCCTCCCCTTATTCAATGGAGCCGGGGAAGCTATCGAAAAGCAAACGCCGTATTATCCTTGGCGAAGCATTTTTTGGGCGCTGCTGGAGTTGGATAAAGTGCCCGCTGACGAAGGGGACCGGCGTGAGCATGTTCAGCGGATCGTTCAGGAACGGCTGCCGTCCTGGGAGCATTTATTCCCGCTGCTGCAGCCGGTGGTCCCTTTCGAAATCGCGGACAACGAGTGGACCGCCTCCATGTCGGGCCGGATCCGGGCGGAGAACACCCAGACGATCTGCCTGGAGCTGCTGCAAAGCCTGATCGGAACGCAGCGGACCGCCCTCTTCATAGACGACGCCCACTGGATCGACCCCTCCTCCTGGACGCTGCTGCTCGGTCTTACCGAGCGGCTTCCCTCCGTTCTTGTTGTAGCGGCCCTGCGGCCGGAGGAGGCTGCGCAGCCGATGGAGTCCCGCCAGTTGCAGGAACGCCCCGGGACGGAAACGGTCGACTTGTCGATGCTGGACGGCGCAGAAACACTCCAGCTGATTCAGGACCGCCTCGGGGTGACCTCGCTCCCCGAACCGGTGATCAACCTGATTCTGGACAAATCGGAAGGCCACCCCTTTTATTGTGAAGAGCTGGCGTATACCCTGCGCGATTACGGCTATATCGGCATCAAGAACGGGGAATGCCGTCTTTTGAAGTCGGAGAACGAATTCATGAACTTTGACTTTCCGCACTCGATCCATGGCATTATCGCCAGCCGCATCGACCGGCTGCCTACGGAGGAACAGCTCATTTTAAAGGTGGCCAGCGTCATCGGCAGACATTTTACCTATTCCGCGCTCCAAGGGATTCTGCCGGTGCCGACGGCGGACAACGCGCTATACAACCGGCTCGATACGCTGGAGCAAGTCAACTTGACCCTGTTGGAGAGCAGGGAACCCGAATTATCGTATATTTTTAAGCATATTATCACGCAAGAGGTAACGTACAACCTGCTCCTGCATGCCCAGCGCCGCCAGCTTCACCGTGAACTGGCCCTGTGGTACGAACAGCAGTATCCGGACGCCCCGGCTTATTACAGTGTGCTGGCTTATCACTGGTCGAGAGTGGAAGATACGGCGAAAAGCATGTACTATCTGGAGAAGGTCGGACGCCAGGCCCTCCAGAGCGGCGCTTATCAAGAAGCGGTCAATGTCCTGTCCGAGCTTGTGGCCAAGGCCGAAGCCGCCGATACGCCGAAATCCGACCGGGCCAAATATCGGCGCCTGCTCGGCGACGCTTATATGGGGGTCGGGGACATGGAGCAGGCGGTCCCTTGTCTGGAGGAGACGCTCGACCTGCTGGATATGCACTCCGCCAAGTACACCGAGCGCATCAAAAGGCAGATGTCCCGCCAACTGGTAGTCCAGTTGTGGCACCGCCTGAAGCGGTCGATGGGATTCACCTCGACCTCCAAGCCGACGCCCGCCGTGGCCGAAGCGGTTCATTGTTATCACTGTCTGGCGGAGATCGCTTTTTTTAACAATCAGAACGTACGGAACCTGTACTATTCGATCCATGGACTCAATCTGGCCGAGACGTCCGGCGTTTCCAAAGAGCTGGCCATCATTACGGGGAATATGTGCGTTACTGCGGGAATCATGGGTTGGCGAAGACTGGCCCGCTCTTACGCAAAACAAGCGCTGGATGCGGCCGAGGCGCTCGACGATCTCTCCACCAAAGCCTGGGTTTACATGGACATTTCGTTGAACAATATCGGCACCGGGGAATGGCAAGCGGCGGGCGATCTGGCGCAGCAGGCCATGGCGATTTACGAAAAACTCGGGGACCGCCGTTACTGGGAGGCCTCTTCCTACCTTTATGTAAAAACACTCGCTTATCATTTCTCCGATTTCGACGCCAGTATGGCCTTGGCCGCCGAAATCTATGAATCCGGAGTGCAAAGCGGAAATGCCCAAGCCAGATCGTGGGGACTCATGGCCCTCTCCGAAGGGCTTCTGTATTCCGGCCGTATCCCGGAAGCCGTCGGTAAGCTGGAAGAAGCGGTGTCCCTCATCCCGGTCAATATCGGTATGACGGAGGAACTGCGCGTTAACGGTCTGATGGCGTTGGCCCGGCTCAAGGAGGGGAAGCCGGAGGAGGCGTTAAGTTATGCGGAAGAAAGCCTCGCCTTGATGCGGCAATCCTCGCCCGCAGCGTACTACTCCTTCGACAGTTATGCGGCTGTGGCGGAAACTTTGCTCATGCTTTGGGAAAAGAAACTCGGCGGAGGCATTGCCCTCCCCCGGCAGGCCGGGGAACTGCAAAGTTTGGCGGAAGAAGCCTTGACGGGACTTCAGACCTTCGCCCGTGTCTTCCCGATCGCCAAACCGCGTTCCGAATGGCTCACCGGGATTTACCGGCGGCTTAAGGGCTCCCCGCAAGCGGCCTTCCGCTGCTGGGAACGCGGCATCAAGGAAGCCCAGAAGCTCAAGATGCCTTACGAGGAGGCGCTGGTCCAGTTGGCGATGGCCCGGGCTCTCGCGCCCGATTCGCAGCAAGGTGCCGAATGCGCCGCCGCGGTCCGGCGATTATACAGTAAGATGAAAATTCCTTATCCCGGGGAGGAATAACCAAACCGTCTGTCGAACAACAGAGGGGATTAATCTACTTCTAAGGGGGATGCAACAACATGTTTTTCGCTTTTCTATTCATCGTGGCCATGTATGTTCTGTTTGCGGGGGCTTTCTTCTCGCTGGCCAAAAAGGCCGGGCTGGACGATATCGCCTGGTTTGCCTTTGTCCCGATTCTGAACAACATTCTGCAGTTGAAATTGATCAAAGAAAGCGGCTGGTGGGTCTTGATGTACTTCGTGCCGATCGCCAATCTGGTTTTCTACATTATTTGGCAGGTTCGGCTGCTTAACGCTTTCGGAAAACACGGCGCTTATGTCCTTTTCGGCATTTTCCTGTCGCCGGTTTACGCCATTTTATGGCTCGTCTGGGGATATTCCAGCAATACGATGTATGTGCTCGACGATCGGATCCCGCCTCCAGGCTATATGGCTTAAGAAGTGCATTACAGCAGACGCAAAGACCGGGGCTATTCTGGCAGCCCCGGTCTTTGCGTTGATTTAAGATGCCGTCCGAACTTGAACAAACTTTGAGAAACATCTCCGTACCAACGGTCCCATCACCAATAGCTGCAAAGGGTAAGCGACAATGAAATTTTGCACAAAGGTGCTCAGGTAATTCATCAACAACGAACCTTCTCCGGAGCCGCTAGCCAAATGGGACATCACCAGTCCGAAAAGGGACATAAAAAATACCATGCCGATGACCATACAGGACGAAATGGCGAGAACGACCTGCAGCTTCTTGGCCTTGTTGATCGGCAGCTTGAACGCCACCTTTTTGGCAAGCGGCCCCACAATAAACATTTCCAAAGTCATGGCCACCACAAACCCGGCCAAATACTGAATGATCATGTCGGCAAACCCTATTTTTCCGATCATATCATGCATCAGCAAATTGTAAGTTGTCATGCACACAACCATCCCCAAACACATCATCAAGCCAAAATATAGCGCTTCTCTTTTTGTAGTCGGCACTTCTCTCCACCTCTCTTTTTTTCGGCTTGATCAGTATATCGATTTTCGATTTTGTCTCGTAAGTGAACATATTGTGAATTTTGTTTGACTTTAAAAAAGAGGGTCTCCGATAGTAGCAGCAGTTGTTCTCAATAACAGGAATTCCCCCCGTTATTTAGGCGGAGGAAGCGCCGTGAAATGAATTAACGGGATTTCCTCCCGTTAATTCGGGCCGAACTGGCCTATGGCCTCAAAAGGCCGAAAATTAGCTGGAGAGTTTCCAGCTATTTGCGCCGCTTGAGGCCTTTCGCGGTCCATTAACGGGAGGTTTTCCCGTTAATGGGCCCGCGCGAGGCAGGCCGCGGCCGGGAGCCGCCCGCCGGCCCGCCGCAAAAAAACCGCCCCGAAACGCGCGCTATTGTTCGCGCTTCGGGGCGGTTCACGATCAAGCGTGCTCCAGCCGCTTGATCTGTTTGCTGCGCAGCTGGCCGCAAGCGGCATCGATGTCGGTGCCGTGCTCGAGCCGGATGCTGCAGCTGACGCTTTGCTTTTTCAGCGCATCGTAGAAGGCCAGTACGGCTTCCTGATCGCTGCGCTGATATTGGCTGTGCTCATCGACGGGGTTATACGGAATGAGGTTCACATTCACGTACGGTCTCCGATCCCCGATGAGCTCCGCGAGCTCCAACGCTTGCTCCCGCTGGTCGTTCACTTCGCGCAGCAAAATATACTCCAGCGTAATCCGCTGATTCGTTTTCTCCAGGTAGTAGTCGATGGCCTGCATCAGCGTTTCGATCGGAATCGCGCGGTTGATCTTCATGATCCGGGTACGCAGCTCATTGTTCGGCGCATGCAGCGAAACCGCCAGGTTGACGCGCAGGTTAAGGTCCGCAAACTCCCGGATCTTGTCGGCCAGGCCGCTCGTCGAAACAGTGATATGTCTCGGCCCGATCGCCAGTCCCTTCGGATCCATCACCGTCCGCAGGAAATTCACCAGATGCGTGAAATTATCGAACGGCTCGCCGATGCCCATCACCACGATGTGGCTGACGAGTTCCCCTTCCCCCGCCTCGTCCAGGAACAGCTGCACCTTCATGATCTGCTCCGCGATCTCGCCGGAGGTCAAATCCCGGCTCTTCTTGAGCAATCCGCTGGCACAGAAGCTGCAGCCGATATTGCAGCCGACCTGCGTGGTCACGCAGACGGACAATCCAAACTTGTGCCGCATCAGCACCGTCTCGATCAGGTTGCCGTCCGCCAGCCGCAGCAGGAACTTCACGGTCCCGTCAGCGGACTGCTGCTTCGTGTGCACCTCCAGTGTTTGCAGCGAAAAATGCGCCTCCAGCAGCTCGAGCGTCTCCGGTGTAACCCCGCCCATTTCCCGAAATTCTCTGGCCCGCTGCCGGTAAAGCCCTTCCCAAACCTGCAGGGCGCGGGATTTCTTCTGCCCGTGCTCCTCCAGCCAGGTACCGAGCTGCTCTAAAGTCAATCCATAAATGGATGGTTTATTCATAAGTCTGCCTCTTTCTATGCGAAAACTCTTCAATGGTTCAATCTGTTCTATTGTCCCAAATTTTTAATATGAACACAAGCCAGTTTCGCGTGGCAGATTCTATATAAGTTGAACTAATTTACCCGTAAGGCAGCCGTGTGAAATGTTCTTCGAATCACTGCCCGCCTGCGCCTGCGGCCGGTTCGTCTTTCCGGCCCTCTCCCATCGGCAGCGTCACCGTGACGACCGCCCCGCCGTCCTCGCCCCGGCTGGCCGCGATCTCCCCGCCATGTTTGTCGACGAGGGTTTTGGCAATATAGAGGCCGAGACCCGCATGTCCCTTGCGCCGGCTCACGCCCGTTCCGCCCTGGTAAAAGGCCTGAAACACCTCGGTCTCCTTGCCCGGCTCAAATCCCGGACCATTGTCGGCCAGTAGCAGATCCAACCGCTCCCCGCCGATCCGCGCGGTCAGCCTGATCTCTCCCCGCTCCGCAAACCGCAGGCTGTTGGAGACCAGATTGTCCAGCACCTGCGAGAGCCGGTCCGGATCGGCAAGCAGTTTGGGGCTTCCCGGAGTTTCCCTGGTATCGGTCATTTGGAATACGAACCAGACGCCTTCTTTTTCGCACCAGGATTCATATTCACCGGCCTTCTCCTCCAAATACTCCGCGGGATCGAACGCCACCTTGGCGAGTTGAAAAGAGTCCTGCTCCAGCACCGCCGTCTGGTTCAAATCCCGCACCAGCTTCACCGCCCGATCGACATTCGCCTTGATGACATGCAGGTATCGGTCGAACCGGTCTATATTTCGCCGCCTCGCTTCCTCCAGCCCTTCCACGTGCCCCTGGATCACGGTCAGCGGCGTACGGATATCGTGGGCCAGGGCCGCGATAATCTCCTTGCGATCCTTCTGCAGCTTCCACTCCCGGTGAAGTGAATCCGCCAGCTCCTTCCGCATCCGCTCGAACGCCCCGGTCAAGTCCCGGATCTCCGTAATCGTCCCGCGCTGCGTCAACGTAAATTGCAAATCCTGCTGCCGAATGTGGGCCGTGGCGGTGATCAACTGGTCGAGCGGCCCCTTGATCTCCCGGTCAAAGCGGCGCACGAACAGAATCGTAAACAGAACGATATAAACGAAAGGAATGCAAAGAAAGAGGGGAACTCCCGCCTTTACCAGCAGGGAATCCGAATCGCGGATCGGCGTTACCTTCAGCTTATAGGACAACAAGAGCGCTCCGCCCATTTGTTTATTCCCGTCCAGCAGCGGGACATATTGGATGTAATCATGCTCCGGTCCCCGTGTAACCTTGTTTAAACGTTCCAGAAGCTCTGCCGGCGGCACATCCGAACGATCCGGGGAAGTACCGTAGACAAATTCCCCCGACTTGTCGACCACTTTGTATTTGAAGCCTTCCGGCGGAATGACGGCATCCAGACCGGAGGCCGCCGCCGGATCGAGCACGCGCTCCCCTTCCCGCCACAGGCGTTCCTGTATGCCGGGAATCATCCGCTCGTAGTAGTTCTCGCCATTAACCCGCGATTGCCCGATCAGGAGCATGAGGAACCAGGTCAGCAACGTGCAGACGAGACTCAGCGTCAAAATCCAGACGATCATCCGGTGCAGCCGGGTGCGAATCGATACAGTCTTTATTTCCATTTGTAACCGACTCCCCACACGGTTTGGATGTAATTGTCTTCCGGCGAGACGGCCTGAAGCCGCGCCCGGATTTTTTTGATATGCTCCGTTACCGTCGAGTCGTCCCCATCGGCTTCCAGGCCCCATACCCGTTCATAAATATGCTCC
The DNA here is from genome assembly GCF_036864815.1 of Paenibacillus sp. A14. NCBI lineage: Bacteria > Bacillati > Bacillota > Bacilli > Caryophanales > Paenibacillaceae > Paenibacillus > Paenibacillus sp. A14. Next base: position 408,631 of record NZ_JBAGJD010000002.1, read on the forward strand.
CTGGAAAAAACATGCCCCCGATTCAGAGCTAGCAGCCAGACGATATCGAACATCTTCGCGGTCAACTCGACTTCCTCTCCCCGAATACGCACCGTATGCCGATTATAGTCGATCGTAAGATCGCCGAACCGGAGAACTTCCTCCTCGCGGGATTCCGATTGCCGGCGCTCCCGGCGCAGATGGGCATGAACGCGGGCTTTCAGCTCGGACAGGCTGAAGGGCTTGACGAGGTAGTCGTCCCCGCCGACCACCAGGCCATTGATGCGATCCGCTTCCTCCTGGCAGGCGCTCAGAAAAATAATCGGCCCATGCACCGCAGACCGGATCCGCTCGCACACCTCAAAGCCGTTCATGCCGTCCATCATGACGTCGAGCAGCACGAGCTGCGGTCCTTTTTCGGCCTGGCGTACCGCCTCTTCTCCGTCCCGTGCCGTCAACACCTCATAACCTTCATCCTCCAGCGCATCCCGTAAAAAGGACACGATGTCCGCTTCGTCATCTACAATCAACACCGTTGTGTCCGGCATGTCCATCACCTTTTTCTCCTATTCGTATCGCATAAATCTAACAAAATCATAAACCGGGTATAAAGTAGCACCGTCGGTAATCAGGCCACACACTTTACCACTTATTAACGGGAAAACCTCCCGTTAATTTTCCGTTATTGGCCCTTGTATTCTATTTAGCTGGAAAAACTCCATCTATTTCACGACTCCAACCGCCGATATACGCAATTTCAGGCGATTTAGCGGGGATTTTTCCAGCTAATTCACTTCTGCTGCCGCATAGGCATCCAATTAACGGGAGGAATTCCCGATAATTGGGCCACCGTCCCCTCCAGCTTATGTCGCCAACCATCACTACAACCATCCGAGTCAACGTCAACCAGACCAACCAAGTTACTCCGGCTAAACAATCTATAATAAATTGAATCGAAGAGTCGGCTTTAGACAAGAGCAAGAGTGTGAAATCTAAATCTATCATATATGTAGATCAATAGTTCAACTATATAGGACACAAACTTTTCTTCACTCCGTAAAAACTCTATACTAATCCTGAGCATCATTGACACCATAAGTAAATTCCCAAGCAAAGGAGCTGTTCGAACATGGTCGTAGTAACCAACCGCATTCGCGTCAAAAAAGGCATGGCCGCCGCCATGGCTCCCCGGTTTACCGCCCCCGGCCCGCTGGATACGTCCAAAGGGATCGTCAAGGTGGAGGTGCTGCTGACGCAGAACCTGAGCGATTACGATGAGTTGAACGTCAATACGTATTGGGAAACGATCGACGATTTTGAAGCCTGGAGGAATAGCGACGCTTTTAAGGCCGCGCATCAGCGGCCCGCATCCGGCGTATCCGGCGAATCAGGGTCCGGGGAGGACGCGAAAAAGGAATCTCCGATTCTGGGTAGTGAACTGATCATCTATGAAGTGGCTTCGGTCAAGGAAATCGGCTAGACGGACGTAAAAAAAGGCTGGCGGGAGGAGTTCCCGTCAGCCTTTTCCTTGTTGTTGCCGGTTCAAGTCGGCAATCCGTATTAGTCCCGGCTGGCCGCCAGCTTGGCAAGCAAGCGGATGATCTCCAGATACAGCCATACCAGTGTAACCATGAGGCCGAACGCGCCGTACCACTCCATGTATTTCGGAGCGCCTTGCGCAGCGCCGTTCTCGATAAAGTCGAAGTCCAGCACGAGGTTCAGCGCGGCGATGATCACAATCACGACCGAAATGCCGATGCCGATAAGTCCGGTATCATGCAGGTATGGAACCTTCATTCCGAAGAATCCCAGGATGAAGTTGATCAGGTATACCAGCGCGATGCCGCCGGTAGCCGCAACGACACCCAGTTTGAAGTTTTCCGTCGCTTTGATCAATCTCGTCTTGTAAGCGATCAGCAGGGCTAAGAACACGCCCATCGTCAGAAGGATGGCGTTCAGCGTGATTCCCGGTTCGATTAACGTCTCATATTGCGCGGAAATCGCCCCTAGGAACATCCCCTCCGCAATCGCGTAAACCGGCACCAGAAATGGCGCCGCCTTCGGCACAAAGCTGACGATCAAGGCCAGAATAAATCCGACCAATACCCCGCCAATCGCCATAGGAATTACATTGTAGCCGTCAAAATACAGCATCCATGTGCTGAATGCGCTGCCGAGAAGGATAACAAGCGTAATAAACGCTTTGTTAACGGTTCCCTCAATCGTCATCGCGTTCATCCCGGAGAACGCACCCGCTCTCTCGAATGTACTCTCTTTCAGAGTAGGATTACCACTGCGTCCAATCAAGCAAAAATCACCTCATTTATGTATTTGTTATCATAATACCACAATTTAGGATACCGATAGGAACTGATTTATTTTTGGACCGGGCGATATTAAGCGGGAGAGGTGCAAGCCCGTAAGGTGGCTGAGTTCCGGTATGGCCGTTCATGAACAGGTGCAACCCCCGTAGGCGCGCAACAAAGCTGGCTAAGTTCTGTTCTCGATCGCTCATTAACAGGTGGAACCCCCGTAGGCGCAGCAAAGCTGGCTAAGTTCTGTTCTCGATCGCTCATTAGCGGGAAAAGCTCCTGTTAATTTGGCGGTTTCGTCCGGTTTTCAGCATTTAGCTGGAAAAAGCGGAGCTAATTTGGCGTACAAGGCGAGTTTGATGGGGGTAGCGTCTAAAATAACGGGAGGTTTTCCAGCTAATTTTCTGCTCTAGCCATTCTTATTCAAAATTAGCTGGAGGTTTTCCTGTTATTTTGGGGAGTAGAAAGACTGAAGCGAAAATATAGTCAGCACCGTCAAATTCGCATATACTTATCTCAGAAGAGACGAAGAACGTCCCGTTTTACTCCACCGGAGTAAGGCGGGGCGTTTTTATTTTTCCGTGAAAGGGTGAATAGAAGTATGGAATTTGAACAAAGTCATGCGTTATGGTTACATAACCATTTGGCTGCCAGAAGCGGAGAGCGTAAGGGGCGGCTGGAAAGAGGCCATCTTCATGCGGAAAAACTGTTCCTTAAACAGGTGTGGTGGCCGCTCCAGGGCAATCTGGATCAACTGCATCCGGAGTATGAGGTGCCTGACTGGCGGGGAAGATCGTATTTTACCGACTTCGCCTGGCTGCCGGGTTATGTGAAGTTGATCATCGAGATTAAAGGGTATGCTTCACACGTCAGGGACATGGACCGGCAAAAATACAGCCAGGAGCTGAATCGGGAAACCTTCCTGTACGCGATGGGCTATCATGTGCTTTCGTTTGCTTATGATGACGTGGAGCAGCGCCCCGGCCTTTGCCTGACTTTATTGCGGATGGCGTTAACTCGGCTGCAACCCGCTAAGAAACCCGCACACCGAGCCGTACTCGCCGAAAAAGAACTGATTCGCCTAGCGGTGCACCTCAACGGTGAGATCCGACCGAAAGATGTGGAGCACCACTTTACCGTGGATCACAAGACGGCGGTGCACATGCTCCGCAAGCTGTGCGACAAAGGCTGGCTGTACCCCTGCACCCGCGGAACCGGCCAACGGCTGGTGCGGTACGGTTTGGTTCACGGTGTGCTGGACTATTTGGATTAGTTGGGTGGGTGGATATCGGTGATGGATGGAGCGCATGGTTCGGTATGGATGGAGCGCATGGTTCGGTATGGATGGAGCGCATGGTTCGGTATGGATGGAGCGCATGGTTCGGTATGGATGGAGCGCATGGTTCGGTATGGATGGAGTGCATGATAAGGTGTTAGGAGTTGTTGATGAGTTGAATGGCCTTCATTTGGCTGGGTGGAGAGCGATAAGTCGGGTGGCTGTAATTGGGTTGATTTGGTTGGAAGGCTGTGAAGAAATCGGGTGGATAGTGGCTTAAACGAGAAGGCGCCAGCTGAGAGAACGAGAACTAATACGTTTCGATCTCTTACTGACTAAGCTGGCAAAGCTTTGAAAGCAATTAGCGGGAAAACCTCCCGCTAATTATGCGCGTTTGGCGCTCCGATCCGCAATTAGCTGGAATTTCTCCAGCTAAATTTGCCTCGAAGGAGCGCCTGGGCCGATGGCGGGCTTAAATAACGGGAGATTTTCCCGTTAGTTGAGCCCGCAGCGGTTTATGCGCGAAATTAACGGGAGGAAATCCCGTTAATTTCGCTGCTGGCAAGAGCTGCGCGGGGCGGGGCGGGCGTGCTTCTCCCTGCGCAGCGTCCCGTGCCGCACGACGGCCGGTCAGACCGGACACGGTCAGAGCAGGCAAATGGCGACCAGCGTCGTCGCCGCAAGCCCGGTCAGCACCGGCACCAGATTGCGCCGGGCGAGCTCGAACGGGCTGACGCCGCAGATCGCGGCGGCCGGGATCAGCGCCCACGGGATCAGCGTGCCGCCGCCGACCCAGATGGCGGCGATCTGGCCGAGCGCCGTCAGCGTGGCGGCGTCGGTTTGCGTCGCGGCCGCGAACAGCTGCGCGACCGACCCGGCGAGGGAGATGCCGGAGAAGCCGGAGCCATCGAGGCCGGTGATCGCCCCGACCGCGGCCAGGGTGACGGCGCCGACGGCGCCGTTCAAGGGGACGCTGCCCGCCAGCGCGGCCCCCAGGTCGTTGACGATCCCGTGCGAACCCGCCGGGAGCGTCTCCCCGAACAGGTCCGTAAACGCGGAATCGCCGAGATAAAAAAACGCGGCGATCGGGATGACCGGACCGAACACCTTAAAACCGAAGACGAAGCCGTCGATGAGGTAGGACGTCGTCTTTTCCAGCCCCCTGCCGCGGTGCGCCAACAGGGCGACCGCGACCAGGATCAGCACGGCGGTGCCGCCGACGAGCGCCGTCGCCTCTCCGCCCTGCAGATCCAGCCGCAACATCGCCGCCACATCGGCGAGGAAAAGGAGCGGAATCAGCAGGGCGAGCGTTTTTTTGACGGGCGCCGCTAGCGGGACTGGCTCGTCTTCTTGCAATCGCCTGCGTCCTTTCGCCTCCCCGTGCGCTTGACCCTGCATCAGCTTGCGCCCTTGTGGCTCCTTACACTCTTGTCCCTTGTCTTGTCCCTTGCCTTGTTCCTTCTCTCGTCCCGGCACTTTCCCGCGCCCACGCTCCCTGCTTCCCGCTCCGCCGGCCGTCAGGACGCCTGCCGCCCCGGGCTCCGCGACCAGCCCGTCGCGCCAAGTCCCCCGCTTCTGGTCGCGGCGAATCAGCCAATAGGCCGTGACCGTGGTCACCACACCCATGACCGCGACCAGCGGCACGCTCGCCGCCATGACCTCGCCGGTTGACAGCCCCGCCGCGTCCGCCGTCAACTTCGGCGCTCCCTGAATGATATAGTCGCCCGACAGCGCAATGCCGTGGCCGAACAAGTTCATCGCCACCGCGGCTCCCAGCGCCGGGAGGCCGACGCGTAGCGCGACCGGAAGCAGCACGGCTCCGATCAACGCGACCCCCGGGGAGGGCCAGAAGAAGAACGAAGTGACCATCATGATCAGGCCGATTCCCCAAAAAGCGACGGACGGCGTACGGATGAAGCGCATCAAGGGGCCCAGCATCGTCTCGTTAATCCCGGTCAGGATCAACACCCGGCTCATAGCCACCACGATCGAGATAATCATGATCGTTCCCATCAGTTCTTTTGTCGCAAAAATGAAAGCCTCGAATATCCCGGAAACCGAACCTCCCAGCGTCCCCGTCGCCAACAGTCCCAACAGGAAGATCCCCGCCACGCAGATAATGGTCGTATCCCTTCTCCGGATCAACAAGGCCAATATGCCTGCAATGCAAGCCAGATAGACATAATGAATTGCCGTAAGCTGAATCCCCATCTCGGACCCCATCCCTTCCGCTCTCCAAGTGGTCCTATATGCTATGCATTGGCCCGGTGGCGGGTTCGGACGACTGAATAATGTCTTAAATTTATTTATTTTATTTTTTTAAAAAAACTAATTACAAACTACAAGCCATCCATTATGATATAAGTAAATTTTTCGGAGAAATAGCCGGAGAGATCACTTGATACATAAGGGGAATGGGACAAGGGATGAAAAAAAATTCACTGTACAAAATCATGACAACCGCCGCTTTGGTGAGCACGCTATCGCTCCCCGCCTACGCGGCCTCGACCGCATTGAACGACATCGACGGTTCCTTCGCCAAAGATGCGATTATGGAGTTGGTGGGAAAAGGCATCATCAATGGTAAGGGGGACGGAAACTTTAACCCGACCGGAAAAATATCGCGCCAGGATTTCGCGATCATTCTCGCCAAAGCTCTAAAGCTTGACGTAAGCGATGCTCCGGCCACGGCTACGTTCAGCGATATCCCAACCTCCCATTATGCTTACGCTTCCGTGGAAGCCGCCGTCAAGGCCGGATTAATCAAAGGCACTGGCGAGGGGAAATTCGGACTCGGACAAGACCTTTCGCGCCAGGACATGGCGGTTCTTTTCGTTCGGGCCTTGGGCTCGAATGTCGATGCAACGGGAAAAGGGGCGGGACTCAAATTCAGCGATGCCGGCCAAATCGCCGATTACGCCAAGGATGCCGTAGCCGCCGCCGTTGAATTGGGCTTGATCAACGGAACTCCGAGCGGGACGTTTAACCCCACCGGAACGGCGGAACGGCAGCAGGTTGCTTTGGTAGCTTCCAAGTTCCTGAAGAAATCCGATGAACTGAAAAATCAAACCCAAACCCCTCCGTCATCCGCGGGGACAACCCCCGCCCCGGCCCAGCCGCAAACCCCGGAAACGCCGAAGCCGCAAACTCCGGTATCCGCCTCGAGAGGGTCGAGCGGCGGAGGCGGTAGCAGCGGCGGAGGCGGAACGACGAACCCGGATCCGGTGACATCGGAGCTGGCGCAGCCTGCCGTTTCTTTTGCCGATGGCAAAACACTCGTTTTGACCTACGGCGAAACCCTGGATGGCCGATATGTTCCGGCAGCCGAAGATTTTCAAATCACACGCAGTCTGGAAGGGCAAGAGCTTCCGCTCGGCCTTAAAAACATCCTTGTCAAGGATAAGTCCGTGATCCTAACCACCGACACCCTACTGCCGCTTGACCAATCCGTAGAGCTGTCGTACCGTTCCTTGTCGACCGAGCGGACGATTCGCGGTGCTTCCGGCAAGGTATCGCCGGCGATTTCCGGCAAAACCGTTACTTACACGGTGGCGGACCCCTCCGCTGTGCTGCAAGTGCTCGTTGACAAGGCGAATGCCTTGTTGGATGGCGCTGACGGGAAATATCCCCAATATGAAATCCAACATCTTTGGACGACCGCTCAGGAGGCCGATGCCGAACTAAGAGGCCCCGTTACGAGACCGGAAATGGTCAAAAGCTACGTCTACACGTTACAAGTTGCCATCGACCGGTTTGAGAGCTCCAAGTTCCAGCCTTTAGCGGCTTCTCTTAACCCTGAAGTCCCATTTGTGCTGAACCCCGGCATCATGGGAATGGAGTATTCGATCTATCTGGCGGACGACAACGTTATAGGAAACGATCCGGCAACTTATAAATTGCGTAATATCAACGATTTTCTCAAAGTGTCGCGGGGAACCGATTCGACAACCGCCAATCTGGTTTTCGACGAAGCGGCCGATAGCGGTCATTTCAAGATCATAATCGATGACTTTACAGTCGGAAGTGTGAAGATCGAGTCCACCGATCCGAATATTCAAATCAGCAATGAATCGGACCGGGTCAAACTGAGATTATTGACGGCCAACATCGTGACCCAGCCGTCACTCCGGTTTAACATTTACGAAACCGGCAACCCGGAGCCCGTGCAGGTACTCGAGCTTCCGATGACGCTGGATAACACGCCGCCGGCTTTCTCCGTCACCGAGAGCACGTATGGCGACGGCGTGATTACGCTCGTAGCGGACGAGCCGATATGGGGCCCGGATCCGTACGTGACCCTGCAGTATATTCCGGACAGCTTCAACGAAGGCGAATTCGCCGGACATCCTGTTCCGTTTGATCGGGCGAATGACTTCACCCATAATTATCCGGCCGGCGGCAACCAGCTCATTCTTACCTTGACGGAGAACGGCAACGCCAAAGTCTCCAACCTGCCATCCGGCAAATTTAAAATCAGCGTCAGCGGAATTACGGACTTTGCCAAAAACGGGGAGTATCCTTATATCATCGAAATCCCTGTACTGTCCTTACCGCCTCGCGTCTAATAATTTTTGGTTTATTGAAGAACGGCCCAAGAAATTTGGACCGTTCTTTTTTTATGCCCGGGCCTCTGGAGCATTGACAATCATTCCCTTCAGCATATATAGTTATATACATGACTATATAACCATAGAATGTTAAAAGGAGGTGACTCCGAATGAACGGCTCTTTTGACAGCGGAAAGCCCCTATTTTTGCAAATTCGCGACAGGATCGAGGACCAGATCGTCAACGGGCAGCTCCAAGAGCATGAGCAGATCCCTTCCACCAATCAACTGGTGCAGTTTTATAAGATCAATCACATCACGGTAGCCAAAGGAATCAACATGCTTGTGGACTCGGGCATCGCTTACAAAAAGCGGGGGATCGGCCTGTTCGTCGCCGAAGGCGCCCGGGAAAAACTGCTGACGCAGCGCAAATCGGCCTTCGCCGAGCAATATGTACACCCGATGCTGCAGGAAGCTGGCAAATTGGGAGTAACCGAGGAGGACCTCCTCCAAATGATCAGAGAATACAAAGGATGTGATCGGCATGACCATGGACGTGAAATTTGAACAGGTTTACGTAAAATACGGGGGTTTTTCCGCCCTGGACAACCTTTCTTTTACTTTGGAAGGCGGTAAAATTTACGGTTTGATCGGGCGAAACGGCGCCGGAAAATCCACGCTTCTCTCCCTGCTCGCCTCCTATATGGAACCGACTTCGGGAACCGTACGGGTTGGCGGAGCCGTTCCTTTTGAGAACGAGACGGTGATGGAGCAGGTGACGTTTGTCCACGAGACGGATTACCGCAATGAGACGGATACGGTAAAAGACATGCTGGAAGGGTCCAAGCGCTACCGCCCGCACTTCGACGCGGACTACGCCGCCAAGCTGGTGGAGCGCTTCGGCCTTCCGCTGAACAAAAAGGTCGGCCAGTTGTCCAAAGGCATGCAGAGTGCCCTGAGCGTGACGGTCGGTCTCGCGAACCGCTCCCCCTTGACCCTTTACGATGAAGCGTACCAGGGGATGGATGCGCCGACGCGCGATATTTTTTACCGGGAACTGCTGGAGGACCAGGCGGCCCATCCCCGCACGATCCTGTTCTCTACCCACTTCGTTTCGGAGATGGATTACCTGTTCGACGAGGTGCTCATTTTGGACCGGGGCAAGCTGCTGCTGCAAGAAAGCTATGATTTACTGATTCACCGGGGCGTTTCGGTTACCGGTTCGGCGGCATCCGTGCACGAATTTACCCGCGGGCTGCTGGTGCTTAATTCCCAACAGCTCGGCGGTACGAAATCGGTCATGATATACGGTGAACTTGATGACGGGCAGCGGCGGACCGCCAAACAGCTTGGCCTGGAGCTCGGGCCCGTACCGCTTCAGGATTTGTTTATCCATCTTACCCGCGGGGAGGAGGTTCCTCATGAAGACGAAAACCACCATCTCTAAAATCGGTCTGGACTTGTACCTGAATCAAATGAAATGGACGCTTTGGTTTTTTGCCTTCGCTTTGGTGCTCAATGCGGTTTCCCTGTTCGGCACCTCGGGCGAAGCACATGATCCGATTCTTTTTGCATATCGGCCGACCAAAACCTATCTGCTCATCATCGGCATCGTCGCCGCGACTTCATTTTTGACCTTTTATGTAAAATCCGGCGTCACCCGCAAAAAGTATTTCTGGGGCACCTTGTCCGCCGCTCTGGGCCTTACTCTGACTATCACCCTGGTGCTCACGGCCGCAACCTTGCTGCTGCAAGCTTTTCCCGGCCTGAACGGCGCGGGATTTCAGTCATCACAGTACCTCCTGTTCCAGGAAAGCAGCATCCACGCGATCATGACCGCGTGGATCAATCTCCTGACCTTCTATCTCGCCGGTTGGCTGATCAGCGCGGGTTTCTACCGATATAAGGGCGTCGTCCGCATGGGCTTTATCATCCTGGCGATTGTCACGATCGGCATCACCGACTACTTGTGGCAATATGAGTTGCGGGGTCTGATTGACCGGGTCATCCATTGGGACCCCTCCGTGCTGCCTGGATACGCATCGTTCCTTGCATCCGCCGTGCTGCTGGGCCTGGTTCTGTGGATTATCCGCGGGGTAACGGCGAGAACTCCGGTGAAGCTTAAATAAAATGGCCCCAACCGGTTGGGAAACCGTATATTTTTTGTTACAATGATTGAAAATCGTTGTATGCAAAGGGGATCATTATGGAATTCATCAGCACTAGGGGGAAAGTGGCAGGCCTCGGTTTCATCGATGCGGTTCTCATGGGACTGGCCGACGATGGCGGCCTGCTCGTTCCGAAGCATATCCCGCACATTTCGGAAGATACGCTGGCAGAGTGGAGACAGCTCTCCTATCCGGAACTGGCGCTTGAAATTTTCAAGCTGTATATCGACGGGGAAATCCCGACCGACGACCTGAAAAAGCTCGTGAACGACAGCTACGCGACGTTCCGCAGCCCGGACGTAACCCCGCTCCGCCGCGTGAAGGAGGGCCTCCAGGTGCTGGAGCTGTTCCACGGGCCGACGTTCGCTTTTAAGGATATCGCCTTGCAGTTTCTCGGCAACCTGTACTCCTACATCGCCCGCGAACGGAATTCGATCATCCACATTCTGGGCGCTACCTCCGGCGATACCGGAGCTTCGGCGATCGAGGGCGTACGCGGCAAGGAAGGAATCAAGATCTGCATCCTGTACCCGCACGGCAAAGTCAGCAAGGTGCAAGAGCTGCAGATGACGACCGTGAACGACGCCAACGTGCTGAACATGTCCGTCGATGGCAATTTCGACGACTGTCAGCGCATCATCAAGGAGCTGTTCGCGGACGTGGCGTTCAAGCAGGAATACCACCTGCGGGCGATTAACTCCATCAACATCGCGCGGCTTCTGCCGCAGACGGTCTATTATTTCTACGCTTACTTCCAGTTGGCGAAGCAGGGCCTAACGGCCGGCGGCCAGGTGAACTTCAGCGTGCCGACAGGGAATTTCGGGGATATTTTTGCGGGCTATCTGGCCAAAAAAATGGGCCTTCCAATCGGCAAGCTCATCCTCGCCACCAACGAGAACAACATCCTGGAGCGCTTCGTGAACGAAGGCGTCTACCAGCCGGGCGAATTCCATATGACGTACAGCCCGTCGATGGATATTCAGGTGGCGAGCAACTTCGAGCGCTACCTGTACTACTTGCTGGGCGAGGACGCGGCCGAGGTAGCGGCCCGGATGGACGGCTTCCGGCAGGATGGCCGAATCGCCGTAACGGGCGGGCTGCTGGAGCAAGTGCAGCGCGATTTCGCCGCCGCGAGCGTCGAGAACGACGACTGCCTGGCGACGATCGGGCAGGTGCATGACGACTTCGGCTACCTGCTGGACCCGCACACCGCGTGCGGCGTGGCCGCTGCGGACCGCCTCGCCGGAAAGGGCGAGGTGACCGTCGCCTTGGCCACGGCGCACCCGGCGAAGTTCAACGAGGCGCTCGAGCTGATCCAGATCGAGCAAACCTTCCCGCCGCAAATCCGGGCGCTGTTCGACAAGCCGCAGCACCAAAAGCGGGTCGGAGGCTCAAATGAAGCGGTAAAGGCGGAGCTGCTGGAATTTTTCTAGCAGCGACGTGATGGGATAAAGCCGGTTGACTCCTCCGTCATCTTAGGATGACTGGGGGGCCGCCGGCTTTTTGGCATGACCCGGAGCGCGGAGGCCAGGTTCGCTGCGGGGGGCCAGCGGCGCGTCCGCCGGAGGTGCGCGGAGAAATTAACGGGAAAACCTCCCGTTAATTTAGCTTAGCGGGCCCGTTGGCTTCAATTAACTGGAAAACCTCCCGCTAATTTGTGGACGCCAGGGCGGTTTCCCCCGTATTGGGCAAGATTAGCGGGAGAAATTCCAGTTAAATCGGACCTCGAAGGGGAAATGGGCAGATTTAACGGGAGGTTTTCCCGTTATTCTCCCGTGCGGGCCGTAAACAGGCTATGGCAGACACCGTTTGGCTGACGACTTGTCCGGGCTCGAAGCTGTTAAGCGCCGGTCGCGTGGCTAGAGTCGGGTGGCCCATAGACGTGCAATCGCACCCGGGTGGCTTGCAGCCGGGCAACTGACACCAACTTAGCTCACAACCGCCGCGCAGCTCGCACCACGCAGCTCGCAAACGCACAGCTCGCGACCTCGCAGCTCGCAAACGCGCAGCTCGCAACGCGCAGCTCGCAACGCGCAGCTCGCGCCGCGCGACCGCCAACCGGTTGGCCACAATTGCGCAACTCCCACTCTCCCCTGCCCCGGAACTGTCGCGGTCGGCCCTAGCGGCCAAGCCAAGCTAGGATTTTTGCGCAAAATGGGATATGATGGTATCAGTTTGTTATACAAACAAATGTTCGAGAGGAGTTTGCCGCACGTGACCATAAATCCAACCGAAACCGAAACGCTTACGCGCTGCGCCTGGGTCAACGCCGATCCCCTGTATATCGCCTACCATGATGAAGAGTGGGGACGGCCGCTCCATGATGATCAGAAGCTGTTCGAGCTGCTGATGCTGGAAGGGATGCAGGCCGGGTTAAGCTGGTATACGATTTTGAAAAAACGTGAAACCTTCCGGGAGGCCTTCGACGGGTTTGACCCTTTGAAGATTGTGGAGTACGGCCCGGAGAAAGTCGAAGAACTGCTGCAAAACCCCGGAATCATCCGGAACCGGCTAAAAGTGCAGGGCGTCATCACCAATGCCCGGATTTACCTCGACATCGTCAAGGAGCACGGCAGTTTTGCCGGTTATTTATGGAGCTTCGTGGATGGCTCGCCGATCGTCAACCACTGGGAGCGGATCGGCCAGGTTCCCGCCTCCACCCCCATTTCCGACGCCATGAGCAAGGCTCTGAAGAAGAAGGGCATGAAATTCGTCGGAACGACGATTATTTATGCCTTTATGCAAGCTTCCGGCATGGTGAACGACCACACGCTGGATTGCTTTTGCCGTAGCGGGAGCTAAACCGTCGCCGGAACGGCAAAAAAGAGGCTGCCCCAGGAGCGGATCGTTTCCGCCACCCGTGGGGGCAACCTCTTTTTTTATTGGAATTCCCATGCGCTGAGGCTCAGGGTCCCCCATTGATAGCTTTGATGCAATCGCCGCGCCTGGCGTCCGGCATCTCCCGCGCCCATCGCCAGCAGCAGCGGGATGAAGTGCTCGCTGGTCGGCACGGCTTGGACGGCATGCGGAGCCAGTTCACGGTAACGAAAAAGCTCCTCCGTATTCCAGCTCCCCAGGCGGTCAGCGATCCATCCGTCGAACTCCCGGGGCCAGTCCTCCGCATGATCCGGGCCGGCATTCCAGTGGATTTGACGCAAATTGTGCACGATTCCCCCGCTGCCGATGATCAGCACATCCTGATCGCGCAGTTCTCTCAATGCCTTGCCGATTTCGTACTGCCGCTCCATGCTCCATTCGCGGTTCACCGACATCGCAACGACCGGGATATCCGCATCCGGATACAGCAGCTTTAACACCGCCCAGGCTCCATGGTCCAATCCCCGCTCCTTGTCATGGCCGTTCGGAATCCCCGAGCCGCTCAGCAAGGAAGCCACTTTACCGCTTAACGCCGCATCCCCGGGAGCGGGATAAGTCATCTTGTACATTTCCTCCGGAAATCCGTAGAAATCATAGATTGTATCGTAGGTCTCCTCCACCATGCTGACCTGCTGCACCGGGCTTTCCCAATGGGCGGAGAAAAGCGCGATTCCCTCGGGCTTACGGGGCAGCGTTTGAGCAAAGTTCTTCAGAAAGCGTGTATACGCGTGATCCTCCAACACCAGCGAAGGAGCGCCATGGGCGAAAAAATAGGCCGGGAGCGTCATGCCCGATCACTTTTGCTGCCGCTGATCCAACGGTCCGCCGACCAGCCTGGCGTTTCGGCCAGCACGAAGAAGATCGCTATGGACAGCAGCGCCAGATCCAGCTCATAGCCGTTCAAAAGACCGGCGGACAGCTTCGCGGTAAAAATCGCTCCCAACATAACAACGGCAAGCAACGCCGAAACGTACCGCGTAAACAAACCGGCAATCAGGAGCACCCCGCCGATTAACTCAATCGGTCCGACCAAATAGGCCACAAGTCCAGGAAGGTGGATACTCTCGAACCAGACCGCCACATTGCCCAGTCCCATTTTCATCTTATCGATCCCGTGCGCCAGGAACAAAACCCCCAGCACCACTCGCATGATCGTGATTCCCCAAACTTGTTTCATTTATGTCTCCTCCTTGATATTAGTAATATAAATATTTTATTCACGGGAATTAAATTACCTTAGTTTAGCTGGATTGTCAACCATAACATTGTTATTATTAAATTATATTTTGTATTACTAATATCATGATGCAAGCTAGGCAGGAGGGAATTTGCCTATGGACATCGGGTCCACTATCCGGTCGATCCGGAAACGAAAGAATATCACTATCGCTCAAATTTGCGAAAAAACAGGCCTGTCCCAAGGCTTTATGAGCCAGGTGGAAACCAACAAAACCTCGCCTTCCATCGCTACATTGGAACATATCGCCGGAGCCCTGGACGTGCCGCTGGCCTATTTGCTGCTTAAAAAAGAGGAACGGATGCAAATCGTCCGCAAGGAGGAACGCACCCTTACCTCTACCGGACCGGAACAATTGAGGGTCTTCCATCTTGGATCTACGCAGCATATGCGGATGATGATTGTGGAGTTTCCTCCCGGCGCTTCCACCGGTGAAAAGCCGCACGTGCATGAGGGAGAGGAGATTCATCTCGTTCTTCAGGGTAAAATCTATGCGGAGCAAGGCGAGGATAGCGCGATATTTGAGGAGGGGGATTCTTTCAGTTGGAACGCCTGTACCCCGCACCGGGCGAAGAATGTCGGCGAGCAGCCGGCCCTGGTGCTGATCTCCGTTTATAATGACACCCAGAAAGACAGAGGCTGGTTCGGACCCCAATAAAATTTGAGTCCACCCATTTTCCGGTTTCCCCGACAGCCGCCGGCGATAGCGTACAACAAATACCGCCAGGGGATTTGCTCCCCGGCGGTATTTGTTGTTGGCGGGACATCGCCCCGATTACTGCGGCCCCCGCTCCGAAAGCTGCTGCTGGGCCAGGCGGATCATCTCGCGGACCATGGATCCGCCGATTTTGCCGCCGACCTGACCGACCTCTTCCGTGGTCAGGTTTCCGTTACTTCCCGGCTGCAGCGGAACGCCAAGCTCCCGGGCCACCTCGAACTTCACGTCATCCGGCCGGTTCGGGTCAACGGCGTAACCCTCGCGCCGCATGACTTCGGCCTTGAACCGCTGCATCCCCTGATCCGCCCCAGGGACCGCGTATCTCCGGTTTCTTCTGGACAACAAGCTTCACTCCTTCGCCTTGTTTTACCCTAAGATACCCGGGGGCAGCGGAGACTATCCGGGGGTTATTTTTTTACCAGCTCAAAATCATCGAAAACCGCCCAGGTATTCGGCAGCGCGTCCGACCAAACGCCTATTTCGATATACCCGGCCGTAACCTGGATATTGTCAATGACATACCGCGTCCAGTTCGGTACCCCTCCAGGCCCGACGTTCGCCTGCATCTCCGGACCGCCATGATTCCGCGCTACCAGCCGAAGCTCGTTCTGCCCTCCGCCCGATTTAAGCCAGACGGACGCTTTATAGGTTCCGTTGGGTACCTGCAACGGCTGATAAGTGAACTGCCTGTAGGCATTGGCATGCCAGTGCGCAAGCTGCTTCGTCCCCGTATGTCCCCCAGCCTCGACATTTTGGGCCAGGCCTGCCCCATGCCACTCGCTCCAGGAGGAAATGCCGGATTCAAAGCCGGGATTGCTCAGCAAATTTTGACCCGAAGGGTTCTCGGACTTCGTGTAAACCCTCACATAATCTACCAGCATGCTCTGTGGAAGCACGGTTCCGGCATCCGGATTCCCCGGCCAATTTCCGCCGACCGCCAAGTTCATCAGAAGGTGAAACCGCTGGTCGAACGGAGCCGGATGAGGACCTCCCGAGCTGTACCATTCGCTCGCATATCGGGTCTGAATCAACTGGTTGTCCACGTACCAGCGGATCTGATCCGGCTCCCATTCCACCGCATATTCATGAAAATCGTTTTGCGTGACCGTAGTCCCCGCATTGATGTACTTCCATGGGTTTCCGAAATGGAGCGATCCCCATACCTGATGACGGTCCCCCGACGCTTCTTTGCCGACCATTTCCATAATGTCGATTTCGCCGCTTTGCGGCCAATTACCGTAGGCATAATCAGTCGGAAGCATCCAGATCGCCGGCCAGATGCCTTGAAGCTGACCGGGGCTGCCGGTCGGGAGCTTCGCTTTAATCACAAACCTGCCGTATTTCCAGTCCCCTTTGTTTTTCGTAACCAGCCTGGCCGACGTATACTCCCTTCCTCCCACGGATTCCTTGAGCGCCTTAATGACCAGATGCCCGTTCTCGTGATATGAATTTTTTCTGGAATCAGTATAATACTGTTTCTCATTGTTTCCCCATCCTCCGTCAAAACCCGTACCTATATCGTAAGACCACTTGCTGCTGTCGGGAGCCGATCCGTTAGGCAAATTAAACTCATCGTACCAAACCAGTTTCCAGGGATCCGTCGGTGCCGCCTGTGATCCGGCCGCCGGAAATAGAGATAATGCCAAGCTGAGGAGCATCATTTTGACCCAAGCTTTTCTCATTGTTCATCCCGCCTTTATTTTGGATTGGACTTGCGCCTTCACCGAAACGAAACAAGCCATGCTGTGGTCGCTAGGCTGCTATTTAAATCCCATATTTTCCATAAATCACCTCCTTGTATATCAACTATACTCAATCTTGTAATCGTTTACAATAATAGATTAGGTTCCCGCTGCCAGGATTTTCCGCACAACTCTCTCCTTCCAAACTCGTCCAACTAAGTAAGCTCTTTTACTATGATTTCAAACTCAAGGAGGATGACCTCATGAAAAAACCGAAAAGCAAGTACTCCCTCCTGCTTCTGCTTAGTGCAGGGCTGATCACCTCCGCCGTCCCGGCCTATGCCGCCGGGTCTGCCGCACAGGTTTCCGCGGCGCCGTCGGCGGCTCCGGTGAACATTCTGTTGGATGGGGTACGAATTCAACCGGCTGCGGCGCCGAAAATCGTGGACGGGGCGGTGCTCGTACCGATGCGCGGCCTGTTTGAGGCGCAAGGCGCAAAGCTCGCTTGGGACGGCGGCACCAAAACAGTGACGGCCACCAAAGGCGGGGCGAAGCTGACCTACCGGTTGGGCGAGAGCCAGGCCGATTTGAACGGCCGGACGATGCCGGTGGACGTCCCGGGCGAGGTCGTAGACGGCCACACGCTGGTTCCGCTGCGCCTGGTGAGCGAAGCGCTGGGCAGCACCGTCGTTTGGGAGGAGGACGCCCGAACCGTCCGCATTACGTCAGCCGCCGTCATCGGCAAAGAAGCGTCGGTCCGCTGGGGCGTTCATCTACGGAACGCTCCGGACGCGGAGAGTGAAGCCGCGGAGGAACTGCTTCCGGTCGGCGCCAAGGTTATGGTCCTTCGGGAAGCCTCGCCGTTCTGGCTGGAGGTCCGCACGGAAGACGGCCGGACCGGCTACATTTCGGCGAAGCCGAAGTATACCGACTATGCCAGCCCCGAGCTGCGGGAACAGCAGGCGGACGAACTGCTCGCTTATGGCCAGACCTTTGCCGGCACCCCGTATGAATTCGGCGCATCGCCCGATCAAACCGCGACCTTTGATTGTTCATCTTTTGTGAAGCGGGTATTTGAAGATATGCTGGCGGTAGAACTCCCCCGGGTATCCTATGACCAAGCCAAGGCAGGACAAGAGGTCAAGTTGGAGGATCTGCGCAAAGGCGATCTGCTCTTCTTCAGCGCGCGCGGATTGGATATCGGCCATGTCGGCATTTACGCGGGGGATAACCAAATTTTGCACACGTACTCGAAAAAATACGGCGTTCGCCTGGAAGCCTTCTCCGATAGCTGGAAAGAGCGGTTCGTTACCGCGCGCCGGGTGTTTTAGCGCCTGCGTCTGGTGGACGACGCGGGGAGCAGCCTACGGCGGCGCGGCGGACGGTGCGGTAGGCGGCGCGGCGGACGGCGCGGTAGGCGACGCGGTAGGCGACGCGGCAATTAGCGGGAAAACCTCCCGCTAATTGGGACGTCCCGGCCCAGGGAACCCAAATAGCTGGAAAATTTCCAGCTAATCCGTTCCCCTGAGGCTCCATCGGCCGCTTTGCGCCGAAATAGCGGGAGGAAATCCCGTTATTCCGCTCCGCAAAGCCGAATGCCCGAAATTAACGGGAGGTTATCCCGTTAACTCCTCTGAAAATGACGATTCCTTGAATCGGGCATATCCCTTCCTCCGCCGTGCATACTAATTCCATCCAACAACAACCGGAGGCGGATCGGAATGGAAGTGAAAACGGAAAAGGATGTTCAAACGGGCAGGGAAGCTGATTTGAAGAAGGAAGCCGGGAAGAAGATGAGCCTGCTGATGTTCAGCGGGGAGTACGACAAGGCGATGGCCGGGCTGATTCTGGCCAATGCGGCGCGGGATATCGAGGTCGAGGTGACGATGTTCTTCGCCTTTTGGGGATTGTTTTTGCTGCGGGATCCCGACCGGATGACGCAGGAGGACAAGACGGTCTATGAGAAGCTGCTCGGCTGGATGTCGCCGAAAGGACCCGAAGACCTTCCCTTGTCCCGCATGAATTTCAGCGGCTTGGGAAAATGGATGTTGACGGAAATGATCGAAGATCAGGAAGCTCCCAAGCTGATTCACTTTCTGAAGGGGGCGCGGAAAAAGAACGTCAAGTTCTACGGCTGCCGGCTGTCCCTGGAAATTATGGGCATCCGGCCCGAAGAGCTGATTCCGGAGCTTGAAATCGTGGATGCGCAAACCTACCTCCGCGACGCGCTAGCTTCGGATGTTCAATTGTTTATATAATGTTCAAGGCTCCCTTTGAACGCCGCCAGGCATCCCCGCATACCCTAAACCGACCAAACGAACGGAGGGCGTGCGCCTATGCTCAAGGCCAACATCGGGAGCCTTGTTTATGATTTACCGGGCTCAAGTGAAGCATATTTTAAGCGGTATCGGGAAAATACGATCGGCGAAGGTCACACCTTCCAGTCCCCTTACGGCCCCAAACCGCTCCTCTATGCCGACTGGGCGGCCAGCGGGCGGTTGTACCGGCCGATCGAAACCAGGCTCGCGGAGGAATTCGGCCCCTGGATGGCCAACACGCATACCCGCTCCACCGTGACCGGCCGGACCATGACCCGGGCCTACGAGGAGGCTCGGGCAATCATCAAGCGCCATGTGAACGCGGGTCCGCAAGACATGCTGGTGTTTGCGGGAACCGGCATGACCGGGGCGGTAAACAAGCTGCAGCGGCTGCTGGGACTGAAAGTTCCGGAGCGCTTCAAGTCGCGAATCCGCTTATCCGAAGCGGAACGCCCCGTTATTTTTGTCACCCACATGGAGCATCACTCCAACCAGCTCTCCTGGGCCGAAACGATCGGCGAGGTCGTCGTTGTGCCTCCCGGGCCGGAGGGGACGGTCGATCCGAACCAATTGGAGCGACTTTTACAGATTTACCGGCACCGGACCACCAAAATCGGCGCCTTCACCGCCTGCTCCAATGTGACCGGGTTTGAAACTCCCTATGACGAGCTGGCCCGGACGATGCACCGGCACGGCGGCAGGTGTTTCATCGATTTCTCCGCTTCCGCCCCTTATACGCGCATCGATATGCATCCCGACCCGCCGCGGGAAAGGTTGGACGGCGTCCTGTTCTCCCCGCACAAGTTTCTGGGCGGGCCGGGAACGAGCGGCATTCTCGTAGTCGACCAATCCTGCTGCGACAGCGGCGTTCCCGATCATCCCGGCGGCGGCACGGTGCAATGGACGAATCCATGGGGCGATTATCACTATGTCGAAGACGCGGAGGCGCGGGAGGACGGCGGAACCCCGGGGATTTTGCAAGCTATCCGGGCCGCCCTGTGCATTCGCCTGAAAGAAGAGATGGGCATTTCCCGGATGGGCGCGCGGGAGAAGGAGTTAACCTCTCTTCTGCTGCGTAAGCTGGAGCCAATTCCGGGCCTGCGCATTCTCGGGGGGAGCCGCCGCAGCCGGCTGGGGATCGTTTCTTTTACGATCGAAGCCATCCATTACAACTTGGTGGTCCAACTGCTTAATGACCGCTTCGGCATTCAAGCCCGCGGCGGCTGTTCCTGCGCCGGAACGTACGGCCATTACTTGCTCGGCATCGACCCGGCGGATTCCCGCCACATCGCCGGACAGATTGCGGAAGGAGACCTTTCGGGCAAGCCGGGCTGGGCCCGCCTTTCCCTGCATCCGATGATGACGGATCGGCAAATACACTACATCGCCGCCTCCATCCGGGACGTGGCCGAACATATCACGGAATGGAAGAAAGACTATGTCTTCGACCCGGACACCGGCGAGTGGCTTCACCGCAAAGGGATTAACGCTCGAGGTTTTTGAAATACGTGTAGACCTTGTGCAGCTTTTTCTCATGACGGCCTTTGGGACTCTCCATGCTCCCGAATTCAAAAAACTTGACCGGCCGGATGCCGACATAGCTGAACAGCGCCCTTCCCATCAATATTTTATGGGCGTTATTCAGATAGAACCAAGGATAAACCCGCTCCGGGCCTTTCATCGTGGAAATGCAGACCGCGGATTTGCCCTTCAGGAGACCTTCCGGCAGCAGCTTTCCGTTGTCGCGATATCCGAAGCCGGAAGAGAACATCCGGTCGATGTAACCGAGGAGCATGGCCGGGGGACGCCCCCAAAAGATCGGGTAGACAAACACAAGCTTATCCGCCCATTGAATCTGGTCACGGTATTTGGCCAGGGTGGGGTCCAGGTGCATATCGCGCCTCCGCTTCTCCTTGTTGAATACGAGGACGGGATCGAACGACTCCTCATACAAATCCAGCACTTGAATTCCGGAGATCCTCGGATTTTCGCGGCTTCCCTCCAATACCTTCTGCAAAAAAGCATAACTCAGACTTTGATGATTCGGATGGGTATATATGACCAGCAGGTTCACTTCTCGCACCTCATTTATTTATCATTTGATAATCAAATCATATACAGCGATTCAATTGTTGTCAAATGATAATTGTTTTTTAATAATTACTTTGCTATTGTCAGAATGAGGTGGTTCTGTGGACAAGACTGAGCTTTTTCAACAATTCGTGGCTTTTACGACTGCCGTACACGAAGTGAAACACGAAATGACCCAGGGTTTGAAACCGGAGGGGATCACCCCGGTCCAATACAACATTCTGGAGTACATCGCGGTTAGCCAACCGGTTACCCTTAGCCAGATCTGCGATTGTCACCATATCTCGATGCCCAACGCCAGCCGCGAAATCCGCAAGCTCCAGGAAAAACAACTGTGCGAGAAGGTTTCCGCCAAGGGGGATCGCCGCGTACAGCTGATTCGCCTGACCGAGGCGGGACAGCGCTTGATAGACGGGGTATTCCGGCAGATCGAAGCCCGGTTTCTCGAGCGGATCGGCGGCTTGCCGGAATCCGATCTGCGGGACATCGGCCGCGCCTTGCGGCTGCTGCATGCGAAAGTGTTCTCCTAAAATTAAAAAAAGCCCGGTCTCCCTGCTTTCACAGGTGATGACCAGGCTTTTTCGCCATTCGTTTTTCATTTACCGGTTCAAGATGCTGTCTTCCAACACGGCGCTCTTATCCCCGTACTCCTTGATGATATGTTTCTCTCCCCAGGCGCACAGGGAATCCAGAATGCCCTTCAAGCTCCACCCGTATTCGGTCAACTCGTATTCGACCCTCGGCGGCACTTCATTATAGCTGATCCGGTTGACGATCCCGTCATTTTCCAGCTCTCTCAGCTGCTGGGTCAGCATCTTTTGCGTAATGCCAGGCATGAGGCGTTTCAAGTCGCTCGTTCTGCGTTTTCCATGCGTGAGATGACAGAGAATGACACATTTCCATTTTCCCCCGATGACCTCCAGCGTTGCTTCTACCGAGATGTTATATTTTTTCGCCAAGGCGACTTCCTCCCTTTGTTTATGCATTAGGCACTTTTTAGTACCTATATCACTTAAAAGTACGTACTGTTCATCACAGCCTCGATAAATGATAATAGCATATGCCGGCCGGCGGCGACAAATCATAGAGGAGTGGAAGAACCTGTGTCTATAGAAAAAAAGCGAAGTATATTGGCGCTTCTGGCCCTCGCGGTCAGCGCCTTTGCGATCGGGACAACCGAGTTTATCAGCGTGGGGCTGCTTCCCCTGATTGCTGATGACTTTGATATATCCGTCACCACGGCGGGACTCACCGTCACTTTATATGCCTTGGGCGTCACGTTCGGCGCCCCGGTGCTAACGTCACTGACCTCCGGCGTTTCCAAAAAAACGCTGCTGCTCGGCGTGATGCTCGTCTTTATTGCCGGCAACAGCCTGGCCGCCATGGCCGGCGGCATCGGCGTCCTGCTTGCGGCCCGCGTCATTTCGGCCCTCGCCCACGGCGTGTTCATGTCGATCGGATCGACCATCGCCGCGGACCTCGTTCCCGAGAACCGGCGGGCCAGCGCGATATCCATTATGTTCTCGGGCCTTACCGTGGCCACGGTCACGGGCGTACCGCTGGGCACGATGGTGGGGCAGCAATGGGGCTGGCGGACGGCCTTTATCGCCATCGCTCTTATCGGCGTGGCGGCTTTTCTCGCCAACCTGATGCTGGTATCCGGCGGAAATTTACGCAAAGGCGCGAAAACCCGGCTTAACGACCAGCTCAAGCTGGTCACCAACGGGCGCCTGCTGCTGGCTTTCGCCATCACCGCCCTGGGTTACGGCGGCACCTTCGTCGTCTTTACCTATTTATCCCCGCTGCTTCATGAAATAACCGGGTTTCCCGAGGAAACGGCCGCGGTGATTCTGCTGATGTACGGCATCGCCATCGCGATCGGCAACATCCTTGGGGGCAAAGCGGCCAACCGCAAACCGGTGGGCGCCCTGTTCTACATGTTCGTTGTCCAGTCCCTGGTGCTGTTCGCCCTGGCCTTCACGGCGCCGATGAAAATTGCCGGACTAATCACCATTTTTCTGATGGGCCTATTCGCCTTCATGAACGTGTCCGGTTTGCAAATCTATGTCGTCATGCTGGCGGAGCGTTTCGCGCCCCAGGCCAAAGACATCGCCTCCGCCGTCAATATCGCCGCCTTTAACGCCGGCATTGCCATCGGAGCCTACCTTGGCGGCATCGTCACTGATCATCTCGGCCTTCTCCACACCACCTGGGTAGGAGGACTGATGGTTCTGGCCGCGGTGATTCTTACAGGGCGGGCGCGGGTGCTGGAGAGAAAAGACGCCGCGCAGGGAAGCTCCCCGGCGGCTGAGGGCGGCTTGCATCCCGCCGCGCAAAACGGGTAAGCTATTTTATGGAAGGCGATACCATCAGAAGATACCCCATACTAGGAACAGGAGATGACCAGAACCCATGATTAAAAATTTGCAGGATACCGTCACTTTGCATAACGGCGTAAAAATGCCGGGCTTCGGCTTGGGCGTTTTTAAAGTCGAAGAAGGACAAGAACTCATCGCGGCGGTGAAAGCCGCCATCCGTCACGGCTACCGCAGCATCGACACCGCGGCCGTGTACCAGAATGAAGCCGGCGTCGGGACCGCGATCCGCGAAGCGCTTGAGGAGTCGCTTGTGAAGCGCGAGGAACTGTTCGTGACCTCCAAGCTGTGGAACGCCGACCAGGGCTACGATTCGGCCTTGGCCGCTTTTGACGCCACCATGGACAAACTCGGCCTCGACTACCTGGACCTGTACCTCATCCACTGGCCGGTCAAAGGCAAATACAAGGAGTCCTGGCGCGCCTTGGAAACCCTGTACCGGGAAGGGCGCGTGAAGGCGATCGGGGTGAGCAACTTCCAAATCCATCATTTGCAGGATGTCCTGGAAGGGGCGGAAATTAAGCCGATGGTCAACCAGGTGGAATTCCATCCGCGGCTGACGCAAAAAGAGCTGCTTCAATTTTGCCGGGAACAGGGCATCCAGTTGGAAGCCTGGTCTCCGCTGATGCAAGGGGAGCTGCTGAATGATCCCGTGCTTCAGGAAATCGGCGCCAAGTACGGCAAATCGGTGGCCCAGGTGATCTTGCGCTGGGACCTGCAGCACGGCGTGATTACCATTCCGAAATCGACCAAAGAAGCACGGATCATCGAAAACGCCTCGATCTACGATTTCTCGCTGAGCGAAGAAGATATGAATCGGATCGACGGGATGAATGAAGACCGCCGGGTTGGCCCGGACCCGGACAATTTTAATTTTTAGTCTTTGATAAGTTGAATTATTGATTTGCATATAAGACAGATTCCACACGCTTACTAAAGCTAATTCCTTTAGTTCAGTTTATAGACGAGTTAGTCGGGGCAACTTGGTTCACGCCGGGTGGGCGGGACGGCCTAATTAACATTAACGGGAATTTCTCCCGTTAATTAGGTGCCCAGGGTGCTGCAGAGGCGAATTAGCTGGAAAACCTCCCGCTAATTCGTCTGAAACTAGGGTATATTGGCGATTGGGCCGCGAAATAAATGGAGCTTTTCCATTTAAATCGGAGCCAAGGCCCAAGAGCGGGAAATTAACGGGAGGTTTTCCCGTTAATAAGTGTTTAGGTGCGTACCGTAAGTTGACAAAATGCAACGGCCGCAAGATAGAATGCGCCATCATGTTATGCAATAATTTCGCCATATTACCCGGTTTTTGCGGCCATGATCGCTGTGGGTATTTATATCTTCGTTCGCACCTTGGCGGTATTGGAAGCCTATAAACTACTGGTGAACAATGAGGAGCATGTGAATCGCTTCGGTTTTAGGCCCTTTGCAGGGTGGGGCCGGTTCCTTCGGGGTAACCGGCTCCCGCCGCCTGCCAAGGGTTCTTTTTCTTATGGGCTTGCGGCGCAGGATCAGGCGGAGGCCAGGTTATTCCCGCGGCTCTCCCGCCGCTTCCCAACGGGCGATTTCCTCACGCACCCGCGGCGCCACCTCGGTCCCGAGCAGCTCGATGGACCGCATTACCTGCTCGTGCGGCATCGTCCCGAGCGGGCAGTGCAGCATAAACCGGGTGATCCCCACGTTTTTGCGCAGGTAAATGATCTTCTGCGCGACCGTGTCCGGATCGCCCACGTAGAGCGCGCCTTCCAGGCTGCGCGCGGCATCGAAGGAAGCCCGGCCGTAATGGCCCCAGCCGCGCTCCCGCCCGATGACGTTCATGCTGGCCTGGGTCGACGGGAAGAACATATCGGCCGCCTGCTCCGTCTCCTCGCCGACGAACCCGTGCGAGTGCGAGGCGACCGGCAGCTTCGCCGGATCGTGCCCGGCCTGAGCCGCCGCTTTCTTGTACAGCTGCACGAGCGGGGCGAACTGGGTCGGCCGGCCGCCGATGATCGCCAGCACCAACGGCAGCCCAAGCAGTCCGGCGCGGATGACGGACTCGGTGTTGCCTCCGCTGCCGATCCATACCGGCAGCGGCTCCTGCACCGGGCGCGGGTACACGCCGAGGTTACGGATCGCGGGGCGATGTTTACCCTCCCAGTTGACCTTCTCCGATTCGCGGATCTTCAGGAGCAGGTCCAGCTTCTCGTCGAATAGCTCGTCGTAATCCTGCAGATCATAGCCAAACAACGGGAAGGATTCGATAAAAGAGCCCCGCCCCGCCATAATTTCCGCCCGCCCGTTCGAAATGCCGTCCAGGGTCGAGAACTCCTGGAACACCCGCACCGGATCGGCGGATGACAGCACGGTCACCGCGCTGGTGAGACGGATCCGCTCGGTCTGCGCCGCGGCCGCCGCCAGGACGACGGCCGGCGAAGAGGCCGCATAGTCCTGGCGGTGATGCTCGCCGACGCCGAAGACGTCGAGCCCCACCCGGTCCGCCAGGACGATCTCTTCCACCACCTCGCGCAGACGCTGAGCGTGGCTGATCAACTCGCCGGTATGCACATCCGGCGTGGTCTCCACAAAAGTGCTGAGCCCGATTTCCATACATCATCCCCCTATTAACTTTCATAAATTCATTAACTAAATTTACTGTAGTTTCTATTGTGGCGGTTTCCGGTTGATTTTGCAAGCCAGGAATACTCTCCCGTGCAGGAAATAAGTTCCTGATGCGGCGCTATTTTGCCGGATTCGGCTGGGCGGTGTGAAATAACGGCTTTTTAGGTACTAGCGATGAACTAACCCTAACATGAAAGAAGAGGGTGGTTAAAATGGGAGTCCTATCTTACGCAAGGCGTAGTCTTCCTTTTTTTTCGGGAAATTTTCTTTTGCCTTCGAAGACTTACCTCCATTGATGTAATCGAGTATGAATTACTGTAAAAGGTCAGACTTTCCGGCTGGTACTAACGCCTGAGAGGAGTCTAACGGCTGTGGCAGTCGCTATTTAACGAAAAGTAGCCCTTTCGAAATTCTAACGGTCGTGAGCGCCGTTATTCCCCTGGATTCTCGTCTTAACAGCCTGTTTATGCGAAAATAAGCGCCGTGGCGACCGTTAGAATGGGAAATCGGTGTTTTCAGGACAAATAACGGCTGTGGCAACCGTTATGCGTTAATTTTCGTCTTTCTTGCAAGGCTGCTCATGCGACGGCGGTTAGGGAAATGGGGCACGCCGGATCAAAATGAGTAGCACCATGTCAGGTTTGATGCAACTTCAGTGCCTTTTAGGGTCCCATTTTTTTGGAAAAGTGGGCTAGTCCCTGAATTATGGGCCCGCCCTAGTGCAATAAGGCCCTTTTTGACCGCTATCATTCCCCCGCAGCCGAATCGGGCGGAAATAACGCCCCAAAAGGCCGTTAACGCGACAGGCGGCTAAGGAAATTGGGAGCGCCGGAACCAACTCGTCAGGTTTGATACAACGTGAGTGCTTTCGGACCGATATTATGTCAGTTCTGCGTTCACTTAACACGAGCAGGAGTCCCGACACCCCCTCCCAAAAAAAACGGCCCCGAGCCCAATAGCTCGGAACCGTTCCGTCACAACATAACCAGCCCCGTCCTTACCGTTGCCGCCTGTCTTTTCACGAAGGTAATCCTTTTACGTCAGTTTTAGAACCTGAAGCTCCCGGTCCTCGACTGTCGCTTGGTAAGCAGGTGTCCAAGTTCGCTTCAGGGAGGATACGTTCGTACCGGCCAACAGGCGCTCCAGCTCCGCCGTCGCTACCGTGCAGGATCGACCCGCCACGCCCTGTACTTGCTCCTCGATATAGCCATCGTTGTTTTGCGTAACGGTAACCGATTTGCCTCCCGTTCCGAAGCTCAGCACAAAGGAAACTCCTTCCGGGCTCTTGTTCTCACGGACTTCCGCATGCAGGCCGGCCTCCATGTAACGTCTGCAGACCTGGTTTACCGCACCGCGGAGATAGGCGGTTTGAACTTCGGACAAAAGCTGTTCCCCCGCGAGATCCAGCTCCTCCCCGGACAGATTGCCGGACTCAAAAACCCCCTGCAGGCCTTCCTCCGTTTCCACAATAATCAGATGAAGCTCGCCTCTCCTACCCGTTAGCAGCTTACCGAGAGATTCCCCGCCGATTCCCAGTTTCTTTTGCAATTCCGTACTGAAGGAATACCATACCTTGTTCTCGGGTTCTAATCCCGTATCGCGCATGGCCCGAAACAGCAGTCTTTTGTCGCGAAAAACCAGGGGAAATGTGGTACTGTGGCTCATCCCGAAATACGCCTCCTTAGAAATCTATATTTCTTCCGACCGTCAACTCATTCACATCCGCGCTATTCGGGGAATGCGTCTGTTCCGGTGCAAGGCTGGCTCTGACCGCATTGTCGGCCGCCCAAGTCCGCATATATCCGATATCCTTTTTGCGGACACGGCTTAACGGGACGGATTGGACGATCGCCCGCTCGATATCCGAGGAAGTCACATCTCCTTCCGGGTGCTTCTCGCTGTTTCTTACAAAAAAGGCTTCCAACAAAGCCTGATTCACGCAGGCCTCGATCTCCGAACCGGTCAAGCGCACTCCATCGCCCAGGTTTGCTTCACCCGACAATTTCACCAGGTTGGCGATATCAAAATGCTCCGGATTTCGGCCAATACGCTTTATGTGAATCCGGAAAATTTCGGCACGCTCCTGCTCGTTCGGCAGATCGACGAAGAAAATCTCGTCGAACCGCCCCTTGCGCAGCATTTCAGGAGGAAGGCTGGCGATATTGTTCGCGGTCGCAAACACAAAGACCGGACTCTTCTTCTCCTGCATCCAAGTCAAAATCGTCCCGAAGACGCGAGAAGTCGTGCCTCCATCGCTGTAATTGCTGCTGGCCAGGCCCGATAATGCCTTCTCGATCTCGTCGATCCACAGAATGGAGGGCGATACGGCTTCACACATCGATAGGGCCAGCCGAATGTTGGCTTCCGAAGATCCGACGTACATCCCGAACACGCGACCGAGATCCAAACGGAGGAGCGGCATTTTCCAGGAAGCGGCCACGCATTTGGCGCTCAAGCTCTTTCCGCATCCCGGAACCCCGACAAGCAGCACGCCTTTGGGCCAGCCTATCCCAAATTTCTCCGCTTCCGGGGTATAGGCCTGCTTACGGATCTCCAGCCACTTTTTCAAATTATCCAAGCCGCCGATGTCGGTCGTCTCCAGTTTTTCCGTGTCCACGTACTCCAAAACGCCGGATTTACGAATGTTCTGCTTCTTTTCTTCCAAAATAAAATCGATGTCGTCCATGGTAATTCTTTTGTGCTGCACGAGCGATTTAGCCAGACAGTTCTCGATTTCGGTCTTCGACAGACCGATCGATGCCCGCCCCAGAGCATCCAATGTGGGTTCCGAGCAATCGATCTGAAGATCATTGCGGTCTCTGTATTGCTGGGCGAACTGGGAAATAATCGTTTTGAGTTCGCTCAGATCAGGATAAGGCATGTCGATGATCGTGACTTCTTTTTGCAGCTCGATGGGAATTTCCATTAAGGGACCTACGATAATCGAATTGGAGGGCATTCTTTCGCGGATATCCTGGGCCAGTTCCTTAAATCGCCGAATATAGACGGGAGAACTGTTCAAATGAGACTGAAGATCCAGCCATACGAACAGGGAGGGCTCCTTGGCCAATTGTTCGGCTTTGGCGATGGCGGTCATGAGATCCACCGTATCGGGATGCACCGGCGTGTTTCCGTCCATAACCAACCCTCTCGTGCACGACCAGGTCAATAACCGTTTGTTCAGTTTACGCGCCAAATCGGCAAGCAGATCGATCGCCCGTTCTTCCTCCAGCGTATTAATGAGAATAACCCCGTACCGGGCACGGATAAGAACCTCAATCTCCTGGATAAATTCATCTTTCGTCATAATCAGGCTCCTGTTTCAAGAATTGGTTTAAATTTAGGAGCTGCGCCGGATCGGGATAGCCGGACAGCCGCAAACGGCTGCCGGACTGCAGCGATACTTCCACCCGCCGTTCCGGCGTCAGCATATGCGGCTCTATGCGGTCCGTAACCAGGATAAGCTGCTTGGAATTCCAAATTTCGCGACAGGGATCGCTTCCCCCTTGATAAGGACCGGCAAGCACCGCGTCTGCCAGCAGAATCGTGGAACGGGCCGCCTCCGAGGCAAAGACCCGTTTTGGAGTAAAACCGCTGAAGATTAATACAGTTCCGGCGTTCACACGCCGGAAAGATCTGATCAGTTCGGAAACCGCCTGCGGCTGTTCCAAGGGCTCCCCTCCGGACAACGTCAGTCCGTCTACAGGCAACCGTCCGAGTTCCTCGCCCAAAGCAACGGGGTCGGCGATACTTGCTGACGGGTCCCCCGCCAGGTGCGTCCCGGGATTGAAGCAGCCCGGACAGCCCAGGCTGCACCCTTGCACCCAAACTACCGCACGGGTTCCCGGGCCGTTGACGAAGCTGCAGCGGTTGATATCATGGACAAATAATTTGCTGTTCACAACCTGCACACATCCTAACCTGTTTACTGCATGAGTTAAAAATCAATAATGCGCTTGCTTGCATGTTCCTCTGTTGGATTCGGCTGTCCCGAGCCCGAAGATGCCCCCTGATCCAGGGAATCAGGACCCTCCACAACAGGAGCGGCTTCGTGCAGGTCCAGATGACGGATAACCGGCCGCGGCTCTCCCTCCGGAAATCTGGGGTGTTCCGGACGAGTCCGCGCTGTCTGCTCCAAGCCCGCCGAGCCCGCGGTTTCCGTGTACACCCGGTCCAAGCCCCGCAGCAGCGACTGAATGAACTGCTCCGGAGAGTCCTGCTGACTCTCCCCTTCCAGCAATAGATTGATCACCGTCTCGTCAGCCAATCTCAAGGTAACGATGACACCCTGCCCGTATTTCCCCTCGCCAATTATACTGAGGCCGACAATTTCCCGTAGCCGGAGCTCATACCGGGTCCCGACCTCCGGCGAAGCCATAACGATGACGATTAATCGGTCCGGCGTCAGGGCCAACACTTTGGCGCCCTCCGAAACCTTGGACCAATCCTCAAAATCCTTATACAACGACGTGATCAACTCTCCCTCTTGGATAATTCCAAGCTCCTCGAGCTCAAACAGGCTGGCATCGTCAATCTCGGTATGCAGTTGGATTCGGCGCTTCACCAGCACTTGAAGCGCAATGATGCCGCCGATGGCCGTTACAACCGTATAACCGTTGAAATAGTCCATCATCCAAGAACCGATGAGCAGCAGAAATAAAACCCACTGACCGACTGTGATATAGGTTCTTTTACTTTGCGCGGACATCCGGTAATACCAGAAGCCTTTTCCCGGTCTGTAAGGGGCAAGAGTGCCTTGAATTTGCTGATTCATTTTAATTAGGGCAAATACGCTGGCAACAAGTATAAGCACACATAAAATCCCCATGAACCATTCTCCATCGGAGACAGCAAAAAATAATCCCAGAAACCACAATGGCGACCCAAAAACAATGATTCTCCGCTTTGTTTTCATTTGTTTTACTACATCGTTGTCATCCATTTTCCATACTCCTTCAGCTATTTATATATGTTGAACTTAAGCTTTACCAATAGGCAAGAGTGTGAAATGATTCTGGAGAAGTGGAAACGTTCGCCTTTGTGACCGGATTTCTACCTTTTCTGGTTTGAATTAATAGGGAAATTTGGGAACAACAGCGATCGGAAGAACATTTCACACGGCTGCCTTACATGTAAATCAAGAGTTCAACTTATATAGACAAATTACGATCCATTTCGCCACCTAACCCCCATTTTCCTGCCTGATACGCGTTTGCCTGCCGCCTCATGTCCGGCCTGGACGTGTAAAGGCGATCCCGGGACAAACCGCTCGGGACCGCCTTCTGTTTCTCAAAACTTATACCGGGAAAAACCCTTTCCCGTCACAACATATCCAGCCCCGTTCCCCGCATACGTAAAATGGTCATCTTCCGGAACCCGGATCGTATACTTGGCTTGCAGGGTGACCGGGTCAAGCACATAGCGGCCGGAACCCGTTAAGTTCAACTCCACGGTGCCGTCCTGAAGCAAATCCAAAGTGATGAAATAAACGGTTTGGGCCGGAATGGCGGCCGATTTGACCAAACCCTTGGCGTTAAAAAGAGATAATTTCCCGTTCGCATACACGCCATACACATTCCCGAGCGAGGCAACTTCCGCGTTGCCGGCGATATCCCGCCCCCACAGCAGCTTTCCGGTTGGGCTGAAGCCAAACAGACGGTTGCCCGTTTTCGGCAAATTCGCGCGGACCAGAACGGTTCCGTCGGCAAGCACCTGGTCAAAGCCAACCTCGGCATAAGATTGCGCCGGAAGTTGGTGTACAAACACTCGCTTCAAAGCAGCATCCAGGGCCTCGATCCGCGAGCCTTTGCCTCCGCCGTAGTTCGTTTGAAGCAAAACCCGGCTGCCTTTGACTATAACGTTCCCTTTGTAGGCCAAGCTTTTAAGCCGTGTTCCGTTCTTGTCGATCAGCGTCAACGAACCCCCCGTGTAATTGCCGAGCGTGTCCATCTTTCCCCTGGAGGCAAAAACCAAATTTCCGTCGGCGAGCCTAAACAAATATCCGTCCTTGCTGGAAAAGTTCAGGGTCCACTTTCTTTTCCCGTCCGGTCCCACGGCATAAACCTGGGTCCCCGCCGGAGAAAGGTTGTCCGTAAACGTCACGTACACCGTCCCATCCGGGGATACCAGAAACGGCTGCGCTTCGCGAACCATCGAGGTTCCCGGGTCCGCAAAGTTGGCCGACCATTTCAATTTCCCGGTTCCGGTGTCAAAAGCTTTCAACGTATCCACAACCCAAACTTTCGTTTGCGTGAGATGCTCCTCTTTGGTATGCAGATATACCGTGTTCAGCTTCGGAACCTCGAATGGCTCCTCTTCCACGCCTCCCGACTCTCCCACGACGTCCGGTTGGCTCCATTGCGGCTCGGGCAGTTTGTTGATCACCCCGGCCGCGTCGGCTTTGGCCTCCGCCGGATGGACCGTTATCGTCGCCCCGATGCCTCCCGTCAGCAGTAATACGGCAAGACAGCCTTTAAGCAGTTTTGTTTTCACGATGATCCTCTTCCTTCCGTTGCTAGCCTCTAATCCATGTCTACTCTACTACCATACTCCCTGACTCGGGTCGCAACAAGAGGGTAACCCCCCATACTCAAGGCCGATTGGTATATTGACAAAATATCCCTACCCCTGCTATGTTGGCGTAATACCCTTCTGCAAAGAGGGGTCATAATTAAAGGAGTGTTTTGACTTATGTTCAAACCCTTTTTTGAAGAATTTCTCTCCCAAGCCCGGGAAAAAATCAGCACAGACTCCCGGTTTGTAGGCCTCCTTGCAGGCGGCTCCCTCATGACCGGAACGTTGGATGAATTCAGCGACTTGGATTTAATTGTGGTCTTTGATGCCGCATACCGGGAAGAAATCTTCGAGGAGCGGTTGCATTACGCGAAAAGTTTGGGACCCTTGCTATCCGCCTTCACGGGAGAACATGTCGGTGAGCCCCGGCTTTTGATTTGCCTGTATGATTTCAGAGGCCGGCTTCTCCATGTGGACCTGAAGTTCGTCTCCGTCCCCGAGCTGGCGGACCGGATTGAAGACCCGGTCATTCTTTGGGAAAGAAGTGACGAGGTCAAAAAAGTGTTGCTAGACACACCCTGTCGTTCAGAAACTATAAATATACAGTGGATGGAGGACCGGTTCTGGGTGTGGATTCACTATTGCGCCACCAAGTTGGGACGAGGCGAGCTATTCGAGGTGATCGACAACCTTGCTTTCATCCGAAGCTCCGTCCTTGGTCCGCTCATCCAGGTGAAGAACGGAAAACTCCCTCGCGGACTCCGGAGATTGGAGCAGTTGTACAGCGAGCAGGCGAACCGGTTAAGAGACACCCTCCCTGCTCATACTCCGAAAAGCTGCTATCAGGCTATAAAGGCATCCATTAGGATTTATTGCGAATTGCGTCAGGATTATCCCGAACTGGAGCTTCGTCTTGATGCGGAGGATAAGGCCGTCGCTTACCTGGACCGCGTCTTTGAATCTCTCGCCTTGTAGACACTTTATCGGTACACGCCAAAAAGCGTCCCTGACTGCCGTCGAACAGTCAGGGATTTGGACCTTGAATCCTTTGCCGGGAAGCATCCCAGCGCCACTCGGGCATCCGCCCTTGCAGATGTACGCCTCCATACCATTCGTCTATCCCCCGCCGGGCGGCGGCATCCTCTTTTCCATTCAGTACTTGATGGCCGAACTCGGTGATCTCCAAAATACCCTCGCGGAGCGCCTCCGCATCTTGTCCGGAACCGTAACCGGGAAAAGCCGGTACTCCGCGAATCTTCAGCAGCGGACAGGGCTCTAAGGACATGCTTCTGAGAATATGCCAATACTGCAAATCGCCCATCCCGAAAAAAGAGAGCCGATCCCCGACCAGCCTGAACAATTCGAGCGGCCGGTTCACCCCGTCACGAATGGACTGCAGCGTTGTTTCCTCCACGATCCCGAGACCGTTTTTGACGGAGGGGTACCTTTCCAAATGAAGCCGAAAAGCTTCTTTCGCGAACGGCAGGACGGAAGTATCCCGGTCCAGCAGTTCCTGCAAGCGCACAGGACCGGGAGAGGTATAGGCCTCCCAAAATTCCGCGCCCAGCTCCAATTGTTCGGTCCCGACCGGCGTCCAAGTTCCCGACATGGCCCCCAACTGCTCGGGAGTAAGCTGTCCCAAACCCCGAAATCCCTCGATCCCCGGATATTCTCCGATACAGAGCAAGCTAAGCTTGGTACGCCCCAAGTCTTGCCCGGAGAAACGAGACAACAGATAGCACAGCATCGTTTGATCGAAAAGATCGTGCTCAAACCACAGGACTACCTCTTCATAGTTTCGAACCTTCTCCAGGACTTTTTCCTGCGCTTCGCTGATCCGTATATACTCGGCGCCGGGAATGCCCAAAGTTTCTTCCAAATAACGCGCCCGCCGATCCCGGCTCCCCGCTTCTTCCGGCCTCGCAAAGACAGGGCCGTGCGTATAAATCTCCCGCCATACCAGAATGTCGCCTTGAACGCCTCCCTGCCGCAGCTTTTGTTCCACTACATGGCCATTTACGAGATGAAGCACGCTTCTTCCTCCTTCGTACAGCTGATGATATACGGAGACCGGATCGGCCACGGGGAGAGTGCCCCTTAGCTTTTTTCGGGCATCGTAGAGTCTTTTCTTGAGAGCGGACACCGAGGTCCCCGTAAAGGCGGAAATCTCCTGCAAAGAATATCCCTGAAAATAAAACAGCTGAACCGCCAGGCGCATCGGTGCCGTCAAGGCGGCGAGGGAATCGCGGACCGACTGCTGAAGCTCCCTTTGTATAACCGCTTCCGATACCCGATCGGTTCGGAGAACCGCCTCGTCCGCTTCCTCATAAGGCACCGCCCGGACCCGCTTGCGGCGGAGAATCCGGTAGCACTGCCGGAGAACAATCGTTTTGAACCAGCCCGGAAACGCTTCGGCGGCCGTCAACCTGTCCAGGTGGAGAAAAGCCTCCGTAAACGCCTCCTGCACCGCATCCTCCGCCAATTGGCGGTCCTTTAACTTCCCATAGGCCACCGCCTTTGCCATGGCGGTATAATGCCGGACAATCGGCTCAAAGGCCTCTTTGTTCCCCTGTTTGGCCTTTTCTATATCTTCTGGCATCAAGGCTGTCCGCTCCTTTTTCTCCGTACTCAATATAGAAGTGCCCATGGAGCCCTCCGAGGTTACCTAAGTTTGTTTGTCCGGACGTCCTCAAGGGGGCAGCCCCTTGTCCGCACGGGCGGCTTGCTCCAGGTAGGCTTGTCAAGGACCGGGCCGAATGAACCGAGCGCTTCAGTATGGCATGGCACGAAAGTAGTCTCCCTCAAGTTTACATCATCAGGAGCACCGCGGCCATTAGGCCATTTAGGGCCTGCGCCCGCCACATTAGCGCCCTTTTGGGGCGCTATTTCGGCCCGATTCGGCTCCGCGGGAAAAATAGCGGTGAAAGAAGGTCTTATTGGACGGGTGCAGGCCCCGAAATCAGGGTTTGGCCCGCTTTTCCTCACTAAAAGTCACTTGCGTTGCATTAACCCTGACAGATGATTACAACGGAGCTTGATGCCTTAATCGCTTTTAAAGAACTTCGCAAAAAAGTAGAGGCCTTTACAAACAAGTACAGGCCTTTACAAACAAGGTTCTGCAGTTGGGAAGTCTAACGGCCGTGAGAGCCGTTATGTTGCGATTGAATCACGTATTGGGATTCTAACGGTCGTGTGGACCGTTATTTACCTTCATTTTGACCAAAACAGCCATGCTTATATGAAATAGGGGCCGTGGCGGCCGTTAGAATTTGGATTCAGCGCAAACCGGGCAAATAACGGCTATGGCGACCGTTAGCATGGTTTAGAGGGGGAGACGACGATCTAAGTTCGACATGTTGCTTGCCGAAGCGGCGGATTGGCCCCAAGTGGGCAGCATCAAGGAAGGTTTGATGCAACCTCATTGCCTCAAAGTCGGCTATTCCCCCCCCGTCCAGCCGAATTCGCCAAAACAGCGCCGCATAAGGCACTTATTCACCTGCCCGGCTTTCAAAGGGAAGGTTACTAGGACGCTTTGCTTGCGGTGATAGAATCGTTCTTCAAAAAAGAGGCCGGTCCGCGGCAACGCCGCGAATCCAGCCTCTTTAATTCAACCTTCTGTCCCCGCTCCATCCGGTGCGGACATGCTTGCCCCATCGCCGGGGTTAACCCCGCCTTCAGGCGGAACCCCGCCCTCCGGAGGCGTTCCCCCGTTCGGGGCCGTGCCGCCGTCCGGTCTCATGCCGCGGCCTCCGCCGCCGGGCCCCCGGCCCGCGGTATTGCCGGTCGTCACGCCCGATTCGTTCAGCCAGGTGGTCACGCTGTCGGTGATCTCAAACGCCACGACCTTCGACCCGCCCGTCGTTGTACCGCCGGTGAAAAGACCGTCCGTTCCGGTACCGGCCGGCGTTCCGCCGGTATACAGCGTGTAGGCGCCCTTTTTCATCTCCGGCGTGCTGATGACGACGGTTTGATAATTTTTTGCGGGCGCAAGGGTCAGGATCGTCTTTCCTTCGCCATCCTCCAGGCGAACCGGCGTACCCGCCTGCTGTACCTGCGAAAAGCTCATGGCCACCGAATATTGGCTCGACCCGTCGGACGGCGCCTGGGCCATGCCGGAGCTTCCTGCGGCGGCCAGCGTTCCGCCGCTGATCTCAAAGGTGCCGTCGTAATCCAGCGTGCCGTTGCCGCCGGAAGTCGGCCCGTTCACTACGACCGTACCGCCGCTCATTGCGATCGAGCCGTTCGCATCGAGGCCGTCTCCATCGGCGTCGACAACCAAGCGGCCCCCGCGGATCGTCAGCAGGTTCGAGCCCGACCCGGTCTCGCTGAACTGGTCTTGCTCCGGACGCCCGTTCGCCGACGTACTGTCGTTTCCGCCCGCCACGTTGACGCCGTCATCGGAGGCCTTTACCCGAACTTCGCCCCCGGCCATCGTGATGTTTGCCCCTTCGACGCCTTCATAGCTCTTCTCGATCTCCACTGTCCCGCCGGAGATGAAAACCAGAGCGTCCGCGTGAACGCCGTCGTCTCCGGACGCAATCTTCAACTCGCCGCCGCCCAGGCCCACATTGCCGTTGCCGTGCACGGCATCATCGGCGGAATCGATCGCGAAGCTGCCGCCGTTCACGCTGATGTCCGCGCCGGCCTTCAGCCCCTTCGCGCTGGTTGACTCCGTCTCGGCCGTCGTCTCGGCAGCAGTATTCGCCGCGGCGGTGTCGGTACCGGCTTTCGCCGCAGTGTCCGCCCCGCTGCCGCTCCCGGCCGCGGTTCCACCCGCCGCATCGGCCGCCGTCTTGCTCCAAGGGCCGCCCGGCCCCTGCTCCGGCGTCTTGACTTCCCCGTTCGCGTTTCCTCCCCCGGTCACGACATCAAACGCGCCGCCGTCAACGACCAGGGATGTCTCGGCCTGGATACCATCGTTGCCGGCTTCCACCTTAAACGTGCCGCCGGCGATAGCGACGAAACCTTTGGCGGCATCCTCGTCATTCGTCGATTTGATCCCGTCGCCGCCCGCCTTGACGGTGATGCTGCCGTCCTGGACAGCGACCATATCGCGTCCCATGATGCCGTCGTCCGCAGCCTGCACTTCCAGGGTGCCTCCGGCAATTTTCAAATCATCCTTACTGGCGATGCCGTTATTGTAATTCCCCGTGACCGCAAGCTTGCCGGTTCCGTTAATCGTCAAATCGGCCTTGCTGAACAACGCGGCATTCGGCTCATCCGTAGAGGCGTCGGGAAAGACATATTTCTCTCCGTCGGTGATGACATTTTCCGAGCCGTCCGCCAAAGTAATGATCGCCTTGCCCGCTTGCTTCACATAGATCGGAGCGCTGTCGCTGTCGTGAATGTCCACCCCGTTCAGCACCAGCCGGACATCCCCTTTATCCTGCACATCCACCACAATCTGCCCCTCACTCAGCTTTCCGCTGAGCACATAGGTCCCCGCGGCCGTGATCGTCACGGCCCCGTCCTGGAACACCGCCCCCGAACCACCGCTGATCTCAGCGGCGGTCCCGTTCAGCCGGATCGCCGTCGAGCCTTCCGCGCTCCAGTCCGCCGCCGTGTCCTCCGCCTCAAAAGTGACTTTGTCGGCCACATGAACATTGGCGAATTCCGTTCCAACGGCCGCGCTTCCAGCCGTGGCCGTCCCGCTCGACGTCCCGTCCCCACTCTGACCTGCGGATGCCGATCCGCAAGCGGACATAAGCGCCAAGCTCAACAACAAGATCCCCAGTTTACTGCCCAACTCAAACCTCTTCATGTTTATCCATCCTTCCGTTTTCGTTTTTTAATCAGTAATCGGCCGCCGTCGGGCTCATCGTCAGTGAAATGTCCAAATTCCCGTTGCGGCAGCGAATTTCATCCAGAAACTGCTTCTGGTTCGTCAAGTGATCGATCGAGATGGCGTACACCAGTTCATACAAACTGCCAAGCTCGGTCGTTCTGATTTTCTTTAGCTCATACTCGACGGCATAGTTGTTGAAAACTTCTTCGAACGCTTCCTCGTACCCCAAATTCTCGGGAATTGTCACTTTCAGCACCTTCTGCAGTGTCTTCCTCGCTCCGAAATTGAACCGGTTCAGCACGAACATCAGCAGGCACAAAATCAGGGTGAACAGCACGGCGTACCCGAACGATCCCACGCCGCAGGCCAGCCCCGCCGCCATGGTAAACAGCACGTAGGAGATATCCTTCGGGTCGCCGGGGGCGCTTCTGAACCGGATGATGGAGAAGGCTCCCGCCAGGCTGAAGGCTCTGGCGACATTACTGCCGATGAGGAGAATAATGATGGCCACGATCGAGGGCAGCAGCACCATGGTAAGCGTAAAGTTCTGCGAGTACCCTTTCGGATTGGTCCTCATGTAGGTAACGCTGATAATGCCGCCCAGGACGATCGCAAACAGGATCGTTAATACCGCATTCGTGAAACTAAGTTCCGTGTTAATGAGAGATGTACTAAAAATTGAATCAAGCATAGATTCTTCGCTCCTTTTCCGATTTACCGTTTTTCAGCATTTTTTTGTACTCGTTGCCGTATTTGGAGAAGCTGGTCCGGTACATCCGATGCTCCGAGAGCATTTGGGCCAGCCAAAGCGGAACCGTCTTCTCCGCCTTCACTTCCATCAGCCATAATCCTTCGTCCACAAGCGGCTCCCCGTAGGAGCCCTGCTCCAGCTTAAGGTCATAACGCCGGCTCCGCATATTCGTGTCGAAGGTAATGCGCAAATCCCGGCTCTTTTTGCAGAATAGCGCCTTCCGGTCATAGGCCAGGTATACTTTCGGCTCCAGCTCATACCGCTGCAAGAAGTATGTAATTTCATGCAGAACCTGCCTGTTCATATAATCCCTGTACTCCGGCTCAATCCCGGTGCGGACGAACTCGTAGGCTTCATTCAGCCGGAGCGCCGTCCTCCTTTTGTTGACCAGCCCGAACACCTTTTTCTTGATCTCCAGATAGACTTTCGCGTCTTGTTCGGGAACCCCGTAGGCTCGCAGCCGCAGCTTTTCCTTATATTTGGGCTTCGCCAGGCTGGTGCGGATCAGCGAATCCTGCTTCGTATCAAAATACAGGTTGCTGATCGAGTAGAACCCGTGTTGCCGGTTGTACTCGTCCGGTTCCATATAATCCAGCAGCGCGGAATAAATCGTATGATAGGCTTCCGTATCCAGCAGATATTTGTTTTCATACCGGTTGAAGACTTCAATCGCCATTGCACCCAGTCCTCTCTATTTGTTCTTAGCCAAACGGCCGTCCGCCGTTCTGATGTCTGTATCTTAGCCCTCGAACCTTTAATGAATCTTAAACGATTTTACACAGCGCTAATAAAAGTTAGATTAAGGTTGATTAAAGGTAATCCTGTTATAATGGCTTCATTAAAAAGAACGCTGCGTGCAGGGGATGACAGACGATGAGAATATTGATAGCGGAAGATGAAGTTCATTTGGCGGAAGCCTTGACCCAAATTTTGAAGAAACACAATTATTCGGTCGATGCCGTCCATGACGGCCAGTCAGGGCTGGACTATGCGCTCAGCGGAATTTACGATTTGCTGCTGCTCGACATCATGATGCCCGAGATGGACGGAATCAGTGTTCTGAGAGCCCTGCGGGAAGAGGGTAACTCAACCCCGGTGATTTTGCTTACAGCCAAAGGGGAAATCTCCGATAAGGTAATGGGCCTCGATTACGGGGCTGACGATTATATCGCCAAGCCTTTTTCTACTGAGGAACTTATGGCAAGAATCAGAGCCGCGCTGAGACGAAAAGGGGAGGTGCTCCCGGAGGATGCCATGAAGTTCGGGGATATCGAGCTGAGCACAGCCACTTTGAAGCTGACATGCCAGGGGAAGGAGATCAAGCTGAACTTAAAGGAATTCGAACTGCTGGAACTCCTGATGGCGCGCAAGCAAGCCGTGACGTCCAAGGAGCAGATCATCGAAAAGCTGTGGGGCTTCGATTCCGAGGTGGAGCATAACAATGTCGAAGTGTATATTTCTTTTTTGCGAAAAAAACTGACTTTTCTGAATTCGGCGGTACGCATCGGCACCATTCGGGGCGTAGGCTATGTGCTCGAGGTGACGGCCTGATGTTTAAGAAGCTGCGGAACCGGTTTTTGCTCCTGAATTTGATCACGATTTCAGTGATGATGCTCGTCGCCTTCGCTTCGATTTATACGATTACGTACCGGGATGTCCGTAACGACATCCAGATGGAGCTGCACCGGGTCATGGATTTGTCTCAAAAAGAAAACGGAAAAAACGGCCGCTTCCGTCGGGACGATGCCTCCGGCATGATGCCGCCCGGAAACCGGGGGACGATGGATTCAGGACCTGCGGATACGCTTCTGCCGGATGGCGGGAACGCGCAGGCGGAGCGCTCGGTCTCCTTTGCGCTGCAGACCGACGCCTCCGGAACACTGATCTCCTGGGAGTCCAAATTCGATTTTGATCAGACGTTCTATGAATCCGCCCTTCGGAAAGCCGTATCCATGAACAAGGGGACCGGACAATTCAAGCTGGACGAGAGCACCTGGATTTTTACGGCAAGGCCCCTGATGGGAGGCGGACAGGAGTTGGTCTTCCTCGACATTACCGCCCGTCAAGGCATCCTGACCAATTTGATATACACGTTCGCTGTTGTCGGTTTGGTAATGCTGGTGGCCCTGTTCTTCGTCAGCCGCTATTTCGCCAACCGGTCGATTCGGCCGGTTCGGGAAGCCTTCGACAAGCAGAAGCAGTTTATCGCCGACGCCTCCCATGAGCTGAAAACGCCGCTGTCCATCATCAACACGAATGCCGATGTGCTGCTTGCGGCCGGGGAGGACACGATTCGCAGCCAGGCCAAATGGCTCCATTACATCAAGTCGGAAACGGAGCGGATGACCCGGCTGACCAATGACTTGCTGTATTTGACCGAGATGGAAGGTTCCCGGGATAATCCGTTGTTCACTAAATTCGAGTTGAGTGAAGCGGTGGAGACGATTATTTTGACGATGGAAGCTGTCATCTTCGAAAAGGAACTGACCCTCGATTATGACATCGAGCCGGCAATCACGGTATACGGGAACCGGGAGCAGTTCAAGCAGGTGGTCATGATCCTTTTGGACAACGCCATTAAATATACGAACCCGCAAGGCAAAATCGCCCTGACCTTAAAAAAGCAGCATAATGAAGCGGTTCTCGCGGTGCACAATACCGGAATCGGGATTGCCCCCGAGCATCTGGACCGGATTTTTGACCGGTTCTACCGGACCGATCCTTCCCGGGCGCGCAAACAAGGCGGCTACGGGCTGGGTCTGGCGATCGCCAAATCGATCGTAGAGCAGCACAGGGGGAAAATATACGCGAAAAGCGTTCCGGGCGAATCGGCCTCGTTCTTTGTTCGCCTTCATCTTTTATGACGCTCCAATTCCGTCAGCCTTTAATAAGGGCTGGCGGAATTTTTTCGTGCCCAGGAATGAAAAGCTGCCCCAAGAGTAAGGTTTTTGAAGCAGCGTATTCTCATTTTCTCCTATTACGACGTCTGATGAGGCACTAAACAGCGTTGTAAAGGGTTCTTTGCACACTCTTGACCTGTAACTCATGGTTTGGTTCGAATTAAAAGGAATTCTTCCCGTTAATTTGGTGCGTATGCGGCTGCAGAGGCGAATTAGCTGGAAAACTTCCCGCTAATTCGACTGAAATTGTGTATTTCGGCCATTGGGCTGCGAAATAGATGGAGCTTTTCCAGCTAAATCCGATCCAAGAGCCCAGAGCGGTACATTAATGGGAGATTTTCCTGTTAATGGATAGACTCTGACGGGGGCGCTTTATATCTACAATTGTGGGTGTTGGCAATCTATCTCCGAAACCATTTCATAACTTTGCCCAACGCCAATTCTTTAGTTCAACCTACATAGTACCCCATCAGCCCATCGTACCGCAGCTACTGCCCGGCTTTCGAAGGGAAGCGGGCCCGCCGAAAAGGGACAAGGTGTTGGCCTAAATATAGAAGAAGTCTGGATATTTTGTTCCAAACAGAAAGAAATACGGTTGTGCAGGAGTTCTATGCAAAACAAGGTTGTCTAATGGGGCACTAGGTCTTCAGGGGGGGAGTGCAGCAGGAAACTGTAAGCGGTTTACAAAAAAACTTGTCCTTTTTTTCAGAAAATCGCTTGAAATTTGAACTTCTCCTGCCGATAACAGCTAAGTGGAGTCTTACCGAATACCCAAGACATTTTGCAGGAAAATCCACAAGCATAGGATTCCAGTCCCATTTGCAAATAGAGGACATTGCGCAGAATTCCGAGAGTAACCGCGTAGGGCCCCGGAACTATCATAGGGGAGGAAGTTTTTGCATGAGCCTGAAACTTAAGCAAAAAATGATCATTCTGATTTGTCTATTGCTGCTGTTGAGCTTGGGCGCCGTGTCTCTGATCAGCTATAACAGCGCGACTACACTGCTTCAGAACAGTATCAAGCAGGAAGCCCAGTTGACCGCAGCGAACCTTGCTTCGGAAATCAATCATTTCATCGATTCCGAGATCGCCAAAGTCGAATCCATCGGCAAACTGATCACAGGGGACAAAGAGCAGGATCTGAAGCTGATTCAGAAGGCCCAGGAACAGAACAAGGAATTTGAAACCTTCTTTTTTTCCTACGATTTGACCGGTAAGAACGTTGTCAATTTCCTTGGTGAAACCACAGATGTCTCCGATCGCGTCCACTATCAGGAAGCGGGCAAAGGCCTAGGAAAGATCGTCGTTTCCGAACCCGTCGTCTCCAAGCGCACGAAGAACAACATCGTAACCATGATTATTCCTTTGATGAAGGACGGCAAGCAGTACGGGTATATGGGATCGACTCTTCCGATCAACGCCGTGCAAGAATCCGTATCGTCACAGAAATACGGCAAAAATGGCTATGCTTTTCTCGTGAGTAAAGCCGGCAAGTTTCTCTGGCACCCCGAAAAGGAATTGGTTTTGACCAAAACAGTGCAGGAGCAAAATGTTCCCGAAATCGTTAAAGCATACGAAAGCGCTCTGCAGGGAGCCGCCGGGATTTTTAAATATCAAAAAAACAACGCTGATTATTCCGCCGCCTATGCGGCGACGACCTACAAATGGGGCGTCTTCGTCACCGCTCCGACCGATGAACAATTCTCGCCGATTTCGGAATTGACCCAGAAGTTGCTGATCACTTCCCTTATCGTTCTCACGGTAGCGTTTGTGCTCGCCTTCCTGTTCACGGTCCAACTGACCCGGCCGATTCAGAAGCTGAACGAGGTTGTCAAAGATGTCGCTCAGGGCGACCTGACGAAGAATATCCTAGTCCACGGTAAAGATGAAATCGCCGTTCTTTCCGCGGATTTCAACCAGACGGTCTCCCATCTCAAGCATCTGATCGAAGGGGTGACCGAAACATCGAATCAGGTCATGAATGTGACGGAATCGGTATCTCACGGGGTCGACAGAACCAAACAAAGCGTCAACGTCATCGGCAGCTCGATTCGCCAAATTTCCGACGGTGCCACGACGCATGCGGCAAGCGCCGAAGAGATTTCCCAATCCATGCGTGAAATGGCCGGAGGCGTCGTGAAAATCGCCGAATCTTCCTCACAGGTCTCGGAAGTGGCCCAGCAAGCGGCCAGCCATGCCGAAGAAGGCTCCGCGGTCGTCGAGCAGGCGGTCCATCAAATCCGCAGCATCGGCGTCGGAACCGACAAGGTGGGCGAAGCCATCGAGCGTCTTCATGGCCGTTCCCAGGACATCGTGGAAATTCTCAACATCATTACCGATATTACAAAGCATATCAATCTCCTGTCCCTCAACGCTTCCATTGAAGCGGCCAGAGCGGGCGAGCATGGGCGCGGCTTCGCGGTCGTTGCCGAAGAAGTCAAAAAATTGGCGGAGCAGTCCAGCAAGTCCAC
This sequence comes from Paenibacillus sp. A14, assembly GCF_036864815.1. Classification (NCBI taxonomy): domain Bacteria; kingdom Bacillati; phylum Bacillota; class Bacilli; order Caryophanales; family Paenibacillaceae; genus Paenibacillus; species Paenibacillus sp. A14. Next base: position 453,231 of record NZ_JBAGJD010000002.1, read on the forward strand.
GGAAGAGATTGCCGAGATTATCAACGAAATTCGGGATGAGGCGCAAAATGCCGTTCAGGTGATGAACGATAACCGGAACGACGTAAAGACCGGAATCGCGTATATCGAAAATGTTCGCGAGAAATTTGCAAACATCCTGGACGTTTCCCGTAACGTCGCCGAGCACATTCTGGAGGTCACCGCGGCTTCCCAGCAAATGTCGGCCGGCTCGGAAGAGGTTAGCGCTTCGGTAGAAGAAATGAAATCGATCGCCCAAATGACGTCCACGGATGCCCAGAGTGCGGCACAGGCCGCGGAGGATCAAATCCGCTCCATGGAGGAGATCACCTCGTCTGTTCAACACCTGCAGGACGTCGCTCAGGAACTGCGCACCGAATTGTCCAAATTCAAAATTTAATTATCCCTTCCCGGATACCCGATAGCAAGTACAGCATGAACGACTTGAAAGGGGGGATGCCATACAAGAAACGTGTATGGCTATGGCTGCTGCAAGAACGCAACAAAGTGATTAGACACCATGTCACCGAAAGCCCGCGATTTGGCAGGCTTCGCAAAAACACAGAAAAGAATCGGAGGAGAATTTCATGATGAAAAATTGGAAAAAAGTATTAGTTGCCGGCGCATTGACGCTATCTCTGGTAGGTACCGGTTATGCAGGACACGACCTGATCGCCGCACAGCACGTATCGGCCGCATCCGCCGCAACCAATGCGCCGGGACAAGAGAAGAAAGCCGCTGTCTCCCAATTGGATAAAATTATCGAGAGAGGCTACATCCGCGTGGGGATGACCGGGGACTACAAACCGTTTACATACTTGAACCCAAAAACGAATGAATACGAAGGTTATGACGTTGACGCCGCCAAAGAACTGGGTAAAGACCTTGGCGTAGAAGTTCGTTTCGTTAAAACGACGTGGTCTGACATGATGAAAGACCTGCAAGCGGACAAATTCGATATTGCCGCGGGCGGCGTAACCCGCAACACAGCCAGACAAAAAACCGCCTATGTTTCCCAAGGCTATGTAACTTTCGGTAAAGCGCCTTTGATCCGCGCCGAAGATAAGGACAAATACAAAACGCTGGAAGACATCAACAAGCCTTCGGTACGCATCGGCGTAAATCCGGGTGGAACCAACGAAGTATTCGTACGTCAGCACCTGACGAACGCGAAAGTAACCGTTGTGGAGAACAACCTGGACATCCCGCACCTGGTCGCTGACGGCACTTATGACGTGATGATTACCGACACGGTTGAAGCCATGACTTATGCCAAAGCGGATTCCAGACTGTATGCCGCATTGACGGACAAACCGTTCACCAAAAGCGAAAAAGGCTACATGATCCCGCGCGGCGATTTCGTATACGCCAGCTACCTGGAAATGTGGATGGACGAAATGAAGCTGCAAGGCAAATTCGACGCCCTCTACAAAAAATGGATGGAATAATCCTTTATTCGGATTATTGAATCAGCCTCCTCCGTGGACCCGCTTTAGCGGTCCCGGAGGTTTTTTTGTATAAGAAAACGCGGCTATTTCTTTCGCGGAAATGGCTTAACGACCGTTAGATCCCCGGCACCCGCATAGCCTGGCCGCCGCATAAGGCCTTTAAGAAGTTAATACCCCGCTTGTCCGTCGGATCTTTCTCGGCGAGGAAAAATGTGCTAAACTAGAGATCAACGAGTTAGTTATCTGTATAACTCAAAAAACAAAAGGAGGAGTTTCCGACGATGGCCAGGCCCAACATGGTAACGAAACAAGACCTCATTCATTCCGCCGAGCGGGTCATTCAGGAAAAGGGGCTCGATAAGCTCACCTTCAAAGCGGTTGCCGAAGGGGCCCATGTAACTCAAGGTACCGTTTATTATCACTTTAAAACGAAGGAACAATTACTGTTCGAGGTCGTGCAATCCCTTTGCGACCGATCCTGGGAGAACACGGAGCGAACGCAGTTAAACCAGGGTCATGCCAAGGAATCGATAGATCGACTTTTGGAAGGGGCGCTTCAACGCTGCACGCCCGACTCGATGTATCATACTTTATTTTACTCGCTGGTCGTCCTTAGCCTGCAAAACCCGCCGATGCGGGAGCGATTGAGCGAGCTGCTTCAAACAGAAAATGCCCATGTTACCGCACTGCTCGAGCGGCTTCTGCCCGGATCCGGTCTCACGGGCAAATCATTGGAGTACCGGGCCGTCATTATCAATGCGTTGATTGACGGACTGGCTCTCCAATCCTTGGTCAACCCGCAATTTCCGGCTCGGGAGATCTATAGCGAGCTGTCCCAAGTTCTTCTCGCCACGATCCCCGAGTCTACCAACAAAATTAACGAGTAGGAGGTACGTTTATGCGGTTCTATGCGTATTCCGGAATTCTGCTGTGGCTGGCCGCCACCCTTCTCTTCCGCTTCTGGGGAGGCGAGCTCATTCAGCCCGGCACGATCCTGATTTGGTTGTCTTTTGGCCTCATTATTCCAGGGATTCCTTTGCTCATGCTTGCTCTTTTCAGGTTTTGGGGCACGGCTCCCCAAGACCGTCCCAAAGCCGCTTTGCTAGTCGCCGTGCCCGGCATGCTGCTCGATTTGTTGACCCTAATGTTCCACGGTTACGTTTTCCCCGGCATTTCCGATGCGCATTTGCATCTCTTTTTTGTCTGGCTGATGTGGGCCTACGCACTGATCCTGCTGGCCGGACTGTATCTCTCGCGCCGGACGGCCAAAGCGGTTTAACGGCCCCGGGTCAGGCGAGGCCTTCTAACGCGGCGGAAACTACACCGATCTAGATCCAGAAGCGGGGCTTCTCTTCCGTCTCCAGCCTAGGCATGGGAGGCCAACTCCTGCTTCAAGCGATCCAACTGGCGGAGATGATGCCGGTAATGCATGGGGACGAGAGCAAACCACTCTCCGGCGGTTAAGACGCCAAAACGCGGATGCGCAACTCCCTGCCGCAGGGATGCGCCCGCGAGCGCCGGCTCGAGTTCCCCCATACGCACGACCACCCGGTTCAGCCCCTCCACCAAGGACTCCTTGCTCTCCGGCGCCTTGGGGGTATACTGCGGGGATGGCGGTACTTGGATCCGAATCGGCGGGAACTCGCCTTGAGCGAACACCGCGTTCCCTTCCTTCGTTAATCCGGCGGGCGCCAAGGCGGGATCCGCGGTTCCCCGCAGGCAAGTTTCGGCATTGGCCAAGTGCATATAGAGCGCCGATTGGATCAAATGCTGGTACATCTGTCCAAGCGACCAACCGCCATCCTCCGGTTTTTGAAGCAACTGCTCCATCGTGAATCCGTCCAGTTCACGGATGTAACCGTCGACCAGGGATTCGAAACGAAGCAGAATTTCTTTAGTAGAGTTCATATTCAAGTTCAAGAGAGATGCAGCTCCTTTAATTGAGATGATCCCACTATACAAAAGCGCTACTGACAGCAGTATGTCAGTAGCGCTTTAACAAGTTTTCGGCTTCCTCACGGACCCGCTTGCGCAGGGATTCCGGCTCCAGCACGACCACACCGGCTCCAAAACCCAGCAGCCAGGGCAGCAATTCCTCGGGTTGGCGGACCCGGAAGGTCACGTGGAGGCCGTCCGGCAGTTCTTCCTCCGCCTCCCAATAATAATTGCGGGATTCCCTTACCCTGTCGGCCGCTCCGGGGTTCACCCGGATTCGAATCCGCAGATTACGGTCGTCGGGCGGAGTATAGGCCTGCAGATTAAAATCGGACGGTTTCTGAAAAGAGTCCGGCTGCACGGTTAGCCCACTCATCCGGGAAACCCGAAAATGGCGGATTTCCCGCCGCAACTCGCAATAAGCAACCAGGGTCCAGGCCCCTTGGTTAAAAACGAGGCCATAAGGCGCGACCGTGCGCACACTTTGCCGTTTTCCGTCGGGGCCGGGGATTTTTTTCGAGTAGCCGAACCGAATCTTTCGCTCCTCCAACACCGCTCCGCGCAGCATTTCCACGTAGGCCTTCTCGGAATGAAGCCTTGCATACGCCCCCAATTGAGGCAGCTTCATCGTATCCCTGACCCGGGCCGCTTCGCTTCGCACCCGCTCCGGCAATATCGCCTCGATCTTCCGGCGCGACATCTCCGCCTTCGCCCCATATTCCGCGTCAAAGATGCGCTGGACCAGGTCCGTTCCCATGAGCAGCGCCACGGCTTCCTCCGCCGTAAAGCTAATCGGAGGGAGAAAGTAACCCTCCATCAAAGAGTATCCCCGACCCGGCGCCCCGACCAAAGGAACCCCCGCTTCGCTCAGCGCCTGAATGTCCCGGTAAATCGTCCGCACACTGGTTTCAAAGGTAGCCGCCAGGTCCTCGGCCCGGGTAACCTCCCTGCGCTGCAGCTCCATCAGGATCGCGAGCATCCGGTCCGTTTTATTCATGGCCTTGCCCCCCTTATAAATAAACAAACAAGTAAGTTCATTATACCGGAAGTCGAAACATCGGACCGTTCCTATTTTTCAAAATCTACAACCTCGAGCGAGTACAGCTTGGCGTCCGTCTTTTGGAGAAGCGCGCTCTCGCGTCCGTTCAAATGCCGCTCAAAAAAGGCGAGCGCCAGTTCATTCACCGTATCGTGCAGTTCCCGGGTATGTCCGCTGCCGAGGAGCGGAGAGTATAGCGGCGTATCGGAAAAGTCAAAATGATCGGCTTTGGGGAAAAGCACATTATAACCGCCGTTTTGCAGCAGCAAACGGTGCCTTTCCGCCTGCTCGCGGGCCATGGCGGCGTATTCCTCCACCGAGGGGAACGCGAAGGTTTGCTGACCGCCCCACTCGGCTTCCGTCAGACCCATTTTCTCAAACCGGTCCGTCAATCCGGTAAACATATACATAAAGGGCCGGTCCAGGCCGTTATCCAGTCTTTTTCCGTAAAGAAAGCCGTCCATATTGATCCCCGCCCGGATTCTGGGGTCTTCATCCATCGTTTGGGCCGCCACCGTGCCGCCAAAGGAATGCCCCATGATGCCGAGTCGGGAGAAGTCCATCCGACTGGCAAAATAGGGGGCCCCGCCCGATCCATCCTCTTTGCCGGCGCCCTGATTCAACAGCTCCAACCGATCTATGGCGAATCGCACATCCTTCACCAAAATTTGCCGGATTAGCTTCTCCGACAGCGCCCAATCCCCCGCAGCGCCGGCATCAAACATGCCGGCGGCAACCCGGCCGCCGGAAAGACGAGTCGGAAACAGGGTAAAGTAAGGATGCTGGATGCCCGCTACGATGTATCCCTGACTGGCCAACTCCTCCGCAAAAGTGGCATACATAAAATTCGAAGCCCCGTACCCCGGTGCAAATACGACGACCGGATAGGCCTCCTCCCTCGGGGATAGAGGCGCGTCCGGAAAGGCATGAGCCTTCGCGTTCCGGTTGGACTGGGCGATAATGTGAAACAGAAAAGGCGCCTCCCCCCGCTTTCCCCCGGGTACCGATGAGAAGCCGTAGTCGGCTTTGGCCGCGTCCCACGAAACTTGAGCCGGATACCAAAGGCGGACCTGAATCTCCCGGTGGTCGTCCCTTTCCGCGGTATACGTCTCCTCCCGGGAAGCGTCCTTCCAATGGAACGCGGTGGTACCGACCGCGTAAGGACCGCCTGGCGTATCCAATGAGATCGCGGGCAGCAAGGAACGCCCGACGTAAAAGCTTAGTCCGGCATACATCAGGCCTGCGATGCCCAACACCACCCGGAGACGGGCGCCTCTCCGCTTCTTTGGCGGCTCGGACTCCTCCTTGCGGTAGACCATAAAACCCAGGCGGCAAACGAGCACCAACAGCAAAGCATAAAACGGCCCCCACTTCCATTTCAGTCCGTCAATTCCCGCATGAGCGATCATAAGCCCTAACATAACCGTTAGACCGATCCAGGCCGATACCCGTTTCTCCCGCCATCGCATCCGTGCGGACGCCAGAAGAAAACCAATCCCTCCGACACCCGTCACAAATAACCCCCACTCCGCCCAAGACATGAACCGGTTCCTCCTCTCTATATTTTCCGAATACAGGGATCTTAGCAGCCAAATTTGAACAGACCATGAACGCCCCTGTCTCTCAAAAAGGCTCTTTTCCTCTCCCTTTAAGGTGTACCCGCCCCATTTCCCCTGCGTCTGTGGGGATGCCGTTCCTCCCGCACGTCCTTCACATATGGTAACAAGACGAGAGATTCTACTATCGATAGATAAGGGGTGCGATGCTATGGGAACCGGTAAAACCAACTCCGCGAAATCCGCGAAAACCCAAGGGGTTTCTGTAATTACCTGCACCAATCGGCGGAGCTACATGAACAGCCTGATCAAAAACTACCTGCGGCAGTCTTATCCGGCCAAAGAGCTGATCATCATCATTAATAAAAATAATATTCCGCTTGCGCCTTACGAAAAATTGGCCCGCAAACACCGGAATATATCCGTGTTCCGCTTGCCGGAGCAATCCACTCTCGGCGCTTGCCTGAACTTCGCCGTCCAAAAGGCCAGGTACCGCTACATCGCCAAGTTCGACGATGATGACTACTACGCCCCCTTCTATTTGACGGAAAGCCTTCAGGCTTTGCACAGAACCAAGGCGGATGTCATCGGCAAACGGGCCCACTATATGTATTTGCGCGGTTCCCGAACGCTCCTCCTGCGCTTTCCGCAGGACGAGAACCGCCCCGTGACCAAGCTTCCCGGAGCCACCCTGCTCATCAAAAAGGATGTTCTGAACAAGGTACCGTTTCCCAACCGGAGTGTGGGCGAGGATGACCTCTTTTGCCTGCGCAGCAAAAAACGCGGCTTCAAAGTCTATTCCGCAGGGAGATACAATTTCGTCGCCATCCGCCGGAAGAACTCGGCAAACCATACTTGGATCATCAGCGATAAAGAACTGCTTGCCCACCATCGAAAAATTCCGCATGTCCGCGATTACAAAAAGTATGTACAAAAGCCTCCGAGGGGGAGACGATCTTGAAGCGAGCGAGAGCGCCCCTGGCTGTCAGCCAAAACGCCGTTTCGATCATCACCTGCACCAAACGGCCGGAATGCCTGAAGACACTTTTTGAAAACTACGCCCGGCAAAAATACGCCAAAAAAGAGCTTATCATTATCTTAAACAATGACAAGCTCCGTATCGACAGTTATGTGGAGGCCGCGAAAGCCCACAAAAATGTGAGGGTCTATCGCAAACCGGGGCGGCTTCCGCTCGGGGCCTGCTTGAATTATGGCGTAAAGCTCGCCAGATACGGCCTCATCGCCAAATTTGACGACGACGATTATTACGCACCCGCGTATTTGGCGGACAGCGTCCGCACCATGTTAACCACTAAGGCCGATATCGTGGGCAAAAGAGCGCACTACATGTATCTCAGCGGAAAAAAGCGGCTGCTTTTGCGATACCCGAACAAGGCGAATCAGAAGGTTCCCCTTGTTCAGGGCGCGACCCTTCTCGTAAAGCGGAGCGTATTCGGACGGGGCGGCTTTCCCCGCTTGAATCGGGGGGAATGCGTCAAGTTTTGTGCGAACAGCCGCGCCAAGGGATATCGTATCTTCGCGGGAAGTCCCGCGAATTTTCTGGCTATTCGCCAGGAGCGTTCCAAAGGACACACGTGGAAGGTGAGCGATACGGCGCTGATGAGCCGAAACGCCAAGGTGCTTAAAGAGCGCCAGCCCCTTTCAGCCGCATTACGCACTGTCTCGCCACGCCACCGGTATCCGTAACTTGTATTTGGGCCAGGGGAGCGGGTCGAGGCCCAACGTGCGGCTGAGACTGGGACATTATCGGGAATTTCCCCCGTTAATGTTGACCCCTTCCACTCCCTCGGCCCTTTTAGCGGGAGTTCCTCCCGCTATTTCTGCCCAAATAGCGCGATTGGACCTCTGCGCCTCAAATTAACGGGAGGTTTTCCCGATAATTGCTGCCCGCGAGCCGACTGCCCCGGATTAACGGGAGATTTTCCCGTTAAATGCCCAAGCCCCTTCCTCTCACAGCCGCTTCGACTCAAAATGATTTTACCCATCGCCGGCAATTTGACGGTCACCCGGACTTCCGTTCCCGGCTGCAGCCCCCGGAGGATACCGTCTTCCACCTTCACGCCGCCGGTATATACTTTCGGCTCCTGTATGCCGGTTTCCCGCTTCACTCCAGGACATATAACCGACCGTAAAGTAAGGATAAACGCTCAGCTTCCGCTGCCGATCCGACAGGTTTTTAACCTTGAGGCGCCGAAGCTCGATCGGCTCTTCCTTCGGCAGGCTCAAGCTCATTTCGATCTCCACGCCCTTGCAGACCACCGTCCACTTGATCCGGCTCTTGCCCACGGCAAAAACATAGCGGTCCGCCGGGAACCGCACGGGCTCATAAGGCGCGGAAAACACTTCCCCGGTCTCCTCATCCTTTACATAGACAAAACGGCCCGGTGATGCGCATAATAAGGCTGTTCCGGCTGCATGAACTGGGCCACCGCATAACCGCGGCAGTTCAGATGGATCATCATGTTCTCATTCCATAGAAACCCCGAAGCCTTCGGGAGCAGCGTAGGGCTTAAAAATTCATAGTACTCCTGATCCTCTGTCGCTCTGAACATCGTCACACCTCTTTTCCGTGTAATGTGGAGGATGCAGGGGCGGCTTGCCCTCTTAGTTCATTACGCTTCTTCAAAAAGGCGTTCAATCGTTCCGAAAACAAAAGCATCGCCAGCGCGGAAAGCACGACATAAAACGGAAACATTCCCATCGTCGTCCGGGAAGCCACGAAACCGAGCAGCGGCGGCATAAATGTGCTGCCCGTGTAAGCCACGGCCATCTGATAACCCATGATGGTTTGGGCGTGTTTTTTTCCGAAGCGCACCGGGGTTTCGTGCAGCATGCAAGGATAAATCGGCGCGAGCCCCAGGCCGATAATCAGGAAGCCCGCCAGGGAAGCCCCTGCCGGTAGAGGCAGCACGAGCAGCGCGGCTCCGGCCAAGGCGATCGCCTGGCCTCCCCGGATCAAGGTCCGGTTGCTCAGCTTGAACGTAATGAATCCGGTAATAAACCTGCCGATCGTAATCCCCGCATAGTATATGGAAACCCATTGGGCGGCCAGGGAGGCGGACAACCCTTTTTCGTTAACCAAATAGCTGCTTCCCCACAGGCCTACCGTCGCTTCGACGCCGCAATAGAACAAAAAGGACACGAGGGCCAGCTTGACTCCCCCAATGCGGAGCGGGTTGTCGGGCGGCCGCCCATCGTCGTCTCCTTCCGGTGAACCCGCCGATTCTTCCTGCTTCCCGGCCGAATTGGCCCCGCCGCTCCGGGCCACGCGGTCCCAAAGGGGCAGCGTAAAGAGCAGGATGACGACCAACGCAAACTGAATGAGGGACACCGTCAAATAACCGTCTCTCCAAGTCGAAGTTCCTCCCGAGATGAACCCGGCCATAATGATCGGCCCCAGCGTGGCGCCAACGCCCCAAAAGCAGTGGAGCCAGCTCATATGGTGCGCCTTGTAATGGGCCGCCACGTAATTGTTCAGCCCGGCGTCGACGGAGCCCGCCCCAAGACCCAACGGAATCGTGCAGAGAATCACCCAGAACAGTGAAGGGGAGAGCGAGAATCCGAGCAAGGCCCCGGCCGTCATGAGGCAGCTGACCAGCGTCACTTTTCCCGTGCCAAACCGCTTCAGCACCGCCCCGCTCGCCAAACTGGACACGATCGTCCCCGCCGCGACAATCATAAACAGCATTCCCGCCGTATCCAAAGGGGCACGGAAATCCGGCCGCATGACGGGCCAGGCGGCCCCCAGCAAAGAGTCCGGCAGCCCCAGGCTGATAAAAGCCAGATAAATAATAATCAAGAAAAACGTAGCCATATCTATTCTCCTATACTCCTATTCCATGAATTAATCGACGCCCACCGTCGAGATCATCAGGCTCAGCCCCAAATGCTGCAGCCCGTTCAAGTAGTCCCGCTTCCAATCGCTCATCACCAGGCCGGGCAGATGCTCTTCGGGAATATAGGCGGCACTGCGGGCCGCGATTTTCGTAAGCAGGGCCTCGTCGACCTCGTTATCGCAAAACACCACCGTATGCGGGTTCACGATCGCCGCGCAGGTGGCGATCAGCCGTCCAACCGCATCCACGCCGACTTCCCCCAGTCTCGAGCGGTCCGGCCCTTTGGCCTGCCGCAAAGCCTGTTCGAAGTTACGATCCTCATATTGAGGAATGAAAGAAACCTCCCCGGAAAAAAACGTGCTCCCGCGCACCACTTCTCCATTGATGAGAATGCCCGCGCCGGGGCCGTTTTGGCCGAAATAAATGTAAACGAGCGATACGGGACCCTCCCGTCCATCGCCGCCGAGTTTGCTGTGGTATCCCAGTGCGGCGGCGTTCATGTCGTTCTCCACAACCGCAGGCAGCGCGAAGCGGGACTCCAGATACGCCTTCAGTTCGAACTGCTGAAGCCGGTCAAAGTCCGGTATGTAAATAATCCGGCCGTTGTTGACCGAGCCCGGCACGCCGACCGACAGCGAGCGGATTCGGGGATGCGCGTTCAGAATAACGTCCACCCGGTCCGCAAAGGCCGACATATCTTCCGTCAGCGCGCTCGGGAGCCGCCCCTGATCCTTCACTTCTCCTTGGCAGTTATAGACGGTGTAGAACGTATCCACTTTTTCCAGAATCACCGCCAGCCCCAGCATATACTCGGGATTATAGGCAAAGCGTTTTGCCCTTCGTCCGCCGCTGGATTCGTCGATGCCGACAAAAAGAAGCTCCCCCTCCTTTTCCATGGAATCCAGAAATTTGCCGATCGTCGGAAAACTGATCCCCAGCTTGCCGCTCAGCTCCTTCTTTGTTGCGCTCCCCCTCGTCAAAAGAGCCCCGCGGATCGCTCCGAGAATCACCTTTTTCATCTCCTTGGGGGTGGCGGGCTTGTCATTCAAGAGATCAACCTCCCGTTCCACGACTGTATAAGTTAGGACTTATTAAACATGTTTAATAAGTTTGGTTCGATCGTATCATAATCCCGTGATTCGGAAAAGTCCCATTCCAAAAAAAAGAAACCCGGCGTCCTGGTGACGGGGGTTCCTTTTGTGGTCATCAAAAAAATTGGTTAGCATGGTGCTGCCTATTTAAGACTTTTCGCCTCGGCGTAGCTGGCTGAATCCGGCACCCCGCAATTTCCCTAACCGCCCGCCGAAGTAGCAGTCTTTTGGGCCGCTATTTCGCGTTTTAAAGCTTGCAGGCATCCCCCGGTAACTTGAAAGCTATCCGGCGAAAGGTCCTCCTATTCTCTTTGGCCGGATCACTCCGCCGCAGATCGCTCCTCCACCTGCTCCTTCGCCTGTTCCTTGGTCAGGAACCAGCCGGCTACGCCGATCACGATCAGCACGATGTAGAAAATCAGCTTCCAAAGGGTCGAGTGAGCAAATTCATGCGAAATAATTCCCACTTCCTCATGCCCCAGCGTCAAAACCGCCAGCTTCACGCCGACCCAGCCCACGATGGCGAACGCGGCAATTTCCAGGCCCGGCCGGGAGTGCAGCAGCTTCACGAATAAATTGGCGGCAAACCGCATGATAACCAGCCCGATGAAGCCTCCTAAGAACACAACGATGAATTTGCCCCCGTCCATGCCGCCGATCGAAGGAAGCTGCGTGTTGGGAAGCGTCATGGCCAGCGCCACGGCCGCCAAAATCGAATCGATCGCAAACGCGATATCCGCCAGCTCCACTTTAAGAACGGTAGCCCAGAACCCGGATTGCTTCTTCTCCCCCTCGACCTTGTCGTTCTTCCTGTTTTTAAACGCCAATTTTCTTACGATGTGGTTGATACTGATGAACAACAAGTACAGCGCGCCGATGGCCTGAATCTGCCACACGTCCACCAGAAACGAGATGACGAACAAGGAAGCCAAACGAAACACGAACGCGCCCAGCAGCCCGTAAAAAAGCGCCTTTTTGCGCTCCGCTTCGGGAAGATGCTTGACCATAATCGCCAGCACCAGCGCGTTATCCGCCGCAAGCAATCCCTCCAGTACGACCAGAAGCAGCAGTACCCAGCCGTATTCCAACAACATCGACAGTTCCATATCAGTTCCCTCTCTCCCATTTTTATAGTAAAAAAATAAAAGACCTTTGCCTTCCGCGGCAAAGGTCCATAAAACAAGAAAAGACCTTTACCTCATAGCGGGCAAAGGTCTTGCTAACAACGTCAATCATTCATCGTTGCCAACAAAGCCGGGAGATTGAAGCCTCCGAAATGACGGCAATGTTGTAAAAGCTACTCCCCTTTAGGAGAACTATTTGGTTTAATTTTAATATAAGTGATTTACTGGGGATTGTCAAAGGCCTGAGGATCATATTCGCTCAATTTCCCCTCATAGATCAGTCGAAGAGATTCGCTCTGCCGGAAGTCATCCGGCGTCACCAGCGCGGGCAGCTTATTCCAGAGCTTGATCCCCGAGCGCTCCAAAATTTCCGCGACAAACTGCGAGCAAAAATAAGAATTACTGAATTCGACGGGCTCCTGAAGCGCAATGCCGATGACCCCGAGAATATTGTACAAATACTTTTGCCGCTTCCGTATGAAAAGTTGCAGCACCCGTTTCATCTTCTCGACTTCGCGGTCCGATACTTTAAGCTCATAGATGACGCAGGTCGTGTTCGGATATTTGCTGAAGGTGCCCGTCTTGATGTCTTCCTTGACGAACCCGCCGTTCAACGGATTGTTCGGGTTCTTCCTCCCGAAGCTGTAAAGCTCCGAAAGCTCCCGGTTAAAGGAAATCGACGCATGATTATAGGGTGCCCGGGTGTAGCCTTTGATCATCTTGGTGAAAAGCGTTCCCGTATTCGTCAGCAAAATGTAAACCGACCGATTCCGTTCCTCTGCCATTTACGAAATTTCCCCTTATCAAGTTTGAACTATTCCTTCATAATAACATAGGATCCCTATTAAGGAATCCCGGGCCCTCAGCAGGGCAAGGAGGATTAATCTGATGAATAGCTCGCTGATTACACTTCTGGTGATTTTTATGGTTTTAACCGCTATACATGTCATTTACTACGTCCAGTCCAAGCGCCGCTCCGGGCAAGAAGATTATGAGGCTATCGGCCTTCGCCTCCGGGACTGGTGGGGCATGTTTCTGGTGCTGTGCCTCGCCACGCAGTTCAATGCGGTCGTTTCACTGCTGTCGCTGATGGTGCTGGCCTTTTTTGCGCTAAAAGAGTACTTCTCGATGATCCGGTCGAGAAAGGCCGACCGCCGGATTTTTCTGTGGGCGTATCTGTCGATTCCGGTACAGTTCTATTGGATCTACACCGATTGGTACGGGATGTTTATCGTGTTTATTCCGGTGTACGTCTTCCTCTTTCTCCCGCTCCCGCGCCTGATCAACAAGGGGACCGTCGGTTTTGTACGCAGCGTCAGCCGCGTGCAGTGGGGCCTCATGCTGATGGTGTTTGGCCTCAGCCATCTGGCCTATTTCCGGTATGCCACGCCGGAGTATGGAGCGGGGTTGGTACTGTTCCTCGTCGTTCTGACACAGCTCAATGATATTATTCATTACCTGGCCTCGATGTACTTCGGCAAAAGAAAAGTCGTCCCGACCGCGAACCCCAATCTGACCTGGGAGGGCTTCGTCTGCGCGTTTGTCGCCACCACGGCCGCTTCCTTTTTGATCCACCCTTACCTGACGCCGCTGACCCTGAAGACCAGCCTCTTTTTCGGCATGTTAATCAGCCTGAGCGGCTTTTTCGGCAGCCTGACCATCTCCGTGCTCAAGCGGGATCTGCTGATCGGCGACGACGACAAATCCCACGCCCTGAGAAAAAGCTACCTCGGCCTGGTCGACAGCCTCACCTACACCTCGCCGGTGTTCCTGCATGTGATGCGGTACTTTTTTGATTTCATGTAAGCAAGGCTTCTCTCCCCGATCCGGAAAAACGCTTGCGAGCTTTTGCCCGCAAAGTTTGTTATATCCCCCCTATGGATACAATAAATACCGCACCTTTCTCTATGTTGGATTCTGAAGGAGGTAGTGGGGGGATATGACCTACAAAATATCCAAGTACCAACTGTTCACGATTACTTTCATTTTTCAATTAGGAACGACCATTATTTTTGGATTCGGCGGCTTGGCCGGTAGGGATGCGTGGATCAGCAACCTGGTTTCATTAGGTCTTGGCTTTTGCGTGATTTGGATATATACCACTTTGGCGCGCATGAACCCGGGGTTATCCCTGGTCGAATGGTTTCCCGCCCAACTGGGCCGCTGGATCGGGACACCGATTGCGCTGCTGTACCCGCTCATGTATTTGTATCTTGTAGGCCGAATTATTGCGGATGTGAGAGATATGGTTTCAACCACCATCTTGCCAGGAGCGCCGCCCATTGTATTTACGGGGTTATTTGCCATTGTTATCGCCTATTGCGCCTTTGGCGGCATTGAGATTGTCGCGCGGTTGGGGGAATTAATTTTTCCCGTCGTCATCCTTATGTTCATTACGGAGACAATCCTGCTCATCGGGTCGGATGTATTGCATTTCGATTATATCCAACCGGTGTTGGAGGAGGGATGGGGTCCCATCTGGAAGGTGGTTTATCCAAACGGGATCACCCAGCCGTTTGGGGAAACCCTTGCCTTAGCCATGTTCTGGCCGGATGTACGAAACCGGGATAAGGTTGCAAAAAGCACCTTTCTCGCCACTTTATTGGCCGGACTGATGATCACCTGTTTTGATTTTTTGGCGGTTCTGGTTTATGGAGATTTGTTTTCGCGTTTTCTCTATCCGCTTTACACCCTACTGAGTATGATCAGCATAGGAAAATTCATCGAGAACTTGCAGATGTTCGGAGTTCTATATTTTTTCGCGACGGCTTTAATAAAGAGCACGATCAACATACTCGCGGCGCTCAAAGGCATCCAGCAGCTGAAGAAGATGAAAAATTACCGCGCGCTTGTCATCCCGGCTGCCGCCATCGCCTTGTTCCTGGGAATGACCATGTCGAAAAACATCGCCGAGCATATCTATTACCAGCATTTTAAAATATTGGTTCCTTATTTCTGGGTCCCGCTGTTTTTGGTCCTGCCGGCGCTGCTGCTTATTGTAACGTGGATCCGGCAAAAGGCGCTAAAAAAGTGATCCGTTTATTTTTGGATGCTGTCTTCTTCCAGTTGCAGCGATGCTCCCGTTACGCCGATCCGCCGGATCGACAAATCCGCTTTGACGGAAATCTCGACCTCACGGAACTCTTTGTTCCAGTTGTTCTTTAAGGTTTTCCAGCGGGATAAGTGTTTCCGGTGGATGGTTTCGCCAAATCCGAAAACATCTGCCCCAAACTCTTTTTGGACCTTCTGAATGGTTCGCAGAACTTGCTCTTCAATGTGTTTCTCCAGCGCCTCTTTAACGAGTGCAATATGACGGGTTTGCGTGAGATCCAGACCGGTGTTGTTTTCGCGTATCATACCTTGTCCAGTTAACTTGACCCGGATTTTAACTTTATCGTTTTCAAACATCGGCTGAATCTTGCTGCCTATTTTGTTCATATCCATACTGACGTAGCCGTCATCTTCCGGTATGTTTGCCGTAACCACCAGTTTTCTTAGTTGCCCTTTAATCCACCGCAGCGTTCGGCCCTCGGGCACGTTCAAGAACCCGAGCAATTTCAGATCCTTGTTAAAAATCCCGGTTCCGGCAATATGGAACCCATTCGCATTGGAGTCATCTTGCTGCTCATCCCCTCCTTGCGCGGACGGGTCAAAACCGATCGCAATGACCGGCAAGGCCACACAGCTACCTTCACTGGCCGCGGAAATCATCAAGTTAATTAACCCCATTTCCTGCATCGTCCCGGTCTGGTCATATTCTTGTAAAGCCCCGAGGCCGGGGATTTTCTCCAGTGGGTAGGAAACCTCCAGAAAATTTTTGGCGGTTCCGCCTCGGACGATAAATACATCGCTTCTCAACTTGAGATTCGGATCCCGGGTATACGTATCCAAAATATTTTTGATGCCTTTTCTAGCGAGCGGTTCTCCAATCACGATGATCCGCCGGTGGCCGCGGAACACTTGCCGCGAAAGCTTGGTTTGCATTTGCTGGACCGCATCCAGCGTGTCCCTTCCGATGCCGTTCACAACGAAATAGGATTTGCCCTGGCCCCCTCCGCTTCCGCCGCCTTGTCCCTGTACACTGCTGATTTGCGACGGGATGATCACTTGCGCGCTTATCAGAACCCCCTTGTTTTTTGCTTCGTCGATGCCCCATGCCAGCTCAAGGGCAAGCTCGTCGACCTCCGAACTACCCCAACACCCCGTCGTTAAAAATAAAGGCAGCATGGTCAGCAAAATCAAACAACTCGTTCGTCTCCGGTTCATCTTTCCTCTCTCCCTCGTCTTGGACCCGGCCGCTGACCTTGCGGCACGCGCTTTTGGTTCGCCCCGGAGCTGAGCGGGGGACGGTCGGTCATGCTCCATCTGGGCGCACGGATGAGAACATTTTTCAAACTTCCGGGAATTTGCGGGGCCATCGGACTCATGTAAGGAATCCCAAATGAACGAAGGCCGAGGAGATGGATGGCTATGATAAAAACGCCCGCAATGACCCCGTATAAGCCCAGGATCCCAGCCAAAATCAAAACGGGAAAGCGGAGCATCCGGTACGCCGTCCCGAGATTATATCGCGGTATGGCAAATGAGGAAATACCCGTTGTAGCTACGATAATCACGACCGTGGCCGATACGATGCCGGCCTGTACGGCGGCTTGCCCGATCACAAGAGCCCCTACGATACTGACGGCCGAACCGATCGTTTTCGGCAGACGGATACCCGCTTCGCGAAGGCCTTCAAACATAAACTCCATCAGTATGACCTCGACAACCGTAGGAAACGGGACGCCTTCCCTGGCCGCGGCGATGCTGATGAGCAAATCGGTAGGAATAAGCTGCTGATGAAAGGTGGAAAGCGAGACGTACAAAGACGGAAGCAACAGAGAAATATTTAATAGGGAATAGCGAATGAGGCGAACGAAAGTCGTATAAAGAAACCGTTCGTAATAATCCTCCACCGCCTGTAATCCGGACCAAAAGGTCATCGGAACGATCAGCACAAACGGAGTGTTGTCGACGAGAATGCCGACCTTGCCTTCAAGCAGGCTGGAACAGACGACATCGGGCCGCTCCGTGTTTTGAATCTGGGGAAACGGGGACCAAGGCACATCTTCAATGAATTCTTCGATATAGCCCGATTCCAGTACCCCGTCAATTTGAATGCGCCGAATTCTGCGGCGGACTTCCTCCAGAACCGAATCCGAGACGACACCTTCCAGGTAGGCAATGACGACATCGGTCCGGGTGAATTCACCTATGGCGAGCGATTCCATTTTGAGCTTTTCACTGCGGATGCGTCGGCGGATCAGGCTGGTGTTGGTTCGCAACGTTTCCGTGAATCCATCCCGCGGTCCGCGGACGGACAGTTCGGCGGTCGGTTCTTCGATCGCCCGTTTTTCGAATCCGCTAAGATCGGTGAGCAACGCCTTATTCTCTCCATCTGTCAAAACGGCGATATTGGCTTTCAGAATCCCTTCGACGACCTCACTGACCCGATGAGCCGTCTTTACCTGGGCTATCGCCAGAAGTTGTTCTTCGATAAGGGCTCCTGGCAAATCGGCACTCTCCGTCCCGAGCGGCAGGCCTTCGAACATCATCGGCTTTAGTACGACCTGATCCAGTATATTGGCGTTCACCAGCCCATCGAAGTAAATCAGAAGCAGGCGAGGTTGTCCATGAATCGTAACCGAACGGAACACGATATCGGAACAGTCGGCAAAGATTTGCTTAAACACCTGTTCATTTGCGGAGACAGCGGCAGCGAGCGAATCCGCCTGATCGTCTCGGGCAGGTGCGCTCTGATTCTTTGTCGGCTCCGCTTTGCTTAAGGATCTCAACAACTTAAGGATGTCCATCTTTCCGCTCCTATCTCGTAATGATGTATATTATTCCGGTTCAAAAGCGGATCATGCAAAATGATGGTTTTTTCCAGAGTCTGTCTCTATCGTGCACCCTATAACATGTTATATTATCTAACATAAAAGTAAACTCAAACTACCGAATACGCTATTATTTTAAATTTATATGTCATCAATATTGACATTTAAATCATTTGAATTTATATTGAGCTTATTAGACTTCCAGGTCTATCCCCACAACGACCGTGGCCGGATAGACCCCCCTCATCATTTACAACAAAATAAGCAGAGTCAGCCACAAGGGCGTGGCTGCGCATGGCAATGGGGCCGATAAACGGGAATCGCATTCTTCATCAGGATGCGGGTTTCGGGTGTCGGTCTCTTTTTGCTTTTAAACACCTAACTGAGGAGGGAATGTAAATTAACATAACATTATGGATAGAAGGCAGCAGGATTCATGCAACCCACTGAATTGGAAAAAGGAGGATGTTCACCATGGATGCAAAAAGCTTTCGCAAAGCCGGCCATTTCCCGAGTTTACTTTCTTCATTTCTGTACTTTGATGTCAGCTTTATGATTTGGGTGCTGTGCGGAGCGCTGGCGCTCTTCATCACGAAGGACTTCGGCCTTTCGGATACGCAAAAAGCGGCGATGGTCGCCATTCCCATCCTCGGCGGCTCGATCTTCCGCATCCCGATGGGCATCCTGGCGGACCGCATCGGCAGCAAAAAGGCCGGCCTGATCGGCATGTCCCTGACCCTGATCCCCCTGATCTGGGGCTGGCTCGGCGGAAGCAGCCTGCTGGAGATGCAGATGATCGGCTTTCTGCTCGGCTTCGCCGGGGCCAGCTTCGCCGTATCGCTGTCCTTGGCCAGCCGCTGGTATCCGCCGCAATACCAGGGGCTGGCGATGGGCATCGCGGGCGCCGGCAACAGCGGCACGGCGCTCGCGACCTTTTTCGGGCCGCAGATCGCCGAGGCTTACGGCTGGCACAGCGTATTCGGCTTTGCGTTGATCCCGCTGGTGGCCGTGATGATCGCCTACACCCTTATGGCGAAAGACGCGCCGGGCCGCCCCGCGCCCAAGCCGCTCAAGAGTTATCTCGGCGTCTTTAAGTATCCCGACACCTGGTGGTTTTCGATTTTCTACGCGATCACCTTCGGCGGGTTCGTCGGCTTCGCCAACTATGCGAGCATTTTCTTTTACGACGTCTATGGCGACCATGTACACCCCGGCGGTCTGACCAAAATTCAGGTCGGCTATCTCGTGACCATCACCGTGATCGCCGGCAGCTTCTTCCGACCCTTGGGCGGATGGATCGCCGACAAAATCGGCGGCATGCGGCTTCTGCTCGTACTCTACAGCGTCATTGCCGCCAGCGCCTTTGCCATCGCCACCATGCCGGATTCTTTTGTGGTTATGCTGATCTACACCAGCATCATGATGGCCTGCCTCGGCATGGGGAACGGCTCGGTATTTCAGATTATTCCGCAGCGGTTCTCCAGCGAAATCGGGGTGATCACCGGCATCGTCGGCGCCGCCGGGGGCTTGGGCGGCTATCTGCTCCCGACGTACGTCCTCGGTCCGCTCAAGCAGTCGACAGGCTCCCAGGTAGCCGGATTTTTGGTCGTCGGCTCGATCGTGCTGCTCACGACGCTTGTTTTTTACGCGGTAACCCGGTCCTGGAAAAAAACCTGGGCCAAAGCGGAATCCGGCGTCCAGTTCTAGACCTAGTGCCCCATCAGCCATCGCAGTAGGAGAAAATGGGAATTCTCTGCTTCAGGAGTAAGGTACTCCATAAGCACGCAGTCTCGAGCACACAGAACATCTCAATCCAAGTCCGCAATTTCCCTAGCCGCCCGCTGTAATAGCGGTCTTATGGCCGCTATTTCGGCCCGACTCGGCCTCACGGGGATAATAGCGGTCAAAAAAGGCCTTATTTCCCTGTTGCGGGCACCGAAATCAGGGTTTGGCCTGCTTTTTCCCAAAATAAGACCCTAAAAAGCACTGAAGTTGCATCAAACCTGACAGGGTGCTGCTTATTTTGAAACTTGTCGCCTCGGTGTGGCGAGTTGGATCCGGCGCCCCCATTTCCCTAACCTCCGTCGCATGAGCAGCCTTGCAAGAAAGACGAAATTAACGCTAACGGTTGCCTCAGCCGTTATTTGTCCTGAAAACGCCGACTTCCCATTCTAACGGTCGCCACGGCGCCTATTTTCGCATAAACAGGCTGTTAAGGCGAGAATCCAGGGGAATAACGGCGCTCACAACCGTTAGAATTTCGAAAGGGCTACTTTTCGTTAAATAGCGGCTGCTACAGCCGTTAGACTCCTCTCAGGCGTTAGTACCAGCCGGAAAGCCTGACCTTTTGCAGGAATTTATACTTAGGGCCCCCATTTTTAACCATATTCTTCTTTCATGTTAGGGTAGTGTATCGTTAGTGCCTAAAAAGCCGTTATTTCACACCGCCCAGCCGAATCCGGCAAAATAGCGTCGTAAAAGGCCTTTATCTACCTGCCCGGCTGTCAAAGGGAAGCGGGCTCCGCCGAAAAGGATAAGGTGTTGGCCTAGAATGGCAGGAGTCTGAAAAGTTTTGTTCCAAACAGAAGAAAAGATACAGTTGTGCAGGAATTCTATGTAAAACAAGGTTGTCTGATGAAGCACTAGTATAGTATTTCAATCTCAATCCAATCGGCGGGAGGTGAACTCGGATGACCACGAAACAAGTGAAAAGCGTGTGCCCTTACTGCGGGGTCGGGTGCGGAATGGTGCTGGAAGTCTCCGGCGGCCGTGTCGTCAAAGTCTCCGGCGACCGGGAGCATCCGGCCAACTTCGGCCGGCTCTGCACCAAAGGCGCCACCTCTGCTGAAGCCCTGGCGGAGTCCGGCCGTATGGAGCAGGCCTATCTCCGCCCTTCCCGGGAGGCCGCCCCCGTGAAGACGGGGATGGATGAGGCCATCCGCGAAACCGCCCGGCGGCTCCGCGGCGTGCTGGAAAAGCACGGGCCCGACGCCCTCTCCTTCTACGTGTCGGGGCAAATGTCGCTGGAGGCCCAATATTTGATCAACAAGCTGGCCAAAGGCTTCATCCGGACCCGGCACATCGAATCGAACTCGCGCCTTTGCATGGCGAGCGCGGGCAGCGGCTACAAGCTCTCGCTGGGAGCGGACGGGCCGCCGGGGTCGTACCGGGATATCGATCAGGCGGAGCTGTTCTTCGTCATCGGGGCCAATATGGCCGACTGCCACCCGATCCTGTTCCTGCGCCTGATGGACCGGGTCAAAGCGGGAGCGCGGCTGATCGTCGTCGATCCCCGGCGGACGGCGACCGCGGATAAGGCGCATCTTTATTTGCCGGTCCGGCCCGGGACCGACCTGGCTCTGCTGAACGGGCTGCTGCATCTGCTCGTCCAAAACGGCCGCACGGATCCGGAATTCATATCCGCGCATACGACCGGCTTTGAGCAAATCCCGGAATTTATGGACGATTACCCGCCCGCCAGGGTGGCGGAAATCACAGGCATCCCCGAAGCGGATATCCGCACCGCAGCCGACTGGATCGGCGAATCGCGCGAGTGGATGACCTGCTGGACCATGGGCCTTAACCAGAGCACGCACGGCACCTGGCACACGAACGCGATCTGCAATCTGCATCTCGCCACCGGCGCCATCTGCCGTCCGGGAAGCGGCCCCTTCTCCCTCACCGGCCAGCCCAATGCCATGGGCGGACGGGAGATGGGTTATATGGGGCCGGGGCTGCCCGGTCAGCGTTCCTTGCTGGAAGAGGCGGACCGCCGATTTGTGGAGAAGCTCTGGCAGATCCCTGCCGGAACGCTTCGCACCGAGACCGGCGGCGGCACGGTCTCCATGTTCGAAAGCATGAAGTCCGGCGAAATCAAAGCCTGCTGGATCATTTGCACCAACCCGGTCGCCTCCGTCCCCAACCGCAAAACCGTGATCGCGGGTCTCGAAGCGGCCGAACTGGTCATTGCGCAGGACGCTTTTCTGGAGACCGAAACGAACCGCTATGCGGACATCCTGCTGCCCGGCGCGCTGTGGGCCGAAGGCGAAGGGGTGATGGTCAACTCCGAGCGGAATCTGACTTTAATGCAAAAGGCCGTCGAACCGCCCGGGGAAGCTCTCCCGGACTGGCGGATCATCGCCGCGGTCGCGTGCGAGATGGGCTACGCCGACGCCTTCACCTACGCCTCCTCGGAGGAGGTGTACCGGGAAATCCAACAGGCGTGGAACCCGAAAACGGGCTACGACCTGCGGGGCGCCACTTACGAACGGCTGCGGGAAGCGCCCGTGCAGTGGCCGAGCGCGCCGGGCGAGGCCAGCCGCCGGAGCCCGATCCGCTACCTGAACGGGCGGGCGAAGACGGCATCGGCTGTCGCCCCGGACCCGCAGCAGCGCCAATCTCCCGGCGAACCGCGGATCCTTTTTCCTACCGCGGACGGGAAGGCCGTGTTTTGGGCACGGCCCTATATGCCCCCGGCGGAACTGCCGGATGAGGAGTACCCGTATGTGCTTAACTCGGGCCGGCTCCAGCACCAATGGCACACGCTGACCAAGACGGGGAAAGTCCCCAAGCTGATGAAGCTGAATCCCGGGCCGTTCCTGGAGATTCACCCCGCCGACGCGGCGCGGCTGAACATCCGGGATGGGGACCGGGTGAACATCGCCTCCCGGCGGGGTCGCGCGGTCCTGCCTGCCGTCGTGACCGACCGGGTGCGCGTGGGAACCTGCTTCGCCCCGTTCCACTGGAACGACCTGTTCGGCCCCGATCTTGCCGTCAACGATCTCACCAGCGATGCGGTGGATCCCCTCTCCCTGCAGCCTGAGCTGAAATACTGCGCCGTCGCGCTGGAGAAGGCGGCCGAGCCGCGGCAAGCGGTGGAGGAGACGCCGCCGAATCACCAACCCTATCGGAAGGAGGCCGAACCGATGGCACAACAACAACAATTGCAACTGGAGCAGTTGGAGGCGCTCACCCATGTGCTGGGCCTTCCCCACCCGCTGACCGACTTGACGCTCGACCCGCACGAGCAGGCTTATTTGTCGGGCTTTCTGACCAGCCTGCGGAGCGGGGATGCCCGGGCGGTGCCCGCCGTCCCGGTGCTCCCGCCGACCGCGCCGCTTCCGCCCGCCAAACGCTATTGGGTCGACGGGCTGCTGGCCGGCATGTTCTCCCGGGTTCCTCTGCCGGAAGCGGAGAAGCCCCAATTCCCGCCCGTCACCATCCTCTGGGCGTCCCAAACCGGGAACGCGGAAGGCGCCGCCCTGCACTGCGCCCAACAGCTAAAAAAAGCCGGCCATTCCGTCAGGCTCACCAGCATGAGCGACTATCCGGTGGCCGAATTGGCCGGCGAACAATTTGTACTGTTCATCGCCAGTACGTTTGGCGATGGGGACCCGCCGGACAATGGGGAAAGCTTTTTTCGCGCCTTGAAGAGCGGGAACGCCCCCTCGCTGCCTGAATTGCAGTTTGCCGTGCTTGCGTTCGGGGATTCCAGCTTCGAGCGTTTCTGCGGCTTCGGGCAGGACCTGGACGACCGCCTGGCGGAGCTCGGGGGACGACGGCTGCTCAGCTGTATGCGCTGCGACACGGATTACCGGGAACAGGCCGAGGCCTGGGCAGATGCGGTTGTGGAGCGGTTAAGCGATGGAAACGGGGCCCTCGGAGATGCCGAATCCCCGAGCCCTCGTGTTTTTGCCGCCGCTGCCCCGGCCGTTGTCTCTCCCGCCAGTCCCCGCCTCACCGCCGCCGCAGGCATGGCGGCGGCTGCGCTGGCGACCGCGGCAGCCACAGCCGTCGCCCCCCATCCGGATGAGCGCGGGGCGGGCGAATCCGGCCGGGATCGGCCGGTGTCTTCACGGCTTCTTTTTAACCGGCTCCTGAACCGGCCCGGCTCCGAAAAAGAAACCCGCCACTACGCCTTCGATCTCCGCCGAACCGGGCTGGCGTACGAGGCCGGCGACGCGTTGGGCGTTTGGCCCGCCAACGACCCGAACCTGGCGGAAAGGCTCCTCGGTGCGTTGAGGCTCGATCCTTTGGCCCCGGTACACATCAAGGACCAAGGCACGCTCCCGCTCGCCGAAGCGCTGCGACACCACTACGAGATCACCCGGATCAACAGAGAGTTGCTCCAGTTTATTCAAGAGCGCATACGGGCCGAAGTCTTGGGGGATCTGCTGCAGGAGATCCATCGGGACAAATTCAAGGCCTGGCTGTGGGGCCGGCAGTTGGTCGATGTGCTGGAGGAGTTTCCGGCCCCTCTCACCCCGGAGGAGTTGACCGGGCTGCTCAAGCCGTTGCAGCCCCGGCTCTATTCCATCGCCTCCAGCCCGAAGCTGCACCCGGAAGAGGTGCATATTACCGTCTCCACCGTGCGGTATGAGCATCGGGGTCAAGTTCGCAAAGGGGTCTGCTCCACCTTTTTGGCCGACCTCACCAAGCCCGGGATGGATATCCCGGTTTTCATCCAACAAAACCGCTACTTCCGCCTCCCGGATGATCCCCGTGCGCCGCTGATCATGGTCGGCTCGGGCACCGGGATCGCCCCCTTCCGCGGCTTCCTGCAGGAACGCCGGGCGGCCGGGGCCCCGGGCAGGAACTGGCTGATTTTCGGGGAACAGCGGGAGGCATGCGATTTTTACTTCCGGGAGGAGTTGGAAGCCTTCCGGAAGGACGGATATCTGCACCGTCTCGATACGGCGTTTTCCCGCGATCAGGCGGACAAAATCTACGTCCAGCACCGCCTGCTTGAGCAAGGCGCCGAGCTTTGGGCATGGCTGCAAGAAGGCGCCCGCTTCTATGTTTGTGGAGACGCCGGCCGCATGGCCAAAGAGATCGATGCCGCCCTCCGGACCGTGATCCGGGATCATGGCGGACTGGACGAAGACGCCGCGGACGCCTATGTATCCGACATGAAGCGAAACAAGCGCTATGCCAAAGATGTGTACTGAGTCTGCCGTAAATATCCCTCACAAGATTTTTCGGGCCGTTCCCGCGAACGGTCCTTTTCTTGTCCTCCCGGGAAGGAAATGCCTCCGCTAAAGCGAATGGAAATAGGAGATGGCAGAGAATAAACCTGGAAAGGCGGATACCCATGATTCGATCGAGTATTCTTAGCGACGGGATGGTTCTTCAGCGGGGCGACAAAGTGAACATCTGGGGAAAAACGGACCGGGCGCAAACCGTGAAGCTTTCTTTTCTCGGCAAAACCTACAGCGCGCAAACCGACTCCGATGGGGGGTGGAGCGTCGTTCTGGAGGATTTGGCGGCGGGCGGCCCCTTTGAAATGGTCATTACCGCGGGCGAAGAACAGCGCGTCCTCCGCGATATTTTAATCGGTGAGGTTTGGGTGCTTGGCGGCCAGTCCAATATGGAGCTGCCGGTACGGAGAACGCTGGACCTGCTGGCGGACGAGACTGCGGACGTCCATCTCCCCTGGATTCGACAGTTCGCCGTTCCGCAAACGTACGATTTTCATGGCCCGCGGGACCCTTTGACGGAGGGGCATTGGGTTTCCGCCGTCTCCGAGGACGTGTTGGACTTTAGTGCAGCCGGGTTCTTTTTCGCCAAAGCCTTATATGAAAAATATAACGTCCCCGTCGGCCTCATTCTCACGGCGGTGGGCGGTACCCCGGTCGAGGCCTGGATCAGCGAGCCGACGCTGAGGCGGCTGGGCGGCTATGACGTCCTTTTGGATCAGAATAAAGACGATCAATTTGTAACCGCTGTCAAGGAAAAAGATGAACAACGCAGCGCCCGGTGGTTTGAACGCCTGAACGCGTCCGATGCGGGACTCCGTGAGGACTGGTACCGCAAAGACCGGGCTGCGGGAGAATGGGGGACATTGACGCTGCCCGGTTCCTGGGCGGAGCTCGGCCTCGAATCCATGCGGGGCGCAGTATGGTTCAGGAAAGAATTCGATCTCCCCGCATCCCTCGCCCTGGAGACGGAGGAAGCTTTTTTGAAGCTCGGCACCATCGTGGATGCCGATGAGACGTTTATCAACGGGATGCGGATCGGGAGTACCGGATATAAATATCCACCGCGCCGGTATCCGGTTCCCGCCGGGCTGTTGAAGCCGGGTAAAAACACGCTCGCCGTGCGCGTCATCAGCACGCAGAACACCGGGCAATTCATCCGGAATATGCCCTATGAGCTGAGGGTCGGCGGGTACAAGCTGGACCTGACGGGCGCGTGGGAATACCGGGTCGGTGCGGTTGCCGAAGACCTGGAGTCCCAGACCTTTTTTCAATATATGCCCGCGGGGGGTTATAACGGGATGATTCATCCGCTGCGGAATTACCGGATTCGAGGAGTCGCTTGGTACCAAGGGGAATCGAACACGGAGCGCCCGGCGGGGTACCGCAGGCTGTTCCGGACTTTGGTTGAGGATTGGCGGCGGCTGTGGGGATTCGGCGAGTTTCCCTTCATCTACACGCAGCTGGCCAATTTCGGAACCGACGATGGGGATGCCCCGGCCAACTGGCCCGTGCTTCGGGAGGAGCAAAGAAAATCTTTGGAGATTCCGGTTACGGCGATGGCGGTAACGATCGATATCGGAGAATACAACGACCTGCACCCTCAGGATAAAAAGACGCTGGGGCAACGGCTCGCCCTATGCGCCGCCAAAATCGCCTATGGCGACGAACGGATCGTGCATAGCGGTCCGCTTTATGCGGGCATGGACCGCGCCGGAGATACTCTCCGGCTGCATTTCGACCACGCCGGCGGCGGCCTCGCCATACGCGGCCGGGACACGGAACTGCGGGGATTCAGCCTGTGCGGAACGGATGACGTTTTTGTCCCCGCACAGGCGAAGATCTCCGGCAGCACTGTTGTGGTGAGGCACGAGAGTGTCTCGGTACCGGTTCATGCCCGCTACGCCTGGTCCAATAACCCGGCGGACGCCAATCTGGTGAACCGAGAAGGGCTCCCGGCCTCGCCGTTCACCACGGAAGAGTAAGACGCGGATATCCGTGCATGCCGGCGTCACGGAGTGTAATGGCTACTCACTCCCTGTGACGCCATTTTGCTTTTTTTCGTTCCATGTGGAACAATTTTCGACATTCTCCGCGCTAATCCGCCAAAAAGGCCCTGACCCGGTCCGCCCGAATCCACAGCGGTTTGCGCTGCCCCGCCCTTTTTACGATGCCTTCGGCGGCAAGGCGGTTCATCGCTTCGGTCACCGTCTCGCGCGTGCTTCCCATCATGCTGGCCAGCTCCTGATGTGTCAGCTCCACCTCCAGCCGGACCCATTCCGGCCGATCCGCCTCCGCCTCCTCCCCGGCCAAAGGAGCGGCGAATTTGTCCGCAAGCTTATTCAGAAGAAATAACAGCCGCTTTCTGACGCTGCTGTAAGCCATGTGCTCCAGAAGCTCCTCGACTTCCGCCAAGCGGGCGGACATGATTTCTATGAACTTGATGGCCAAATCCGGTTTCTCCCGGAGGAGCGCTTTAAATTGCCCATAACTCATCGTGCATATGACGGAATCCTCCAGTGTGACCGCATAAACCTGCCTACTGGAGACAGGCGCTCCGATTTCCCCGAAAAGATGTCCCGCCGTCAGCACATCGAGCGTAAGCTCCTTTCCCTCCAAAGTCATCGAATACAGCCGAACCGCCCCGGACTTCACGAAGTATAGCCGGGGTTCTTCCGGGTTCGGGGCAGCGACAAGGCTCCCTTTTTCGACAGGTTCGATTCGGGTATCCCGCTCCACCTGGTTATAGTCCTGCGGCTCCAGGATTTGAAATAAGTTAACTCTTGATAAGTACTTGAGCTTGTTCAATGCGGACCCTCTCTTTTTTTAGCGAGTGTAGGCTGGCTTACATTTCTCCATCTTATTTCAGACTATAATCACTTTCAAGAACGCTAGGGGGTGTACGTCTTTGAACTACTTATTGATCGGCCAATGGACTCTGGTCGTGATGTTCGTCCTGTCGGCGGGAATGAAATTTGCCCGTACAAAAAACATGGTCCAGCATTGGACCGAGTACCGCTATCCCATGGGTCTGATGTTCCTGATCGCTTCGCTGGAGCTATTGGGCGCGGCAGGCATTTTTGCGTCGCTCTGGCTTTCGGAGTTGTTGAAGGTGTCCGCGCTCCTCCTGGGAGGAATGATGCTCGGGGCGATTCATGCCCATCTTGTTCGAGCCAGGCACAAGCCCTACATGGCCCTTAACGCGCTATTCATGCTCATGATCGCCGCTGCCCTGTTCATCTCGTAAATGTTGCCGGACTAACCCGCAGAAAAACCACTTCCTAAAGAAAGAAGTGGTTTTCCCCGTAATTTATTGTCGCAATGGGTCTATTCGCCATTCAAATCAACCGTCTTGTTCAGCTCGGTCTTGGACTCGGTTCCCGTCAGTTTGGAAAACAGGCGCTTCACCATTTTGATTTTGCTGCCGGTTTCCCAATACTCGGCGGTTTCCGCTTTGATCTTGATCAGGACGAGGTTCGGATCGTCGCTCGTCGTATCCAGTAATTCGCCGTAAGCGGCGTTCCAGAACTCCTTGATCTTCCCGCGGTCCTCGACCAATTCGGCCTCCCCCCGGATCGACACATAGGATTGCCCTACGTAAGCCACATTTACCATAGGATTCTGAAGCAATTCACGGTATTTATTGGTGTCCTTCATGGTCAAAAACCAAAGATCGCCGTCAAATTCGACCTCCTGGGTCTTCATCGGGCGGGAGACCAGACCTTCCCCCGTCAGGGTAGTTAACATCGCCGTATCGATTCCTTTGATTAAGTCTCTTACCGTTTCAATCGCTTCCTGATGGGCTGTCTGCGAATTCGACATGTCTGTTCACTCCATTTGCTTAGTTTGGGCGGGCCATGTTCTTCGTTTATATTAAACAACAGGAGGCCGGATTAACCCTAATTGAAGCCAGGAAAAATTGCGGGCGTCGGATCTCCGTACGTCATTTCATTTTATATAAAAAGTACATAAACCGGTATGGCCGTCCATTACTACTTCGACGCGGCCGCATACACTGATTGTGATTGCATCTATACAAGGAGGTCGTCGACATGCCCATTACCGATAGATATATTTTGCAGCCCAGTCCGCCGTTCACGCTGGATGGAAATGATGAGGAGAGCGTAAACCTGGCGCTTCAGGCTGCCCCCAACGCATCCGTAGGTGTGATTCAGGGATCGGTTCGACTCGCCAACGGCACCCCCGTCCCTGCGGCTACCGTCCAATTGTTTACCTCGCAAGGTGTGCCTGTCCAGCATGTGAACACCAACCCTCAGGGGCTCTTTGTCATTCCGAATATTCCGGTCGGCGCTTATTTAATTACTGCCGCAGAAACGGGATTCCTTACGCCTCCGCGGATTCCGCTCAGCGTTTCCCAAAGTCAGCCCACTCAGGTGACAATTACGCTGCAACCGGATCCGGCAGCCACCACCGGGGCCGTGTTTGGCATTGTGAGAAATTCCACGAACAACCAGCCCGTGAATAATGCCACCATCAACCTGTTCAGGGTCGATGGAGCCACAAACACCCTGATCGGAACGGTATCTTCCAATTCAACCGGGCAATATTTGTTCGCCAACCTGCCGAGCGCCACCTATTTCGTTCAAGCTACCATTCTGGGGTTTCTGCCCAATCAGAGTGCCCCTGTCATAATTACAGGCAATCAATTCGCCCCCTTGGACATCAACCTGACCGTCGATCCGGATGCCAATACGGGAACCTTATCCGGGATTATCACCGATCAAGCGACCGGTGCCGCCGTTCCCGGGGCGCTGGTGGCCCTGTACGCGCTGAATGGCGATGTGGAGACGGTCGTCCAGATCACGCAAACCAATGCCGCTGGGCTGTATCTGTTCGGCGATATACAGCCGGGAACTTACCGGGTCAAGGCTACGGCTCAGATTGAAGTATGACGAAGGAACAATATGTACTCACGGACAGCTCCGTTTTTGTTCTCCGCCCCAAAGAGAGCCTTTGGGTGCCGCTGGAACTCCATAGACGGAAGAAGAGCAAAGAACCCAGCCCCCATAGAGAGCCTTCCCGGTACAAGCGCAACACCTCCAAACGTTGCCGGCCCCTCTGCCGCTCTCCCTTGCACATAGGGTTCTGCCTCGTCATCAAAAGCAAGAGGCGAATTTACAAGCAGCGGATCCGGCTAAGGATTTTAGACCGAAGCGGTTGTCGGAGCAAAGTTACATGGAGTAACACAAGAAAGCTGCACACCCTGCGCGGGGCAGTCCGGCCTGCTCCTATCGACGCCAGGCTTTCCGTTACCGTAAGAAGGCGAAAAAGAAAGACTCGCAAGCGATTCTTCGTAAGCTTTTAGGAAGCAAGGCTCCCACGAGATAGTTAAAGCCTGCTCCATTTCTCAAACGGTAGCAGGCTTTAAGTTTCTTATTTAAGATTCACCCAGGAATCCCTTTTTGAAAATACCCAGCAGGTAGTCCAGAGTAATCGGATCGCTGTACGTCGAGGCGTTCATATCGATTTCAATGACTTGCTTGTTCTTCACGGCCGGAATGTTCTTCCACATCTCCGTCTTCATAAACGAATTGTCGTCCGCGGCTCTGCGGCTCAAGACGACAAAATCGCCGGCATACTCGGGAATCACCTCTTGAGACAGCGTGTAGTAGCCCGGTCCCAAGGCATCCTTTTCCACCTTCTCCGGCATGCTCAGACCCATAGCCTGGTACAGAATCTCGGTCCCGCGCGCCCAATTATTGCCGAACACGTAGAAGTTCTTCGCGTCCGTTTCAAATACCGTCACCGAGACATCTTCGCCATGCTTGGCTTTGATTTCCCGTCCGGCTTCTTCGGCCCGCTTCTTGAAATCATCGATCCAGGTCTGCGCCTCCTGCTCCTTGTTCAGCAGCTTCCCGATCTCAAGCTGTTGTTCCAAATAGTCCAGCTTCCCCCAGGTATAAGCCACCGTTGGCGCGATTTTCTCCAGCTGGTCCAGATTCTTCATATGCGTACCCGTGATAATCAAGTCCGGGTTCAATGCCATAATCTGCTCCAGATCATCGTCCGAAACCACATCCACTCCCGCAAGCTTCTCCGTAAAAAGCGGGTTCTTCATCGTCCATTCGTCCACGCCGACCAGCGTCCCCCCAAGCGACAGCACGTTCGGCGCATTTGTCAATGCCACGATCCGGGTCGGGTTCGCGGGAACCTCCACAGGGCCTTTTTCCGAGGAATAGGTGACCGTTCCGGTTGCGGACGGCTCCGCCGCTTCAGCCTTAGGCGCCGAAGCACTTGCCTTCTCCGGCGACTTGCCTTGCCCGGAATTGGCCGAATTGCCGCCGCAAGCGCTAAGAACCAGCAACAGGATGAGTGAGGTTAAGGTGAACAGCTTGTTTTTCATTTTTGTCTCCTTCTGTGTTGATTCATATTTATAGATGTCCATTATCCTCAAATGATAATGATTATCGATCTCATCTGTACCTACTATATTTTCTCCCCCGCCGGTTGTCAATCCTATTTTTTTGGCAGGCCTACGTTAAGGATCTGGCTGATAACGGACCACCAAATCTCTAAAATCAAAAAAACGAAGCCTTAACATTCGCTAAGGCTTCGCTTCCGCTTCGTGCTTGCTTATACTCTTGGGAATCCGCTCAAATACTGCTTCGGCACTTGCGTTTCTTTGCCGAGCTTCACCGCCGCTTCCAGCGTCCAATAAGGGTTCCGCAGCATGGCCCTTCCAACGGCCACCAGATCCGCGTCACCGTTGCCGATGACGGCATTGGCCAAGGCAGGCTCATCCAACCGGCCGACCGCGATTACCGGAACATCCAGAGTATGCTTGATATCTCTTGCCAAAGGAACCTGATAGGCGGCATGCGTTCCCGGTCTGCCCCAAGCTGCAATCGGCCCCTCTCCGCCGGCGCTGATGTGGAACATATCCACGCCAGCTTCACGATAGACTTTGGAGAACTCAAGGCTCTCCTTAATGCCGTATCCTCCCTCCACATACTCCTGAGCGGAAATACGCATGATCAGCGGCATACCGGCAGGCATTTCGCTTTTGGCGGCTTCAATGACCTCCCGGCCGAATCGGGTCAAATCCTGACCATACTCATCCGTTCTTTGATTCGTGAGCGGGGAATGAAACTGATGAATCAAGTAACCGTGTGCGCCGTGAAGCTCGATCGTATCGAAGCCGGCCTGAACGGCCCGGCGTACGGCCAGGCGGAATTTTTCCACCATGTCCTTCACTTCTTCGGTGGTCAAGGCTCTTGGCGTCTTGGACTTCTCGTCAAAAGGAATCGCCGAAGGCGCCACGGGAACCGGGGCATCTTCCGCCTTCCGCCCGGCGTGGGCGATTTGGATGCCCACCTTCGCGCCGTGCTGATGGGAAGCTTCCACGATACGCGCCAAGGGCGGGATCTGGTCGTCCGACCACAAACCCAAATCATAGTCGGAAATGCGGCCATCCGGCTCCACGTCCGTCATTTCAATGATAACCAATCCGGTTCCGCCCACGGCTCTGCTCACATAATGCGTGTAATGCCAGTCGTTCGCGATCCCGTCTTTTTTCGTAACGGAATATTGGCACATCGGCGGCAAGACAACGCGGTTTTTTAACTCCAACGATTTAAGCTTGTAGGCACTGAACAGATGATCCATAGTGAATACCACTCCTTCTTGATCTACATCCAGAATATCCATGAAACGAACTTATGATGCAAGTCAATAAATTGCATGCGCATGCATATAAATTAGCACGCTACAAACCATTCCGTCAAGCCCGCCCCTGGCCGCAAAACTTCCGTCGGCCCGGGGTTGGCTCTATTTTTTCGAGAGAAAGCAAAGGACCATCCTTTGAAATTCTTCGCCCGCGAAGGCTTCCGCGAGGGTCGCCTTAAAAGTGGGCATGGCCTTCTCCAGCTTTTCGGCACCGATCGGCGTTAAACAGGTGTACACGGCTCGGCGATCATCTTCACAGACATTTCTTCTCAGCGCTCCGCACCCCTTGGCTTCAAACCGGCTGACCAGCCTGGAGATGGCGCTCTGGCTTAAACCTACGAGGTCTTCCAATTGCTGCAGTTTCAATTTTTGCTCCGCGGCTTCGGACAAAAACATCAGCAGGTAGAACTCTTTGAGGGACAACTGATGGTTCTCCTGCAAGGCCGCTTCCAACCGATTGGCGATACTCGCCTGAACCTGCGTTAAGGACAGCCAGTTATCGATCAAACGATCCCGATTCACGGGGTCTTTTTCCATAGTTAAGTTCACCTGTCTTCATGTTAGCGTTTCTTCTCCGGGGTGGGACGCTCTTATTTTATCATTTTTTGCCCGGTTGTGGCCAAACCGCATTTTGTTCACTTTGTCCTTGTTTATATAAAAGCAGCGTTGCATTTCTGGTGCCCGTAATTTCCCAGTCACCCGCCGAGCTTAGCGGCCTTTTGGGGCGCTATTTCGGCCCGACTCGGCTCCGGGGGAATCATAGCGGTCTAAAAGCCCTTATTGGACTAGTGCGGACCCCGAAATATAGTTTGGCCCGATTTTTCCCAAAAATAAGACCTAAAAAGTCCGCTATTTCATACCGATGATCCGGTTTCGACAAAATAGCGCCGTTTAAGGCACTTATTCACTTACCCTACTTTCAAAGAGGATCTGGCCGCCCGTGATTCAATGGCTTAATGCAGCGCTAGTGACAGAAACAGTCATTTTTCGCGAAATAGCGGCTGTGCCGTCAATGACGTTGCAACAAACCTTCCTTGATGCTGCCCATTTGGGGATCCGCCGCTTCGGCAAGCAACATGTCGAACTTAGATCGTCGTCTCCCCTTCTAAACCATGCTAACGGTCGCCACAGCCATTATTTGCCCTGTTTGCGCTGACTCCAAATTCTAACGGCCGCCACGGCCCCTATTTCATATAAGTATGGCTGTTTTGGTCGAAATGATGGTAAATAACGGTCTACACGACCGTTAAAATCCCAATATGTGATTCAATCGCAACATAACGGCTCTCACGGCCGTTAGACTTCCTAACTGCAGAGCCTTGTTTAGAGGCCTGTACTTTTTTGCGAAGTTCTTTAAAAGCGATTAAGGCATCAAGCTCCGTTGTAATCATCTGTCAGGGTTAATGCAACGCAATGGACTTTTCTTCACTCGTCCGCGCCGATATTCACGGCGTTCCCTTTCACTCGGGGCTCCCCGTCCATATCCTGCGCTCCGATGATGGCGTTATCCGTCGACCCGGCATCGATCGCCGGCGACGAAGACTTTAGATGGAAGTCGCCACCCGCGGCATTCACGAATTCGGGATCGGCAAACAAAGAATGCGCATCGTTGCCGGTTCCCGATTTGTACGCGGAGAATCCCGTATACTCTTTATTTTTCCAGGTCCAGGTGGCATCGGAGCCGCCGCCCGGAGCAAAATATAAATTATAATCCACAACGTTGCCGGAGTTTTTGGTGAATGCATTGTAGATCAATACATCCGTGGAGTTGGCCACGAAAATATTGTTCTTGATCACGTTGTTTCGCGTATCGTACTGCACGAGAAGCTGGCCGTTATAGCCGTTCAGAGTATCGTTTTTGTATACCGTATTGTTGACGATCTTGCAGTTCACAGTCGAGCCGCGCTCATCATCGTAACCGCCCATGGCGATGCCGGTCAGCCGGTTGTTATAGATCACGTTGCTGCGGACCGTAATATTGCTGGTGGCTTTGCCGGCATGCTCGGAGGCAATTTCAACGCCGATGTCGTTGTTGTAGCTGTAGTTCCGCTCGATGATGCTGTCCTTGCCGCCATCCACATAAATGCCGCCGGCAGAGTTGTCGTCTTTCCCGTAAGACGGGTTATTTTTAACGGAATTATTGTACACCCGATTGCCCTTCACCAACCCGTTCCGCGCCTGATCGTAAGCGGTCTTCGGGGCGGTTCCCTCAAAGCCGATCAGATCGATCCCGATGTTGTCATTATCATGAACAAGGTTATCGGTCACCGCAAAGCCGTCCACATTTCCGTTTAAAACGAGAGCTTCGCTGGAGCCCAGTACTAGATTGTACAGCTCATTGCCGCTGATGGTAAGGTCGTGAAGCGAAGCCGGAGCTTTCGTGCCATAAACGGCGATACCGTGGGCGTCCCGGCCGAGCCGATCCCCGCCGGTCGGCTTGGCC
The DNA here is from genome assembly GCF_036864815.1 of Paenibacillus sp. A14. Taxonomy (NCBI): domain Bacteria; kingdom Bacillati; phylum Bacillota; class Bacilli; order Caryophanales; family Paenibacillaceae; genus Paenibacillus; species Paenibacillus sp. A14. Next base: position 488,257 of record NZ_JBAGJD010000002.1, read on the forward strand.
GTGTTTTTGATGTCGTGGATTTTGTTGTCGGACAGATTAATGAAGCCACCCGAACCGTGGACATAGATGCCTACAGGGACTGCGTTCTTGGAAGCCGTTGTAAACCCGCGGATTTCAAATCCCTGAACGGTAACATAATCGACATCGGACAGTTCGATCAGCCCCTCGGTTCCGCTGACCGAAAGCCCGCTCCCGTCAATGATGGCGCTCTCCGCGCCGTAGCTTGCGAACACAATGGGGCCCTGCGCAGCGGAGCCGGAACGGGTTATTTTCAGCTTCTCTTTGTACACGCCGCCCCGGACATAGACCGTGCTGCCCGGAGGAACGGTGTCGGCCGCATGCTGCAGCGTCTTCCACGGCGCGCCGCTCGTCCCCGCGTTGGAGTCACTGCCGCTCGTCGCTACATAGTATTCGGCACCCGCCGCCGAAGCGGCCGGAGGTTGTACATTTCCGGCAGCCAGACCGAATCCCAAAACCATCGTTAAACAACCTGCCAGTAACATTTTTCCGAGTTTCTTCACGACTTTTCAACTCCCATCTCATTTGGTATTCGTCAAACTAACGTATCATCGATTTGCGTCTTCTTGCAAGCGATGCACGGCTTCCACCGTCGGCAGACTCCCGGTGCCGCCAGTGCCAAGGGTCGACAAGGCTCCGCACGCGCTGGCGAATCGCAGCAGTTCATCGCCGCGGCGGCCAAGCAGGTAGCCGTAAATGATCCCAGCGTTGAAGCAGTCGCCCGCTCCCGTCGTATCCACCGGAGTCACCGCGTAAGGACCGGCCGCGATCACACTTCCATCATGCTGGCGCAGCGAAGCCCCTCTGGAGCCTTGCTTGACCGCCACCATCCCCCCGACGGGAGGAAGCAGGGTCTCAAGAACACTGGCGACCCCATCGGCCGGGAAAATATGCAGCAGTTCATCCTCACTGGGAATGAACAGATCCGTTTCCGCCAGCAGCGCGCAGATGCCGTCGCGATCCCACCGGTTGGCCACATCCCAGCCCGTATCGAAGGACGTGCTGATCCCGTCCGCGCGCAGCCATCCAAAAAGCTCCCGCCAATGCGATCTCATGCCATCCTGCAAATAATAGGAGCCGAAATGCAGATGGTGGGCCTGCCGCAGCAGCGCCTCCGGGATATACTCCGGGGTCAGCAGCGGGATGCTGCCGGCATAGGTTAACAATCCGCGGTCGGCGGGTGTGGAGAAGGACAGCGTTACACCTGTCTTAACGTCCGGCAGCCGGGTAACATGCTCCGTGCCCACGCCCATACGCCGCAGTTCGCCCGTGCAAAAGGCGCCGAAATCGTCATCCCCCACCACGCTGACGAACCTCACATCCGCGCCCAGGCTGGCCAAAGCACAGGCCGTGATGGCCGAAGAGGAACCGAGCACGACCTCGAAGCCATCGACCATCTTCTCCCGGTTCCACTCCGGCATCACATCGCCTCCGGACACGATGATGTCCACATTCAGCTCGCCGGCGACGACTACAACGGGCCTTGCCTCCATGGACCGCATCATTTCAATACCGGAACGAAGTCCCGTTCCGCCTCATACAGTTCTTCGAACATGCGGCCGATTTCCTCCAGGGAGCAAACGGCGGCAGACAACGGGTCCACCATCAGGGCATGGCGGGCCATCTCCTTGTCGCGATTCAGCACCGCTTCCACAGCCAGGTCAAAGAAAGCCATATTTGAGCGGCACAATGCGGCCAAATGCTCCGGCAGTCTCCCGAAACGGGCAGGCTGCACGCCTCTCCGGTCAACCAGGCAAGCTACCTCGACCACGCCGTCCGCCGGTAAATTTTCGATCAGCCCCCGGTTGGGCACGTTGCCGTAGATCACTTTCGGCTCATGCTTCAGCACTGCTTCAATAATGACCGCCGCATACTCCTTACTGGATTGCAGTTCAAGCGGCATCGTCCCCTCGAGCTGCGCAGCGATCTCTTCATCGTTCTCTTTACGCCAAATCGGCCAGTTGTCGGCATAATAACCTGTCGCCCCGTTATAACCGGAGTTGCAGTGCAAATCGATCAGCGACTGACGCTTCCGGTAATATGGAATATACTCCGAGAAGTGCCCGCTGGACTCCGAAACGAAAGCGCCCAGGTATTTCATCGCATCGAAGCGGACAGGGTCCTGGCGCAGCAGCTCGGGGTCCTTGATTTTTTCCAGGAGAACGGGGTACAGGTCCTTCCCGCCATGAGTCAGTTCCACAAACCAGGACATGTGGTTGATGCCGCCGGCTCTCCAGTGCATTTCTTCGTAAGGAATCCCGGCGTATTCCGCCAGTTGGGCGGACGTGTTCTGGATGGAATGGCACAGGCCGACCACCGGGAGATCCGTGATGCGGGAGGTTAGAAGCGTTACGGCGGACATCGGATTCGTATAGTTCAGAATCATGGCGTCCGGACACAGCTCTTCGACGTCCCGGACAATCTCCATCCAACTGGGGAGGGTACGCAGGGTTTTAAACAGGCCGCCCGGCCCCATCGTATCGCCGATGCATTGATTGACCCCGTATTTCAGCGGAATTTCATACTCGTAACGGACCGTCTCCAGCCCGCCGACCTCAATTTGGTTGATCACGAACCGGGAGCCGCCGATCACTTCCCGGCGGTCCGTGGAGGCAATTACCTCCCACCGTTTTCCCGTCAATTCCACAATTTTGAGCACCAGCTTGCGCGCAAGCTCAAGCCGACCCGCATCGATATCGACCAGGGCGATCGTGCCGCCCTCCAACCCCTCGATCAAAAGGATATCCATGGCGATTTCCCGGGTAAACGCACTGCCTGCACCGATAATTGAAATTTTCGTCATAGCTCTTCTCCTCGCCCCTTATTTCATGCCTGTCATCGTCAGGCCTTTAATGAATTGCTTCTGGAAGATCAGGAACACAATAATAACCGGCACGGTAATCAGAACCGCCGCAGACATAACGACGTTGTAATTGACCTGGTGGGTCCCGTTAAAATAAACCAATGCGAGCGGAACGGTCATCTTGCTCTCATCATTCAACACAATCAGCGGCCAAAGGTAGTTGTTCCAGGAGTTCATGAATGTGAATATTCCCAAGGCTGACAGCATCGGTAGGATGAGCGGCGAAACGATCCGGAGCATCAGCCTGAACTCGCCGGCGCCGTCCATTCTGGCCGCCTCCAGCAATTCCTGCGGGATCTCCTCGATAAATTGCTTGGCCAGGAACACGCCGTAGGAACTGACCAGATTCGGCAAAACGATCGCCATCAGATGGTTGACGAGTCCAAGCTCGGCCGTAATGAGATAAGTCGGAATCATCAGGACCTGGAACGGAATCATCATGGTCGCCAGGATCAGAATGAACAGCAGTTTTTTTCCCTTAAATTGATGTTTGGCAAAAATATAGCCGGCCAGGGAGCTGGTTAACAAGGTGATGACCGTGATGATGACGGAGGTCACCAAGCTGTTCAACAACCACGTGACAAACGGCGCATCGCGGAAGACCGTCCGGTATCCCTCCAGGCTGGGCTGCCGGGGAAACAGCCCGCCGGTGCCCGAAACGATTTCCATATTGCTCTTTAGCGATGACAACACCATCCAGGCGTAAGGAAGCAGCATGATACAGGCGGCCACCGCCAGAAAGAATATAAGAACCCCATCCCACGAACTGCGTTTATGCGGCATAAGCTCTTTTCCCCCTCTCAATGTTCCCACTGCGTACGTCCCCATCTCAGCTGCAGCAAAGTCACAAGCAGAATGATCACGAGAAACACGGTTGCCATCGCCGAAGCGTATCCCATATTCGAAGTGGAGAACGCCTGGTCATAAATATGCAGGGCCAGCACCCGCGTCTCGTTGAAAGGCTCCCCCTTGGTCATGATCTGAAATTGGGCGAAGGTCTGGAAGTAGGAGACTACCGTGGTCACGGAGACGAACAGCAGCGTTCGGCGCAGCAGCGGCAGCGTGATCCGCCGAAAAATATGCCACCGGCCCGCGCCCTCCAGGATCGCCGCTTCATAATACATCTCGGGAATGGAATCCAGCCCGGCTATGAAAAGAACGATGTTATAGCCGATGTCAGCCCACAGGGTCATCAGAATAACGGAATAAAGCGCATAATGCGGATCGCTGAGCCACTGGACCGGGGCCATATGCAGCTTGGTCAGCAGCATGTTGAACAAGCCGCTGTTGTAATTGAACATCGTATTCCATACGATGGCGGTACCCGCCAGCGGCGCGATCGTCGGGAGAAAAAACACGGTGCGGAACAAATTTTTGAGCCACGGAATTCTGACGCGCTGAATGGCCGAAGCGATCAACAGCGTAATGACGATATTGACCAGCACGGCGATGGTTACGAATTTGAACGTGACCCATAACGATTTCAAGAAGACGGTATCCTGGACCATGCGGAGATAGTTCTCCACTCCCACGAACAGCGCGCTTGTACTGAGCGGGCTGTATTTAAACAGGGACAAACCCAGGCTCCAGGCAATGGGCAGGAAAGCAAACACCCCGAACAGAAGCAGGATCGGCACCAATGAAATGAGGATGAACCTCCGCTTGGCCCTGTACCCCGCCGCCTTTCCAGCCAGTCTGGCCTTTTCCGCCTTGTCGGTTGGTACTGCCATACTCATGCGAACACCCCAATCACTTATGTTGGTCCTGATTACCGTTGATGGCCTTCTCTATGTTCGCCAATCCATCCTCCACGCTTAGCTGTCCGCCAACCATCAACTGAAAGTTGTCGTTGACCTGCTTGAAGAAGAAATCCCGGTCCGCCACCGGACCGATCCATTGGCCGAGCGGCAATACTTCCAGCGAGGTTTTCATGTACGGATTGTTTTTCAGGAATTCCGGATCTTCGGCGATTTCTTTTTTGGCCGGGACGGTAAAAGTGTCCGTATTCCATGCCGAAAGATTCTCCTTCTCCGAAATGAAGCGGATGAACTCGAGCGCGGCCTCCTGCTGCTTGCTTTGCTTCGCGATTACAAGGCCCCAACCGGATTCGGCGGCAAAGGCGGGCGGATTCTCCGTGAAGGACGGTACAGGGACGTATTCAAAATCGGTGACCTTATAATTGTTCAGTCCGGCGGCAATCGTCCAAGGACCGCGGTAGGTCATGGCCGAGTTCCCGCGGAAAAAATGATCGGAGGTGTCGAGCTCTCCGCCGAACGAGGCCAAATCCGCGACTTTGTCGTCGGCCACGAGCGAGACCAAAGCGGACATCGCCTTCCGCGCCTCCGGTGTCCCGAAATGGACATGTCCGTCCTCTCCCCAGAAGCTTGCACCCTGCTGCAGGATAAGCGACAGGAAAGTAAACGTGATATTGTCCGTCGATACAAAATCGAAGCCCTTGACTTTAATGACATCGCCTTCGCGGACGGTCAGTTTTTTGGCGTAGTCCACAAGCTCCGTCCAGGTGGACGGCGGCTGATCGAAGCCTTGCTCCTTCAGCATTTCCGGGTGAATCAGCATGCCGCCGTTTTCAATGTTGTATTCCAGCGGCAGCCCGTACAGCTTGTTATCCCGCAGATACCCGCCAAGAGGCGCGTCATAATATGCCTGTTTCACATTTTCGCTATCGGGGATTTCAGCAAGCAGACTGTTCTTGGAATATTCGGGAACCCAAGTGCCGAACAATTCGGCGATATCGGGCGGTTTTTTCGCGGAGAATGACGCTTTTAGCTTCTGATTGTACACGTCATACGGAAAGGTCTGATACTCGATCGTTACATCGGGGTGTGAGGCCTGATATTTCGAGATTATTTTCTTGTATGCGTTTACAATTCCGTCCTCTTGATGGCTCCAAAAGACCAGGTTGACCTTGCCTTTCGGGTCCGCGGATGTACCCCCGCCGGAAGCGGCGGGGCTTGCACAGCCCACCATAGCGAATACAACGCAAACAACCGCCATAATCAGCATAAATTTGGAAAACCGCATTCGCATATCCTCCCTTATCCTGCAAATTAGCCAGCCTATGAAGGGGAGGTTGCTTGAGGTTAAAGCGCCATCAAATAGAAGCGGCGTGGTCTATAGGTGTATGTACGGCAATCTGCTGCTCCCGGCACGCTTGCTCAAACCATCCCTCCGGTTGCTTATTCGTAATTACCCCCGTCACCTGATTGAGAGGAGTAATGGTAAACAAAGCGCTCTTCTCCAGCTTGCTTTGATCGAATACAGCATACACTTCGCTGGAACGTTCCATCATCAATTGGGCAATACGGGATTCAAGCTCGGAATGCATCGTAAAGCCATGATTCAGCGATACGCCATCCACCCCGAGAAACATCTTGGTGATGTTGATTTTATCGATCACATTCTCCGCCAGCGGACCGCTTAGCTCGTAGCTTTTGGCCCGCATCACGCCGCCGATCACGACCACCTGGATATCTTCGGCGTCGGCCAGTTCAAAAGCAATATTCACCGCGTTGGTGACAATCGTAATATTCCGGTATTTCTTCAGCGCTTTCGCAATAAAGAACGTCGTGGTTCCCCCGGTCAGGCAGATGATGTCCCCTTCCTCCACCAGGGCGGCCGCGGCCTCGGCAATCCGCTCCTTATCCTGCCGCTTGAAATCGCGTTTGGCCGCAAAAGGAAGCTCCGACGCCGATGACATCAGCGCCCCTTCATAGATCGCTCCTCCCGTGGTGCGAATGATGCCACCCGCCTTTTCCAGCATATCCAGATCGCGCCTTGCGGTCGCTTCCGAGCAGCCGACGGCCTCAATAATCTCCTGCAGCGATATTTTTCCGTGCGTTTTGATCAGTTCCAGCGTTTTCGCTCTGCGCAGCTCACCCTTTGAATATTGCATAAGACTCTCCTTTGAAATATCTGGGACTAGCCCGTGTTAGCTCTATTGTGGAGGATGGAAGGATAGATTGCAATACGCCGAAATGAACCCGCATCCTGTTAAAAAAACCGCGCGACGACCGCTTTGGCCGGGCCCCTTCACAACGCTATAATTTGTACCTGCGGCTCGTATTCCCGGAAAAGACGGTAATCGATGTTTCCCGCTTTATCGGACATCGCGTTTGCCGCGGCCGCCGCGGCGGCGGTACGCAGTCTGGCTGCGGGCGAATCGCCGCGTTCTTCCGCATAAGCCATGCCGGCAACGAAGGCGTCGCCGCAGCCCACGGTATTCACGGGCTGAATGGCCGGCGGCAGCACCAGATACCCCGCTCCATCCAGGATCGCCACGGCTCCTCGGCTGCCCAGCGTGACGCACACCTCGGCAATTCCCTGGTCGGCCAGCATCCGCGCGGCCCGGGTCCATTCGCTCAGCTCCCCCGGTTCGCGCCCCAGCCATCCGGCCAATTCCCGCTCGTTCGGTTTCACAAAATGAGGCGGTGCACCGATTCCGGCGCTGAAGGCCGCTCCGCCGGTATCCAGAAATGCCCGCGCGCCAGCGGACCGAACGATGCCGATCAGTTCCGCGTACAAGCTGTCCGGCGCTCCCGCGGGCAAGCTGCCGGACAGCACGACCACGCTGGACTGCGAGGCCAGACCGTGCAGCGTTTCCTTGATGGCGGCGATTTGGGGTTCCGTGACGGCCCGTCCTTGCCCAAGCAGTTCGGTGGAGCTTCCGCTCGACTCATCCAGGATGTTGAGGCAGACCCGCGACTCTCCTCCCGGGGCGTGGACAAATTCCGTCCGGATGCCCCGTTCGGCCAGGCTGCGTTCAATGAACGCACCATTGGTGCCGGCGATGATGCCGGTGGCCGTGACCTGGCCGCCGAGCTGCCGGATCACCTTGGCGACATTGTTGCCTTTGCCGCCCGGCTCGTCTATTTGCCGGGACACCCGCTGCACCCGGCCCACACTGAACCGGTCGACGTAACAGGTCCGGTCGATGGCCGCATGGAGCGTGACCGTGGTGATCATCGGGCCACGCCGGCTTTGCCGGCGCATCCGCAGAGCCGCATTTTCTCCATCGCCAGCCGTTTGACTGCTTCCTTCGCCGGAACCATGTATTTGCGCGGATCGTTTTCTTCGGGATGGTCCGTAAATACGCCCTTGATCGCGTCGGAGAACGCGATGCGCAGCTCGGTGGCGATGTTCACCTTGGACATCCCCAGCATGACCGCCTGATGGATCTGCTCGGCCGGAATACCTGACCCGCCGTGCAGGACGAGAGGAACGGCCACACGATTCGCGATGCGAGCAATCCGCTCGAAATCGATGTTCGGCCGGCCCTTGTAAATGCCGTGAGCGGTTCCGATCGCGGGCGCAAGTGTGGATACTCCGGTAAGTTCAATAAACCGAACGCATTCTTCGGGGTCGGCCAACGACGCTTGCCGCTCATCGACGACAATGTCGTCCTCAACCCCGCCGACCTTGCCTAACTCGGCCTCCACGTTTACGCCTGAAGCCCGGGCGATCTCCATCACTTTGCGGGTTTGGTTCACATTTTCCTCAAAAGGATGCATGGAAGCATCGATCATCACCGAGGTGTAGCCTGCACGTATACACTGGATGATCGTCGGAAAATCGGTGCAGTGGTCCAAGTGCAGCGCAATGGGAAGACCGGACCGGTCCGCCGCGGTCTTGGCCGCACGGGCGATATAATCCGGCCCCAAATGTTTGACGGTGCCCACCGTGGATTGAATAATCAGCGGTGACTCCGTTTCAACCGCCGCTTCCACCACCGCTTGAAGCATCTCCAGGGTGTGCACATTAAAAGCGGCGATAGCGTATTTCTCCCTTCGCGCATCTTTCAGCATTTCAGTAGATGAGATTAGTGGCATACTTATCCCCCTTACGAATTATTCGCTGCAGTACCGGGGATGCAAAATTTTATAGGATAGCTGACCGCAGCAGTTTGAACGATCGTGGCTCCTCCTTCCGCAGGGATTGGAATCGGATGAAACAGATTTAAAAATGTTATGTTTGTGATTATAATAATCGGTAATTATGATTAAATCAATCATTTTATTGAAAAATATCGTAGGTATCTAGGTTAAATGCGTCAAAATTACTGATTTTTTCAATCTTATTATTGATTTTTTGATCTAAACAATTATAGAATTGACGTAAAGTGTCATTATTCCATTTTCAGGAGGTCCCCTTTATGAGTCTGACTTATAGTGAAGTTAAAGACCAGTACAAAGCCTTGCGGCAGACCTACGATTATATGCTGGCCAAACGCGATGAGATTACCGCCTTTGTCCGCGGCCGGCCGATCAGATCCCTTACTTTTGTCGGCTCCGGCTCGAGCTATTGCTTAAGCGAATCAGCCGCTTTCTCCTTCCGGTTGCGGGCAGGCTTGCCCGCCATTTCCTTGGCCGCCGGCGATCTGATGCTTCATTCCTCCCGCTACCGTTCCATGCTGGAGGGCACCTTGGCGATCGCACCCTCCCGCTCCGGCAGCACCAGCGAGGTGGTCGAAGCGCTGCGCCTGGTCCGGGCCGGGGAGTCGGTTCCCGTATTGACGATCTCCTGCGTAGCGGGTTCTCCGCTGTCCGCACAGGCCGATTTCGCCCTGGAACTCCCCTGGGCCTTCGACCATAGTGTCTGCCAGACGCGCACGGTGACCAACCTGTACGCCGCCAACCTCCTGATTGCGGCTTTTCTCGGCAACGATGAAGCCCTGATTGCCGATATGCAAAAGGCCATTCATCAAGGCGAGGCCTACATGGCGCGCGTAGAGGACAACATCCGCCGGACCGCCGGCTTCGCCTGGACGAACGCCGTGGTGCTTGCGGACGGGGAATTGCAGGGTCTGGCGGCTGAAGGCGCGCTCGCCTTGACTGAAATCGCCAAGACGCAAGCGCACTCCCACCATCTCCTCGATGTGCGCCACGGCCCGATGGTCACGGTGGGCCCGGACACGCTTGTGATCGCGGCCTTATCAAGCAGCGGCAGCGATCATCAGCGCAACCTGATGCGCGACATCAAAGACCGGGGAGCCACCGTGATCGCCTTTGCCGATTCGACGGCAGCCGTGCCGCAAGACATCGTTGACCTCGCGGTTGTGGCGGACAGTCCGCTGGACCCCGCGGTGCAAGGCATTCCGTTCATTTTCATTGCGCAAATCGCCGCTTTGACCAGTGCCGAGCGCCATGGCATCAACCCCGACCAGCCGGATGGGCTGGTTGCTTGGGTGAAGCTGTAAAAGAAAACAGGGCTCCCTTGAGCGGGAAGCCCTGTTCTCTTATGTTCCGCAAAATGTCCGGTATGGCCGACCGGAAGGATCCGGCAGGCCGCAGTATTCTTCCTGCTCCGGCCCGTAATCGTAAGGCTTGGCCAGCACGGCCAAAAGCCGCTCCATTACGCCGGTATCCCCGCGTTCCACGGCCGCCTCCAGCGCCTCCTCCACCCGGTGATTGCGCGGAATCACCGCCGGATTGCTGCGGCGCATCAGCGCCTGCGCGGCCTCGGCGCTCTCCTCCTGGCGGCCCTGTCTCGCTTGCCACTCCTTCCGCCAGGCCGCAAATTCGTCTGCGCTCTCAAGCGCGGCCTCCGTCGGCCGATCCAGGCTCAGCGCCCGGAAGGTGTTGGTGTAGTCGGCACGGGTCTTGTACATCACGCCCAGCAGACGCTTGATCAAAGGCACATCCTCCGGCTCCTCATTGAAGAGCCCCAGTTTGGCCCGCATGCCGCCCAACCAATGATGGTGGAACCGCTCGGCAAAATCGCCCAAGGCCGTTTCCGCCAGTTTGACCGCCTGCTCCTCGTCCTCATGCAGGAGCGGCAGCAGCGCCTCGGCAAACCGCGCGAGATTCCAGGCGGCGATTTCCGGCTGGTTGCCGTAGGCATAGCGGCCGTGCCTATCGATGGAGCTGAACACCGTGGCCGGATCATAGGCGTCCATGAAGGCGCAGGGTCCATAGTCGATGGTTTCGCCGCTAAGCGCCATATTGTCCGTGTTCATGACGCCGTGGATAAAGCCCACGAGCTGCCACTTGGCGATCAGCGAAGCCTGCCGCTCGATCACCTCCCGGAGCAGGGAGAGATAGCGGTTCTCGCCCGGGTCAGCCTCCGAAAAATGCCTTTCCCAAGTGTAATCCGCCAGCGCCCGAAGCTCCTCAGCCTCGCCCCAATGGGCCGCGTATTGAAAGGTCCCCACCCGCAGGTGACTCGAAGCCACGCGGGTCAAAATCGCGCCGGGCAATCCGGTTTCCCGGTGCACGGTTTCACCCGTTGTAACGACCGCCAGGCTGCGCGTCGTCGGAATGCCCAGCGCGTGCATGGCTTCGCTGATGATGTATTCGCGCAGCATCGGTCCGAGCGCCGCCCGGCCGTCCCCTTGCCGGGAATAGGGGGTCCGGCCCGGGCCCTTCAGTTGGACGTCAAACCGCGTGCCCTGCGGCGTCCTCTGTTCGCCCAACAGGATGGCCCGCCCGTCGCCCAGCTTGGTAAAATGCCCGAATTGGTGCCCGGCATAAGCTTGAGCCAGCGGCGCGGCCCCTTCGGGCAGTTCGTTGCCGGCCAATACCGCCAAACCCCGATCATTTTTCAGCGCTTGAATATCCAGCCCCAGGGCAGCGGCCAACGGCTCATTCAGAACGACCAGCTTCGGCAAGCGGACAGGCGTCGGGGTTACCTTGGAATAAAAAACCTCCGGTAACCGCGCGTAACTGTTATCGAAATTCCATCCGGGTTCCGGAATTGCGTTATGTTCTCTCATCGGATCTCCTTTCGGTTGTTATGATGGTAACGATAAACCAGGGCATTTTCTTGTATTGTTCGCTCGTATCCAATTATTATCCGAGAGGTTAAAAGATGTTGGCGACATACGCTGCAGAGGGCGGTGGGGCCAAATTAACGGGAATTCCTCCCGTTAATTAGGTACGTATACGGCTGCAGCGGAAAATTAACTGGAAAACATCCTGCTAATTCACCTGAAATCGGGTATATCGGCGATTAGGGCCACAATATAGATGGAGTTTTTCCAGCTAAATCGGGTCCAAGGGACCATAGCGGAAAATTAACGGGAGGTTTTCCCGTTAATTGCAGCCACTGATTCTAACTACTTCGTTCGCTTCTGTACGCCTCTATCATCCTCTTGTTCTTCTCATCGATCCGAAGCGGAATCCCTTGGCAGTTAATCACGATGCCGCTCATGGTTTCCGACAACGCCAAAAGGTCCTCATAACCCGCGACATTGCTGCTCCAGATCTCTTTATCGTACACCTTTTCAAACTCGGCCCAATCCGTAAAGGCCGGCAGCCAAATAGTATCACCCTCCCCTCCCAGTACGCCAAACTGAAGGGTGGCTCCTGCCCCGATCGTCTTTTTGCCGTGTTCGTCGGGCGGTGACGGGTTTGGCTCGATCAGTTGCATGGGCAGTAAGTACCTGGCCTGAATCAGTTGCTCCAGCATTTCGGTCTCCAGGGTCTGGAGAAGCGATCTTTTTCTATCCTGGTCAGGGTCTTGGATGGACATCGTTTGAAAAAATCGGATCAGCGCCCGCTGCAGCCCAGGATTGCTTACGGGAATGTTGATCTCCGGTACCCCGCTCCAATCCGGCGGCGGCAGAAGCTCGTCCCGTTCGATCTCGACATGGTATTGTCCATTATCGAGCAGAATCCTGGGCAGACCCAGCGTATGCAACTCCGCGATTTTCGGGAGAATGTTCTCCTGGTCCACCTTTTGCATATCCAGCATCAGCAACTGCTGCATAAAATAATCCCGCGCATTCGCAGCGTACGCTTCCCTGGAAAATATCCAGACCCGGTCGTCGGCGTCGAGGTAGGGGTAATTGGTGTTTTTTTCGTAGGCTATGTATAACGTTTCGGCTTCCTTGATCTTCTCCAGAAGCACGTTGTGAAACTCCTTAATCCGCTCATCCAGATAAACGTTCGGAAAAACCTCCTCCACCTTAAAATACTTGGCGGAATGAATCAAAAAAATCAGCTCCTGGATCTCCAGGGCCTCGTATTCCTCCGCGGATACCTGCGGACTAAAGATAAACTTCCGGCCGATTTCGTCCTTGCGCTGCTCGTTCATTGCCCCGCTCCTCTCGTAGGTTTTGCCTTACTATAGCGATGCTTGAAACTTGCCATATATGAACCGGGAAGGACTAAACTTAAGTCAATTTGCGAAACAAACCGGCGTTAATGTCGGATCCCTTAGTTACATTTTAAACGGAAATCGAACCTTGAGTATAGAGCAGCTAGACCTTATTACGGAAGCTATGGGGTTAACTAGAGGGTATTTTTATGACCAGTATTTTGAGGAAGTCTTGGTGGAGTCCGTTCCGAACTGGCGTAAAATCAGGCCATTTCTCTACGGCTGCGCGGAGCCATCCAGTTCGAATTATTCGTATACCAGTCGATGAGTATAATCAGTCGGATTCGCTAAAAGAGTTGGCCAATGTCTATCGTTCGTTGCATCGATGGGATAAGGTGAAGGAAATATCCGGGAAGCTGAGGGAAAGTGTACTATCAAGCCATAACCCTTTGAAAAGAAATTGTGTGGAGGGGGCTGCCAACTCCCTCCTACTTCATTAAAGATCTCTATCAAGCGCTACTGCACGGTTTTGTCTGCATCTAGTGCCGTATATTCATTTCCTGTAATCCTCTTATACTCTTCTGTCGTGATCTCTCCAAATGGGTTTAGTTCAGTCTTAACCGCACCTTTTAGCGCCTCTGCCGTAATCCAATTATTTTCAAAAGCGAGTGTCCAAAATTTCAAGCTTGTTCAACTCCCCTCAATTTAATAATGTCGAGTTTCGCCGCAGCCAGTTCCGTGCCCAAAGCGCTGATTGTTTGTTGCTGCTGAATATTTTGCAGCTTCATTGACGTTAACTCTGCCCCCAGCAAATCGGTAGCGCTCGGTTCCTGTGGATTTGGCCGAGTCCGCTCCTCAATCTCTTCCGGAGTCAATCCCTCCCCCCATAAAGTCGGCGGCTCTGGCGCCACATATACCGGAGGCTCTCCGCGCTCGTCCTCCGACTGCACGGACCATTCGTTATAGGCTACCTTATATGCTTCCTCGGCTGCGAACAACTCGTCCTGATATGCCTCCCACGCTTCCAAGTCGAAACGAGGACGGAACAGGCCCGGAGTTACCGGAATCCCGACCGTGTATCCGACATGAATGGGTTCCGGCGTTTTATCTGTGTCTTCCGCGTCCGGCGTGATATAAAAAGGGACAACGCCCGAAAAGGCGTCGTCCGCGATTACGTCCTCGATAAAGAGGCCATTCGTGTCTATTTTAGGAGCTGTTTTCATGTGCTTCCTCCTTTAGTATTCTGCCAAAAATGTTATATTAGAACAGTCTACGTATTCATTTCCCCCCAAACCATACAACATAACGCTCCCGTCCGAACCTAATACCAATTCCCCTATGCCAGAATTTGATGCCGCCGAATATAGAATAGGTATAGTCGTCGTCCGAAGGGTACGGTAGCCCGCAGGAAGCCTAAATAACACCACACCATTAGAAGTAAGTCCACCCGTTACACGTCCGGTTAGTTGGACTCGTCTGCCTACTTTCGTAAATAATAAGGGTTCGCTTACCATATTATTCCACCCATTAAGAAGTGTAGGGGTAATCCAGACGAGAGGCACATCCTTCTCGGCCTTTTTTTGCTCGACGACAGAAACGCGCTGTAACGCCTCGGCGACGTCTGCCGTTAAATCGACCAACTGCGCCTTTTCCGTCGCTGCCACGGATCCAGAAATAGGCTGAACCGGGGACCTGTCGAGCTTGATATATGTGACGGAGTATACTACAGATGGATCAAATAATCCCTTTGCAAGAACGGCAATAGCCCCTCCGCGCCCGTATGAACTGTTTGAAGCTGTCTCCCATCCATAGTCGTTTTGGGAGTCTTTATAAATCGACAAAATCCTATTTGTTGCGTATCTCAGCCACGAAATTGAAGCGCCTGCATCATTTATCTTGTAGGTGTCGATAAAATTAGGATTGGCCTTTTCCCTCAACACAATCCCCGTTCCGACTTCGGTAAGGTTATTGCCCTCATGCAGCGAAAGCGCGCCCTCGGAAGAGACAGGCTCGACGGAATCCTTTGCGAGACGGTATAAGAGCTGATACGGCGTCCAGAGCGAATTTATCACGGTCGAGGGCAGAGTATAGCCATAGTCACCGGATCCGCGTTCAAAAACGCCAATCTGCGAAGAAGTAACAGGAGTCCCTATTCCAACGTAGCGCTTAAGCCAGCCCTTTGTACCCGACCCATTATACTGCTCAAAGGTTGTATTCCAAGTTTCCTGAGAAGCCATAACCCATCCGTTAAAATACGCTTTGATCTCGTCCGACGTCGGTATATACGCTGATCTGTAAGTTATGACGATGTTATTCGTTCCGGCTGCTGGTGCCGTAGTAAACGTCAGGACGTGACTGGTGTACGTATAAGCTGTTGTCGGCGATCCGTTGACTGATACAAAAAAAGTAGACGGCATAAGCGCCAACCCGTTTGGCGGCGTAAGCGTGAATGCCTTTTTCGCCCCGTCACCGCTGAAGGTTTCCGTTTTCGATAGTTCGCCCCATCCGCTATCTTTATTAAGAACGGCAACTAGGAAAGACCCTCCATTAAAATTCAAGTCATTCCAGAAAGCTCCTTCGTCCCCGATTTCGCTTATCCATGGCAACCTAGCCCCGTTATATTTGGTTACGAATTTATTATTAGGGGAACTGTCGGTAAATCCTGATATCCTCCCCCCGGAAATCCTGACTACCTTATACCCGGATTCGGCGGTATGGTACTCCCACGGTAGCAACCCGTCCAATACGACTTTTTTCCATTTCGCCAGCTTGAAATATTGTCCCTCTTTCTCGAACAATACGTCGGGATTACTGCCATCGATGGGGTTCGAGTTTAACTCCGTTTGCAGGGCAAGCATCGTGTCCCGGCGCGGTTTGAATGGTTTTGGCGTGATTCCAAGGTTCAGCATCGGCTCCGTAGTTCGATAAACGCCCGGAGAGGTCCCCACGTTGCCCGTCCCGGTAGGGGCTTGTGTCGCGTTGCTAACAATAATACTCAGTTTTTTACAGTTAGATGGGATTGTGAATGTTTTGCTGGAAACAGTGTTTCCCGTAAATGCCAGAATTGTTACACTGTTAAGATCAACAGCCCGCACATTTGCTCCCGTAATCGTGTAGGATTGTCCCGGCAAAACGTCGAGGTTATATTGCAAATACTCCTGAGTTGTCCCTGCTGCGTTTATTGTTACGTCATAAGGACCATCAATCGCTACATTTCCGCCTTTTTCGGGCCATTCAGGAAACGGAGGTAGCAAGTTTTCACCGTATCTGACAACGTAAGGGCTATCGACGCCGATTATTCCGGACGGAACGAACGGATATTTTATCGCGATCTGCTCAGCTGTCATTCCGTTCAAACTGTCATACTCACTCGCCGAAATTTCGTATATTCTCAGCGCGTCGACGTTCCCTGTTGAGCCCTGTGATCCTACAATAACAGCCCCAAAATACACGGTTCCAGACTCGGAAAAGGCGTTTTGTGGAACCTTGAAGAACAGGGTTTTAAACTTGTCTCCTGTCGAGGATAGAATCACTTCTGATGCCCGCTCAGTCTCGGGCCTCTCCGACTCAATCATACGGATCCTGGCTTGTACTCCGCTAGGTACTTTTACCTCACCGACAGCAACATAAAATTTACTGGGTTGATAACGAATTATTTGATTAAGGTCGACGTAAGGGTCCCCCGTCAGCAAATTTCCTTTAATACTCGCGGATCCCTCGACCTTATTTGTTGTGTCTATTGTAAACCGCCCAGTGTCGGGCCATCCTTGAAGCGAGTCGCAACTCCCGGAATTCCCCAATACATTAATCAACGTCCGCCCCTTAATCTCACCCAGCCGGAACCGCGCATCCTTAGCTGCATTGATCACCTGTAGGCCGGGCTGGAGTGTAACCGGATCGATATCAGCGGTGTCCAGGCGATCCTTCAATTCGGTGTGCAGTTGATTGATTTCCTGTCCGATCTGGTTCATATCCTCGGCTTTGACAACATCACTATTCTTCCAATCCATTTTAGCCATCGTTTAGTTTCCCTCCTTTACCTCAATGGTTTGGAGCATCAAATGGTCGGCCGCAATCGGTATGTTGACGACATTGCTGCTCAAAACGGTATCCGCTGCGTCCTTGAGTTCAATTAAGGTGACCAGGGGGATTTCTGCAACCGGAATGATGTAATTCAATACCAGTACTTTATCCGTCACCGATTTAACTTCAAAATCCGTAATCGCATAGGTCCCGTTGAGGACCACTTTGGCCACCCGGCCATTAACATACTCGGCAACGTCATGTAGGATGCCTTCAGCTATCATTTTATTGGCACCTCCGTACCATAATGGAGAAACGGCTTTTCTCCCAGCTTCCAGGAGCCGTCTAATGTATAATTCCATCTCATTTCCCGCATACTGATGTGCTCTTCAAGTTCGATTGCACCCGTTAGCGCCGTGTTTTGCTGGTACACCAGGTTAGCGGGCTTGACCGTCTCGATCGTCCGGTGTACCTCTTTAAATACGTTGGCATTGTCGATGCTGGCCGTCACAGTTAGCACACTGTCGGCATAATTCACCGACGCGACCGTCATTCCCTGACCAACCAGCATGTCGAGCTGCCGCTGCAAATACCTGATCGTAAATGGAGGCTTGGTTTGGTAACGATTCAGCAGGCGACGACGCCTGAAATCCATCGTCTCCGCCGCCGGGTCCGCCTGGATCCCGAGCATTTGCTCCCGCCGCTTGATGGCCTGCAGGCCGGACGTCTCGATAAACTGGTCATCGAAGAGCTGATCGATTGCCCCTTGCATCAGGTGGAGCTCAACGGTCTCGGTGTCGGCCAACTCGGTAAAGTCCTCGATTCCCAAGTAAAAGGCTGGCAGATGGATCAAAATCCGATCCTCAGGCATGGATCTTCACCGTCCCCGGCAGCGGCACTTCGTCGGAACCCAATGAAAGGTTGGCCGGTGACCCGTCAATCGTCGTTCCGGTGACGTCCTCGATCCCCGACACAGTCAAGATGCGGGCATCGATCTGCGCCGTCCGAACGATCAATGGGTTCTGACCGGCCCAGTCCTTTCGGAGTTCCAAAAGATAGGATGCCACCACGGACTCCACATCTGCCTGTACCTGCCCAGGCGTCACCCCGGGGGCAAGCGTCAACGTCGTCTCGATGTTAATTGTATGGCCGCCCACACCCGCAATGGTGACTTTATGGTCGATCGGTGCCTGACCATACCCTTGGCCGGTGTTGCCCGTCGGATCTATGATCGTCTGTACTTCACCGACCAGGGTTTGCGAGGGTGGCGTCCAGTCCGCGGCGATGATCGTACACTTGACCGTTCCCCCACCCTGCCACACCGGATACACCTTGGTGGCACCCACGCCGGGGATGGCATTGATCCGCTGCTTGTAGTCGGCGACATTGCCGCCAAAAGCAGGCTCATTGACGGCAACATAAAAACGCTGCCGCAGCTCATCGTCCGGTTCTTCGTCCTCGCCCGGAACAAGTACCTCAGCCAGCACAGCACGGGAAAGATTCGCCACGTAATCGATCGGCAGCAGTGCGCCAAACTGCCCATTACCGATGGTTCCCGGCGTCTCGCAAACCAATTTATACATGCCGGTGCCGATTCTCTCCTTGACGACAAAGGTCAACTCTCCGATCGCATACCGGCCGCCCAGCGGCACATCCACCGGCGCGTTGCTCTCGCCGTAGAACAGCCCCTTGCGCTCGGCCGGCGTCGCCCCGGCCCGATTGACGCCGAATTCCGCGGTCCTCCGGGTCAAATACTCACCGGAGGCGGTGTCCACGAAGGACAGATTATAGTCGATGTCCAGCTCGATATACATTTGCGCCAGCTCGGCCGCCGCCGGTGCGCAGGCGTCATAAATGACGCTGCCCTCCCTTTTGTCGATCGTATCCGGCACCCGGGAGAGCATCCGCTGTAATATGAAATCAAATGTCATATGCTCATACATTTCGGTTCACCTCCTGCTCAAAACTCCCGTAAACCGTTGCCACCGTAAAGCGGATGGTGATTTGGTCTTCTTTCATCTCGGCCTGCACATTTTCAACCGAGTCAATCCGATCATCCGCTAAGAGAGCCTCCGTAATCATCCGGGTCGCTTCGGATTGAACAAATGCCGGACTGCTGCCGAGCAGCAGCGTGAGCTCGTGGCCGTAGTCGGAAGAGTAAATGTCATACCCAAACCGGTCTGTCTGAAAAACCTTATAAATCGCCTGTTTGATGGCATCCAGGCCGTCCGTTTTACCAACGACGCGTCCTTTAGCCAGGTCAAATTTCCAGGTCAGGGAGGGCAGCGGCTCCTCGTCCAGCCTTTCGTCCAACAGACTCCGGTCCGTTTCCGGAATCATGACGCGCTCACCACCCTATCCAAAATCACATACTGCTGCCCGCCCTGCACCCGGAGCAGTAGCAGCTTGTCCCCTGCCTCAAGACCGCGGCGGATAACGATCGGCTTTACCGGCAGCGCCGGCTTGGTCTGTTTCGTAGCGCTGCCCGAGCCGCTGTCGTCGGTATACTCGTGGCTGTGGTTCAAATTGATTTCAAAATGAACCAGCGACTCCGGGAGAAGCAAAAAATCCGCCGGAAGCGTGAATCGTTGATCCACGAGCACTTCCAGCGGATTTGTCTTAGTAACTTCCCCGAACATCACCGCGGCGGGATTGCCGGCATTTACGGCGTCCGTCGCGGCTTTTTTCAATGTGCCTAGTAAATTCGCCATTCACACCACCCTCAAATCCAGTGTCATTGTGTGCGCGGCGCCGTCAAAATCGTGAGCACACTCGTCCACCATCAGAGCCTGATCCACCCCGTATTCGGAGATGACGATCCGGACGCGAATGCCGGCCCTGACCCGGATATCCCCTAAAGCGTTTACCTTAAGCGACTTGGTTTCACGGTTTTTCATCATGGACAAGTTGTTCAGAAGCTCCTGGATCTGCGCCGCGTTCTTTTTTTCATCCACCGACTGGTAGAGCTGCAGCAGCCCCCACCGCTTGATATTGACGCTGTCCTTGGCCAGGTATATCTCGCGTTTGCCGGTCTCCTTATTGTCCTTGTACAGCTTAATCTGGTTATACGTGTCGCTGTCGATGGAGCGCTTGACCTCATAGTCATACATCAGCCTGCCGTCACCGACAGTCAGATCCAGACCGGTATCGGTTACCTCACGCAAACACAACGCACCGAAATCATCGTACAGGCAGTAATCGCGGCCGGTGTTTTCGTAAGTGAGCGTAATCGCCTTGCAGATGATATCCAGCAGCTTTTGCCCGTCCTCGCTCATCTGAATCTTATGTCGGGTATCAGCTACATCACCAAGCTTGAGGTTAAAATCTTTCGCAATCCGCCGGAGCACCTCGGTAGCGGTTACCCCCGTAAACACGTAGGTGTCGGTATTCATAAGATACCGGATCTGGTCATACGCCGTAATCTGAACGGCTTCATCCCGGCCCTCGTCAATGCTGAAAATATATCCATGGAATACATTCGTGTCATCGACCCGGACCCGTACGATATCCCCGTTATTGTAGGTAAAATGGGACGATTGAAAAGGAGAGCCCTTGATCAAGTTAAACGAGACACTGCCCGCCTTGCCAATCCGGGACGTCTTCCAGGACAGCCCCTCCACGATTTCACTAATGTCCCATTCGGCGTCCGCACCGCCCCCCTGGCGATTGATGATTTTCACAGCCAAGGTCATGGCAGCTTCAGCACCTTTCCGACCGGCAGCCGCTTGAGGTCCGCATCCTTGATGCCGTTAAGCTTCTGGATCTCTTTCCAGCGCCCTCCGTTCCCGAGCTTCATTTGCGCCACCTTCCAAAGGCTGTCGCCCGGGGCCATCTTATAGGTTTTCGGCTGCTGCTTATCGTTTGGCCGGGCCCCGGTTGTCTTTTTCTGGACTTTAGCTCCGCCGTTTTTGGTCTCGCGTCCGATTTTCCGCGCGGCATAAAACACATATTTTTTAAGCTTGATGTCATACTCAATGTCGCCGCCGCTGCCCGCCACCTCTTTCCAAGTGAAGGACTCGATGCTGGCGGCGGTATTAATTTCATAAGTGTCACTGGTGAAAATAAACCGGATCGGCAGCTTGGCAACCATCCACTTTTCGATCATCTTGATATATTCAACCGGGTGCATTAGTTCCTCCGTCGTCACAAACCGATACCGTCGGGCCGGAAATAAGCCGCTGAAGCTGTATTCCGTCAACTCCCGGTCCTTGATCACATTGATCTGGCCCAACCCTACCACATCAAACGTTTTGCCCTGCCCCGACTCACTGACGTTGATTTCGGAAGGGTTGACCGGTAGCCTTAACACCTCTGCCCTGTTGTTGAAACTTAACTCAACGCCATATACTGGCACCATCCATCCCTCCTATCAACCATACACAGCATCCACCGACGAGGCGATATCCCGCTCAAGCTTTTCGGAAATATGCGCGATGATCGTATTGATGTCACTCTGCTGGCGGACATGGGTATCGCCGAAACTGATCGACGGCTGCAGGGTAACGAAATTTTGAATATTCTTCATTTCTGCGAGCTCCCGCATCATTTTTAAATCCTCCGAGGAAATGTCCACGGTTTCATTAATGCGGTCCACACTGCCGACGTTTCCGACACTGCCGATATTGGCGGTATTGGCGGGGTTCCCAACTCCTAGTCCAGATCCCGGCACCATCCCCCCGGTACCCATGGGGTTTTTGTCCTTGGATGGATCCTTGCCGAAACCGGATTTGCCGAAGTTGTTCAGTTTATTTGCGAACTTATCGTAAGACTCCGACCCCAGCTTACGGCCTTCATCGACAGCCCCGGAGGTGTCCTTAAGCTGCATACGGTCGAAACTGACGACATTATCCGGCATTTCCGGCGCTTTATAACTGTCCAATGCGCTTTTTAGGCCGTCACTAAGGATATGAAGATTAAGGTCATCTTCAGAAAGGAGTTCTTTCTTCTTGAAGTCAGTGCCTAACAAGTTGTTAATGCCGTCGATCAGCCAATTGATATGCTTTAATCCGCCATTAACCATTTTAAGAATCATACCTACAAAACCACTGGCAAAGTCCTCCGCGGACCTAAGCATATCGTACATATACCCGCCGAACGTCATCACCAGGTCATAAATCAGCTTTTTGATCGCATACACCGGATTGATGAACAAGTTGATCATAAACTCCGCAAAACTGAGGAACAAATTGTAAGCCGTGGCGACCAAGTTGTACAAAGTCGCGAACAACCCGTAAAACAGCCCGACGACAAACCCCACAATCTCTTGGCCGGAAACTCCAAAGCTCATCAGCAAACCGATGAGCAGCCCGATCCCTGCGGCAATAAGCAGCAGCGGCCAGTAAACCCCGAGCCAGGCTATGGCCTGGGCCACAACAGGAGCGATCATGCCCCAGAGCAGCGCGGTCATTAGTACCAAAGCCGCCCCTATGCCGAACAGCATCATGCTGGCTGAGCCTCCCCCGGAGTTGAGCAGCTCAAGAAACGACGATACTGCGCCGACAACTCCGCTCAAAAAGGTCCCAACCATGCTTAAACCCGTTCCAAAACCGCTGATAAAGTTTGTAACCGCCTCGCCGTTCAAAGCTTCAAGGAGCGTGTCAAACATCGGGCCAAGCGCGTTGATTCCTTCCCGTCCCACCGAACCGAGCTGAAAGTTAAAGGTGTCCACCACCCGCTTCCATTTCACGGCCGGCGTGTCCATCATCGTTTCAAAGGCCGCCTTCGTCATGTTCTGCTTATTCAGCAATTGGTCCATCGCTGCGATCATTCCGTTGACGTCACCCTGCTTGACTGCCGATTTGATTGCGCCTTGATTCACCGCGGTTTCGGGAATGTTGTAATCCGAGCTCAGGGCTTTCGTGTCGCCGGACAGCATTTGCGAAATTGCGCCGGTAGCCCCCTCAAGTCCTTTCCCGGGATTTAACTGCGAGAGCCGCATGGCCAGCATATTCAGCTTCTCCAATTGCCCCGGATCGGTCGTTTTGGCCATAAACCGCTGGGTACCCGCCAAGGCGGCGTTGACATCCTGCCCATAATTCAACGCTTGCGCGGCCGTCTGATCGAAAATTTGCTTCCCTGCCGCCGAGCCCCCCGCACGAGTCGAAATTTGGTCCAGGGCGGTTTGCTGCTGTGCTCCGATATTTAAGAAACGCTCCAGATGCGGCTTGCCGGCATCCGCGATCTTTTTTACGTCAATCTTTTTGAGGGCCGTGACAAAAGTGCTCGCCTTCTTGGCCGATTTGTCAGTCGCTTGGTTGAGCTTTTCTTGGGCTTTCGCCAACTCCCCGACTTCTTTCCGGACCTGGGTTACGACTGTCATCGTTCTTTGGACGGTTTCAGTATAGAACAGCATGGCCATTGCATTGTTTTGCGCTGCTCTTTCCGAGGCATTCAAAACGGTCACCGACTGTTCAAGCGGCTGTATCACCTGAGGAAGCATCCGGCCCGCGTTATCATAAGCTTTCAGCATTAAGGTCGCATCTGCCAAGTCTTCACCTTCTTTCCGGGCAGGAGGTTCATTTCTTCTTCACCGCTTTCTTCTCCGACTTGATGATCTCCTGAATCATCGCGATGAGCGCGGCTTTTTGTCTGACGTTCAGCGCGGCGAACTCCCAGGGCATCAAGTGGAACCGGTTTAGAGCAAAGAGGGCGCAGACGGATTCGCCGTCGCCCTCATCGATTAGTTTTTTACCTCGTCCGCCAATTCGTTGATACTTTTATCGAAGCCGTTGATCTCCTGTACCTTCTGTACGAGCGTGGCGTATTCGCCCGGGAGCAGCATTTTCCGTAGGCATTGGTCCGCGCCCATCACTTGATAAGACTGCTGGAGCTCGGCGTTTTTCAAGTCCGGGAACACGACGCTGGCAACCGCCAGCTTGGCCAAATACTCGTCGGTATTGGTCTCGAAGCTGACCATCCCCTTGTCTTTCACCTTCCGTTGGCAGGATCTGCGGATCGCCTCGTTCTCGTCCTCGGTCATGCTGCGCAGCCGCCATGGTACAGGCACACCTTGCTCGTCCTTAAACCGGTCGGATACGACGACTTCCTCCACCAGTCCGGCGGCGGCGTTTTGGGCAAAAAAAGCAGATAAAGAGCTCATTCGTGAATTCCTCCTGTATCGTTTTATTTTCTCGTGAAAATATCGTTAGTTGGTCGGTTGAATCGCGTTAAAGGACTCCGTCACATCGTAATCCTCGAAGGTAAACGGAATTTCCTCCTCAAGCATATCCTCGCTGGACGCGTCGAATTTGGTCGCAATGATACTGTCGAGGTTGCAGCCCCGCAGGAACACGGTTTGTTTGCCCGCGCCGCTTCCCGGCTGCTCGTTCGTAATCATCAGGTCAAACCAGAAGTCGGTCCCGTTCTTCACGTAGTCTTCCATCAGCTTGCGGAATAAAGAGGAAACATAGTAGATCGTCAGCGTACCCGTACCTTTCCAGCCGGCCGACCGCTGCGGCGTCCCCGTTCTGCCCAGGGTCGGAACGTCCACCTTCGTTTTTTCGATCGTCGATTCCAAAGTTTTGGCGTAGAACAGTTCCTCCGTCCGATCGCCAATTACTACGAACGCCTTGGCCTGCTTGCCGCTTACCGCATCTCTCACATTAAAAAAAGAACCTGCCATCGTTTCGTCCTCCTTAGTTGACCGTGACGGTCATGTAGATTTTTTCGATACTGTCCACCGGCTGCACGCTCAGATTGATGACAACGGCGTCCCCGTCGATGCCCGGCAGCACTTCCAAATCGGTCTCCGCGTTGAAATTCTGAATCGCTCCAATCCCCTGCAGGCTCCCCAGATAGCTGAGCACCTCGCCCTTCAGCAAGTTGCGGCCGTCCGCGTTGTTGCCGATTTTTCCGATATAGCTCGCGGTGAACGTGCGCTGAATGTCCCGGGCGATCGTGTCCAGCACGCGCACCACGCGGTTTTTGCTGAAATGCTTAGCCTTGTCGGCCGTAAACGTCGTCAGCGTATTGATGTCCTGTTGGATTTGCACTTTCCCGTTCGACGCCGACAAGACCAGTTCGCCGTTTTGCAGCGCCTGGATCATCTCGCTGTAGGTGTACTTCGGCGTTACGTCGACCGCATTCGGAATTTCCGTGTAGGTGAGCGATTCATTGACCCCTGCCGCCGCTTCCATGGCGGCGATTTCCCATAACAGGTAGATCGGCTCCACCGTCAAACCGTCCGCGGTCACGACGCTGTTCTTCAGGCTGATGACCCCTTCATAGTCCGCTTGCGGGTAGTTGTAGAGGACGGTGACGATTTTTTTGCCCTCCTGCTCCCGCAGTCGCTTCGTGTAAGCTACGGCCAGTTGCTTCAGCGCCGAATCGTCAGTCGGCAAACCGAGCACGTCGAACTCCTCCGCTTCCAGCGCCGCCAGCGCGTCGGTCCAGTCGCCGCTGCCGCCGGTACCTTCTTTGCCGCCTGCCAGCGCCGTTCCCGCCGTTTCGGTCAGCTCGCCGCTGCCTGAGAACGTGACGAAGTCGTTGTTCTTAAGCGCCTCCGCCGTGCCGACGATTTGCGCGTCCACCTCTTCACCCTCCAGCAGCGTGCGCACTTCATAGACATCCGGCTGGTCCACGCTGGCCTGAACGACGATTTGCAGGTCGTTGCCGCGGGTGCCGCCGTATTTGGCCGTGGCCTTCAAATTGCCGATGACCGCAGCCGCCTGTGCTGCGTTCTTCGCGCCCAGCCGGTAGATTAGCACTTTGCCGGCATGCGCCATTGCCGACGCGATATGGCGGATTCTCGCGTCAGCCGCATGAAAGCCCAGCAGCTTCTGCGCGTTTTGCAGAAACGACTCTCCCTCCAGCTTGATCACGCCGCTTGGCCCCCAAGGCAGCGGTGCCGGAAAAGCCGCCACCCCGCGCTCGCCAACCGTTCCCACCGGGCGAGCCGCCGATTTAAAATTGATGTATGTCCCCGGAGATACTTTATTTTGCGTTGTCCATGTGCCATTAGCCATGTTCCTTCACTCCTCTTTGGATAAATGATTGTACCGCCTGCTCAGCTTCGGCTTCCGTATAGGCAGCCCCGTCCTCCAGCACCACTTGCAAAATGTCCTTTTCCACGCCGCTAAAACGTCTGGCCGCCAAGAACTGTGCCTTAGAAAAGGTTCGCTCTCGCTCCACAAGCGTCTCCTGCTTGTCCGCTTGCTTTTTAATCCCCATGTTTGACCATCCCCTCCTGCCGGAGTGTTCTCATTTTCACGACTTCGCCGGCCGGTACCCAGACGAAATGCGAGAAAGTCAGGTACAGATGCAGTGTCCCATCGTCCTTCCATTCGGTGTGTATTCCTGCTCCGGGCATCAGTCCATCATCCGCCGAAGTGACCGCAAACAGCTCATAGAACTGCTCCGCCACCTCATTAGCGGAATACCTGCCGCGCTCCACGGGAGGGAAGAACTGTACGTCCAGCGAATACGTCCGCTTGAACCGGCGGTTCAACTCCCGGGTCTGTTCCGACTTCAGCAGTTGCACAAAAATGCACGGCACCGGTAAACTATCCGACCCGCGCTCCGTGTGAACAGGCAGCTCAGGGAACCTTGCCGTGAGCATGTCGGCCACGCTTTGCACCACGTTGTTTAAGGTTGACTGCGACAAATCCTCACCTGCCTTCGTTTAACGCTTAATTCCCGCGCCGCGACACAGTTCAGGGAGCCCTCGCGGCTTGCCCTCATCTTGGTAAATCCTCATTTTGCACTACGTTCGAACGCCCTTCCTCTTATAGCGCCTACCTGGTCTCATCACCCGCTGCAATTGAGGCTTGTCCCAAATGAAAGGACCGCGGCACTCCCCGAAACCGGCCACACGGGAAAAAAGGGCCGTGAAAGTCTCATTCACGGCCCCGCGTTAGGATTAAATATGCAATTTCTATTTCTTCGACAATATCATTTTATCCCGGATTTACGGCCATCGTTGGCCCTAAAAAGGACAAGGAGAGGACAGGAAGCGGAAGGAATTTGGTTATTGACGGATTTTGGGAATGGTGCTAATATCAAAGCGAAGTTAAAACCTTTAAACTTTTGTACACGTTATTCCCGGATGGTTCTACCGGTAATTCTCTTGTTAGGCAAGGAAATTTCTATAGCAAGAAAGATAAACTGTTTTTTATTTTCCCCTAAAGTTAAAACCTTTAAACTTATATGCAATGGAGGCAATCCATAGATGAACATCCATGATGTAGCCAAGAAATCAGGGCTCTCTGTAGTGACGGTTTCCAGAGTCCTGAACAATTCGCCGTCGGTCCGGGAAGCAAATAGACAGAAGGTTCTCCAAGCCATCGAGGAGTTGAACTATCAGCCTAATTCGGCGGCACGCAGTCTGGTACGCGGTAAAACGGGAGTCATCGGAATGTCGATCACGAACTTCAACGACTCTTTCTATGATCGCGTTATTCGGGTGGTGAATCGCAAACTGGCGGAGCAAGGATACTTTCTGGCCTTATCCATCGCTGAAAACGAGGTGGAGGATAATTTTTTGTTTCAGAGGGACCGGGTAGACGGCATTATCTTGTTGTCTCCACTTCGAGAAAACGAATATGTAGTTGAACTGAAGCGAAAAAACATTCCGTTCGTTTTGCTGGATAATCAATTCCAGCATGAGGATGTTCCCAGTGTGGTCGTCGATAACTATCAAGGCGGGTATGAGGCTACGAAGCATCTGATTGATCTGGGACACACCCAAATCGCGCATATCGGTGGCCCCTCAGTGTTCCTGAGCGTAGAGGAGCGCAAGAGGGGATATGTTCAAGCGCTGAATGAAGCCGATTTAACGCCGTTCGGTATGGAATTTTGCGGTTTTACGGTAAGCAGCGGATATGAAGTGGCCAAAAGATGGATTCGCGAAGATAAGCTGCCGACCGCTATTTTTTCCGGAGACGACTTTATCGCCCTTGGGGTTGTTCAAGCCCTTCGCGAGGAGGGGATTCTGGTACCGCACGATATCTCGGTTGTCGGCTTCGATGATCAGCAGTTTGTAGGTGAATTCTTCCCCCGGTTGACGACAGTCCGACAGCCGGAGGCGCAGATGGGCAGCATCGGCGTCGACTTGCTGCTAAAGCTGATCAACGGGGAGGTGATGCCGGCTGCTGTAACCAAGCTCGCCCCTCAGTTTCTTGTACGCGAGTCCACGGCACCTGTAAGGCAAACCTAAATAAATAGGAGTGAACGATTTGTGAGGTACTTTTTGGGCGTTGATGCAGGCGGAAGTAAAACCTACGCGGTCATTGCGGATGAACAAGGCAGCGTCATCGGTGTAGGTCAAGGGGGAAACGGAAATCATCAAAAAAATCGGGAGCAGGCAGGGGCGAATCTGCATCGGGCTGTAACGGAAGCGCTCAAGGTTTCGGGACTGACACCGGAACAAGTCGAGTTCTCCTGGTTCGGCCTCGCGGGAGCGGATAGAGAGTCCGACTTCCGGATTTTGCGGCCAATGATTCGCCGACTCGGCCTGCCCCGAACCGATATTTCCTGCGATACCTGGATTGCATTGCGGGCAGGCACGGAAAAGAGTTATGGCGTGGTCCTGATTTGCGGATCGGGCGTAAACTGCGCCGGTAAAAATCCGCAAGGCGAAACTTACCAGTGCGGCGGGTTTGGCTACCGGTTTGGCGACTTCGGCGGAGGGTACGATTTGAGCGTCGAAGTCTTCCGCAGTGTAATGCGAGCGGATGAAGGAAGAGAGAAGCCAACGGTTTTATCGGAACGCTTAACGAGTTTGCTGGGCTATTCCCATGTTTCGGAGCTTAGGGAGGATTACTTGGACGATTTCAGAGACTTGCCTCCCCATATTGCGGAACTGCTGTTTCAAGCCGCGGAAGAAGGGGATGAGGTAGCTGCCGGGCTGTTGATCAAGCAAGGGGACGAACTTGGCCTTGCCGCCTCGGCGACGATCCTGCAACTGGGGATGGAAACCGGTACGTTTGACATCGTCCTTGCAGGCAGTCTGCTGACAAAAGGAGATCGCTCCGGGATCATTCGGGGGGCCATTGAACGAAACGTGAAACAGACCGCTCCAGATTGCACTTTAAGGGTTTTAACCCGGGAGCCGGTCATCGGTTCGGTCGTTCTGGCGATGGAAAACAGCGGGATGCAAGTAAACCGCGAAATGCTTGATCGTCTGTCGCTGGCGGAAATGCCGCAAGCCATTAAATGCTAGTCTTCATGAACCATAAATCGATTGAGTGAAGGAAGGGGCTATCTTGAAGGAAACACTGAAACTGGTTGTCGTCGGAGCGGGGTCTTCTTATACTCCGGAGCTTATTGAAGGCGTTATCATGCATCACAAAGAGCTGCCCGTCAGCGAAATATGGCTGGTGGATATTGAAGAGGGAACGGAAAAGCTGCACACGATTGCGGAGCTGAGCAAGCGGATGATTGCCCAATCCGGACTTCCGATTACCGTATGCGAGACGCTTGATCGCAGAAAGGCCATCGCCGGAGCGGACTTTGTCTGCACGCAAATCCGGGTAGGCATGCTGGAAGCGCGGAAATGGGACGAATTGATTCCGCTGAAGTACAATGTCATCGGTCAGGAGACGACCGGCCCCGGAGGCATGATGAAAGGCCTGCGCACGATTCCGGTGATTCTGGATATTTGCAAGGACATCGAGGAGCTTGCTCCGGATGCCTGGTTGTTGAACTTTACCAATCCGGCCGGCATGGTTACCGAGGCCGTCCACAAATATTCTTCGGTAAAGAGTGTAGGCCTGTGCAACTCGCCGATCGGTTTTCAAAAGTGGCTCTCCGAGTTTTTTGGGCTTCCGATCGAAAAGATCTATGCGGAGTTTGTAGGGATTAATCATTTGCATTGGGTATCCGATGTGGTGATCGATGGGGTAAGCAGGCTGCAAGAGCTTATTGATTATCCAAAGAGCTACAAGGCGAGCAATGTGCCGTTCGATGCCTGGGATCACCGCTTTTTGAATTCTTTGAAAGCGATACCATCCTATTATTTGAGCTATTACTATATGACGGACGCTATGCTTGACGAACAAAGGGAAGCTGCGGCTACGACCGGCTCGCGTGCCGAAGTGGTGAAGCAGGTGGAAGAAGAGCTGTTCGAGCTGTACCGGAACGTTGAGCTAAAGGAGAAACCAAAGCAGTTGGAGCAGCGCGGCGGTGCCTATTACTCCGAAGCGGCGGTGCTGCTGATGCGTTCTATCTATAATGACTCACGCGATATCCAGACGCTGAACGTAAGGAACGGCCGAACCATCGACTTTTTGCCCGAGAATGCCTCTATTGAAGTCAACTGTATCGTAACCAAACAAGGCCCGATGCCGATCCCTTTGCAGAAAATTCCGCACTCCGTCAAAGGGCTGCTGGCTGCCGTGAAGCAATATGAGAGCTTGACGATCGAAGCGGCCGTGCATGGAGACCGGGACACTGCGCTGCAGGCGATGGTCCACCATCCGCTGGTGCCTTCCGTCACCGTAGCCGAACCATTGCTGGATGAAATGCTGGAGAAAAACAAAACGTACTTGCCCCAGTTTCAATAGACTGTTCCAGAGGAGGGGAAACCGATGAAGGCGGCTGCGAAGTCAAGTAAATGGAAGCAGTTAGGCAAACAGTGGGATTTACAGTCCATGGTTTGGCCGGGCATCATCTTTGTCTTTATTTTCAGCTATATTCCGATGTATGGCGTGGTTATGGCGTTCCAGCAGTACGATATTTTCGCCGGAATCCTGAAGAGCCCTTGGGTTCAATTCATGAACTTCAAAATGTTCTTCCAAGCGCCGGAGTTTTGGAACGTGATGAGAAATACGCTGGTGATTAGCCTGTTGAAGCTGATCATCTCCTTCCCGGCGCCGATTCTGCTTGCGCTGATGCTGAATGAAGTCGGGAACATGGCCTTTAAGCGTTTTATCCAGACCGTCAGCTACTTGCCTTATTTCCTGTCCTGGGTTATTGTATCCGGTTTTGTATTCTCGCTTCTGTCCGTGGATAACGGAACGGTGAATTTCTTGCTGGAGCGCTTCAACCTGATCCAGGAGCCGGTGAACTTTCTGGCGGTTCCGGAATACTTCTGGTCGATCCTGGTCAGCGTGAACGTGTGGAAGGAAGTCGGCTTTGCGAGTATCGTTTATCTTGCCGCCATCGCCGGCGTTGACCCGACCATGTATGAAGCCGCCTCCATAGACGGCGCAAGCCGATTCAAACAAATCTACTTAATTACACTCCCCAGCATAGCGCCCATCATTATTATTTTCATGATTCTTGCCATCGGCAATCTCCTCAGCGCGGGCTTTGAAGATATTCTACTGCTGGGCACCAATCCGATCCTGCGGGAATACTCCGATGTCATCGATACCTATGTTTATCGCGTCGGGATTTTGAATGCCCGATTCTCCTACGCGACAGCGGTGGGGCTATTCAAAGCGGTGATTAGTGTGATCTTGCTGGTGACAGCCAATAAGATCGCCCGCCGGGCAGATGTTAGTCTCTGGTAGGGGCTTCAACTTAAAGGGGGAATGAAAAATGAGACTAAGTCCGGGTGACAAAATCCTGCAGCGGACCATTTACATCCTGTTGACGTTACTCGCGGTTATCATGCTTTATCCGTTCTGGAACTCGCTTGTGATTTCCTTCAACCAAGGGAGCGACACGGCGCTTGGCGGCATAACCCTTTGGCTAAGGGTCTTTACGCTTGAGAACTATTATATCGTGTTCCAGGATAAGCGTTTATTGAACTCCTTTTGGGTCACCATCCTAAGAACCTTGTGCGGCACGGTGTTGTCGGTCTTTTTCACGGCTCTCTTGGCCTATGGGATGTCCAAAAAAGCGTTGCTGTTCCGAAAGCACTACATGGTGTTCTTTATCGTAACCATGTTCTTTAGCGGAGGGTTGATTCCAACCTACATGCTTATCCGTTCTCTCGGCATGCTCGACACCTTTTGGGTCCTGGTGATCCCCGGCATCATCAGCGTTTATAACATGATCGTCATTCGCACCTTTTTCGCGGCTCTGCCTGACGGGCTGGAGGAATCGGCCAAAATCGACGGCTGCAGCAACTACGGCATTTTCTTTAAAATCGTCATCCCTGTCTCCGGCCCGGTACTGGCTACGATTGCCTTGTTTACGGCAGTGGGGCACTGGAACGACTGGTTTACGGGCGCGATCTATATTACGACGGATCACTTGCTGCCCATTCAGACGCTGCTGCGCCAAATTATGAACTCCAACATCATGACCGACATCGCCTCATCCAATGCCATCGCACTGGATCATATGAACCGGAATCGGACGATTACGGCGAAGTCGCTGACCATGGCCACGATGATGATCGCCACGATCCCGATTATTTTAACGTATCCCTTTCTTCAGAAGTATTTCGTCAAGGGGGTATTGATTGGCTCGTTGAAAGAATAGCAAGCTCCATATTCTATAGAAAGAAGGGGAAAAAATGCGCAAACGCATGAGATGGATCTCGCTTCTGATGGTCTCTTTACTTGTTGTTCTGACAGCTTGCGGCGGGGGCGGGGAAAAAAACGGGGGGACACCGGATACCCAGGCCGTCGATGACGGCAGCGGAATCAAGCCGGTAACCTTCAGCTTCTATGGGCATTACGACTGGCTTACGACAGCGCCTTGGGCCGAGAACGAAGCGACGAAATGGATTCAGGAAAACCGCAAAGTGACTGTTGAACCGATACAATCCGGAGGGGCCGCCGCGGAAAAGTTTAACACGATGATCGTCAGCAACGATCTGCCGGATGTCATTTTTACCGATCGGGGGGCAACGGTGGAACGGCTTGCGAAAGCGGGAAAGCTCGTGGCGCTGGATGATTACTATGCGAAGTATCCGAATTTCAAGAAATATGTCAAAGAATCCACCCTGAATCTGCTTCGCTCCGAGGACGGAAAAATATATCAAATTCCCAACTGGTATACCTCGGGACAATTCGGCAACGGCGGCTGGATGGTCAATAAAGATATTTATAACGCGCTTGGCAAACCGGCGCTGGAAACCTTCGATGACCTATATCAATATTTATTGCAGGTTCGGGACAAATATCCGGATGTCGTGCCTCTTGAAGTCGGGGAGAAGGGGGCCGGACTTGAAATGATGTATGGCGGCTTCAAGGAGAATTCCACCAGCAAGTTCATTTCCCTCAAGGGATATCCGGAAGGCGACAAGCTGGTCTCCATCTATGATGATCCCGCTTTTAGCGAGATGATGCTGTATATCAATAAACTGTTCCGCGAACGCCTGATTACGCAGGATGCGCTGCAGCAAACCCAGGACGCGGTCAAAGAAAAGGTGAACACCGGCCGGGTAGCGGTCATGGTTGAATCCAACATCACCACCTATGGTGCGGAGGGGCATCGCGCGCTGACGGCAAGTAATCCGAATAGCGGTTATGAAATCATATGGCCGATTCATAAAGCCGGATTGGATAAAAATAAGGTTTTTGTAAGCGGTTTCGAAACATTGGGTTGGAACGTGAATGTGATTACGACCAGCGCCAAAGACCCGGAAGCCATTTTTGCTTACTATGACTGGATCACCGGTCCGGAGGGGCAAAAGGTTCTGTTCTTCGGTCCGAAAGGCTTATACTGGGATGAAGAAGATGCGGACGGAGCACCGATTCCGAACGAGAAGTACAAGTCGACGCCCGCCAACGAGCGTACGGAAACCATGAGAAAATTCGAGGACTTTAACTGGGCGGGAAATACGACATTTATCGATACGGCCAAAATGAATCTGGAGGCTTCGCTTTCCGCGAATCAAAAATCCTGGGAGACGATAGCGCAGTCCACCGTAACCTGGAAAACCGCGATGGACATTACGGAATTTGTGAATACCGACCCGGTGCCGGATACGGAAATCGGCATCATTGCCCAAAATATTCATGATATTCATACCGTTGCTTTTGCTCAGATGGTCCATGCGAAGTCGGATGCCGAGATGCTGTCGGCCCTGGAGACGGCCAAAAAGAACACGGCCAAAGCCGGGCTGGATAAGCTGCTCCAATTCAAAACCGAAAGATGGCAGGAGAATGTCAAGAAAATCAAGGCGACTAAATAATACTTGTTGGATTCTGGAAAACAACTATTTCATAGGGAGGCAAGAATATGAGGGTTGCGCTAAAAGCGAGGTTCATGGCGGTGCTAGGCTTGGTGTTGGCTTTCTCGGTGACGGGCGCTTCAGGTTCGGGGATGGCGGCGGCGGGGAGTAACCCCCCTTTTGAAACGGAAGTCATTGTCAGAACGGTGAACCAGTTTAAAAACAAGACGGACGTGCTGAACTTTGTCGCGATGTCCAAACGCTACGGCGTCGATGTCATCAGTATGAACGTCAAGCAGGATGAAGATGATGAGGTACCGTCCGGACGGGTATTCTACCGGAGCGAAATCGCGCCCATAGCGCAGGGATACGAGAATTTCGATGCGCTGCGGGAGGTCTTGACGGCGGCTCATGCCGCCGGGATCAAGGTTCATGCCTGGATTCCGCAATTCCATGATCAGGAGGCCTTCCGGAAGCACTCGGAATGGCAGATGCAATCGTTGGTGAACGGCGTCCAAACCCCATTTACGGGCGCTAACGGCAACGAATACTTCGTGAATCCGCTTCATCATGAAGTACAACAGTATGAGCGGTCCATTATCCGGGAAGTGATTGAGAATTATTCCGTGGACGGCGTGGTGCTGGATTGGATCCGCTTCGACAATTACAACATGGACGTCAGCGATTACACGGTGGCGAAATATCAGGCGGAATTCGGGTATTCCCCGCTTAGCATCGATTTCGAGGCGGATTCGCCTCAGCGCGAGCAGTGGAACGCATGGAGAACCGATCAAATCGGACAGTATGTAGGCGATATCCGTCAGGATATTTCCCAATCCTCGAAGCCGGATTTGAAGCTCGGCGTGTATATTTTGCCGCCGGAGTTTAGAGAGGTCGGGCAAGACGTATCGAAGTTTAAACAACATATCGATTTCATAGCGCCTATGGCGTATTTCGACGACTGGGGTTTCAACAGCGATTGGGTCTACAGCACGGAATACGGCATTCTGAAGGACACGAGTGACCGGATCAGCGGCCATCCCGTGGACATTGTGGCCACGCTGGATAATGACTGGACCGATGACGAATATCAGGAGGTCTATAAAGGCATCCGCGATAATTATCCGGGCGTGAAGCGCCTCTCCTTCTTTGCCGACGGAACTTGGCCCGAAGCCGAGCTGGCGAAAATCAACGAACGTACAACCTGGCCGACGCCGGACTGGACGCCCCCGGTCGAGCAGGATTATCCGGCTCAACTGCCGGCAGGCTGGAAGGCGAGAAATATCGGCTCGATGCCGGGGAACGCATCATACCATTCCTCCAAAAAACAATTTACAATGAGCAGCCGTTCCACGGATATTTGGGGGAGCGCGGATCAACTGAATTTTGTGTATCAACCCGTTAAGGGCGACGCGGAGATGATCCTTCAGGTACGGTCGATGGACCTTATGAACGGTTGGGCCAAGGCCGGCATTATGATCCGGGAGTCGCTGAATGCCGATTCGAAGCACGCGGACATGGTGCTTACCCTCGAGAACGGCGCAGCCTTCCAGTATCGCGTAGACACCAAGGGAAGTACAGCCGATCGGACTGCGGATGCATCCGCTCCAAGCTGGCTGAAGTTGAGCCGAAAAGGCAACACCTTCACCGGTTCGATTTCAACCGACGGGAAGAAGTGGCAAACGATCGGAACCGCTAATATCTCTATGAGCCGTCAGGTTTATATCGGCATGGCGCTTAGCAACCCGGGAGATGATCCGGGAAGTAAAGCCGTGTTCGGAAATGTGAAGTTAACTGTCCGGTAGAGTTAAACTCAATTACGATAGATACGTAAAAAAGCCGCCCTCCGTAGGTCAAGAAGACCACCGGAGGGCGATTTTAGTTAAGCCGGCGAATAGGATGCTCTCCGCTTACCGGCTTACGGTGTAGTTTTGTCCGTAGTTGTTATCCCAGTAAGTTTGTCCATTGACGGTGTAGGAAATAGCGTACTTAATTTGCGACACACTGGGGGCAATAGAATCGATCGTAAAATGCCAAGCCTCTACACTGTCGTCGGAGTTTGCCGGCATTGAAAAGGAGGCGTCGGCTTCTTTCGTGGTTGCCCAGTTATCGGTGGTATATTTGATTTTGACCTGTTTGCTGAAGCCTAAATTTTTTACATAAACGCCACCCAGGAAGGTGTCCTGGCTTATTTCATCGTAGGCGCGAAGGACGTTCGGTTTCCCGAGAATGGTGGAACTTTCCGTATAGCGGCTGACGGAGTAATTTTGGCCGTTGTTATTGTCCCAATACGTTTCCCCGTTGACCTCATACTTGATAGCGAATTGGATCGTTTCGGCATTGACGAGCTCGGGATGCGTATTGTTCATGTTGTTTGTGGATACGGCGAAACCCCATTTTTCATGCCCTGCCTCGGCTGGCCCTTCATAAGAGGCGTCCGTATCGTACCACTTTCCGTCTCCCGGAGTATAGTGAATTGTTACGTTTTTTTGAGGACTCAGATTGCTGACTTCCACTTTGCCGCTGAATCCTACATAGCCAAACTTGTAAATATAGAGATTGGCCGAAATCAGTTGAACCGGCTGGTCACTTGCAAAAGCCGCTTGCGCAAACGTTAGCGCAAACATCGCAAATAAACACAACCCCGACACCAACTTCTTCACCTTACCGTACATTTTCTACCATCTCCTATTTTTGGGATATGTTACATTAATAAAATAGCACAGAAAATTCCAAAAATAAATACGTTTTTCAGAAATTTTCTGATTTTTCAGAAGGAGTAGAATTTTTAATATACTTCTTCGCGCAAACGTTTGTCTTTGTTTTCTGTACGCTCTGCATGAGTATAAACAGATAAACAGGTTTTTGGTAGAGCAAGAACGAACTAAGTGGTAGCGGGATAGAACCATTTTTTCTAGGAAAAGGAGTGCTCGAAATGCTGAAACATAAAAAGGTCATCGTAACGGGGGCGGCATCGGGAATCGGCAAAGAAATCGTCAAGCAGTGCTTGCAGGAAGGGGCAGCGGTCCTCGCTTGCGACATTCACGAGCCATCCCTGCAACATTTAAAAGGGGCCGTCAATGAACATGAACAAGATCGTCTGTATACCTATCAGCTGGATGTAAGCAAGTATGAGGAGGTCGCTAGATTCTTCGCCTATGTGGAAGCGGAACACAGCGACGTCGATAGCTTAGTCAATAACGCCGGTATTTATTTGGCGAAAAATATACTGGACTACCAGGAAAATGAGATTGACCACGTCCTCGATATCAATGTGAAGGGGTACATCTATTTTTCCCAACGGTTCGGCAAAAAAATGATCCAAAGCCAGCGCAAAGGCGTCATCGTGAATATGTCTTCCGTGTCGGGTTTAGAAGGCAGTTCGGATGCCATCTACGGTTTATCCAAAGCCGCCGTTCTCGGCTTGACGAAAAGCTGCGCCATGAACTTCGCCCCATACCTTCGAGTGAACGCGGTCGCTCCTACGATGGTCAGTACACCGATGATGGATACGATCCCCGACTGGAGAAAAAAAGAGTACCTAAGTCACCAACTTATCGACACGCCCGTATTGCCGGAGGATGTGGCCGATACCGTAGTTTTCTTGTTGTCCGATAAATCCAAGCACTATACGGGGGCGACCTTCGACATCAATAATGGAGGATATTTAAGATAGGGGTAAAAAAACAGGGCACTCCCGGGAAGCGCCCTTGTTGTCCTATTATGCCTCGATCAAACCCGAATTTGGCCTCCACAAAAAAGAGATTTTAGTGAACAAATTTAGTGAAAAATTTGCACTTCCGAAGTTGAAATAGGGTGTTGAACATGTTATCATGGAGCACACAAAGGGATTGACTACTTCTTAGTATTCGATTCTGAATCGGCATAGTTGATCAAGAAAGAGCCCTTAACCGCCAAGTTAAAAGGGCTCTTTTTTGTATCTTCTGCATATTATTGGGTAATGATAACAATTAATAATTAATAAACCCGAGTGAAAGCAGATTCCAGCTATACTTACCTACATGGTTTGGTCTACTTATGGATGTAACCGCCAAGTTAACCGTCCATAAGTACTGTGGTCATGTTGGAAGAGCTGCTTTCTTCGGGTTTGCCCCTAAGAGCTAAGTTCTACTTCTCGGTATGGATTCCAAGGAATCATAAGGAGAATTCGAACGAAGTAGTAAGCTGCTTGAAACAGCTTTGCAATGATGTTGGTCCATCGCATCATCCTCCTCATATTCTTGTTTTTCTTCAACATAGTTGATTGGATGTAGGCGTATAGCCCATAACGCACATATTGATTATATGTCGTTTGGATATAACTGGAAATGTAAAGGGCGTTCCATCCGGTAGTACAAATGACACCGAAATCTATTCTACATTCTCCAATCTTACATATAAAAAAACACTGGGGTCAGCCTTTCGCTATCTAGTAGCCCCGCCTCTTATTTCTTCTTCACATCCATCGTATCCAAAACATCCTTAATCACCCGGAAAATAAGCTTATTCTCCTCCAACGAGCGATCATAAAGCAGCGAATTTATTACCTCCAAAACCTCGGCCTTATCTTTCCAGGAGTCCACCTTCTTCGTTTCATGAAACTGAAACATCACTGCTAGAGGCACATCTAGCCCCTGAATGATTTTCTCCAGCGTTTCGATGGAAATATTGCGTGTTCCCCGTTCGACGGTTCCTATGTATGACGCGTTTACGCCGGCTTTTTCAGCAAGCTGTTCTTGTGTAAGTCCTTGTTCTTTCCGCAATTGCTTGATCCGTTTGCCTATGACTTTCAGTAGCACGATTTACCACCTCTCTATCAGATTAGAGAAGCATTGTGCCCACAAACAGAACAGAATATGCATTATATTGTTGAAAATAGTGCTTATATACACTAAAATATAAATTGTCACTAGTTTCTTTCACAATTCCCTCGAACTTCCATATATGAAGAGGATAAATAATGGAGTATCTTAATGTATCCATAGTGCCTGTAGATCGCAAAAATACCATTTATTTTTACGGGGAGGCTATCTCGATAGACTGCTATTTACTTTATGGGCCTAGTCATGGGGATGATTTTTTAAAGACCAGTGAAGCCATGCGGCAATTAGCAAATCAAACATACAATGAAATGCACTTTAACTTGTTTGTGGAGCAAATTAATTTTTCTACTTACGGAGCCATCCATGGCTTTTTGACATCTGACAAATGGAAAAAGGAAAACCACCCTCCTTTTATAAAAAGGCTGATGGTTTGGGTATTTGACAGAAAAACTCAGGATTGCCGCGCCTTCGGGTACTACGAGGCTTAGAAGTTCTTTATCACTCTATTCAACTGCTCTCATATACTTGATCCATCCCCATCTTATTAATAAATGCCTTCTCAATTTCCACGGTAATCTGGTTGTTGTCCACCGTTTCCCGAAACTTCAAAGCATTGCTGCTATAAATGAGTGTTCAAAAAGTCAGGTTTTCAGCACCGAGAAGATTGGATGAAGCTTAGGGACTGAGTAGCGCAGCGTAGGAAGAGCCTACGTGAGCAACGGAAGGCCCGGCTGAATTCAAGATTCGATGCCGATTAAGCTCCATGACTCTGCTTCGTGATCAAAAGATGACTTTTTGAACTACCTCTAAAATAATCATGCTGCCAGCACTCCTATAGCTCGGTATATTTGGTCATTCTCCCAAAGGCCTTGTCTACCGGGTACTTTGCGGTGTTTCTCCGCATTTTGTCCCGGATAATATCTTCGATGTTAAGATCCAGCGCGTCGGCCAAATAAACCGCGTAGATCAGCACGTCGGCCAGTTCGTCGGCAATTTCTTGCCTCTTCTGCGACATCGCGTCTTCGGATGATTTCCACTGAAAATTCTCCAGCAACTCGGAGGCCTCCAGACTTAGCGAGATCGCCAAATCCTTTGGATTATGAAATTGCCCCCAGTTCCGCTCTTCCCGAAAAGCGAGCAGCATCTTGATCAGCTCTTCATTCATGTTCGTGCTCCTATCATTCCGTAATAGAGTTGGGGCCGTGCTCGTCCCACGCAAAAAAGAGACGGTCCTCCCCCTTGATTCGGGGCCCGCCTCTTGCCGTTTCTTGATGTGGCCATGCTTTGGCCCCTGGTTAAATATGCCTACTCCCAACTTATTACGGAACGCTGTATTCGTCAAATGGCCCCCATACCGCCGATTATTCTAAAAAGATCCCCCACTCCCCGAATCTCCATAGACTCGCACATGAAAATCATAGAATTACCCCTTTATTTGGTATTAATTCCTGTTTATGATCTCCTTGCGATCCATATCAACCGTATGAAGAGGAGGAATGCGGATAAATATGACACCGCTTACATTTTTTTAAAACGCCATAATCGTCAGGAGTAACGGGTCTGCATAGACCTGCCGCCAGATGTACGGAACTTGAGGAAACTTAATATGAAGGGAGATTGAAATTCGTGAAAAGCCAAAGACGCCTCGCCGCCTGGATTTGCATGCTGAGCCTGATCGCAGGAACGTTCTTCGCCCCCCTCGGTTTTCCCCATCCTGCCCACGCCGCGGGAGGGCCGAATCTGGCCGCGGGGAAAACGGCGACGGCCTCCGGCCATGCCGATGTTTATGTTGTTTCCAACGTGACGGATGGTAACCCGGACACCTATTGGGAGAGCACCAATCATGCCTTCCCGCAATGGGTTCAGGTCGACCTCGGCAGCGCGGCTCAGATCGACGAAGTCGTACTGAAGCTGCCGTCCGGCTGGGAGAGCCGGTCGCAGACCTTGTCCGTGCAAGGGAGCGCGGACGGCTCGAACTTCTCGGACATCAAAACCCCGGCTAGCTATACGTTCGATCCGAACGCCGGGAACACGGTGTCGATCGGCTTTGCCGCAGCCAGCGCTCGTTACGTGCGAGTTCACGTGACGGCCAATACCGGCTGGCCGGCTGCGCAAGTTTCCGAGCTGGAAATCTACGGGAACAGCAGAGGCGCCGATAACCAGCCGCCGACCGCTCCGGCAAATCTGGCCTATACGCAGCCCACCCCGGATACGACCCGCCTCACCTGGGACGCGGCGACCGATAATGTCGGCATCGCCGGATACGACATCTACGCGAACAACCAGCTTCGCGGGAGCGTGGACGGATCGACGCTTCAGTATGCCGACCCGCAACCCGCCAGCGCAACGGTGACGTATTACGTTATCGCCAAGGACGCCGCGGGCAACGTCTCCCCGCCAAGCCAGTCGGTCACCCGGACCGGTTCGGGCGGCGGCAACGGGACCAACCTGGCCCTCGGCAAGCCGATGACGGCCTCCTCTTCGACGTTCACCTATGTGGCGGCCAATGCCAACGATAACGATATAAGCACTTATTGGGAAGGAAGCGGCGATCCGAGCACCCTCACCGTGGATCTTGGGGCCAATGCCGACATCACGGCGGTCGTTCTCAAGCTGAATCCGGCCAGCGAATGGGCCACGCGTACGCAGACGATCCAGGTACTCGGGCATGACCAAAATTCCGCGACGTTCGCGAATCTGGTCTCCCCTGCTTCCTATACATTCAACCCGGCTTCGCAAAATACGGTGACGATTCCCGTGAACGCCACGGTGAGCCGCGTACAACTCCGGTTTACGGCCAACTCCGGGGCGCCCAGCGGCCAAGTGGCCGAGTTCCAGGTCATTGGTACAGCGGCCCCCAACCCCGACTTGACGGTCACGAATGTTTCCTGGCCGCCGGCTTCTCCGGACGAATCCCATCCCGTTACGCTTAACGCCACCGTCCGGAATAGCGGCTCCGTGGCCTCTACCGCGACGAGCGTGAACTTCTACCTGGGAGACGCCCTCGCCGGGACCGCTTCCGTAGGCGCGCTCGCCGCCAATACCGCGGCGGAGGTCTCCGCGACCCTAGATCCGAAAGAGGCCGGCTCCTACGCCGTAACCGCCAAAGTGGATGAAGACAATAAAGTCATTGAGAGCAGCGAGGCAAACAACAGCTACACTCATCCTTCCCCATTGGTCATCGGCCAGGTTCAAAGCTCCGACTTGATCGGAACGGCCTCGTGGACGCCAAGCAATCCCAGCGCGGGCGATACCGTAACCTTCACCGTGAACCTCAAAAACCAGGGAACAATCGCTTCCGCCGGCGGGGCCCACGACATAACAGTTGTGCTGAAAAACGCAGCGGGCTCCACCATTAAATCGTTTACCGGATCCCACAGCGGCATTTTGGCGGCGGGAGCGTCGGCCAACGTCACCGTTGGGACGTGGACGGCGGCCAACGGCAGCTACACGGTAACGACGACGGTCGCAGCCGATGCGAACGAAGTGGTCGCCAAGCGGGCCAACAACGTCAGCACGTCCAGCTTGTATTCCGGGCGGGGGGCCAACTTGCCGTTCACCATCCTGGAAGCCGAAGCCCCGGGGAACGGCACCAACGGGACGAAGCTGGCTCCGAAATTTACACCGGGCGATTTTGCCGGTGAGGCTTCCGGCCGTTCGGCCGTGCATCTGGACGCCGCCGGGGAATATGTGGAGTTCACGCTGACCTCGCCGGCCAACGCGTTCGTACTCCGCAACTCCGTGGCCGAAAATACCACCGGAACGGTCAGCATTTACGCGGACAGCGTCGATCAAGGCAACTTTACCGTGACCTCCAAGTTTTCCTACGTATACGCGACACCTTCGACGCTCGGGCGGCTCGGCTATGACAATTCGGGCTCCAAGGCCTACTGGCTCTACGAGGATTCGCAGCTGCTGCTGGATCAAGTCTATCCGGCGGGGACCAAAATCCGCATTCAAAAAGACGCCGGAGACGTTCCCTGGATCTATGTGGATATGATCGAGACCGAAAACGTCGCACCGCCCGCCGCGAATCCGGACCCCGGCAAATATGTCCAGGTTTCGGCCGCCAAATCCATCGAGCAGGCGCTGAACGAGTTCCGGCAAGATCCGGCCAAGAAGGGGATTTTCATCCCGGCCGGCGAATGGACCCTCCCGTCCAAAATATACCTGTACGGCCGGGCAACCGAGATTATCGGCGCGGGGCCTTGGCATACCCGACTCGTCGCCCCGAAAGACCAGACGAACACCGATGTCGGATTTAATATCGGCTCCGGCGCGAACGGTTCAACCATCAAGGATCTGTCCGCCTGGGGCAACTACATCTACCGGCAAGACGGACCCGGCAAGT
The DNA here is from genome assembly GCF_036864815.1 of Paenibacillus sp. A14. Taxonomy (NCBI): domain Bacteria; kingdom Bacillati; phylum Bacillota; class Bacilli; order Caryophanales; family Paenibacillaceae; genus Paenibacillus; species Paenibacillus sp. A14. The sequence goes on from NZ_JBAGJD010000002.1 coordinate 531,396, forward strand.
TCATTGATGGAAACGGCATGCAGAACGTCACCATCGAGAACGTCTGGGCCGAACATTTTGTCTGTCTCTATTGGGGAGTGAATTCTTCGCACAATACGTTCAAAAACAACCGGATCAAAAACATGTTTGCGGACGGCATCAACATGACCAACGGCTCCTCCTACAATATCATCGACAACAACTATGCCCGGGGAACCGGCGATGATTCGTTCGCCTTGTTCAGCGCGATCGATTCGGGCGGCTCCTATAACGTCGGCAACAAGTATACCAACCTCACCGCCACCAATGTCAGACGGGCGGCCGCCTTCGCGGTCTACGGCGGACAAAACAATCTGTTCCAGAATCTGCATGGCGCGGATACTCTGACTTATCCGGGCGTCACCATCAGCAGCTTGAGCTTCGGCTACAATACGCTCGGTTTCGGCGACCAGGATACCGTCATCGATGGCGTCACACTGGATCGCACGGGCGGCGATTTCTGGACCAGTGTCGGCGGCGACGACAAAATCAACGACTACCAGAACTTCGGGGCCATCTGGTTCCACGGCGGTGACAGGGATTTCAAGAACGTTCTGGTGAAAAACGTCGACATCAATAACCCGGTGTACTTCGGACTGATGTTCCAGTCCAAATCTCCGGAGAACCTCCCGCTGCAAAATGTCCGCCTGGAGAACATTACGATCAACAATCCAACCCGCTACGGCATTAAACTCGTCGTTAAGGCGGAGGACGGCCAAGGTCCGGTTGTCGGCGAAGCGAGCTTTACCAATGTCAAAGTGAACAACCCGGGCATCACGGCCATCTACGGCGAAGACCGTTCCCCGAATTTCAACGTGATTCGGCTATCGGGGAATAACTGGTAAAACCCCTTAAATTTCAGGGCTAAAAGAAGGAATGGCGGTGCAAGAGGATATCCTCGCGCGTCGCCATTCTTCTTTTCTACTACTCTATATTTATTTCTACCTAAGAATTATAATTGAGCATATTACCAAAATATCCTACGGGTAGAGAGGGGAACTTTCGTGAGAAAGCTGGTTGCTTCATTAGCGGTGACGCTTGTTATCGCGCTGCTTTTTCAGCAGCAGGTTTTTGCCATGGCCATTTACGTTAAGACTTTGACCGGCAAGACCATAACCCTGGATGTAGAGCCTTCGGACTCCATAGAAATGGTGAAGCAGCAAATATCCGATAAAGAGGGCATTCCCGTCGATCAGCAGCGGCTGATTTTTGCCGGGAAACAGTTGGAGGACGGCCGCACGTTGTCAGACTACAACATTCAAAAGGACTCCACGCTGCATCTGGTGCTGCGAATACGCCATGATGCGTCTTTGGAAAGCCTCGCCATCCATCCGGGAACCCTGGACCCCGTGTTTGTTCCGGCGGTGGAAGCGTACCGGGCCAACGTCCCGTACGATATCCCGTCCATTTCGGTCTCCGCCGACGCGGCGGATGACACGGCCTCGATCCAAATCAACGGCGGGGCGGACAATCCGGCGGACGTGCCGCTTCAGGTCGGGGATAATTCCGTGACGATCACGGTAACCGCGGCGGACAATACCGTGAAAACCTACACCGTGACGGTAACCAGAGCAGCCCCCGTGCCGATTGACAGTTTAGCCGTGGCGGGCACGTCGGCGACCACGGTCGCGTTAAGCTGGGCGGCGGTACCGGGAGCTTCCGGCATGGCGGTCGAGCAGTCCCTTGCAGGGCGGGACGATTGGGCGGCGGCAACGACGGCAACGGCCCCTATAGCGGCGGATGCGACATCCGCGACGGTGACGGACCTCAGCCCGGATACGGCGTATGACTTCCGGCTTGTTGTCACGGGCGGCGCTAACGAGGGCCGGTCCAATATCGTCAGCGCCACGACCGGCAAGCCGTCCGTTGACGCGGAGACGCCGACGGTCGTCTCGCAGCCGCTGGACCAGACGCTGTACTTGGGCGCTTCCGCCAAGCCCTTAAGCGTCACCGCCGCCGTATATGACGGCGGAACCCTTAGCTACCAGTGGTACCGGAACGACAAGAACGAGACGGCCGGCGGAACCGCGATTGAAGGAGCGTCAGGTCCGTCCTATTTACCGCCGGATAAAACGATTGGCACAACGTATTACTATGCGGTGGTAACGAACACGAACCCCAGTGTTACCGGCGTCCAAACCGCGTTGGCGACAAGCTCGGCGGCTAAAGTGACGGTTCTTCCGGCCAACCCGCCGGACGGCAATAACAGCGGTGGATCGTCAAGAGGTTCGTCGGGCGGTTCGTCCCCGCTGACTCCGATAAAACCGGAAAATCCGGCCGCACCGAAGGCGAAGTTCACGTTTAAAATCAACGGCCAAAGCGCCGATATCGGGTCCGTCTCGCTCACGGAAGTCAATGGGCGTAAGGTCGCCAAGGCCGCTTTGGATCCCGGCAAGCTGCGCGAGCGGCTGGCCGCTGTGGAACAGCCTGCCGTAGCGATAACAGTACATGAAGACGCGGATGCGGTAATCGGCGAAATCAACGGAACGTTGGCCGCTTTTTTGCAGGAGAAGCAAGCCGTTCTGACGGTGGGGTCCCCCCAAGCGGCATTGACGCTGCCGGTTCGGGAAATCGATCTCGACGGTTTATTGCAACGAATGAAATTATCCGAACAAAATCTGACCTTGCAGGATGTTGAGATTCAGATTGAAATCGCCAAGGGTAGTTCCTCGAAAATCCAGTCGGTGGAACAAGTTCCCATCGAGTTTGCGGTGCGGGGCGTGCACAAACAAACGACCGCCGATATCCGGGAATTCGGCACTTACCTGACATGGGACCTCCCGCTCCCGAGCGGCGCTTCTCCTGCAGACACAACAGGGGTTATGCTCGGCCCGGACGGCAAGGTACACCCTGTACCGACCCGGTTTATGGAGGCGGATGGACAACACTACGCCAGATTGTCGGGGATGGCCACCGGAACCTACGCACTGATCCGCCGGCAGCCGGCCGGATTCAGCGACGCGGCCAACCATTGGGCCAAAGGGGCCATCGATAACCTGAGTTCGAGGCTGATCCTCGACGGAGGAGAATCCGGGCGGTTCCGGCCCAACGGCGAGATCAGCCGCGCCGAGTTGACGGTGATGCTCGCGCGGGCATTGGGGCTTCCGCTCAAGGAGGGTACCTCCCGGTTTTCGGATGTAAACACGGGCGACGGATACTACAGCGAGGTCAATACGGCGGCCGCCTTCGGTCTGATCGGTGGCTTTGAAGACGGTGCGTTCCGCCCGGCCGATAAGATCACGCGCGAGCAGGCCATGACCATGATCGCTCAGGCGATGAAGCTGACCGGTTTGGCGGACCAGCTTCCCGGTCCATCCGCGGGCCATCCCGCGCTGAGCGCGTTCCCCGATGCGACCGACGTGTCGCCTTGGGCGCAAAGCGGCGTCCGCGACAGCGTGGCGGCGGGACTGATCACAGGCCGAACCGCTGGCCAACTGGCGCCGCAGAGCTATGTCACCAGGGCCGAGGTCGCCATGATCCTCGAACGCCTGCTGCAAAAATCAGGGCTTATTTAGTTCATCAAGGGGCTAACCGTTTTATCGGTGGCCCTTTTTTACTTCGTGCGGATAAATTGCCTGGAAAGAATTCCGCTAATTTGCTCTGATCGGGCCGGAGTGACCGAAACTGAGCTGAATTAGCTGGGGCAGGTAAATGCGCGAGGGCCTAGGCCCCGTCTTGGAGGCTGGCACGGCTATGGTTGGGCCCTGGCAGTGAATTAACGGGAAAACCTCCCGTTAAATGACGCGCGAGTAGCTAGGGGCGAAGATTAACTGGAAAAAGTACCGCTAATTTGCCATGATCGGGCCGGACTGGCCAAAATGGGCTAAATTAGCGGGAGAAAATCCAGATAATTGGGCGAGGCCCCACCAGGTGAGCGAAATTAACGGGAGGAAATCCCGTTAATACGAGAGGACGACGGGACCGGACAACACACTCAGAAAATCGAGGCTCTCAGGTGAAGGATTAGTTAGTTGAGTAATATGATTTGCCTGCGGTGTTTAGATACGGTAGAAGATAAAGGCAAGTTTGAGCTCTGACAATGTTTGTCTGGACGAGGGTCTGGGCTCCGCCTTGGAGGCGAGCAAGGTCATGGTTAGCTGTGGATTGGCCCTATTAGGCTAAGGTTGGGCTATGATTGGGCCATGATTGGCATGGTTGGCATAGTTGCATAGTTGCATAGTTGGCATAGTTGGCATAGTTGGCATAGTTGGCCATGGTTGCCATGATTGGCCAGGGTGGGCCCTGGGCGGCGGATTAACTGGAAAACTTCCCGTCAAATGACGCGCGAGTAGCTAGGGGCGAAGATTAACTGGAAAAAGTACCTCTAATTTGCCACGATCGGGCCGGACTGGCCAAAATGGGCTAAATTAGCGGGAGAAAATCCAGCTAATTGGGCGAGGCTCTACCATATGAGCGAAATTAACGGGAGGAAATCCCGTTAGTGCATGGGGTTTTCCCGTTATCCTAACGTTCCCCCCTCCTCTCCCCGCAAAACTGATCCAAAATGCGCATGACAACTTGTCCCGCTTCCCTTAAACTATGAGTACCATTTGCATTCTTTTCCAGTCCCCCTATTTTCTCACCCCTATTTTAAAGGAGGAATGAACTTGTACAAACCCGGCAAATCCAAACGCATTCTGATCCTGGGCATCCTTGCGGCAAGTCTGACCGCCCTGCCCTTCTCGGCGGCTGCTAACGGCGGCGGAACCACCGGCCCCACCGTGGAGCTCCGGATCATGGAAACCACCGATCTGCACGTGAACATGGTCAATTACGACTATTTCGCGGATAAACCTACCGACGAGTACGGGCTGGCAAAGACGGCGACGCTGATCAAGCAGGCCCGCACCGAAGCCAAAAACAGCCTGCTCATCGACAACGGCGACCTGATCCAAGGCAATCCGTTGGGCGATTACGTCGCCACGGTGGAATCGTTGAAGGAAGGCGAGACGCACCCCGTCTTCAAGGCGATGAACCTGTTGGATTACGATGCCGGCAACCTGGGCAACCACGAGTTCAACTATGGCCTCGATTTTCTGGAGCGGTCGCTGGAGGGGTCGGATTTCCCTTACGTCAACGCCAATGTCTACATAGACGACAAGGACGGAGATCCTGCGAACGATAAAAACGCCTTCACTCCATACCTGATTCTCGACAAGGAAGTCACCGACAACAGCGGCGCCAAGCACAAACTCAAGGTGGGGATCATCGGCTTTGTGCCGCCGCAAATTATGGTGTGGGACAAGGCGAAGCTTGAGGGCAAGGTCGTTGCCAAAGATATTGTGGAGACGGCGGAGAAGTTTGTTCCTCAGATGAAAAAAGAAGGCGCCGACCTCATCATCGCGGTTCCGCATTCCGGCTTCGAAGACATTCCGCAAACCCCGCTGATGGAAAACTCGGTCCTTTATCTAAGCAAGGTTAAGGATATCGACGCTATTTTGTTCGGGCATGCGCACAAGGTATTCCCGGATGCTTCCTTCGAGGGCAAGCCCGGCGTTGACTTGACCAAGGGCACTATCAACGGCGTGCCTGCCGTGGAACCCGGATATTGGGGCAACAACCTGGGGATTATCGACTTAACCCTGGAGCAAAAGAGCGGCAAATGGACCGTGAAGAACTCCGCCGTTGCCGTGAAACCGATCTTCGACAGCGCGAAAAAGGTCCCTTTAGTCGAGGCGGGCCAAAGCATATGGGATGCGGTCAAGGAAGAACATGAGGCCACGCTGGAATATGTCCGGGGGCCGGTCGGCAAAACGACCGCACCGATTAACAGCTGGTTTGCGCTGATCCAGGACGACCCGTCCATCCAAATCGTGACCAATGCGCAAAAATGGTACGTGGAGCAGCATCTGCAAGGCACGGAATACGAAGGGCTTCCCGTGCTGTCGGCCGCAGCGCCGTTCAAGTCGGGCGGACGCCAAGGCGCGAATTATTACACGGACATTCCGGCCGGCAGCATCGCCATCAAGAACGTCGCGGATCTCTACCTGTACTCCAACACGGTCAACGCCGTGCTGGTGACGGGCGCCGAGCTGAAAGAATGGTTGGAATGGTCGACCGGACAATTCAATCAAATCGATCCCGCCGATACGAAAGAACAAGCCCTGGTCAACTACGACTTCCCGACCTATAACTTTGACGTAATCGATGGCGTCACTTATCAGATCGATGTGACGCAGCCCGCCAAATACGATGCCAAAGGCGGCGTGCTGAACGAGAAGGCCAGCAGGATCGTCAATCTGTCTTACAACGGGAAGCCGATCGATCCGGCGCAGAAGTTCGTGGTCGCGAGCAACAACTACCGCGCCTCATCCAGCAAGTTCGCCAATCCGGACGGCAAACGGATCATTCTCGCTTCGCCGGATGAGAACCGCCAGGTCGTCATCGACTACATTCGCTCGAACGGCACGATCAACCCGAGCGCCGACGGCAACTGGTCGCTGGCGCCGTTCGGCAGCGCGAACGTGACGTTTGCCACTTCGCCGGCGGCCAAAGACGCTGTAGCCGGCAACGCGGCCCTGGCCGCCAAGCAGAACACGTTAACCTACCTCGAGAATACCGTGGACGGTTACGCCAAGTTCAAGCTGAGCGTGACGGCCGACGGCAGCAAGCCGGTGGCCCAGCCGGCGTCGCCAACCGTTCCGCAGCCGAATCCGGAAGAAACGCCGGTGACGACACCGGAGCAACCCGCTCCGGAAACCGCGAAACCGGCGCCTTCCGCTCCGGCGGAAGTCCCGGCTCCGGCCGAGCCACCGGCGGCGGCCAAGGAGACGGTCCACGTCGTCAAAAAGGGCGATAACCTGTACCGTATCGCCCTCGACCACAACACGACATGGCGGGAATTGGCCAAGTATAACAAGCTGGCGAATCCGCATCTCCTCCAGATCGGACAGCACATCCTCATTCCGGCGAAGTAACAAAGGCCGGACCGAACGAACCCTGACGCAGCCAAGCAGCTGCGCCAGGGTTCGTTTCGCTCTGCCCGGCATCCTCCCCAACCGCCTCCGGAGCATTTAAGATTCACTTAAGGTTAGCGGCGTATTTTAGGAGATACATCATAACCGGGGAGGCTCAAGTCCAAATGATAACATCCGATGGATCCGGCAAAGAAACCAGAAAAAGAAGCATCACCTATTTTAAATTCGGCTTGGATTTAATCATGGCGCTGACTTTTGTGCTATTTTTTAACAAGCAGGTCCTCGGCGGGCTTACGTTTCATGAAATAGCGGGAATCGGCTTCGCTGCGGCTTTTCTGACCCATATGGGGCTCAATTGGAGGTGGATCGTCAAGGTGACGGCGAAATTGTTCGACCGCAAGCTGCCGCTGAAGACCAAGTTCAGTTACTTGTTGAATGTCCTGCTGTTGTTGTCCATGACCTTTGTAATCGTCTGCGGACTTTTTATTTCCAGGGTGGTCTTTCCCGCGCTACGCCTCGGCAATGAGTCATGGTTCAAAGTCGCCCACATGTCCGTCGCCTACTTGGTGCTGATCCTCGTCGCGGTGCATATCGGCTTGCACTGGAAATGGGTCGTGGGCGTCTTCCATCAAATCGTCCGCTACCGCATGAAAAAGCCGCTCCCCGCCATGGCTGCAAAGCTGGCCGCGGCCGCGCTGCTGGTGTTCGGCTGCTATCAAATCTATACCTCGAACTTCGCCATGCATTTGCGGGGCGTCGCCCAGGTGGTCGGCTTCTCCACCCCGTCGGTGCACGCGGGAGAACGGGACGGCGGCCGGCCGGAAGGATTCGGGACGACCGCTCCCACGGAAAGTAGGGGGGAACGCGGCGGGTTCGACAGAGCGGACCACGAAGGCGGATTCGTGGGTAGAGGCGGAGGCGCCAGCCCAAACGTTTTTGGCGTCGTCGGAGAATATCTCAGTATGATGTCCGTGTTTATTATTGTCGTTTACTACCTGGATCAATGGCTCCTGAAGCGGAATGCCGCGAGGAAGAAGCAGCGCCTCCAAAAAGCGGGCCCGGCCGGTACGTAACGGATGGCGAAGCTCAGATTCATGCCCGGCCACCTGTTTATGGACAGGTCAGGGCCCCTCTAACCCTCTAACCTTTCAATATCCCGCCCAGATACCCCGACAGCGCCTCGGCCGCCTGGACATGCGCCCGTTTCCCCGGGTGCGTGCGGGAGCCGACGGTTTCCTCGGTCGTGTCGGGCAACTGGAAGACGGAAACCCGGCGGTCTCCCGTGGCCCGGATATACGCATCCACCGCGCGGTAGATGGCCGGCATCAGCGGGATGCCGATCATGCCGTACGCCCAGACGATATGGGCGTGCCCGTTATTTTTCCGCAGCTTTCCAAGGAAGTTCTCCACCGCTCGCTCAAAAGCCCGCAAATCTTCCTCGTTGTATGTCCCGTCCTCATTCAAACGCTGCTTATACGTTTCTCCCGTAACCGGGTCTCTCCACGCCGGATTGGTAAAAGCCCCGGCATCATTCGTCCCCAGATTCACGACCACCGCATCCGGCTGCCAAGAGGAAAAATCGTGCTCGCGAAACGCCCCCAGCGCTTCGTTCCCGGCCCCTGTCAAAAGTCCGCAAACCTGTCCGTAGTAATCCGGTATATTGCCCCTCGGGTTGTTATCCCAACTGGTCAGCACGCCCCAGCCGCTTTGGGAGATCACCCGGTATTCCGCATCCAGGGCTTCCGCGGTCATATAGGTGTAATTGTCCACGGCGCTGAACCACATCGGAATCCAGTCCTCTTCTTCCCGGGCTCCGACCGCTCCCTCGCCTGACGTGATGCTGTCGCCGATAAACTCGATCTTAACCGACTTGTCCTCCACAGGCATGAAAGCCCCGTCAAATTTCACCGCGTGTATCCGCAAAGAGCATCCCGGATCTCCGCTCATAGCCTGCACGTCTTTGACGACCCGGACATTTTTGATCTTGGCGGGGTTCATCCCCCTAACAAGACAAACCCAATACCGTCCCTTGGTCAGCATCTGTCTGCTCACGGGCGCGGAGTTGATCAGCACGGTAATCCAAGGCTCGTACTGATCATAATCCACTTCCACTTCGATCCAAAGCTCGGATCCCTTGGCGTTCAGTTCGATCCCACTGCCCGTCCAGAACAACGTTAAAGGCGCCAGATTTCCTGTGGTCCGTCCGTGCACTTTCAAATGCGTAATCTCCGACAATGCGTACTGTTTCAGCTTCTCCTGATCTCGATTTTCCAAGCTCGTCTCTCCTCCATTCAATTTCTCGTATGTGATAAGTCCGTGCTTCCCCTTTCCCTGCTATTTTGCGGCAATTCCTATGTAAGTCCGCGCCGGAACTGATCTAGGATGTTTGAGATGATCACTCTCTATATTAACAATTCAGAAATCTCCAGCACTATGGAGGCGAATTCCAACGGTTGCTCCAAATGTGGGTAATGTAATATTGTCTCCCGTGAAACTCATTTCTTTGCAATTCCGTCTACATTAATAGGTTCGGTATTTCGATGCAGCATCAAATCTAGAACAAAAGGTGTGAATCCAATGAAGAAATGGATGACGGCAAGCCTTGTTTTCGCCCTGCTGGCTGCCGGCGGGACGGATGCTTATGCAGCGGCGGTACGGCAGGCTTCGCCGCAACTGGTGATCAAAGGAGCCGCGGTCAAGGCTGATGCGGCGCCTATACTAAAGTCAGGACGTGTGCTCGTCCCGCTTCGGGTCGTAACGGAAATGCTCGGCGGGAAGGTGGCCTGGAACACGGCCGAGCAAACCGTAAATATCCGGAAGTGGACGGACACGATCCAGTTGACGCTTGGCAAAAAGACCGCGGTCCTCAACCACTCCGGCGAAAGCGAACCGCAAACTTGGCGGCTCGAGGTGCCGGCCGACCAGGTGAAGGGCCGAATTTACGTCCCGCTGCGGTTCGTATCGGAAGCGTTCGGCTACCCTGTGGATTGGGACGGGACCACCGCCAAGGTGAAATCCCCGCTCAGCGCGGCGGAGCAGGAGGTTCTGGCGTCCGGCCCGCTGGAAAAAGCGCGGCAGCTCGTAATGGCCCAAATGCGCGCGGGCAAGATGCGGCACAAGCATGAAGGGGTCACCTCCCGGACCGAGAGCGAATATTGGGAGACGGCTTTCCTGTTTCCCGAAGGCGAAGCGCTTCGCGGCTATATGATCCAGGGCAATACCATCACGCGGTTTGAGTTCACAGAGGATTTCCCCGTGGCGGTTTGGCAGGCCTATGTGAAGGAAGGCGAGGACAAGACCTCAATCCTCCAGGGCCATTGGACAAAAGCCATTGGTGAGAATCCGTCGATGAAAAAGGCCTACTTCACCTACACATCCGGCGGATGGGGGGACAGCAACAATGTGGAAACCGGCCGCATCGACCTGCAAGGCGAGTTCACCTCGCTCGGCTACAAACGCACGGTCGGCGGCGACGTGACGGATTCGCACGGGACGATCTCCTACACGCTGCCAAATGAGCAGCGGCAAGAAACCGTCAAGTTCATAAAGACGGGACCGGACAAGTAAGCTTACGGATCCACGCCTGCCCCTCTAAATAAAAAGTGCCCGGCCCGATACGCGATCGGAGTCCGGGCACTTTTTCATTTCAGTTTACTTCAACGCGGTCCAAACCCAATTCTCTACCTCCGGCAGGTCGAAGCCTTCCTCCTGGATGTACTCGTGATGTTTCTTCAGTATGGCGTCCATCTCCTCGACGATGGCGGCGTATTGGCCGGCGTCCGGCAGATTCAGCACGGCTTCCTTCACCAGGTCGAAGCGGTCCATTTGGTTCAGCACGCGCATATCGAACGGAGTTGTAATGTCGCCGTTTTCGCGATAGCCGTGCACGTGCAGGTTATGGTTGCGGTGCTCAAAGAACAGGTCTTTGATCAAGCCTTCATAGCCGTGGAAGGCGAAGACGACCGGTTTATCCTGCGTAAAATAGCGGTCGAATTCGTCGTCGGACAAGCCGCGCGGGTCCAGCTTTTGGCTTCTGAGCTTCAGCAGGTCGACCACGTTGATATAGCGGATTTTCAGCTCCGGCAGCTTCTCATGCAGAATCGAGATCGCCGCCAGGCTTTCGATCGTCGGCTCGGTGCCGGCGGAAGCGAAGACGATATCCGGCTCCCCGCCTTGATCCGTGCTGGCCCAGTCGATCACCTTCAAGCCTTTCTCCACCAGCTCCTGCGCCTCTTCCGCCGTGAACCATTGCGGACGCGGGTGCTTGGACGAGACGATCAGGTTGATCTTCTGGCGGTCGTTCAGCACCGTGTCGAACACGGCCAGCAACGTATTGGCGTCCGCCGGCAAATACTCCCGGATAAATTCCGGCTTCTTGTCGGCCAGATGGCCCAGCAAGCCCGGATCCTGGTGCGTGTAGCCGTTATGGTCCTGCTGGAACACCGTCGACGTGGCCACGACGTTGAGCGAAGGAATGTCCGCGCGCCAGCCTTGATCGGTCGCCTTGCGCAGCCATTTGAAATGCTGGGTCAGCATCGAATCGACCACCCGCAGGAACGCTTCATAGCTGGCGAAGAATCCATGGCGGCCCGTCAGGACGTAACCTTCGAGCAGGCCTTCCGCCTGGTGCTCGGACAGTTGGGAATCGATAACGCGGCCGTAAGGCGCCAGGAACTCGTCGTTCGGTTCTTTGATGGCGTCCAGCCATTGGCGTTTGGTGACCTCAAACACCGGGCCCAACCGGTTCGACATCGTTTCATCGGGCCCGAAGATGCGGAAGTTCCGGTTCTCCTCGTTGATCCGCACCACCTCGGCGATGTATTTGCCCAGCACGGCCATATCCTGCGCAATTACTTTGCCCGGAACGGAGTTATCCAGCGCATAGTTGCGGAAATCCGGCAAGCGCAAGTCTTTCACGAGTTTGCCGGCATCGGTGACCGGATTTTTGCCCATCCGCCGTTCGCCCTTCGGCAGGATTTCGGCGATCTCGGCTTTCAAGCCCCCGTTTGCGTCGAACAACTCTTCGGGACGGTAGCTGTTCATCCATTCCAGCAAAGCCGGAGCATGCTGCATGTTCTTTTGATCCGCCGGAATCGGAACCTGGTGGGCCCGGAAGGAGTTTTCGTTCGGCACGCCGGCCCATTCCTTCGGCCCCGTCCAACCTTTAGGGCTGCGGAACACAAGCATCGGCCAGGCCGGACGGGTCGGATCGTTGTTTTTGCGCGCATGACTCTGAATGCTATGAATCCGCTCAATGATCACGTCCAGCACGAGAGCCATTTCCTTATGCATCCGCGTGGGGTCTTCCCCTTCGACAAAATAAGGCTCCCAACCCATCCCTTTAAAATAGGCCGTAATCTCCTCTTTCGATTGACGGGAAAGGATCGTAGGGTTGCTGATTTTGAAGCCGTTCAGATGCAGAATCGGCAGCACCGCACCATCCGTAATCGGATTGATGAACCGGTTGGAGAACCACGAAGCGGCCAGAGGTCCGGTTTCCGCCTCGCCATCGCCCACCACGACCGCGGAAATCAAATCCGGGTTATCCAAAATCGCGCCGACGCCGTGGGAAAGCGAATACCCCAGTTCGCCGCCTTCATGGATCGATCCCGGCGTCTCCGGAGCCGCATGGGAGGCTACGCCGCCCGGGAACGAAAATTGCTTGTACAGCTTTTTCAAGCCGGGGATATCCTGCGTGATTTCGGGGTAAATTTCCGTATAGCTGCCGTCAAGGTACGAATTGGACACCATAACCTGGCCCCCATGGCCCGGGCCTTCGATGTAGAACATGTTGAGATCGTACTTCGTGATGATCCGGTTTAAGTGCGCATAAATAAAGTTCTGCCCGGGAATGGTCCCCCAGTGCCCGATCGGCTTAATCTTCACGTCCGAAGCTTTCAAAGGTTCCCTTAACAGCGGATTATCCTTCAAATACAGTTGACCGACGGAAATAAAGTTCGCGGCGCGCCAATAAGCGTCCAGCTTCTCCAAATACGTTTTCGACAAGTAGTCCAGTTGTGCGATGGGTACTCCCATGTCATTCACTCCTATCTCTGTGTTCGTTCGTTTGTGAAACATTTCACCTATGTATCTATCATAACGACTTTTTCAAAAAATGATACGGTCCAATTTTGTGAAAAGATGAACATAATATGAACATTGGTCGTGCCAGTCCCCAAAAAAAATAAGACCGAAACCAAAGTTTCAGTCTTATCGTTGCACCGATACAAATGTATTGAATTTCATATATTTGTAGTGGAAGCGCATATGGGAAAATTCGAACGGCGTTCCGTTATCGAGGAAAAAAACCCCTTCCATGATGCCGACGGGCTCGTTCTCCTGCAAGTTCAGCAGTCCCCGGTCTTCCGGCCGGGAAGGCTCCGCGAATATCGACAGAAAGGACTTGGTTACGGCCATATTGTGCGCTTCTTCCAAGTAGTTGAAGATCGAGCCTTCGATAATCGTCTGGTTCAAATTTTGCACGATTTTGATCGGGATGTAGCCGGTCTCAATCATAAACGGCTCCTCATCGAACAGGCGCAGACGCACGATTTTGTATACAAAATCGTGCGGTTCCAGAAACAAATCGCGCTGCAGCTCCTCCGTCGGGGAGATCACCTCGAAGCTCAGCACTTTGACTTTCGGCTTTTTTCCGTCCATCTGAAAATTGTCCGTCACGCCCAGATTCGAACCCTCGTAATTAAAGATCGATTCGTTCTTGAGATACAGCGGATTGATGAAGGTCCCGGAGCCGCGCTTCTTAAAAATAATCCCGTCGCTCTCCATCTTCGCCAGCGCCCGTTTCACGGAGCTGCGGCTCACCCGGTACGTCTCGCTAAGGCTCCGCTCGTCCGGCAATCTCAGGTCCGGGTACCGACCCGCGTGGATGTTCTTTTTCAGGTCATCGATAATTTGTTTATAGATTAATGGTGGCATGCCGACCTCCTTTTCAAAGGTTACTTATTTAGCTCCGGTCAGGAAGGAAAACAACCCGCCCGAATCGGGGCGGGCTTGCTACCCCCTATTATATTTTAGCTTTCTTACGCCTGCTCCGCATTCGCCAAGCCGCGGATAAAGGTTTCGAAGTCGGGGGCGAGCCGGGTGATGCGGTTGTTCTCTTTTTTGTCCACATGGACCACTTCGGGCTCGCGGTCATTTCCCGATTCCCGGTAATCCAGCATCACCACTTCATACGCGGAAGGGCAGTCACAAATGACAACCCCGATTTCGGGATATCCCCCTTGCTCGATCAGCGTCCGGCTGCCCGCTTCGCCGCACAACGAGTGCTTCTTCGTCCGGCCGATACCCAGAATTCCCGCGATTTCGACCGTTTCCCTGCCCGCGCCCGATTCGGACGGGTCCACCGGGAAAAACCGCTGGCGGGGAACGCCTCCGTTATGCTGTTTCATCATTTGCACGTAGTAGGCCGGCAGGCGGAAGACCAGCTCTTCCTCCACGGAAGCCACCAAATCGTCCGTCGGCGGCTCGGACACATACTTCTCCAGCGCCTCCGCGCTGTCATCCCAAAAGCCCGCCATGCCGGTACCGGCAGCGGCCAGTCCGGCGGCCGGTTTGGCCGCCTCGTTAGGCTTGCGCTCCTCGCCTCCGTCAGGCATCGCCGCCGCAGATTCCTCCGCTGGTACCTCCGCAGACTCCTCGGCCGACGCGTCCTCGGCCAGCCTGTCCCGGATCCAGCCGAGGAATTCCTGCGTGTCCTCATCGCCGGGGTCCAGCCGGTCCGCGGCTTCAAAAGCGCGCAAAGCCTCTTCATACCGCTCCAAATAGTAGTAGGCCAGTCCGATCCGATAATGCCAAAGCGGGTCTTCTTGCCCCTCTTCCGCCACCGTCAGGAACTGCTCCACCGCCTCTTCATACCGCTCGAGGTTGTTCAGCGCCCGGCCCAGATGACTGACCAGAGTATAGTCGCGCTCCTCCGCGGGGACCTCCCCGATTGCACGGACGATTTCTTCAAACTGATCTTCTTCGTGCCACGCCTCCAATTGGGCGATCAACTCTTCTCTCATTCCCGTTGCCTCCGTTCCTTCGTTTTAAGTAAATAGCCATCCAGTCTGAACTAAACATCCTTCGTCAACATCCAACATTGTAGATATCAAACGCCGCCGCTGGAGCACACACTTAACTGCTATATTAACTGGAAAACCTCCCGTTAATATACCGCCCTTGACCCTTGGATCCGATTTAGCTGGAGAATCTCCATCTATTTCGCGATCTAATTGCCGATATACGCAATTTCAGGCGAATTACCGGTAGGTTTTCTAACTAATGCACCTCTGCAGCCGCTTAGGCACCAAATTACCGTGAGGAATTCCCGTTAAATTCAATTAAACCATTGGCGTTGAGCAAGAGTGTGATAAGAACACTTCCCGTCGATGTCTTTTATGCTAATCAATAGCTCAGTCTTTATGGCTAATTCTCGTCGTCCAAATCCTCTTTCCATTTATCCATATCATATACGATTTCAAACCTGTTTACAGGGTGGGCACTCTCCTCCAGAGGAGCGTAACCCCCTATTTTCATAGAGAGTTCCATTATTTGCGGGTGATGATGCAATTCCTCCAAATGATCCATTATGGCGGATAGTCTGGACCTCATGGTCAATTTGCAGACATCCCCCTCCTTACGGAGACTTGCATGTTCCCCCGCGTTCAACCAGGAATTTTCCTCAAAGTAAGCCCTGCTGCAGGTCAAATCCAGCTCAATCACCGGCTCGTACATCCGCCAATCCGCCTTCTTCAAAGCCGTCTCAATCGACCCGCGGGCTCCTGTAACATAATAGTAATCACGGTAAAAACACATCCGGCAATGCATCTTCGTGACCTTGATCCCGCAGTCCGCCACCGGATATCCCATGGTCACCCCCTCGGTTAGAAACTTTGTGGAGTAAAGCTCCAGCGATCTTAGGAACAGCCGGGATCCGAGTTTCAATCCTTCCTCATCATCCTTATGGCAGCAGTAACTTACGATCTCTTGATCGGGCACATGAAGTTCAAAATCATACCCCGCCCCAAGCTTCCGCGGTTTCAACTCGACCTCCACGCTCGCGTACAAGTCATTTAGGCTGGTCACTCTCGACGCGCCGCCGTTTAGCTTCTTATGTATGTCATCGGTGGATTCCCTGTAGATTATACAGGTATTCTTGAGGCTTAATTCCACGCCCTGTTCCTTCATAAAATCATGGATCCGCCGGAGATGCAAATAATCATTTCCTATAAAAACAATGCTTGTGAACTTCCTCGACCCACCCTCCGCAAAATCAAAATGAGCGCCGATCACGACATCCTTGTCGTATTCCCGGAGATGTTTTATCCTTTCAAAGACCCGGTCCCGGTGCTCATTACACTGTGGAAAAGGAAGCGCAATGCCCAGGTATTTCATGTTCAAATCCGGCAGCAGACTTCTCTGCTCGTCCAGATAAGCGGTCATTTTGTCAAAATAGAGCTTTCGTGTATTCTCCGTCAAATCCCATACAATCCTCTCTCGATCCCTTATTCACATCATATCGGAGCTGGGCCCGCCAGGCAAATGAGCAAACCGGAAAATAATTATATACTATTTATAGAAAAATTTTACTGTAAACTCTAGAAATACAAACCATTACTTGGTATATTATGGTCATGGACCATAGTCTATCTATAAAGCCCAGTCAGCGCGTCCTTCACTCTTAAATGAAAGTGAGGTGAACGGGCTGTTTTTATTCTAGCGCAAGTGATACTCAAATTTAACAGCATGACGATACGAGTCAGAAGAGAAGTGCAGCAAGTTCCGACATGTAAGGCTATTCGTTTGTTGAAGTAGGATCACATCCGAAGGAGAGATGAACTGCTATGAGCAAATGGGTAAAGAAAGGCGGGATATTTTCTTTCAGCTTTTTGTTAGCGCTTACAACTTATTCGGGATGGACCTCTCTCACTCCTGCCGCCGATGCGGCGGCATCCGATTACAACTACGCCGAAGCGCTGCAGAAATCGATCTATTTCTATGAGACGCAGCGTTCGGGAGTTCTTCCTGAGAATAACCGCGTGGAATGGCGCGGCGACTCGGGACTGCAGGACGGCGCGGATGTCGGCCATGATTTGACGGGAGGATGGTATGACGCCGGAGATCATGTCAAATTCGGATTTCCGATGGCTTCAACCGCAACAATGCTCGCATGGTCTGTGTATGAGTACCGGGAAGGATACGAACAGTCTGGACAGCTCGATGAAATATTGGACAACATCCGCTGGGCGACGGATTATTTCATGAAGGCCCACACGGCCCCGAACGAACTGTGGGGACAAGTCGGCAACGGAACGGCCGACCACAATTGGTGGGGACCCGCGGAAGTTTTGCCGATGGCGCGGCCCGCCTTTAAGATCAACGCGGCGCATCCCGGTTCCGATCTGGCCGGGGAAACGGCCGCGGCGCTCGCCGCAAGTTCGATTATCTTCAGGGACAGCGACCCGGTTTATGCGGACAAGCTGCTCCGGCATGCCAAAGAATTGTATGCCTTTGCCGATCAATACCGCGGCAAATATTCGGACAGTATTACCGATGCCAAGCAGTTCTACAACTCCTGGAGCGGGTATGCCGACGAATTGAGCTGGGGGGGTGCATGGCTTTATTTGGCCACGGAAGACGAAACGTACCTTGATAAAGCGATCGCCGCCAGTGAACTGTGGGGCACCAACCAGCAAGGGGATTGGGACTACAAGTGGACACACGCCTGGGACGACAAGCATTACGGCGCGCAGCTGCTGCTGGCCCGGATTACCGGCGATCCCAAATTCATCCGCTCTACGGAAAATAGTATGGAATTCTGGACGACCGGAGTTTCGGGCACGGGTGAGCGCGTAACGTATACGCCCGGCGGCCTGGCGCATCTCGATCAATGGGGCGCACTCCGCTATACCGCAAATCAGGCCTTCCTTGCTTTTGTCTATTCCGACTGGGTCAGCGATCCCACGAAGAAAATAAACGCGCGTTCATTCGCGGAACGGCAAATCTTGTACATGCTCGGCGATAACCCCCGCGAGAGCAGCTATGTGGTCGGCTTCGGCAGCAATCCGCCGCAGCATCCGCATCACCGCACTTCGCACGGCTCCTGGGCCGATAGTCAAAATGTGCCGGAAAACCACCGCCACATCCTGTATGGGGCGCTGGTCGGCGGTCCCTCCAAAACCGATGCTTACACCGATTCCATCGGCGATTATGTATCCAACGAGGTCGCAACCGATTATAACGCCGGCTTCACCGGCGCGTTGGCCAAGATGATGATCCTCCACGGCCAGGGACAGCAGCCTGTTCCTTCCTTCCCCGCTCCCGAAGAACGTGAGGACGAAATGTTCGTCGAGGCTTCGGTCAATGCCAGCGGCAGCAACTTCGTGGAAATCCGCGCTCTGCTGAACAACCGCTCCGGCTGGCCGGCGCGCGCCAGCGAGAGCATGTCCTTCCGGTACTATGTCGATCTGAGCGAAGCCGTCGATGCCGGATACGGACCGGAGGACATTACCGTAACGGCGGGCGGCTACAATCAGGGAGCCACAGTATCCCAACTGCAGCCGTATGATGTCGACAGGCATATTTACTACACAACGGTCGACTTCACCGGGACACGCATCTATCCGGGCGGGCAATCCGCCTTCCGCAAAGAAGTGCAGTTCCGGATCGCAGCGCCGCAAAACACCAACTTCTGGAACAACGCCAATGACTTTTCCTTCCAGGGCGTAGCTAGCGGAGGCGCGGCCCCGGCCAAGACACCGTACATTCCGGTGTATGACGGAGGCCGGCACGTATTCGGCGAACATCCGGCGGGAGGCGGAAATCCGGGTGAGCCTACCGTGCCCGCAGCACCGCGCAACGCCAAGGCTGTGCCGGGTGACCGTATCGTCCGGCTGTCCTGGAACGCCGTAACCGGCGCCGCCGACTATCTGGTCAAGAGATCGCTGACGAGCGGCGGTCCTTACGAAACGGTGGGAACGGTGACGGAACCGGCCTTTACCGATGCCGGGGTCATTAATGACACGACGTATTACTACGTCATCACCGCCAAGAACGACGTCGGCGAAAGCCCGCCTTCGGCCCAGATCAGCGCCAAGCCGCGCACCGTTCCGGTTCCGGCGGAAGGCGACTTGGTCGTCCAATACCGGAACAATGACGCTAACGCCGGCGACAACCAGTTCCGGCCGACTTTCCGCATCGTGAATACCGGCGATGAGGCGGTGGCGCTAGGTGATCTTACCCTGCGTTACTACTACACGGTTGACGGGGAGCAATCCCAAGAGTTCCATTGCGACTATGCCGTCATCGGCAGCGGCAACATCAACGGCCGATTCGTCAAAATGGATTCTTCCGCAACCGGCTCCGATTATTATCTCGAAGTTTCCTTTGCTCCGGAAGCGGAGAATTTGGAGCCCGGCGGCGACACCGGCGAAATTCAGGTCCGCGTCAATAAAACCGATTGGAGCCATTTCAACGAAAGCGATGACTATTCCTACAACGGGACGCAGCAAGCGTTTGCCGCTTGGGACAAAGTCACGCTCTACCGGAACGGGACCCGGATCTGGGGCCTCGAGCCTTGAATCATGTCTTAAATGGGACGAAAGAATTGACAAAACCAATATAATCGAAAGGATGATGTAAGGATGACGCATTTAGTCAAGTGCAGGAGACCTGCTTCGATCCTGATGACCGTGGTTTTATTCTTTTCCGTGGCAACGACCGGCGTGTTTGGGTTCGGGACGCCCCGGGCCCAGGCCCAGGAACCGGCTCCCGAGCAGGCTGAGGCAGCGTTGCAGGCGGCTTCCCCGGAGGAAACCCGTTTCCTCCAATTGTATGACCAGCTTAAAGACCCGGACAACGGCTACTTCTCGCCTGAAGGGATCCCTTATCATTCCGTGGAAACACTGATGAGCGAGGCGCCCGATTACGGCCATATGACGACCTCGGAGGCTTACAGCTATTGGCTGTGGCTCGAGGTGCTGTACGGGCACTACACAGGCGATTGGAGCAAGCTGGAAGCGGCTTGGGACAACATGGAGAAGTATATCATTCCGGTTAATGAGGGCGACGGCAAAGAGGAGCAGCCGACGATGAGCCACTACAACCCGAACAGTCCGGCGACGTATGCGGCGGAGTATTCGCAGCCGGACCGGTATCCCAGCCAGCTCAACGGCCAGTACGGGGTCGGCAGAGATCCGCTGGACGCCGAGCTCAAGGCCACATATGGAAACAACCAGACCTATCTGATGCATTGGCTTCTCGACGTGGACAACTGGTACGGATTCGGCAATCTGCTGAACCCGAGCCATATCGCCACCTACGTAAACACGTTCCAGCGCGGGGAGCAGGAATCGGTGTGGGAAGCCGTCCCTCATCCTTCCCAGGACGATAAGTCCTTCGGCAAGCCCGGCGAGGGCTTCATGACCCTGTTCACCAAGGAGAATCAGGCGCCGGCGGCGCAATGGCGTTACACGAACGCGACCGATGCCGATGCCCGGGCCGTTCAAGCGATGTATTGGGCGAAGGAGCTTGGCTACGACAATGAAGTCTATTTGAACAAAGCCGAGAAGATGGGCGATTACCTTCGTTACGGCATGTACGATAAATATTTTCAGCAAATCGGCAGCGCGGCGGACGGAAGTCCGGCGGCGGGCACCGGCAAAAACGCCAGCCACTACCTCATGGCCTGGTACACATCTTGGGGCGGCGGCCTGGGACAGTCGGGGAATTGGGCTTGGCGGATCGGAGCCAGCCACGCGCACCAAGGATACCAGAACGTCGTTGCGGCCTACGCCCTCTCCGATCCGGACGGCGGGCTGATTCCCAACTCCCCGACGGCCGGGCAGGACTGGGATACCTCGCTGAAGCGGCAGCTAGAATTCTACACCTGGCTGCAGTCCGCCGAAGGGGCGATCGCCGGGGGCGCGACAAACAGTTGGGACGGCGCTTATAAAGCGTACCCGGCGGGAACGAGCACGTTCTACAGTATGGCATATGACGATGCCCCCGTTTACCATGACCCGCCTTCAAACAACTGGTTCGGCATGCAAGCCTGGCCGGTGGAACGGATCGCGGAATTATACTATATCCTGGCCTCGAAGGGAGACACTTCATCCGAAAACTTCCGCATGGCCAAACAGGTCGTGAGCAAATGGGTCGACTGGTCCATGGATTATGTATTTGTGGATCAAAAGCCGGTAACCGACGCGGAGGGGTACTATCTGGACGAGCAGGGTAACCGTGTGCTCGGCGGTCAAAACCCGCAAATCGCCACGGTTTCGGCACCGGGCGACTTCTGGATTCCGAGCAACCTGGAATGGCAGGGCCAACCGGATACCTGGAACGGCTTCGGCAATTACACCGGCAACCCCGGCCTCCGCGCCGTAACCAAAAACCCCGGACAAGATACCGGCGTCCTGGGCAGCTACATTAAAGCATTGACCTTCTTCGCGGCGGCCACCAAGGCGGAGAACGGCAGCTATACCCCGCTTGGCGGAGAAGCCGAGCAACTGGCCAAATCGCTGCTCGACACGGCTTGGGAGCACAATGACGGCGTAGGCATTACGAAGCCTGAAGCGCGCGCCGATTACTACCGCTACTTTACGAAGGAAATCTATTTCCCGGCGGGCTGGAGCGGCAAGAGCGGCCAAGGCAACACGATCCCGGGAACGAATACCGTTCCTTCCGATCCGGCGAAAGGCGGCAACGGCGTTTACGCCAGTTATTCCGATGTCCGTCCGGACATCAAGAACGATCCCGCCTGGTCCTACCTTGAAAACAAATACAACACGTCATGGAACCCGCAAACCCAGAAGTGGGAGAACGGGGCGCCCGAGTTCACCTATCACCGCTTTTGGTCCCAGGTGGACATGGCCACGGCCTACGCCGAATATGACCGCTTAATCAACGGCGGCGGTGGCGGCCCGGTTGAGCCGGTCGCCCCCAAAGCTCCGACGAATTTGAAAGCGGTTCCCGGGGATGCCCAGGTCTCGTTGACTTGGAGCAAATCAAGCGGCGCCGATAGCTACACCGTGAAACGGGCTTCGGTCAGCGGCGGCCCTTACACCGAAATCGCCACGATTTCCGGGACGTCCTATGTGGACCTCGATGTCGTCAATGACACGACGTACTACTATGTGGTCAGCGCCGCCAACGAGGTCGGCGTCAGCCCCGATTCCGCCGAGGTGAGCGCCAAGCCGACGCCGGTGGAAGGCGATCTCAAGCTGCAGTACCGCACGAATGACACGAATCCGGATGACAACCAGATTCGGGCCCAGTTCCGGATCGTCAATACCGGGGAAGAAAGCGTGGATCTCAGCGATGTCAAGCTGCGTTATTATTTCACGGTCGACGGGGACCAGGCTCAGCAGTTCCATTGCGACTACGCGGTCATCGGCAGCGGCAAGGTGACCGGCTCGTTCGTGAAACTGGATCAAGGCAAAGACGGCGCCGACTATTACCTGGAGGTAGGCTTCGCATCCGATGCGGGAACGCTCGCACCGGGCGCGGACACCGGTGATATCCAGGTTCGCCTCAACAAGGCCGATTGGTCCAATTACAGCGAAACGAATGATTTTTCGTATGATGCGACCAAGACGGCGTATGCCGAGTGGGAGCGCGTGCCGCTGTATTTTAACGGCAGCCTGGTTTGGGGACTTGAGCCTTAAAACCGCCGTTTAGGGAAAAAACAAAGAGGGTCATCCGTCGGGATGCCCCTCTTTGTTATTACGGAGTTGATTCCGTCAACTTCGTCAACTCAAAAATCAGCTCATTGGCCATCCGCTTGTTCAACCGGTACGTTTCGAATTTGCCGGCTTTTGCGGACAAGGTCTTGATCGTTTGAATCTGCGTATCGGTCGGCGGCTGCCGTTCGATCAGCCCCTCATAATTTTGGCAAGCGACCTTCATGGCGGTCTCCGGAGAAAGCAGATCGATGGTTTCATATAACGCTTTCGCCGCTTGTTCGATCGTCACACCAAATCCGGCATCCGTGGACAGCATGAACCGGTCGGGGTATTTTTCCATCAGCGGCACGAAGTCCTCCAATTGGTTGGTGCTTTCGGGATTATAAGCCGTAAACCCTGCAAAAAAATCAATGTATAAGTTCGGATGCTTGCTTAACAAAGCCTCAATATTTTCCGGAGGATTATAAGCGTTGGCATGTCCGAAGATGATGACGGTATCCGGATGCTGATCCAGGGCTTCCTCGAGATGGGCGACCGGCTCGCCGTTGGGCGGGTCGATATGCAGAAGAATCGGCACGTGGTATTGGGCCGCCAAGTCATATATTTTCGGAAAATTCCCGTCGTTCGGATGCTCCGCCTTCCAGGCCACCCGGGACACCGCTTGCGAGTAGGTCGAAGCGGCGGCCACCTCCCCGATGTTTAAATAGCCCTGCTCCAGGTTTTGCTTAACGATGGATACCCCCTCCTCTTCATAGATCGGAAATCCCGCAAAGGAAGGATATACGCTCGAAGGCGCTTGCCGATATTGCTGCCAGGCCAGTTTATCCGTTTGTTGGGCGCTAGGCTCCGAGATATTGCCGAACAGCACAAGGCGGTCGATCCCATACTGCCCCCATTTTTTAAGCGCACCGGGATCGGCCGCATCATGGTTATGTATATCGATGACCGTAAGATCCTGATAGATTTCGTACAGTTCTTTGCTTGAATCCTTGTTCTTCCTCAGACCTTCTAGGAAAGCAACTTCTTCCTTGGGTGTATACTCGGTCAATGGCTCGACCTTGACCTCGGTCCCTTTCTTGTCACCGGCAGTCTCCTCTAATGACGCGCACCCCGAGAATATGACAGCTGCGAGAGTTAGCGCACATAGGGCAAAATGACGCAACGCTTGAGGCATAGGCGTTCCTCCATCTTTATTATTTTGCATAACCCGTGAAAATTTTCAGCTCCGCTTGGAAGCGCTATCAAATTCTATTAAGAATATATCGCATGGAGCCGCTAATATCCACCTAAATTTGGAAGGGTACCCTGAAATGACCTCCGACCCAGAAACTCGCTATTTGAGCAGATGGTAATCCCCCATCAGACAACCCCGTTTACATAGAATTCCTGCATACGTGCAGGTTTTTTTCTTGTTCGAAACAAAAAATTAAAAATCCCTGCAATCTGCAGGAATTTTCGACGAAAACGGCTCATTTCTCTAAAATCACTAGAAGTTCCTGCAGATTTGCATCTTTTTTTGCATCCCCTCGTGGATTGAATTAAATACCTGCAGATTTGCATCCTTTTTAGAGTTGGAAGTGTGCTGGCACCTTGAGTACGATACAAAAAAAGGAACGATTTCTCCTTTCTAATAGAACATGGGCATCCCCGCTATCGGGTAGCCTTAGAACGCATTTTCGAAAGCCTTGATGCACGCCCCATCCTTCGAACGGTCCAGGACCGAGAACCGGATTTCGGCAAACAACGTCCCAAAGCCCTCGTCATCCAAAAGCTCCCGCCACCATCTCGCCACCTTCACCGGATCGTTCCGGAATACGCCGCAGCCGTAAGCGCCCAGAATCAGGTTCCGGTCACCCTTATGGGCGAAGATCGCCAAGGCCAGCCGCATCCGGTCTTTCATCACGCGCTCCGCTTGCAAGGGGTCCTCCCCTTTGAGCAGGACCTGCCCATAGTTCACGGCGGGCAGCGTCAGTACCGACGCCGTGACCGGCCGCTCGATCAGCTCGAACCGCGGGTCGCGGAAAAACACCACATCCGGCGAATAGATGGCATGATCGGTGTACATCATCGTTCCGCAGGCCCGATTGGCCTTATAGTAGCCTTCGTTGCGCAGCTGCGTTTCGTACAGACCGCTGGATGCCGCCAAGCTCTCCTCCTGGGCCATCGCGCCGTTCAGGAAGCCGCCCCCGGGATTTTTGGCGCTGGCGAAGTTCAGCACGCCGACGCGTTCTTTTCCCGCTTCCCCAAAGTCCAGGATCGTCTTCACCGTAGCCTCGTTGGCGACGGAACGCGCGGCGGCCTGCGACAGCCTCGGCAGCCCGGCGCTTGCGCGCACCAGCTCCGCCCCCCGCTCGGCGTCGAACAGCTCGCTGTTCTCCTCCGAACGCTTCTGCGCCGCGGCAAAATCCACCCGGCGCCCCTCATATTCATAGAACCCTTGCTGTTGAATCCGCAAGGTGTCCTCAGCAATTCCTTTTCGTTTCATTTCCGTTCCCTTCTTTCAATAATAATTCGTCACGGGCTTCGGTCAGCGCAAAGCCCAGCAGATTCCGCCCCCGCCATTTTACGGGGTTCTCCGCATCCGGGTTCGATTGTCCCATCCCGATCCCCCAAATGCGGTCCCGCGGACTGGCCTCGACCAGAATGCGGTTTTTCGTCGATTTGAGGTAATCGCCAAGCTCCGGATTTTGCGAAAACTTGGCCAGGCTGCCTCTTTTCACAATGCCGTAGCACGCGCTGTCCCAAATCTCCTTGTCAAAGTTGCGGACCGCGCGCCCGTAAGCCTTCATCTCCTTCGGATGCTTGGCCCCCAGGATCGCCTCCAGCATCTCGCTGTCTCCGAACAGCCGGGCTTTCTCGGCCATCATAAACTGCTCGGCGCAGGA
Source organism: Paenibacillus sp. A14 (assembly GCF_036864815.1). NCBI lineage: Bacteria > Bacillati > Bacillota > Bacilli > Caryophanales > Paenibacillaceae > Paenibacillus > Paenibacillus sp. A14. The sequence continues at coordinate 556,902 of NZ_JBAGJD010000002.1, forward strand.
ATACTTCGTACCCTCCACCTCAAACGGGCACATCCACCACTGACTGAAGCAGCTCTTGTCGACGCCTCCGTTTTTCGGTGGGGTGTGGCCCCAAAAGAACACAAACTTGAACGTTTTCCCTGCGTTATAGGCTTGTCTTAGTTCCTCGATATTGTAAATCATCGGTGTCCCTCCAAATTCCTCCGATACAAGCGGGAGGGCCGGTGTCCCGCGTTTTCGGTATAATGGTCCGTTTCCGTCACCAGATCCGCGACCTTCCGGCGGAAAGCGGCTTTCAGCAGCTCTTTATCCAAAATGACCTCGTACACCTGCTGGAGCTCGGTCAAAGTGAACAGCTGGGGCATCAAGTGCAGGGCGATGTCGGTGTAATTCACCTTTCCGCGCAGCCGCTCGATGGCGCAGGCGATGATCTTGGCATGGTCAAAAGCCAAACCGTCATTGGCTACGATCGCATAATCCGTCCCAGTCGAAGCGGGCTTGGCCGTCACCGTTCTCGCCACGACTGCTGTAAGTTCCTCTTCCTCGGCACTCAGCTTGAGTTCGTACTCCAGCGTCTTGACGTACCCGCCCTCCTCGAGCAGCTCCTTCCGTTCCCGCAGCAGCCGGTAGGTTACCTTGAACCAGGCGGCCTCGGCCGCATCGTCCCCCGCCTTCAACTGTACCTGGTCACTGTTGATCAGAGCCATATAGCTGCAGCTCATCACCCAGGTGCGGGGGTCACGCCCGATATCGCTAAACGTGTACAGCTGCTCCAAATAAACGTCAGCGACACCGGTCTCCTCGCGCAGCTCGCGCGCGGCGGCCTGCTCCGTCGTCTCGTTCGGCCGGACGAAGCCGCCCGGCAGAGCCCATTTGCCCAGAAAGGGGTGCCCTCCCCGGCGGATGAGCAGAATGCGCAGTTCCTTCTCGGGAAGCTTACGGTAACTGTCGGCCTCCGCGTCCGTGACCGTAAAAATCACCATGTCCGCCGCCACTGACGGGCGCTCAAAGTCCCCGGCCCGGTACTGCTCCAGAAACTCGCGTTCCGTCAGTCCATCGCGATCTCTCAAATCCATCGGCTAAACCCGCCCCTTCGCTCGTTCTAAACGCTATTGCTCGCCAACTCCCCAAAGTAGTTCCCGTATGGCCGGAACTTCGCCAGCACCTCGTCGACCCGGCGCATCCGCTCCTCCAGACTTCCCCGCAGCGGAATATAGGGAATCCGGCGCTCCTTCAAATCCGCGATGATTTGCTTATGAAAAACATGCCGCTTCTGATCCCCACTGCGATCCCAGGTGTCGTCGTACGGAATGTCGTCCTCGCACAGGAAGAACAAATCGTACCGCTGGGCGTTCTCCAGCGCGATCCGGGTCAACAGCTCCGGTGCCCGGCCATGGTAATCGAGCGCGAACATGTACGTCGTAATCGCATTGGTGTCGACGAAAAGATACCGGTTCGCCTCCAGCAAAGCCCGCTCCTCCCGCTCGATATGCCCGACCGCGATCTCGTCGAACGCCTCGAACCCGATTCTGCGGTCCACCTGATGCTCGGTCCAGTAGTCGCGGCCATATTCGCTCGCGAAGGTCGTATGGTAGCGCTCCGCCAGCGCCTCGGTGATCGTCGATTTGCCGGTCGACATCGCCCCCACGAACACCACCTTCGTAATTAGGTCCCGGTACACGACATCACTTACGAACTCCCGGTACTTGTACGGGTCCGAACGCACCATCGTCGCCGAGACCGGGACCCGTACGCGCGCTTCGTCCACCCGCCGGTCCACCGCGCCCAAAGCGATGCTCATGTGCTCGCCGTAGAACTCGCTGGAGTAAAAGTGCGTTACCTGCTCTCCCTTCAGCAGGCCCAGAATATACTGCTCCTCCCGGATTTCGTGTTCCCGGTCGTCGGAGTAGCCGTCCGGGCCGTCCCAGGCTTCGATCACCCGGACGGCCGGGTAAAGCCGGCGTATCCAGTTCGCCCGGATATGAAGCGGAATCGGCGTGACGGTCGTCTCATAGATCACGACGATCAGTTCGTCGACTTCTTGCAGCGCCGTCTCGATCATGTATTGGTGCCCTTTATGCAGCGGGGCGAATTTCCCCAGCGTCAATCCCAAAGTCTTCATGCCATCGCCTCCTTGGCCCCTTTGTTCCAATTGTAATAGCCGTAGCCCGCGTTGATCAGATACGCGCTCCACATCACAATCATCAGCAGGCCGTCCGGACTGCCTTCAACCATCCGAATCACCCACAGCAGCACCGTGAACATATTCAGCACGATATATACCAGCCACTGCTCTTTAAACCTTCTAACCATCAAAAGCGTCGCCACGATAGACAGCACCGTCGTAATGGCATCGATATAAGGCGAATTCTGTCCCGGAATGAACGAGAGCCCGAACCCCAGCAGCAGGCAGCCGAATATGCAAACCGCCCCCACCCCAAGCAAACCTTTAAGGGTCATCTGGCGCATGGCCAGCTTGCCGCCCTGACGGTTGTTCTTCCACATGTAAAAGCCGACGACATTCATCGGGACAAAAAACAGCAGATTCAGCATAACCTCCCCGAACAGCCCGTTTACATAAGACAAATAGGCGTAGCCGAGCGTGTTATACATGCCAAAAACGTAGCTCATCAGGTTCCCCTTGGCCGCGAGAACCACGCATAATACGCCCGTGATGAAAACCGTGAACCCGAACAAGGAATCTTTGGATATCACCGTAAATCCTATGGCAATGGAGGTAAACAGGACCAGCCATGCGATTTCGAACAAGTTCCAACTACCCGTATACTTCTTCACCTTGCATCCCCTCAGCTTTCTGCACTCCCTCTTGGAGCCCAGACTCAAATTGTCACTTAGTATGATATTGATAATAACACTTTGTTACTATCAAAGATAACAGAAGAGCTCGCGGATAGCAAGTAAATTTTTCCTTCATGGGTGCCGAGAGGGCCTATGAGGATCAACAGAGGCCGGGATCCGGTATGGCTGTGTGTGTATTGTGAACTGTGTGTATTGTGAACTGTATTATCTGCGCCGAATTAGCGGGAAAACCTCCCGGTAATTTTGCTCAAAAAGCCCACGGGCCGCGATTACCTGGAAAACCTCCCGTTAATTCAAGCTCCCTGGGGGGTTTATCGTGGATCAGGCCGAATTAGCGGGAGAAAATCCCGGTAATTCGGTCCTTTTAAGCTAAACAGGCAAGATTAACGGGAGAAATTCCCGGTAATATGACGATGTCACGTCTGCCTCTACTTTTCGGGCTAATTTGTTCGGATTTCCGTCCCTCGAAGCTATCTATCCGCGGTACGCAAGCTCTGTTCGCTCCATCGTATCGTTAATCTGGCGAATGATGTCATCCAGCGACGCCGGATCGTTCACATCGTATTCCTCGATATTCAACCGCAGTACGGGACAGGCGGCAAAACCGTCGATCCACTCGGCATACCGGGCATGCATCCGCTCCCAGTAGGCGCGTTCCGTCCGAATTTCCATTTCGCGGCCGCGCTCCTCAATACGGGATAAGATGGCGGGCAGGCTGCCTTCCAAATAAATCAACACATCCGGATGCGGAAAATAAGGCGTCATCACCATCGCCTCAAACAGGCTGGTATACGTCTGATAGTCCGTGACCGACATCGTGCCTTGATCGGCATGCATTTTGGCGAAGATTCCGGTATCCTCGTAGATGGAACGATCCTGGATGAACCCCCCGCCGGCTTCCACAATCGCTTTCTGTTCCTTAAACCGTTCGGCCAGGAAATAAATTTGCAAATGAAAACTCCAACGCTCAAAGTCCGCATAAAACTTTTCCAAATAGGGGTTATGATCCACCTTCTCCATCGAAGTCTTGAACCCCAGCCGCCCGGCAATCGCCGCCGTCAGTGTCGATTTGCCCACTCCGACTGTGCCCGCGACGGTAATCAGCGCATGGTCCGGTATTCCGTAGTTGTTCATGATATTAACTCCTTTACCTTTACACCTTGTATCCTTCATAAGTGAAGAATTATACCGTTCATGCCCGCTTTTTACAATCGGTAATTTTCATTTCCGATCCTGGATGATATATCCTTCTTCCGGTTGGAAAGCGATGAAGCCGGCCATCTCTTTTTCCCGGAAATGTATGGGCTGCCAAGCTCCCATCAGCAGGATGTTTCTTTTATCGGCCGCGCCCGTTTGCGGCAATTCAAAACAGCAAGCATGAGGAAAAACGGTCCGCAGCGTGGTGTGAGCGGCACGGATGAGGGCATCGCCTCCCCCACGGCCAAACAGATTCATCAAGAGCGCCCCCCGCTCGTTCAGCTTGTCCCCGCAGAGCCGGAAAAAAGACTCCGAAAGCAGGTGAAGCGGGGTATCCTTCTCCGTAAACGCATCGAGAACGACGAAGTCATGGGCGAGATTCGGCTCCTTTTCCAGCAAGCTTCGTCCGTCGCCAACATCCACATTGGCCAGGGGGTATCCGAAATAACGGCTGCTGATCTCCTTGACCCGCGGGTCGATCTCCGCCACCTTCACCCGTTTATCGCGGAGCCTGGCAGGGAGGGTTCCGATGCCAAGCCCGATGACATAGGCTTCGTTGAAGTCCGGGATATGCGTTTCCATGAGATGGAGTATAGCCCGGGGATATTCGAAAACGATACGATCCGGGTGATCGAGATCCATAACCCCTTGAGCGGCTCCGTCCGAAAAAGCCAGCACCCGGAATCTTCCCCGTTCCCCCTCATAATGGGAAATTTCGTAAACCACCAACGTACTCCCGTCTTCGCCGTAATCCTCGTCGTATAGTACCCGCATCTGCCCTGCTCCCTTTTTATTTATGGCTTTCCCCTGGTGTTACCCGAAGATCCCTTCAATCTCCTCCCGCTGCCGAGCCGAAATCCCGGTTTCGCTAAGGACAATGACGGCATCGGCCTTCCGCCAGACGAGCAATTCGCCGTTCGTATCCCAACTGACGATATCTTCGGGAAAGTCGGCTATCTTTTTCAAACCTAACCGTCGAACCAATTCGCCGTACTTCGCCTCATCCACGACGTCATAGCAGCCCTTACGGTAGAAGTCCAATTCATATTCAAAAACCCTCCCCCATTTCCCTTTGTTCACCTGCTCCAGCACGGCCAGGTTTTCGATATGAGTCTCAAAACGATGGCATTTGATATCGTATCCTTCGTAATATCTTCCCTGCTCATCGATGGTGAAGGTCTCTTGATATAAAGTATCCGCGCACTCCAAGTGCCGGACGACAATGTCATCCTCCGGCTCTATGACGATCAGCCCCGGCTCGTTCTTAAAGGATCCACGGCAAGGCGGCTTATGAAGAATCCCATAGACGATGGGTTCCAGGTAAGCGTAGTATGTAAAACCGCCGAAGTTCTTTTGAAATTCGATCAAGGCATTCGTAGGTGCTATTCCCGCAGCCTCGAAGGCTTGAATTATGTCGCTCTCCTCCCGAACGGAATCCTTCCATTTGGAGTTATCCAGAAATCGCCGCGCTCTTTTGGATAAATTCACGTCTCCACCCCCGTATAATTCCGACTGCCTCCGGACCTTCCGCCACTCACACAGCGAAAATGGCAAACCTAATTGCCCTTTCCCCAGCCAGCAGCTAGTTTTTAGTATAACAGAGTATTGGCCTTTTGCTTGATCGATGCGTTTTAGGTAAACCCGGACCCTAAAATGACTTAAGAGCGCTACCTAATTTAGGTTAGCGCCCTTAACTTTCTCCAGAGAAGTGATTTGGTTTTGGGACAACCATACCGCGTAGCCCATACCGAATACAGACATAATTTGGGGCGTTGGAATTTATCGCCTCATTGAAATGGTTACCAACTCCGCACGTGTGCTGAATATGAGTCGGCATCCCACACATTAACGGGAAAACCTCCCGTTAAATTCCCTCTGTTGGCCCTTGGATCGAATTTAGCTGGAAAAACTCCATCTATTTCGCGGCCCAATGGCCAATATACTCAATTTCAGACGAATTAGCGGGTGGTTTTCCAACTAATTCGCCTTTGCAACCGCTCAGGCACCAAATTAACGGGAGGAATTCCCTTTAGTTCGAACCAGAGAGTGAAACGTAGGCCAAAGTTATGAATTACACCATTCGCACGGCTGTCCAATAGGCATATCGTTCAGCCTATCTAGCTCTTGTAGCCCCGGACTATTGGAGGTATCGCTTTATTCTCCCGAATCGAAAAAACCTGCGTAGTATTCCCAATTTCCACACAAGTGAAATCCCTGTTTCTCAAAATCTCCGCACACATCGCCATAATAAGCGCGCATTCCCTCAATCTCCGACGGGATAATTAACACCTTTGCTTCCTCCCTATTAGATATAAATAGACTTATACTAAGGGATTGCCATGATCGTCCGGTTTCATTCCCGGGAAGGGGCAGGGGGAACACGGTCTGATATCTGTTAATTACCTGTTTCTCGCCACGGCCAGTAGATGCGGGCTCATTCCAAGGAGACTTTCCTGTTCTTCGACCATCCTGCATATCGCTAATAATCGTTCACGGCTTTCACGCCCGGCCCACTTTTCTTCGAACGCCGGTACAATCCAGACAGGACCTTCCACGGCCGCTGTTTTCTCGTGACACAAGCCGGCCTCTTCCATTTCACATTTGAGTTCGGCGGGTGTATGGAAGAAGGCTCTGGCTATGAAATGCGGATACTTTTCCGATCTGATATGCTGTCCGTCCGTCAACTCTCGCCCGATCATCTCCATAAAATCATCGTCTTCAATAAAGTCGTTCTTGTCACCATATACGGAAAGGCCCCATAAGGCCGAGCCAAACCTTGAGATGGCCGACAGGATCATAACGCCGTTCTCTTTCAATACTCTCTTGGCTTCCCGCAGCGCCTCGATTCGCTCGCTTTTTTCCGTCAAGTGATATAAAGGCCCCATCAGCAGTACGAAATCCGCACTGTTGTCGGGTCTGTCCAACTGCCTGGCGTCGGATACTTCTATATTGTAATTAAAAGAAGGGTGAGACCTTTGCAATTCCATCGCGTGCTTCGCGGCCTCGGGAGCCAACTCAAACATATGTACCTCATGCCCCATCTCGGCCAGCCAACGGGAATAAACGCCGATCCCGCCGCCGATATCATAAATCACCTGTTTCTCCGCCGGCAAGTATCTCAAAATCAACTCTTTCGTTCTTTCAAACTCGATTTGACCAATTCCCCGCTGTAAACGGTCCTTTTCCGCCCCGCCGTTGTAGTAGTCGAGGATTTCACTTGCATACTCATGCGACATGTCCATGACCGCTCACTCCAAAAGTATATTTTTCCCAATATTATAGGGCACTGGCGGCAGCCTTTTCAGTCGAAAACGTGAACAAACGGGGAATTTTGGGTGTAATCCGTCGGTCCATCCGGAGGCAATGTCGCCAAGCGAACCGCTGTCTTTGCCCCACGAGCCCCCAGCAGATGTGACATAAAAAAAAGGACCCGCACCTTGCGGGTCCAACCACTATCAGCCGAAAATGACCGATCGGCAGCTAAAGCTTATTCGCGTACATGATTTCCCCATACGTCCCGATAAAGATATATTTTCCGTACATCTTGATCCCGTCTTTCATCATTTCCGTCCCGAATATGCTCACGCCGGGATGCTTGTCGGGGATGGTCACCTTCCGCCACTGCACCCCGTCTTTTGAGACGTAATAATTATCGTAAAGATCGTACTCCCCCTCGCCCAACTCCTCGAAAGAATGGTACATCGCATAGAAAGACCCGTCAAACGCGGTGAGGAAGTTGAAGCCGTCTTTATCTTCGACCAGATTCGTTGTTTGCTTGGACCAATTTACACCGTCTTTCGAAACCCATGTTTTCGTGGGATTATACTGGTTTGCCACAACATACACGCTGCCGTTCCAGGCGAGAAACGCTTCGCTCATGTCCAGCGTCTTCAACAGCTTCCAATGGACACCATCCGTCGTCTGCATGATTTTTGTCGTCGAGGGTTTATATTCGTTATACACCTGGAATGTGGCGAGCAGCCGCTTGCCGTCCCAAGTCATCGAGGTCAGCCAATCGTTACTCACGCTGTCGACCCGCGTCCAGGACACCCCGTCCTTGGAAGTATACACGCCGTACACCTGGTCGGAGGCGACGAAAAATTTGCCCGCCCACATCACGTTGCGCAAGTCGCCGAATTGATCTCTGAACTTAATTTTCGCCAGCTTCCAGGTCGTTCCGTCCGCCGAATAATAAGCCCCGCCATTGCCGACGGCGACGAACTTGTTCGCTCCCCAGGCGACGTTGAACAGGCTCGCTCTTCCGAGCCTGCCGCGGTAAGAGAACGGGCTGCTGCTTCTCCATGTCTTGCCGTCGTCCGTGTAGATCACGCTGCCGTACGAACCCACGGCGACCGTTCGTTTGCCGTTCGTGGCCAGTCCGTTGAAATCCCCGCTCGTCGCCGTACCGATCATCCGATAACTCCACGAGGATCCATCTTTCGTATAGATCGAATACGTTCCGTCGGGGTGATCCTGCCGATCGTTCGAACCGATTCCGGCGAAACCGCTTTTTACGGGGTAAATGGTATAGATATTGGCATGAAGATAAGACAAGTCTACCTTCTTCCAACTGGCGCCATCCCTTGATGAATAAGCGACGTTGATATTCACCCCTTCGTTGTTGCCGGAGGCGCCGGTGACAATATACATGTTGTTGCCGTAAACGATGGTCTGCAATTGAACGCCGTTAGGCGACTTTCCTTGCTTTTTCCAGGTCGTTCCGTCCGTTGAAGTGTAAATGCCGTTGCCGACACCGATGTATTGATGGCCCGTCCAGGCCAGATCGCGAACCCCGGCGGCGGCATTATAGGTTTTGGCGGACCATCCGAGGCCGTCCTTGGAAACGAGGACGTAATTTTGATCATAGCTGCTTACGAAGTAAGTCCCGTTCACATATTTCAGGGAGTTCCAGCCGCGCTCGCTTTTTAACGTATATGAGGCCGTCCAGTTCTCTCCGTCTTTTGACGTAAACACATGTTTCGTCCCCAAAGCCACGAATCCACCCTGGCCCCATGCCAGATTCTCGATCGTTTCGCCCGGGTTAAAGTCCAGCTTCGTCCACGTTAAACCGTCTGTGGAGACAAAGCCTTCGGAAGGCTTGCGGTAAAGGTCCATGTCGTAGTCCGTATTGTTGCCGAACATGACATATTTCGTTCCATCCCATTCGATGGTCGTCAAATGATAATTTCCGAATTTCGAGAGGGCCTTCCAGCTTACCCCGTCCTTCGACTTCATGACCGTTCCGTATGGACCGACGGCTATGTATTCGTTGTTTTTTCCCTTTGTCAGCGCATAGGGCGCGTTGGAGCTAAAGGTCGTGTCCAGCGTCCAGCCTTCGCCCATCGAGACAGGCGGCTCCTGCAGCGTAATCGCATCGATTTCCGGGTAGGCCCCTAGAGCATCCGCCGGCGGGACAGCTCCACCCCATAACGACAATAAGAATGACAAGCAAACGACCATGACGAGCGCACTTCTTCTCATGTTTCCCTCCTGATGTTGACGTCTTGTTGTTTAGAATTATTTTCATCTTAGTCGCTTTTTGTCGAATTGTAATGGGTCTTTATACCTATGAACAAGAAAAAACATAACCAACGGCCTAAATCGACCGTTGGTTATGTCCGATAAAAGTCACGTGTTAATTTACAACTTTTTTACTGGGCGCAATACCGCATAGCCATATCCCTCGGGAAAATGCCGCTGGTAATCCTGCTTTACGTCCTCATCCCATTCATATCCTCTGCTCTTTGGGTCAAAATTCCAGGCGGTATGTTCAACGGCTCCCATGACGGCGCCGTTATCCTTGAGGTAATCGAAAGGCGGATGAAAGAAAACCAGATATTCCGATTCCGGAATCTCTTTGCATTCCATACCGTCCGGAATAGCTCCATTGTAATCCATAGAAACGGGAATTCCGTACAAATAGCCTTTTTGCCCGTCGCGGTAAAACCATCCCGCCGTTTGGCCCAATTGTCCCGGCAGGGCCAGATTGGACATGCTGTCCAGGACGCCGGCAATCTCATCGCAGTTGTGACCGTTTTCCCAAAATGAACCATAATTTTGTACGGACAAATCCCAAATTCCAATAAACTTGTGCGCCGGAATGTACTCGACTTTGATCTCCACCGGTTGTACCCGTGAGTTGCTCATCTTGCCACGCTCCTTGGTTAAATAGTAATGATAAGGCGAAAATACCTCCTGACGAATGGCCAATGGAATGGGCCGCGGTGCCTTACGGTAGGCCGCCGGGGTAACCCGGAACGCCTTGACAAACGCTCTGGTAAAAGACTCCTGTGATGAGAAACCGTACTTTACGGCAATATCCAGCACTCGTTCGTCCGTGTCGCGGAGCTCCAAGGCGGCACGGCTGATCTTTCGTGTCCAGATATAATCCCGCAGCGTCATCCCCGTCAACTCGTTGAATTGCCTGGAACAATAATAGGGGGAGTAACCCAACTGCTCGGACATTTTCAGGAGAGATGCGGTTTCCGTGATATTGGCGTCCACCCAGTCGACCATAAGCTGGACCATTTCATTCCACTCGTACATGGGAGATTTCCTCCTTTCAAACAGCATCATAGCAAAATGGGCTCTTTTGACATTTGATCTGAGTTGCACTTCCTCCAAGCACGCATCATTTATATGTACACTTGTCATATTTTCGCACGATGATAATACCTCAAGCCGTAAACTTCAAAGGTGATAACCCCGAACAGGAAGAACTTTATCATGAAACTCAGAGTGTCCGCAGTACAATATCAGCTTCAGACCGGTGCATCATTTGACGATTTCGCGAAACAATCCGAACACTATATTAAAACCGCCGAGGAGTATACCGTACTGACAAACAAGCCGCAGGCATGGCACGACATGGTCGGGCAGTTGGCGGCGAAGGAGAGCGGGGCACTGCTGCCGATCTAATCCTCTGTCAGTCTTACACACTAAACTAACTTATTAACGGGAGGAATTCCCGGTAATTCGGACAAACAACCCTGAAACCGCCATAGGGCGGCAATCAGGGTTGTTTGCGTACACAACAATTTTATTTAGATTCCAACGTCAAGGTAATTCCCAACACATCGCCCGGCTGTCCGCCGAAAACAATCAGGCCGTTCTCCGGCAGGACCGCGGCGCGGCTCCCGCTGGCAGCGGAGAAGCTCACCGGCGCGCCTTTCGCATCATAAACGACGAATCCCGCGTGCTGCGGCAGATCGACCGTCATGGTCCGGCCTGCCGCCCCGGCGTCGATCTTGAACCAGCGCACGCCTCCCTCGGCCGGGATCGTGACAGCGGACGAATCGCCTCCGTAGATCGGCTTCACGGCCGCGTCGCTTATATACGTCCGGCCGTCGGCCCGCAAGTATTCGATGCCGTCCTTCCGGAAGAACTCCAGGTCGAAGACGTCGCGCCCGTTCATGACCGGAATTTCGGCGACGTTGACCGCGTGGTCTTCGCCCGTGATTTTCGTCCCGTTGGCATAACCGCCCTTCTCGTTAAACTCAATCTTCTTTGTCAGAACCGCAGGAGACAGGTAGAACAGCGAATTGATCTTTTCGTCCAACGCGTAGTAAATCCTTCCGTTCCGCTCCTTCCAGGTCTCCGAAACCGCATCGTTCAGCGGGTTATCGGCCAGCTTCTGACACTCGTAATAAGCCATGACGGCCTGCCCAAGGCCCGGAAACTCCAAATGGCTCTTGACGCGGATGTACGTATGGCCGTTCGTCTGTTCGTCGAAGCTGATGACGGTGCGGCCATCCGCACCCGTAAACTCGTCCTCGCCGGTGTATACGTACGTTTGCTCCGGAATCAAGCCCATCAGCGCGGGCAGCTTCACTTCTCCGTTTTCCACCGTGATCCGAAGCGTGGAACCCACCGTACCATACAATCCGGCATAGGCGCGCAGGCGGTCCGGCATGTCTTTTTTCACAGGTGCAGAGAAAGTTTTGTCCGGCAGAATATCGGCGATGTCCCCTTTCTCCTTCAGGTACGCCAGCAGAATATTCGTCGCCGCGGCCGTATTGAAGATGGATGAACCGCCCGAGGTAAGCAAAGCTATGGAGACGTTCTCTTCCGGCAGCGCGACCAGCGCCGAGTGGTACATCAGCGTGTCCCCGCCTTTCGTCACCGCTTTGATGCCGTAGTCGCCGAACGGAGCCAGATCGACCGAGTCCCAACCGAGCCCGTAACCGAACGTGTTCGTCTCGTCTTTGACCCAGACGCCTCTGCGGTACTCCGGCTGCTGCATGGCGGAGGCCGACGCCGCCGACAGCAGCTCGGGCTTCTCCCCCGTCAGCACTTCCGCGAACAGAGTCAACTCTTCGGCGGTCGAGTAAATGCCGCCGGTTCCGATCACATTCGCGTTCTCCGGAGGCAGAGCGCCGGCGATCCCGGGGAAGCGGATCGGGTACAAGCGGCCGCGGTCGAAGTCGTCGAGCGGCGTCTTCGTCGACGTCAGTTGCAGAGGCCCGCTGACATGACGGGCCAGAAACTCGCTATAGCTCATCCCGCTCACTCGTTCCACCAGAATCTCCAACAATTGAAACCCGTCATTGGCGTAAACGGAGTATTCGCCCGGGTCGGATTTCAGCCGCTGGGATCGCAGGTTTTGGAGCAGGGTGTCATGGTTCTGTGTATCGTTATCTCCCAGCAGCATGCTGTTCTTGTAGTGCGAGCCGTACAATCCCGCCGAGTGATTCATCAGCATGCGGGGCGTAATCCGCTTATACCGTTCGTCAGCCATTTTGAATTCGGAGATATACTCCGTCAGCGGCTTGTCGATATGGATCTTGCCGGCGTCGGCCAGCATCATCGCCGCGGCGGTCACGTACATTTTGCTGACCGAGCCGATCCCGAACATCGCTTCTTTCGCGACAGGCGTCTTGCTCCCCGTTTCCGTTACTCCGAGCCCGCCGGACAGCACGACTCTCCCTTCGTCCCGGATCGCATACTGCACGCCGGTCACGCCATAGCTGTCCACGAGGACCTCCGCCATTTGGCGGGCCTTGGTTTCGGCCGGATCATTTACCGTCGAGCCCCCGCTGGCCCGGGCGGCCTCTTCCGCGACCGGAAGCGCCAACAGCAGTGCCGCCATCACTCCCGCACTCATCCGTTTCCACATCTTCATCAGTTGCCTCTCCTTCTTTCTGTTCGGATTCAGATCTTGCCTTCATCATACGAAGAGAAAGAACCGAACGGACGAAAATGCCCTGAAACGAAAAAAAGAATCCCCAAACGGCATCAAGCCGGGGATTCCTGCGCACTTAAGGGAAGAACGACCATATTGTCGAACGTCTGCGATTCGGTTTCAATCGTCATATGACCGCCGTATTTTTCGCAAATCCGCTGAATGTTCGTCAATCCGTAGCCGTGATAATCCGGATTCGCCTTCCGGCTGCGCAAATCGGACACCTCCCGGTCCACCTGATTGCGAATGCGGATGAATAAAGCGGACTCGGTCGAACGCACCCGGATCTGAATATACCGGTCCTCGGCGATTTTGACTTTTTTTGACGCCTCAATGGCGTTATCCAGCATGTTGCCCAGCACCACGCACAGATCGTACCGTTCGATGCCAAGGTTCGGGGTATAGAGCCGGAGCTCCGTGTCGATTCGGATCCCATTGGCCTGTCCAATATTCAACGCGTTCGTTACCAGCGCGTCGACGGCCAGATTGCCGGTGTTCACCCGGTGGTAGGCATCTTCAATCTTGTTCAATGTTACGCGGATATGTTCATTCGCTTCATCCGTCCTGCCCCGCGCGATACATTCCGCTACGTACAGGAACTGCTGATTCGTATCGTGGATAATCCGTTTGATTTGTTTGAAGCTGTGCACTGTTTTTTCATAATTGGCGTCCTGATAATCCATCTGTTGCTGAAGCTGGGCATTCTCGTGGAGCAGTTGGAACTTGGCGATGACGGTATCGAGAATATAGACGACCAGCACGTTCAAAACGATGAAGCAGAACACCGAGAGGAAGTAGTGAATATTTTTCTCGCTGTAGGCCGTCAGCACATTCACCTGATAAATGCTGATGACCGGTACGCTTAGGAACAGCAGATAATAACGGGAATCGAGGGGGTAATTTTTGCGTTTGGCCAAAAAACGAATCATCTGAACGACGGCAAACATGGCCGTACAGCTGAGCAGCAAGCTCATGGCAAACAGTCGTTGCCCCGGTTTTGTCGTCCAGTCCGAAGGGTCCGCCGTCACGACAACGGAAGGCTCGATCAGATAGAGGGAAATGGAGTTCACCAGCGTGAGCAGGACTGCATAAAGCACGGAATACATGATTTTCAGCTTGAGCTCCGCCTCGAATCCCAGGGCCAGAGAGAAGATGATCACGAGTCCCAGCAGCGAGGACCAGAGCGGAGAAAAATAAACGGTCATATACACCATGTTCAAAATAACAAACGCAATCACATACCACCATTTCGTCGGCTTACCGCTTTCCTTGCCAAAGACGGAATTGAAGTAGAAATTCACCTGGACCGCCATGACCAGCGTAATGCCCAGGTTCAGCAGTATGATGAGTCCCATGTTCTCAATCCGCCTTCATTACCATAAATTTTGTGCAGGCATCCTTGACTTCCTTGATCTTGGACCGCCCGATGGGAAGCTCCATGCCGTTCGACATGACGACTTGGCCGCCGGCAAATTTATGCACGTGGAGCAGGTTAATCAGAACGGCGCGGTGAATTTGTAAAAAACGGTTCTCTTTCAACGCCGCCGCGTAGCCGGAGATCAGCCCCCGGCCCTCGTGGACGGCATGGACCGTCGTGAATTTCAGCCTGCTTTTGACCGTCAGACTTTTGACGGCTTCGATCGCGATAATATCTTCCTGCCGGAGCACAATCTCCTCATAAGCCGACTTGATGATCAGAATGTCCGGTTCGCGCTCTTCGAAATAGCGGCACAGCTTCAGCATCTTCTCCTCGAAGAGGTCCGGTTCGACCGGCTTGAGCAGATATTGAAAAGTGACGACATCGAAGCTCTCCAGCATGTATTCGGCATAACTCGTCAGGAACACGATCTGTTCACTGATCCGCTTCATCTCTCTCAGTTTTCGGGCGGTTTGAATCCCGTTCAATCCGTTCATTTCAATATCGAGAACGAGAATATGGAAGGAGTCCTCCCCGTTCTCATAATGCGCAATCAATTGTTCGCCGGACTCGAACAACACGGTTTCAAATTCGACGCCG
Organism: Paenibacillus sp. A14; assembly: GCF_036864815.1. Taxonomy (NCBI): domain Bacteria; kingdom Bacillati; phylum Bacillota; class Bacilli; order Caryophanales; family Paenibacillaceae; genus Paenibacillus; species Paenibacillus sp. A14. Next base: position 572,096 of record NZ_JBAGJD010000002.1, read on the forward strand.
CTCTTGACCGACAGGGTCAGCAGCATCTGCTGAACCCGTTCCCTCTGACGGGCTTCGTCGTCGCATACGGCTACCCGGTACATGCGGCATCATCCTTCCTGCGGTGATTCAATCGTAATATAGCGTAACACCGCGCCGACACGGCAGGCAACAGGACACAAGAAACTCTAGCGAGCTAACCATCTATGTATACAAATTCGAGCGATGTTCGGCATCCTCTCTATTACATGGCAGCGCAATTTTTTCAATAGCGGGAGCTCCCTTATCCCTCAAACCGCTGCGTCTTGTACCACTTGGTTTTCCTACCCGTCACTTTGTCGACGACCATCGAGTAGAAGGCCCGCAGGGAAATCAGCAAGAATAGCTGGGAATACGTGAAATAAGCTAGGCAGGACAGAATAAAGTTTTGTGTCGTACTTTGTCCGATATCGGCCGCCAGCGCAAGATTGATCTGCAGCACGAAAAGATAGTACATCAACCCCCAAGCGATCATGAGATAAACATACACATCATCCGCAAACTGAAACGGCATCGTCACCCCCGGCTTAAACATTCCGATTACACCGTAGATCATATTCACGACGATGATGATGTCCGATATGATAACAGCCAGCAAAAACCAGAAGTAACTCGCCGCAAAGTACAGCACATGCAGCTTAATGCGCCAGCTTGACCGGTTAAACAAATGATGGAGGTTGCCGATCACGACGGAAAAATTCCCTTTGGCCCAGCGCTCCCGCTGCTTCAAATAAACGCCAAGTCGCTCCGGCTCCTGCTGATACGCTTCCGCTTGGGGCGCCAGCGCGATGAGCTGGCCTCTCTCCAGAATTTCGAACGAAATGGCCGTATCCTCCGTGATCGCCTGCGTATCCCAACCGCCGATCTCGCGGATCAGCTCCGTTTTGATGATGAAATTCGTCCCCGGAATCGTCCCGAGCCTGAACAGCTCCCATAATCCGGTATGGTAAATCCGCTGGGCCGTAACCAGTTCGAGATTGATGAATTTGGAAAGAAGGTTCTGCCCGCGGTTTCTTGCCTTGTTCCGTCCAAAGACCGCCCCGTAACCTTCCGGGTCTTCCATCGCCTTTTCGATCAAAAAGTATAGCGCGTTCCGCTCCGGGGCCGCATCGGCGTCAAAGATACAGATCCACTCGTGTTTGGCATACTCCAGCGCGTCATTCAGCGCTCCGGATTTACCGCCGGTTCCCTTCCGTTCAAAGATCACAAAATCCCGGTCCCGAAACGCTTCCTTGCTTTTCAGCGCTTGTAACTTCCCGGCGGTATCGTCGCTGCAGTTATCGGCAACAACGATTAACTGCACTTTATCCTTTGGATAATTCAAGCGCAGGATACTTTCCGCCGTCGCCGCAATCACCAATTCCTCATTGTGCGCGGGCACCATCACGGTAACTGTGGGAAACCGCTCCATTTCCTCCAGGCTGGGGATGGTCCAATCCGTCCGGCTTTGCCTGAAAATGAACCGAACCGCACCCCACATAATTATTATCGATTGAAATACGGCCGCCCAAATGCTTATGATCGATAATACCAGTAATAAATCAGCCACTGACTTTCCTCCGGTCATATTTTCGATTTACACGTGCCCGAAAGACCAGCGTTGCTATAAACAATCCCAAAACCGCCAGGGCAAAAATCAGGCTGACAATCTTGCATAAAGGAATAAACCAGGCGGTGTATGCCATTTCCTCTCCTCCTGCCGTAAATCTCTCTCAACGAATCGCGATGCGTTCAGATGTATTCTCCGATCAAATCCGTCTCCGTATTGCGTTCAAGCGCGGAAATCACCGCGTCCGCATGCTCATACTTCCCGAACTGCTCCTTCGTAAAAACCAGGGCCCCGGCGCGGATAATCAGCTTCAGCTCCCGGCCTTTCCGGTCCTGAAAGGGCGTATCCATCAGCGCCTTCTTGATCCGTTCCGTCAACGCCTTCAAAGACGCATGGTTGGTCATGGGCAGCAAGACGATAAACCTTCCTTGATCCAGAGCGAACTTGTAATCCTCATACCGGATTTGCTTCTGAATACCTTCGGACAAAGAAGCGAGCAGCCGGGCATAACCCTGCGATCCCAGGGCTTCCCGCACCATCGGCAAAAACTCGATTTTGAACATGGCCAGACAGAAGTTGTACGTATCCGCATAGCGGCTGGCCAGGTTCGACTGTTTGACCAACGTTGCCGCAAAAGCCTCCTTATTCCCGAGCGAGGTATCCAAATCCACTTCGGGATTCCTGCGCTGCAGCTCCTCAAGCCGCTCCATAAGCCGCTTATTGCGGATCAAACCGGCTTTGATCAATGCGGCTGCGGTCATATTGGCCGGGAGCAGCCACAGCCAGGAGAACGACAGCACGTCCGCCTCGGCGTAAGCAGTAAAATAGACCAAATATGCAACCATATAAACAAAAATACAAACGGCCGTCACCCCGACCGGAAGCAGAAACCCCAGCAGCAGAGCCGCAAGGCACCCTATACTGAAAACCAACTCGGATAAAGTAAAAGACTGGTCTCTAAAGACGTTCACATATACCAACAGTTCCTCCACGATCGCTAAACCGATCAGCAGCACGTATCCCCAGATCATGCGCCGGATTAATCGCTCATTCTTCATGCCCATCTCATAATCCTCACTTTTTCTTCAGAGCATACTCCCCTAGGAGGGGCAGCAAATTATCAAAAATATGCGTATTGGCCTCATACACATATCCGCCGGGATAACGGGCGTCGCGTCCCCTCAAGGTCAGCATTCGTTTGTACAGCTGTTCCGCAAAGGGCCGGTCCCCTTGTTGAAGGGCAAACTGGATAGCGAGGCCGTAAACCGAAGGGGATTCATACTTCACGGCCTCCGTCCGTTCGGCACGCCGATACTGTCCAAACAGTTTTCCCGTTTGCTTGAACTTCTGCTTCAGGAATTGATGCAGGGCTCTTTGATCCCTGTTCGTCTTCCCGGCGTGAATAGCTGCCATCAGTTGATCGATCAAATTCACGCTTGCGTCATACGTGTATTCCCCGGTAACCACGTTGTAAGACTTGGGGTAGAACACCCCGTCATCGGGCATCTCCTGCAGCAGCGTATGATATCGACGGTACGTCTCCTCGTGCAGCACCTCTTCTTGCACAAGCCTCTTTAACGTCGATAAGTCCACATAAGCCAACGCCAACGTATCGGGAGCTTCCTCTCTGGAGAAATCGTAGAAATCCACAAGGTATCCGTTTTTTTGGGAGTGGAGAAGCAATGTTTCCGTTAAACTCTTAGCCTTTGTTTTCCACTCGGGATGGCCCTTCCACTTCCCGGCTCCTTCCAGCAAGGCCCCAATGATCCGCAAGTCGTCGCCAAGGGCGTTCGTGCCCACTTCCGCATTCCCCTCAGGGCTTAATTTCCAGGCAATGTAGTTTCGATCCGCCGTGAAATAGCGGTTTAACGTTTCAAAGCCCTTTTCAAAGGCGGCCCGATCATTACCGGCTAGCGCCGCCTGCATCCAGAATCCGAGCGACTCGGAGAGCGCCTCCCGTCCGGCCGCCAACTCGGGGTTGGCCGATTCCGCCTCCCGTAAGTAGGTAGCCAGTGTGCCGTTAGGGTTGGTCATTTTTTTCGCAATAAAGCTCTTGGTCGATTCTTTCCCTTCCGCATGTGCGCATCCTCCGATCCCTACGGTTAAGGTTACGCTTAGCAGCAGCCCTACTCCCGCCCACAACCATTTACGCCCGCTTCGCCAATCCAAACTGTTGACCTCCATTCCTGCCGATCCCCCGTACTCGTGATGTTGTGTGGTAAAGCGGTCTAATTATACAGCAAATTTATAGCTACTATAGATTCTTACCCACAATAAAATAGAACCAACATAACCGCAACCGATAATTAACCGGACTCCGTTCACCCTCTCGCGCATTGTAGCATTCGATTCTGTACAAAAACTGTACAAACCTTTAGAGAGAGAATCGAAGTATTAGCGTACATCAAATTAAAAAAGCCTGCAAATCTGCAGACTTTTTTCGTGTGCGCCTTTGTTTACTTAAATCCTCCGAATCCGCATCAACTTCGCCGAGCGCTGCTTGTTCCTCCTGCTCAAACCAGATACTCGGCCATAATTTGCTCGATATCGTAGGGAGTAACTCCTTTGTCCACCGAAAATACGCTGTCGGCCCGGTTCGGATCGTCAACCCCTTCCCCGCGCGCCTCGGCATGCAGCCGAAATAAGTCGTGCAGGTCGGGCTTCCGCAATGAGGTCATGGCTTTGCCCATCAAGACCATCCCTTTTTGGTTTCCTTCGACATTGTTGTAGTAATGGGGATGTCTCGTTAACGAAAGATCCGTCCAGATCACCGTACGGGTCACCAGATCCATAATCACAGGGATCGCAATCTGCGTATCTGCGGTGACATCGATCTTATTCACCACGGTGGAAGGCTCGAAAATTTCGCCGGAGCCCGGTTTTTTACGCATCATCCAGCCCGCAAAGCATTCCGGCAAATCGCAATAGGGCTGTTCCGTAAACGAATGCAGCGTGGCAACAATATAACGTCCTCCATAATCCACGATGGAAGGGATGTGCAGATCAATGAACTCGCAGGCGCCCTGAGGGGCAGACACGATATCTCCACTATGAACAGCCCGGTATTTAGAGGAACGCAGATTCGTATAAGAAATATGCTCCACGTACTGCCAGTTGCGGTCATACATCACGGCGGACAAGTCAATATCCACGCGGCCGGTGGGCTTCCCGGCGACTTTCCCTTCCTTCCACCAGTTGAAGAAACGAATGGTATCTCCGTCGGCCATCGGCAGGCGGCTTCCCCGCACAATCGTACGCAGCGACTTGCTTGCCGATCTTTGGGAGAACGGCACATGATAATTCTTCAATTCGGGATTCACATAGACCTTCCCCAACGGTGGGAGCGCGGAGAATCTCCGGACCAGCGCTTCCTCACACAATCGCACGGCTTCCCGGCGGATGGCCTCCTCGATTTCCGGAAGGGTATGAGGGATTGCGAACGCTTTAGCCACAATGCCCTTCGGGAAAAAAATGCGCAACTCCTGCCGTTCGTTTCGGTGGGCAAAATGGTTTTTCACTTGGAGCAGTACCGGGGTCGATACCTGGTCCACGACCTCGCCAAACGCCAGCAATACATACTCCGGGTCTTCGGCCGTTCGAATCAAGTGATCCAATCTTCTGGCAAGTTCGCCGGGGCGCTGTGTCAACAAATCAATAAGTGTCCAGGTATTGCGGTACCGGAAGGCGAGCTCAACGCTTCCGTTAAAGGTGGTGAAAGGCTTGTTATTCCGCAAAATATCAAAAGCCTCTTCACACCGGCGAAACCGGTGCTTATATTCGGAAGGATGCAAAATTTCGCCCAAGCGGATCCAGCGCTCCTTAAACCGGAGCATATCCTCCGTGATCTGGCCGCATTGTTCCAGCAGCCCCAGCAGCAATCGGCGCTCGGACCGTTTAAATTTGCGGAACCGCGTGGCCCCGGCCAAGCTGACATCACCATTCGACCAAGCCACGGCCAGCCGGAGGACGTCGGTGGCGGTTTTAAAATAGCGCCCGATCAGTCCAAGATTGGCCTTGTCATGCTTCATCAAGGAAGCCGCCACGAATCCGACATTCTCCTTGAACGGAATCTCGGCCGGCAGCAATGCCTCCACCTCATCCGGTTCGGCGATTTCAATCGCCGTATCGATATCCTGTTTGTCCGTCTCGGAGATGGAGACCTTGGCTTCGATCAGTCGGCGGATCATCGTATGAAACTCTTCTTTGCTTCCAAGATCAATGACCTTCAGTTCGACCTTATCGAGCAGAGGCGTTCTTTCCGCATGGGGAGGTTCGGGATATTCCAAAGTTAGATAATGATAGATCGCATTCAGATACAGCTCCACGTCATCCTCCTGCATCACCTGCATCGGGAAGCCGGGATACATGGGGTTAAATTCCACATGCGCCCCTACCATGACCCTTAAATCGGCTACCAGCCGATGATAGAACGCTTCAAACTGCTCCCTGGATAACGCACGTACGGTACGCATTAGCTGATGCGAGAATGTGAACCCGAGATGTTCGATATTTTTTAACACCGTCGCCAAGTAAGCTTCAGGAAGTCTGTTCTCCTCTTGTCCTTGTTCGACAATCACTTTGTTCGCTCTTCGCAGCAAAATCGTATTTATCATGATCAAAGAGTCCAGGAAAGCCATATCCCTAAATTCATTAAGGGAAGTAGAAGGAAGGAATATGATAGCCTGGACGCCTCCTCTCCGGGTAGAAATCCTTCAGGAAAGCCGCAACCCTATTTCGCCAATGAGTTTAGAAGGAAGGATCGCGATAGCCTGAAGGTTCAAAGGTTCGAAGTCCGTGACCCGATCGCTTTGATGTACTTATCTTCGCAGAGTTTGCGGCGCGCCAACAGGGTGAAAGTATTACGACTTATAAAAAGGCGCTAAAAAAAAGCGCTTCGAACCCGCCTGCACGCGAGCATCGAAGAGCTTTTTATTAACGGCTTCTCAGGGCATGCTCGATTCGCTTATCCGGTACAAACCAGACTACGGCAACGAGTATGAAAAAGAAGCCGGATATCCAAGGGCTCAGATATGCGGTCAAGGCCGCGATCAAGTAGAGCAACGGAGACAGTTTACCCTTCCAGTCTTTGCCCATGACTGCGACGAATGAAGAATCGCCCGAATGCTGGTTAATAATCGTGCGCTGAAGCAGCCGGTACGAGAACGCCGCCAGCAGCAGAATAATGCCGTACAGCGCCGTTGGAGTGGCGGCAAAATGGCTTTCCCCCATCCAAGCCGTCGTGAACGGCACAAAGGATAGCCAGAAGAGAAGCAGCAAGTTGAGCCACATCAACCGCCCGTTCATCGTTCGTACCATGTGCAATAAATGATGATGATTATTCCAGTAAATGCCCACATATACGAAACTGAAAATGTAGCTAAGAAGTTTTGGGCCAAGTTCGATAAGCGCATGCCAGTTATGGCCTTCCGGTACTTTAAACTCGAGCACCATGATCGTAATAATGATCGCCAGCACGCCATCGCTGAACGCTTCCATCCGGTTTGCTTTCAGAGGGGCTCCCCTTTCTCGCTTCTCGCGCTTTTTTACTATTCGACACCAGTAACTTTGCATATCACCCTCGATCCTGTCAAGAAAAACTTCAGCATTTAACCTGTTCACGAATCCTACAAAAGGATTGGTTGGAACTATATTCAAAAAATGTTCTAGCTGCCGATATACCTATAGTATTAAGATTTGAAAATTATCCCAACCAGGAAACATGGAGGTCGTATTCAATGGCAAAATCATGGACCGTAATGGTCGATGGCTCACCACACGAAATTGGCATTAGAACAGGGCCCTTTAAATGCAAAATCACCGTGGATGGGGTTGAAAGTCGGGTGAAGAGTAGAAGCACAGTGATTCGGCTCATTGATGAACCTATAGTTATCGGGAGCAAAACCCTGAACCTGACTGCAATTGGAGGAAAAGTGGATTTGGCGGTTGACGGATTTTATCTGAATTCCGCAAAACCTTACATCCCCCTTAACAATATCCCGGGCTGGTCAACGGCTATTATGCTGATTCTCACGATATTTGGCTTGCTTTTAGGAGGGCTGATCAGTTGCTCCATCGGTGTACTGGGAGGGGTATCCGTCGTTTCAAATTCACTGGCACCCGGACAGAAAAGCCGGCTCCCTGTCTGTCTGGCCATTACAGCCGCCACCGTGGCGGTGCAGATTGCATACGTTTTTCTTCGGGTACAGCTCATGTATTGATTTACAATCCTGGAATACATAGCCGATGTAACTGGAAATACATAGAAAAATATGCCGACATTATCGGGTGGAAAATGTTCTAGCGCACTTTCTAACCCTTCCAACTCCAAAAAGATGCAAATCTGCAGGTATTTTAGGCCGGTCCCCGAGAGAATTCGAAAATAGATGCAAATCTGCAGGCATTTCTAGCGATTTTAGAGAAACGAGCCGATTGCGTCAAAAATTCCTGCAGAATTGCAGGAATTTTGAAATTATTGTTCCAAACAGAAAAAAAACATGCACATATGCAGGAATTCTATGTTATCCAGGTTGTCTGATGGGGCACTATCACCCTGGATACTTGACGACCGGCCACTTTTGCTTCCGCAACGCGTTCATCGCTTCGGGACCCAGGTTAAGATTGTCTTGTACCAACTGATGAGGCGTCAGCGCCATCCATTGATTCAGGGAAACGTCTTCGAAACGATCGCTCTTAAACATTTCAAGAAACCACAAGCTTTCGTTCCCCGTGTTCTGAATGTAGTGTCCGTAGGCGAACGGTACGTATCCCACATCCCCGGCGCGATAATCAAACGTACGGGCTGTGCCGTTCGCCGCAAACACCGTCATGCGTCCCATTCCCGAGATGTAATACTGCCATTCATCATTGTTGGGATGCCAGTGCATTTCCCGCATACCGCCCGGCTTGATCTCAACCAAAGCGGCGGCAATTTGGGTCGAGATGGGAAAGTTCGTTGAATCGACGATCCGAACGGTCCCCCCCGGAGTAACCATCGGCTTCTGCGCGAGCAGTCGATGCGAAAAGGTCAAAGGAACCGTTCCATAGGGATCCGCTACCTGCTGGCTTTCCAGGGAGCCGGGCACATTCGCCTGGAAAATATACCGCTGTTCTTTTGGAATATGGGCAAAAGCGCTCGCCGGCACCCCGAAATTCGCAGCCAATACGTCCTCCGGGGTATGCGCGAACCAGTCGGAAATCGATAAAGTATTGAGGTCGGAGAAGCCGCCGTCGTCAAAAACGAGCAAAAACTCGCAGCCTTCTTCCAACCCTTGAATCGAATGGGGGACTCCGGGGGGAAAGTACCACAGGTCGCCAACGCCCACATCGGCTATAAAGTTCCTTCCGTTCTGATCGACCGCAGTAATCCGGGCCCGGCCCACAAGCATGATGGACCACTCCGCCTGCTGATGCCAATGCAGTTCACGGACACCGCCCGGCGTAAGCGCCATATTGACCCCGGCCAGCGTAGTTGCCGTCGGAAGCTCCCTGACCGTAACCTCCCGCGACCAACCGCCATGATTCAACTGCATATGCGCATCGGAAAATGAAAACTTCAGGTTGGGGATCGTTCCGGCATCCGTGACGGGAGGAACCAGCAAATCCGGGTTCTCACAGTCCCGCAGAATATCACGCGGACCGAGGTCCCACCAACCCGCTCCATCCTTCCTTATCGGTTGCGGGATTTGTCCCGTTACTGCTTGGTGTTGCGGGTTATTCTCCACATTATCACTCCTCCTTCTCTACTTGCCGCTAATCTAAATTATGCGAAGTGGACTTTTCCCAATCACCGCGACAAGAAAAGGAGATCTTGCCTTCAAATTATGTACTCCATTCCATAGGTCTTGCGTAAATTAAATCGAAAGTAATGCGACAATTTATGTGACTCCAATCACATTCTCTAAGACGGGCTATCCATTAAAGTAGTAGACGGCTTTACATGAAATGGATCGTTATTTCTCTTTAATGAGGGGGGAGATCCCATTCAGGTTCAAGATACGCATTCGAATAAACCGCACCAAAAGCTTCAACGAAGAAGAATGGTCTTGTTTTTGAGCTGCTGTATCCTGGTGCTCCTGTCCATACTGTATGGACTGGCAAAAGGTTCTGTTCCGCTCGGCATTTCTGAAGTTTGGAGCGGCTTAACCTCAACCACGGACGGCATCGAGCATCAGATCGTCTGGAATTTGCGCCTGCCCCGCGTGTTAACCGGGCTGTTGGTAGGGATGTGCCTGGCGGTCTCGGGCGCTATCCTCCAAGGGATTATGCGAAATCCCTTAGCCGACCCCGGAGTGATCGGCATCTCCTCCGGCGCCGGGTTGGTAGCGATCATTACGATGTTGATTTTTCCGCAGTTCATGAGTTTATTGCCCTTCGGCGCGTTTCTGGGGGCGTTCATAGCAGCTGCTTTCGTGTATTTGCTGGCATGGGAAGGCGGGGTCTCGCCGCTTCGCCTAATTCTGGCCGGCGTTGCGATTAACACGCTTCTCGGGGCTGTCACCTCGGCGATTATGATGCTACACAGCGACAAGGTGCAGGCGGTCCTGCCGTGGTTAATGGGGGGACTAAGCGAGCGCAGTTGGCCGCATTTCTGGACGATTTTACCCTATGCGTCGGTAGGTTTGATTCTCTCGCTCTTTGCCGCCAGAACAGCCAATATCCTGCGTCTGGGAGACGACGCGGCCAAACTGCTGGGCCACAAGGTGGAGAAAAGCCGCCTTCTGCTCATTCTATTAAGCACGTTCCTGGCCGGGGCTGCGGTAAGCGTAGCCGGGCTGATCGGTTTCGTCGGTTTGGTCGTGCCGCATATCATCCGCTTGATCATCGGCGACGATTACCGTTTTCTTATTCCTGTTTCGGCGCTGTTCGGCGGGATGCTGGTCGTTTTTGCGGATACGGCGGCCAGAAGCTGGTTTGATCCGATTGAGCTGCCCGTCGGGATTTTGTTGGCGGCGGTCGGCGGTCCATTTTTCCTGTACCTGCTCCAACGCGGGAAGTTGATGGGTGGAAGATAGGGAAGGCAAATACATATATAAGGTGGGGTTACAAATATGACAATGGCAACTCGGTTGAACCGATCTTTCGTTACGATGAGCGCGATGGTTAGTATCCTTCTCCTTGTCGCCGGCTGCGACAATGCCTCTATAAACAAAGACGATACCGCGGCGAGTGTCCAGGAAACGACGGCCTCCGGAGCTTATGCCGCACAGCAAGCCGTTACGGTGACGGATTTGGCGGGCCAAACGGTTGAATTTACCGAGGTGCCGCAGCGGATCGTGACTTTCAGTGCAGGGGATATGTCCATCGTTCAAGCCTTAGGCGGAACCGTGGTAGGCAGGCCCTCAATGAGAGGCGAAGTGCCTGCGGAAGCGAAGGACATTGCCGAAATCGGAACAACAAACGCCATAAATTTGGAGAAGGTGGCCGCATTGCAGCCGGACCTGATCATCGCCCACCGGCAGCTGAATGTCAAGGATATCCCGGCGTTGAAACAACTGGGGGCTAAAATTCTGTTAACGGGCGCTGCTTCGCTTGAAGAGAATAACGCCTCCATCGAAATGATAGGCAAAGTGTTGAACAAGACGAACGAGGCGGAAGCGCTGGTCAAGCGGATCAACGATAAAGTGGCCGAATTGGCAGGGCAGAACAACGGTGACGAAATCCGTTCCTTGATTGTCTTCGGCTTACCGTCAAATTGGATGGTGGCACTCCCGGATTCTTTGTCCGGCAGCTTATTGGATGCGGTGGGAGGATTCAATATCGCTAAAGATTATCCCCAGCTTGAAAGGTTCCCGCAGTACGCCCAATTGAATATTGAACGCATCGTCGAAGCCGACCCGCAAGTGGTGTTCCTGATTACACCGGGGCCGCAGGAAATTGCGGAGAAATCGTTCAAAGCCGAAATGAGCAAGAATCCATCCTGGAGCCATATCGACGCGGTGAAGCAGGGGCATTTTATCGTATTGCCCAACAGCTTGTTCGGATCGAACCCCGGGGCCAAAATCATCGATTCCCTGGATTATCTACACAACGAATTGCAGAAGGTCGCGGCGAAATGATCCGTCAAAAAGGAGGAGGCCCATGTCTCTCTCACTATCAGCCCAGCAAATCGAATACCGACAGTCCGCAGCTTTTTCCCTTCAGAGTTTGTCCATGCAGTTTCAAGCGGGGAAGATTACGAGCATTATCGGTCCGAACGGTTCCGGAAAATCCACGCTGCTGCGCTTAATGTCCAATCTGGCTCACCCCGACAAGGGGACTGTAATGCTTGACGGCAAAGAGATATCGGGGATTCATCCGAAAAAACTAGCCCGGACGATGACGATGCTGACGCAATCGCCAAACCTGGACTTGGAGTTGACCGTTCACGACTTGGTCTCGCACGGACGGCTGCCGCATCGGAAATGGTACGAGAAGCTGACCGGCGAGGATCATGAGCGGATTGACTGGGCGATCTCTATCACCAATTTGAAGCATTTGCAGCATCAATCCGTTCATCGGTTGTCCGGCGGCGAAAGACAGCGGGCATGGATTGCCATGGCCGTTGTCCAATCGCCTAAAGTTCTCTTGTTAGACGAGCCGACGACATACCTCGATATCTCCCATCAGATGGAAGTGCTTGAACTGGTGCAGTACCTGAATCAAGCCTTGGGTATGACAGTGGTGATGGTGCTGCACGATATCAATCAGGCGGCCAAATATAGCGATGAGCTCGTAGTGATGAAGGATGGGACGATTTATTCATCCGGCAAACCGCTTGAGATTATACATCCTGCGCTGTTTGAGGATGTCTTTCTGATTGAAGCCAAGGTTCATCAGGAGAATGGGGTCCCTTTCTTTACCCCCGTACGTCTGCTGCGCAAAAGATACGATGACAGGTAAGCGAAATACCCTATTTGGGCATGTTGGGGAGCGACTTCCAGCCAAGATGCCCGGGGGCCCATCGGATGCTCCTATTTAAATAGTTGCAGCAACGTTTCGTGCCTGTTCATCCAGCTTCTGGGCAAAATCCACAACGCTGTCGAAGTCACCCAGGGTCACACGAATCTGTTGTTGGCTTTCCTCCACAGAAGACTGGACGCGCCCGATCCCTTCCGAAATCTCGGAAACCTCCCTTGCAATACCGTTGACCGTTCCTTGAATTCTGGTGATGGATTCTGTCACCTCGTTGGCCAGCTTGCGCACTTCTGTGGCCACGACATTAAACCTTCTGCCATACGGCCCCGCATGGGCTGCCTCGATGGCGGCATTCAGGGCGAGCAGATGGGTCTGAGAGGCGATGTCCCGGATCGTCCGCACAATTCCCTGGATGGACTTGGCCTGCTCATGGAGCTTGGCCACGTTCCGCTCCAGCGCCCTGAGGACCAATTCGTCCGTTACCGCCTGGTTCTTCATAACTAAGTTTGTCGACCTCCACTATAAAAATAAGCAACACATCTCCAGTTTAACAACGCGATCTGGACAATAAATATACAGGGCCAAGAGGATTCCCCCTGCAGGTGTCGAAAACTCTCAGGGAAGCAGCAGACTTTTTCCAAATAAATGGGGGATATAACGGATGAACCTTCAATCACTCTTTCACGAATATCTGAATCTGAAATTCAATAGAGGTTTACAACCCGTGCAAACGGACAGTTTCGAATATAGCTTTTGTGAAGACGGTAGAACAGCGTTGTTCTTGACCGGTCGTGATGACGAGATCTTTACGGACTGGACGGACGAATTACAGCCGAGAGATCCCCATTACATCATGAACCCCGACTGGGAGCCTGTGCTCTCGGATATTTTCAAACAGATGGATGTATATGATGAACTGATATTTTACTACCTGCTGTTTACGATCAACACGACGACGACCATAGCCAATAGCAATCCATACGGCGCAATGAACGATTTCATGAAAAACTATTGTTTTTTTCAGTTCGCTCAATTGGCGAATGCGTCCGCCTTACATGAGGAACAGAGGCATCAGTTAAGGGGCTTCTTCTTCTTTTTCTACCTTTACGCCCACCCGGTGAACGAGGAAACCCTCTATGCGTTCTCCTTCAGCGGGCAGGATTTGGTTCATACGAAGACCCGGATCAATATGGAGCGGTACTTCTCCTTGTATCACGATTACTACAGCGAGAATCTCGGCAAGTTCAGCGGGAAAATAAACCTGTCCCCCCAAGAAATCGAAGCGTGCAAAAACCTCACGTTGGAGCTGTTAAGATCCATCGAAGGGAAATCCGCCAAGCTCGTCTTGCCGCCGGAAGATGGATTGGAGGACGTGCTGCGGTTGGTCAATCACGTTGACGCGTTGATCCGTGCTTATTCGGAGAATAAAACCCGGGTATTCGAGATGATGGCCGGATTCCTCTCCGACCTCCGCTCCAACCCTTACCGTGATCACTGTTTCCGGACGCTGCTTCAAAATTATGTTTGTTACATTCTCTATTTTAAATTTGATGAGATTCATCATTTGGTGGATTACTTTAAAAACACTCCCACATGGTGCGAGAAGATAATTAACCATATATTTGCGGATACCATCTTTGTGCAGCGAATCATGAGGCTTAACCATATCGATATTTCCGAGTATAAACAGGTGATCGCGTATTTTGGAGCAGAGGCCCGGAGGATTTATCTGTAGGCCCAAAATTCTCTCTATAATTCCTCGACCTCATACAAAGACATATCCAATCCCTGAACGAACGGAGTCCACTCTCCTGTGGAGTACAGCAGCAGCCGATGCATGGCGCGAGTGCATGCCGTATAAAACAGCTTGCGCTCGCTCTCCGCATGATAGGTCCGCGAGGATGCGTCATAGATGAGCACCGCGTCAAATTCAACCCCCTTGGCAAGGTATACGGGGAGAATCAACGTGCCTTGTTCGAAAGTGGGCGTGCTTTTCGTCACATGTTTCAGCCCCCGGCATCCCTGGGACAGCAGGAAATCATAGGCTTCCCGGCTTTCGGCCGCCGTCTTCGTAACGATGCCGATGGAGACCAAGCCCTCCGCTCGAAGCTCGGCTATGTGCTCCGCTATCCGCGCCGTCCGCTTCTCTACGCTGCCCAATCTGGACAGCAGCGGCTTCCGTCCGCTCCGTTCAAAGGCCACAATCTCCTTGCCGTCCGGCAGCAGCGACTTCGTGAATGACACGATCTCGCGGGTCGAGCGGTAACTGCGAATCAGGCGAAATAAGCTTGTTTCCGCCTCCCCGTAAAGCCGGAGAAGCGGCGAGTGTTCGCCGTACAGCTCCGTGGCCTGAGCGAAGATGGCCTGGCCGAAATCGCCGAGCACCGTCATGCGGGCACGGGGAAACATTTTTTTGAGAAACTCGTATTGAAACAGCGAATAATCCTGACCCTCATCGACAAAAACATGCCGGATCTCCGTGTTCGTCCGGACGCCCTCTATGAGTTCTTTCAGATACAGGTATGGTGTCGCATCTTCATAGAACAGTTCCATCCGGCCGAGCTTCTCCCGGGTCTGCCCGCAGATTTCCGCCCAATGCGAAGGAATTCCAGCGCTGTCAGCGCTATCGGTCATCTCCCTGAACGTATCCTCTTCCTCAAACAACTGGCCGTACAACCCAACCATATCTATGAAACTCATCCGCTTCACGCTTCGTTTCAGTGGTTTGAATTGTTCCTTGACGATCATCCGCCGCAGCAATTGCTCCTCCCGGTCGGCATAGTCGAAATCGGCTTCATCCGGCCTCCGCTCCCCCTGCAGCATTTCGCGGACTTCCTCATATTGTTCGGCAAAGTCAAACACGCCCCGCTCCTTGTGCAGTTGTTGAAACGCTTCGGCGTACTGATCTTTGTCGTGATAGTCCAACTCCTCCTGCACCCACAGTTCTTCCCGTTCCTTGCTTTCCAGCGAAGCCAATTCGCGCAGCAGCCACTCCTGCAGCATGGCAATCCGGTTGTTCATGCGGATGGAAGGGTCAAAACTGTAGAACTTGGATTTCATCTGCTCGGCCGTGATGAGATCACGATCGCGGAACCGGATGCTGTGGAATCGCATGCCCTCATGCTCCAACCACACCGCGTAATTCCCGAGAGCTTGAAGGAACACGGCCGACGCTTTATATTCAATGCCTTGAACCCGGGCCTCATACCCTTCACCGGAAGCCCCCGTCAAAACATATTCGATCTGATCGAAGGGGTCCTCCACTTGAAACGTCCCGCCCAGCCAGTAGTCGAGATACTCCTGGAAGGTCGTTTGCTGCATATTTTCCTCACCAAGCTCGGGAAGAACCGTAGAGACGTAGCTATTGAACATCGGGTTAGGCGAAAAAAGAACGATTTGATCCGCCTTCAGCCGCTCCCGGTGTTTATACAGCAAGTACGCTGCCCGCTGCAGCGCCGCCGAGGTCTTTCCGCTTCCGGCAGCCCCTTGAACGATCAGCATTCGGCTTTTGTCCTCGCGGATGATGGCGTTCTGCTCCTTTTGAATCGTCGCGACGATGCTCTTCATCTGATGGTCCGCACCCTTGCCGAGCACCTGCTGCAGCAACTCATCGCCGATCGTCACGCTCGTATCGAATACGTTTCGCAGTTCGCCCTCCCGGATTTGATACTGCCGTTTCAGCTTCATCATACCGGTGATCGTTCCGCCCGGGGTATCGTACGCCGCCGCTCCCGGGGAATGATCGTAGTACATGCTCGCAATCGGGGTGCGCCAATCGTACACCAGAAAACTCATCCCGTCGGTATCGACGAAGGAGGATACGCCGATGTAGACCTGCTCGGTAAAACTCATGCCCTCCTCATGAAAATCGATACGCCCGAAGTAAGGGGATGCCAGCAGCCGCTGCATATTTTTCCACTGCTGCATACGCAGACGGTGGCTCCGCTCCCGCTCGGACAATAGCGCTTCCTGCTGCCGGATACTGTAGAAGGTCTCTTCAAAATCCTCATCCGTGCCGGTGTTGACAGTCACTTCTTCCCAAAACTGCCTGCGTATACCCGCCACCTGTTCATGCAGCCCGGACACCTCCGGTTCCAGTTCGGCGATCCTGCCTTGCAGCTTTTCCGTAACCCTATCCAGCCGCTCCCGCTCTTGTCTCCAATCCTCGGCGCTGATCATCTTCTGTCTACATCCCTTCATTCAATTTTTGAAAAATACGATTTGACAAACCGAAATGCCATATGGTAAGATTAAAGTGTAAATAAGATGGGTTAATCTTGCTTTTTTTCAAATAATTCGATAGCGGTTCTCCAATCATATCACAGCATATCTTTGTGCGCAACTTTAAACCGTCATAATTAAACCCGGCAGATCCGCCGGGTTTTTGATTTTTTTATGCGACTTGCTTCTTTATAAGACCCGCCTCAGTCCTCCAAGGGATTGTTATCCGAAAACAAATCCGGATTGTGCTTGAGCATTTCGATGATTACTTTCTCCACCCTAGCCGCATCACAAACCCTTACAACAGCGTCGCCCAACCGGCCCTTATACATCGCGCCTTTGCTTTCCAGGATCTCATCCACTTTCCAAAAATGCTCGGACCATGACAACCCGCAATGTCTGCGGGAAGGTACCGGTATTTCTGTTCCGTCGGGCAAAACCGTGTAAAGCGTCTCATGATCATCCGTTAATCTACCCGGGATGTCGGCCCATTCTTCAACGCCATGAATAAAGGTATTGCGTCTTAAATCGACCCCCACCAACAATATGGTCGCGTTTCGGTCGAGCAACTTCCCCCAGGCGGAGCCTCTTGCGCAGGGCGTATCAAAACAATGATCGTCTTTCGTGAACTCCAGGGCATCCCGACCTAACGCCGCCACCGAGTGGGTGGGGTGTAACGAACGCACTGCACCGGGCCGTTTCCGAAAAAGTTCGGGTAATATCCCGATGCAAGAGGGCGTCCGGTCCACGTAGAATCTCGGATTATCCGCATTGATGGAGGACCAGGTATGGGTAGGCAACACCAGCAGCCCGTCCTTCATATACGCGGTAAACGCATCCAAGACAGTATCCGCGCCACCCTCGACCGGACCCATGCTTTTCAGCGAGGAATGGATCAGCATCGTTCCTTTGCCGTCAATCCCCATGTGCTCTAGCTGCTTTATTAAACTCTCTTTCGTGTGCATGTTCTTTTTTCCTCCGACCACTTTTTCAAAAACTTGCCCAACAGATGCCGAGAAAGCCTACTGCAGCTTGTTCTCGATCCGCTGCATGAACTCCTCGGCTGCGCTGTAACCGAGCTGTTTGAGATACCAGTTGTTCGCCGCCGCCTCGATTAAACCGGCTACATCCCGTCCCGGCTGAAGCTGGATTTCAATGTGCGGAATTTGGACGCCAAGATATTCGGTGAACTGAGGCACCACCTCCAGCTCATTGTTCAGCGAATTTTCCTTCCATGGAGACAGCTCGATGTCGAGCACGATACGCGTCTCGTCCTGAAATGCCCGGCGCCCATATTGGCGAACGACATTGATCAATCCGACGCTGCGCAGGGCAAGAAACTCGCGTGTCGTCTCATTGTGTGTTCCGAGAAGCGTCGAAGGGCCCAGCTTCTTGAGGACCACAATATCGTCCGCCACAAAGCGGTGCCCCCTGCGAATGAGCGTATGGGCGGTCTCGCTTTTGCCGATTCCGGATTTGCCCCGAAGCAGGATACCTATCCCCGAAACATTCACGCAGACCCCATGAATCGACAACTCCGGCGCCAATGCCTTCACCAGATAGTTATCCAGCTTGGCGATAAACTCCGTTGTCGTCTCGGACGTGCGTAGGAGCGGTATGCCCTCCTGGTCGCAGAACAGAGTTAGATAGGGAATCTCCTGCTGCCCTGACGTCACAATAAAACAAGGCGGTTGATATTTGACAATGTTTCCGATATGAAGCTTGCGTTCCTCTATGCTGAGCGTCAATAAATAGGTGATCTCCTTGCGGCCGAGCACTTGCACTCGCTCCATCGGAAAAAAATCAAAATACCCGACAAACTCCAGTCCGGGTCTGTGCGTCCGTGGACGGGTTATCAAGCGGTCCATTCGGCCGGCTCCCGCGAGCACTTCCAATTGGAACGATTCTGCAAGGCTTTGGACGGTAATCGATTTCATGTAGTTCTCCTCCTGCTGCTAGGGCGTACCCGAAATATACCGATTCATCGATACTTTGTTCTGGATATATTCCACGACCGATCGGTGCATTCCTGCCCCATATTCTTATATGTCACTGGATGTTTTAATTCGCAAATATTTGCGCGACAACGCAAAATATCATGCGGTATACACGGATTTGCGCCAGTTTACTATTTGATATATTGATATTGCCTATCCCGCACCTAATACATTTTGAGGAGAAAAAATCGATGAAAATCATCATTCCCAAAGGAATCACCCCAGCTATCCTGACAACGGCCATCCTGATTGGATGGACTGCGGCCGCGCCAAGCCTACCCGTTGCAGCCGCACAAGACCCTATCGCGTCGGCGCAGACCGCGTCAACCGCTTCGAAGAAGACCATTCCCGTCACCGCCGAGTCGGTGGAACAGTTTGCCGATGCTTATTTTTCGCGTCCCGATGTTAAAGAACGGCTCAAGGGCGCACTCTTTCTTGTCGTTAAAGATGATAAAATCCTGCTCAATAAAGGATACGGTTATGCCGATGCGGCCGCAAAAAAGCCGGTTGACCCCGATACCACGGTTTTCAGAATGGCGTCCATTTCCAAAGTCTTTACAGCAGCGGCCGTCATGCAGCTCGCCGAGCAAGGCAAAATCGATCTGGAGCGCGACATCTCCGAATATATGGCGGGTATCACCATCCCTAATCAAACAGGATCCCCGCTGACGATGAAACATCTGTTAACCCATACAACCGGGTACGACTATACAGAGGGTTCCGCAGCTGCGAACCGCACTTCTCTGGAGCGCTACGTCAAAGAAAACATACCGACCGTCATACGTAAGCCTGGAGAAGCCTACCGTTATGACAATATCGCTTACGTACAACAGGGTTATATCGTACAAAATGTGGCGAAGCTCCCGTTTGAAACTTATACGAAAGAGCACATTTTAAAACCGCTCGGCATGAACAGATCCGATTTTGTAATGAGTGACGAGATCCAAGCCAATCTGGCCAAGGGGTATGATCCTGAAGGCAACGAGATTCCTTTGTACGAGAATACCCCCTATATCGATCCCACCGGAGGATTATTCTCAACCGGGAGCGATATGGCCAAATTTATCATAGCGATGCTGAATGACGGCAAGCTCGGGGAGACCCGGATATTGCAGGAACAAACCGCCCGGACCATGAAATCCTTTCAATTCGGCGTTCATTCCGAGCTGCCTGTGATGGCTTATGGGTTCGAGTCCTTCTTTAACCACCTTCACAACGGAGAGGACGTCATCGGGAAAGGCGGGGATCTTGCCGGAGCTCACTCCTGGATGTGGATGCTGCCCGAGCACAAAGTAGGTGCGATGGTGATCGTAAACGGCGAGGCCATAGACCCTAGAGTCGAACTGTTCGCCGCCTTCATGCAGCAGTTTTATCCCGATCAACGCTCTGTCGCAACGCCTCAACTTCAACGGGCACAAGAACAACAAGCACCTTTGACCCGGTTTGAAGGCACTTACCGCAACCTGCGGAATCCGCAGGCGATCTCGCGTATTACGGCCAGTCAGGACGGTACTCTTACGGTAAAAGATCAGATGGGCACGCATAAGCTGCAGAAATTGGAGGCGTTGTTGTTTCAAGACGAGGAGGGCATGAAGGCGGGATTTAAAGAGGATAGCGGCGGAGAAATCAGCTACTTCTACTATAATGCCCCGGACAGCTTTTTTGAAAAATTGCCAAACCCTGAGCCCTACAGTGACGTACCTGAGCATCACCCGTACGCCTCTTCGATTTATCTGTTAAAGCAGCTTCGGAAGGTCAGCGATGGCGACCCGAGCACATTCGGGCCAGAGGAAACTTTAACCCGTGCCGAATTCGTGCAAATGCTGGTACAGATCGGCGGATTTCCAATGAGCAAGCAGCCTGTCCGATTCGCCGATTCGGCGGGTCATCGGCTGGCACCGGAAATTCAGACAGCCGTAGAACATTTAGGTGTCGAAGGATTACAGGATGGACGTTTTGAACCGGATCGAGCGATCACGAGGCAGGAAGCCGCTTCATTAGCATGGAAGTTTGCGCAGACGTATAGACCGGACCTGCCGCAAACCGCAAAACTAAGCGGCGAACACCCCTCACCTTGGGCCAGGGAGGCCGTTCAATTTGTAATCGCCGCAAAGCTGTTTGGCCCCGAAGTAGGCATGGGCGCTGACGGGACGGTCGATTATAAGCCAACGCGCCCCATGCTTCGCCAAGAAGCCGCCGCGTTGCTAGCTCCGCTTGCCGTTCCGTCGGGATCGTAGTTGCTCCAACCGCTCTTCGATTAAGCTGATCAGCCGCACTTTCTCTTCGTCAGATATCCATTCCGATAGCCTTGCGGCTGCTATCGGCAGTATCCACTCGCCAATGTCATTGAATCGCAGACCGGAATAGGTAAGATATTGTTCCAAATATACATCGCTGATCGTGGACCTTACCCGTTCAAGTGCACTTTAAACGCTGCAAATACTTCGGCCGTTCGACCCTCACTAATCTTTCTCAATGCCTCATCTCCTAATTTTAAAAGGCCGGTTCCCCGGCCTTCCTGACTGTAGCAAAAGGGTCAAGCGTCTAAAGACTGTTGTTTCTTTACCGCTACGTTGCTGTTTCTCCCCCTTCTTCTTTTACTGCCCGCATACAAAGCAAATAATAGAACAAACCAGAGGGGTGTCAGCAATAATGCCATCCGTGTTTCTTTAGCGACCAACATAATCAGGAGAATGATCGCAAACAATGCCAGGACAACATAATTCACGAACGGCGTAAACGGTGCTTTGAATTTGGAATTCGCGTGCAGTTGCGGCTGCTTTTTCTTATACCGTAAATGACAGACCAGTATGACACCCCAGACCCATATAAAACAAATGGCGCTAATGGTTGTCACGATGCCGAAAGCTTGCTCCGGAACGAGCTTGCTCAAGAGGGCTCCCGCCGAAATGACAAGCGTGGATATGAATAACGCGTTTCTCGGCACATGATTTTTGTTCAGTTTTGCCAAATGGGATGGAGCCTGGTCATTCTTCCCTAGATTGTACATGATACGGCTTGTTGAGAACATCCCGCTGTTGCAGGCGGAAGCGGCCGAAGTTAATACGACAAAGTTGATAATTCCAGCGGCCACCGGAATCCCGACTAAACTGAACGTTTTAACGAACGGACTTTCCGAAGGACTCAGTCCCGTCCAGGGATTAATGCACAAAAGGGCAACCAGCGCACCAACGTAGAAAAATAGAATTCTTAACGGAATTTTATTAATCGCCGAGGGAATATTTTTTTCAGGATTCGCGGTTTCCGCGGCCGATACCCCTACCAGCTCCACACCGACAAAGGCAAACACGACCATTTGGAACGAGAGTAGGAACCCGGTAATCCCGTGAGGAAAAATTCCTCCATGCTCCCATATGTTTTTTACCGTGACCATGCCCGCCTCGGTTTTAAATCCTATGATCAGCAAAACAACCCCGATGGCGATTAAAGCAAGGATCGTCACCACTTTAATTAAGGCAAACCAAAATTCCAATTCTCCGAAACTTTTCACGGTCAGCAGATTGAGCCCCAATAAAATAATTAGACAGATGACAGCCGGGATCCATTGCGGGATATTAAACCAGTACTGTACATATACCCCGACGGCGATCACATCGGCCATAGCGGTCATAATCCAGCAAAACCAATAGGTCCATCCGGTTACAAACGCGGCCCTTGGTCCGAGATAGTCCTCGGCAATGTCGGTAAAAGATTGATATCCCGCTTTCGACAACAGGAGCTCTCCGAGCGCTCTCATCACAAAAAACACAGCGATCCCCACGATGAAATAAGCCAAAATAATGGACGGCCCCGCCAGTTGAATCGCTTTGCCCGATCCGAGAAACAAACCGGTACCAATGGTGCCGCCAATGGCAATAAGTTGGACATGTCGATTCGCTAAATCTCTCTTCAATTCTTGTTGTGCCATACCTAACTCCCCCTTAATCAATTAAATCCATTCATGTGAAATGATGAACAACCATGAACGCCAATAAAAAAAGAGATTGGATCACTCCAATCTCATGGTCATAAGAATAATAAATAAAGTTTGTTATTCAAATTTAAGAAATAACAAATAGATTATTTAATACTCTCCTGTCCTTTTGCCTGAGATGGTGAACCCTTCGGCGCCGCGGAACCCCGCGGTCTCTCCAGAAGCCGCTCCTGCTATGGTACGATCCATAGCGATCATAGCTTGCTTGCTATTCAATTTTCACTTTAAATATTTTTCAATACTACTCCCGGCAGCCTGACTTTGTCAATAACATAAATTTCATGTTGGGATCCGCCCAGTAAAACAAAAAGCCAAGCACGGCTTGATGCCGGCCTAGCTTTTTTGTTAAATCACAATGGCTCGTTTTTCTTCCGTTAAGCCGAGCGCCTTCGCGGTTTCCGGATCGATTTGGCGGAAAAGGTCCGGGTTTTCCGACAGCGATAAGCCATAGGACGGGATCATTTCCTTAATCTTTGGCTCCCAAGCTTTCAAATGCTGCGGGAAGCATTTTTTGATGACCTCAAGCATGACGTGAACGGCCGTCGAAGCCCCCGGAGAAGCGCCCAGCAATGCGGCAACCGAGCCATCGGCGGCACTCACTACCTCCGTGCCGAATTGAAGCGTTCCTTTACCGCCCTCCACTGTATCTTTAATAACCTGTACGCGTTGGCCGGCGACGACCAGCTCCCAATCTTCACTCTTGGCGCTAGGGATGAACTCGCGCAATTCATTCATGCGCTGTTCTTTGGACAGCATCAGCTGCTGGATGAGGTATTTCGTCAGTGACATCTCTTTCGCGCCCGCCGCCAACATCGTCAAGAGATTATGCGGTTTTACGGATGTGATTAAATCGAACATGGATCCCGTTTTTAGAAACTTGGGAGAAAAGCCGGCAAACGGTCCAAAAAGCAGCGATTTCCGGTTGTCGATATATCTGGTATCCAGATGCGGAACCGACATGGGCGGAGCGCCCACCGAAGCTTTGCCGTACACTTTCGCATGATGCTGCTGGACGACCTCCGGGTTATTGCACACCAGGAATATTCCGCTGACCGGAAATCCCCCAATCCGTTTTCCTTCGGGAATGCCGGATTTTTGCAGCAGGTGCAGGCTTCCTCCACCAGCCCCGATAAAGACAAACTTTGCGGTATGGCGTTCGACGGCACCGCTGTCCAGATTTTTTACTTTTAATTCCCACAATCCGTCAGGGGTACGCTTCATATGGGTAACACTATGTTTGTAGCGGACTTCGGCATGGTGAGCCTTTAAGTGGTCGAACAACATCCGCGTCAAAGCGCCAAAGTTCACATCCGTACCGGAATCGATCTTGGTCGCCGCCACCGGTTCGGTAGAACTGCGGTTTTTCATCATGAGCGGAAGCCATTCCCTCAGTTTTCCGGGATCATCGGAGAATTCCATCCCGTGAAACAGGGGGTGGTTGGACAGGGCTTCAAAACGCCGCTTTAAAAACTTGACGTTCTGCTCCCCGCGAACATAACTCAAATGAGGCAGCGGCATGATAAAGTCGCCGGGATTATGGATCAGCTGGCTGTTTACCAAGTAAGCCCAAAACTGCTTGGAGATTTGAAATTGCTCATTCACTTTGATGGCTTTGCTGATATCTATGGATCCGTCAGGCCGCTCAACGGTATAGTTAAGTTCGCACAGGGCGGCATGCCCCGTTCCCGCATTATTCCATTCGTTCGAACTTTCCTCCCCCGCGCGGGAGAGTTTTTCAAAAACCGTGATTTTCCAGTCCGGCGCTAATTCTTTTAACAGGGTTCCCAACGTTGCGCTCATAATTCCGGCACCAATCAAGACAACATCTGTACTAGTTTGTCCGTAACTCATTCTACCCTTCCTCACCCTAGAATTTGCCGAAACGATGTAAGCGCTCTCGCCCCGGCATCGCCATAAACCCGTCTCAAGTTCACCCACATCATTCTCATATAAATATCATATGGTCCTAGTGTATCAATAGTGCCGCTAGATTTAAATATTTATTTCTAAGATATTTATAATTTATGCGAAAGACCGGCGGAATTTTACAAAAATAGAAAAAGCAACGCCTTTGACTGCGTCAAAGACGTTGCTTGCAGCTTAGTGTCGCTCGTCCAAGTTAAGCATGTCCGATTCGTAGGACTGAAACGCGTTTTCCAAACCCATAATGACGTCCTTAATCTTCATGTAACCCCTGGTATACGGGACTGAATCCCGAATTTCTTCCCACATATAGTGATAAGGCTTCATATCATTCGTTTCGCATACGATGAAATCCGTATATTCCTTTCCCGGAAGCGCCTCCGCATCAAAAAAGCGCACGCTCACCTGTTCCCTGTATTTTTGAAGAATCCCCTCCAAAGAAGCGGCGTGCTTCCGGCGTTCTTCTCGCGATAAGGCTAGCCAGGAAGGATAAAACTCTACCAAAACAATCATCATATAACGCATTCTGTATACCTCCGCTTTGACAATCTGATCTGAATGTCAGTGTACTCGTTCATCGTCCAGGATGCATTAACATAGGTTAATGCTCGTCGTTACGAAGCAATCTGCTGAGCGAAACAGGGGATATGCCTATATAGGATGCGATATGATATTGAGGAATCCGCTTCTCGAGACCGGGATATTTGAGTAAAAAGGCTTTGTAGCGCTCCAATGCGGAATAACACAATAATTCACGTTCCCGTTCCTCTTTTCTTATGTATAGCCGCTCTACGCTTGTTCGTACAAACCGTTCCCACATCGGGCTTGTATCCATGAGTTCCTTCAGCAGATCATACGAAATCTCAATGACCACCGAGTCCTCCATCGCTTCGATCGAGAAGGCGGACGCTTCTCCCTTTACCATACTGCCGTAGGAAGTCGCAAAATCTTGTTCCAGAGAGAAAGCAACATTATATTCTCTTCCATCGGGCAAGGGGTAAAACAAACGAAATAATCCCTCCGAGCAAAAATAAGCATGGCGCACCCGCTGACCAGCTTCAATGATTCGCGTTCCTTGCCCCACCTTTTTCACGACAGTTCGTTCTACGAACGTATTCCAATCCGCTTCTACAAACGAAAAGACGGAGACCCTGTTTAATAATGAGAGATAATGATGATTTTGGTTTTCAGGTTCCGGAAGCATACTCAAATATACTCCAATACAACTTTTACCAATGCGTTCCCCCGATCGAACCCTTTCTGCTTCTCCAGTTCCAGGTATACGTCGTCTTGATTCAACATCGGTAACCCGTCACCGTTACTCAGCCGATCCAACCGCCGCTGGAGGAATGTACCGATTTCGTACTTCCCGGATTCCTCTGCCCAATCCACCATCAAGACCATTTGTTCACGGATCAAGTCCGATAAAAGTTCGTTATCCTCGACCTGGGAGGAATCCCAATTTCTTTGCATCACACTCAGTTCCTGAGGAGAAAGGAACGTTTCAAGCATTGTTTTACGTTTCATACGATATCCCTCACCTTATTTATTTGGGTAAAGTCCTCCAGTTTATTGGGTCCAAACCAATCTTGGCTTATTTAACAAAAATTGTACCCTATTCCGGAGTGTCAATAGCAAAAGAACCCTTTTGCACCAGGCAAAAGGGCCCCCATTACTGTATAATCTCTTCCGTGGACTTATCCCCGGGCATTCCGGCTAAACTGATTCACGGCACTAAACAGAGCTTTTACGGATGAAGTCATAATATCCACGTCAATGCCGCAGCCCCAATATACGCTGCCGTCCGAAGCCGTAATCCCGATATAAGAAACCGCTTGTGATTTGGAGCCTGTTTCCAGAGCGTGCTCACTGTAGATCAAATCGGTATAGTTCATGCCAAGACCCGTTTGCAGCGCATTGCTGATCGCGTCGAGTCTTCCGTTTCCGGCGCCCTCCATTTCCTTGACTTCATTGCCGGTGCGGATCGTAACGACCGTTTGAAAGCCTTCATCGTCTGTAGAGCGGTATTTGATAAACTCAACAGGGGTGCTGATGTTCACGTATTCCTTCAAGAAAATATCGTAGATCTCCTCGGGCATCAGTTCCTTTTGCTGCTGATCCGATACGTTTTTAACGAAGTATCCGAAGTTTTCGCGCATTTTCGCCGGGAGATCGAGTCCGTACTTCAACTGCAGCACGTACCCGATTCCGCCTTTGCCGGACTGGCTGTTGATGCGGATAATATCGCCTTCATACTCCCTGCCGATATCCTTGGGATCAATGAGCAGGTAAGGGACCGACCAATGCTGCCGTTCCTCTTCCTCACGCCATTTCATGCCTTTGGCAATGGCATCCTGATGCGAACCGGAGAAAGCGGTGAATACCAGCTCGCCTCCGTACGGATGTCTTTCGCTGACTCTCATTTTGGTCAGCCGTTCATAAACGGAGGCAATCGCCGGGAGGTTCTCAAAATTCAGCTTCGGGTCCACCCCGTGGGAGTACATGTTCAGAGCCAGCGTCACAATGTCGACGTTGCCTGTTCTCTCCCCATTCCCGAACAAAGTGCCTTCGACGCGCTGGGCTCCGGCCAGCATCCCCAGCTCCGCATCGGCTACGCCCGTTCCCCTGTCGTTATGCGGATGGAGCGACAAGATCACATGCTTCCGAAAATTCAGGCGCTCGCTCATATACTCGATCTGACTGGCGTAGACGTGAGGCATCGACATGGATACCGTTGCGGGCAGATTGATGATGACCGGATTCTCCGCCGTCGGCTGCCATACGTCGAGCACGCTGTTGCAGATGTCCAGCGCGAAATCGATTTCCGTCCCCGTAAAGCTCTCGGGGGAATACTGGAACTGGAAGTTCCCTTCCGTTTCCTCCGCACACTGCTTCAACAGCTTCGCGCCGTTTATGGCGATGTCGATAATTTCCTGTTTGGATTTGCGGAATACCTGTTCCCGCTGTGCCACTGAGGTCGAGTTGTACAGATGGACGACGGCTTTTTTCGCGCCTTTCAGCGATTCGAACGTTTTGCGGATAATATGCTCTCTCGATTGTGTGAGCACCTGAATCGTGACATCGTCCGGGATCAATTCCTGCTCGATCAAGGTGCGCAAAAAGGTGAACTCCGTTTCCGAGGCCGCGGGAAATCCGACTTCGATTTCCTTGAATCCGATATCTACGAGCATTTTGAAGTATTCCAGCTTTTCCTCCAAATTCATCGGAACGATCAACGCCTGATTCCCGTCGCGAAGGTCGACACTGCACCAGATCGGAGCTTCTGTAATATACTCCTTCCGGGTCCAATTCAAGCTTGTCTCCGGCGGCATAAAATATCCTCTGGCGTACTTTTCAACATTTTTCATGGATATCTTTCCTTTCGTCGATTTTTTGGGTTCATCTGGCGAAGACCGGATGCACAAAAAAAGCCTTTCATCTCCACTAACAACAGAGACGAAAGACTTTGACATCTTACGCGGTACCACTCCGAATTCATGCCGTCGCCCGGCATGCACTCAACGGACACGGGTTTGCAAAGAACGGACAAACCTGGCATCCTCCTGATGATAACGGTCAGGCTCCGGCTCCACCTACTGTAAGAGGTTGTTCAAAAAGTCGTCTTTTGATCACGAAGTGAATCGAGAAGTGACTCGGCATCGAATCTTGAATTCAGCCGGGCCTTCCGGTGCTGAAAAGCCAACTTTTTGAACTCGCACTTTAATGTTTCAGCGAGCAACTCCAAGGCGAGTTCCGATTTTCTTCACGGCTGTTTCACACCGTCCAACAGCTCTCTGTGCGTTTGGAAAACCGTACTATTCCTTTTCAACGTATTTTAATTATTAGAAATAATGCTATATCACCGATATGATGGTGTCAAGTGTAATTTGATCTTTCACCGACAATTGGATGCATGCTGGATGTAAACCTTTTAAAACATGCCATTTTCGTTAGGGGAATTTTCCGGTATCGGCTGGCCTACATCCCATAACTCAACAACCTGGCCATCATGAAAGCGGAAGAAATGCACCACGGCTGCCCCAAGGTCCTCAGGTTTCTGTTTTATATGAGAAAAAACCGCAACGATCTCCCCCTCTTCAATGGCATGCTTGACCTCAAGCATTTTGTTGGGACTCTGGAGGGCATTGTCTTTCATTGCGAGCTTTAGAGAATCCGCATCACCGCGGAAATAGGGATTATGGTGACAGAAGCTCGCACTAATATATCTCCGGTATGCTTCATCTATTTTCCCCGATGCTACGAGCTTCAGAAAGGACACCGCTTTGTCTTTCATGGAGAGGCTTTCTAAAGTATTTTGATCCATAAAAATCAGCCTTTCATTTATTATTTAGCGACGCCCCATTTCCCTAACCTCCGTCGCATGAGCAGCCTTGCAAGAAAGACGAAAATTACGCTAACGGTTGCCACAGCCGTTATTTGCCCTGAAAACGCCGACTTCCCATTCTAACGGTCGCCACGACGCTTATTTTCGCATAAACAGGCTGTTAGGGCGAGAATCCAGGAAAATAACGGTGCTCACGACCGTTAGATTTTCGAAAGGGCTACTTTTCGTTAAATAGCGGCTGCTACAGCCGTTAGACTTCCCTCAGGTGTTAGTACCAGCCGGAAAGCCTGGACTTTTGCAGGAATTCATTCTCGATTACATCAATGCAGGTAAAGTCTGCTCAGATCGTGTGCGGGTTAGTGCAATTTTACTTAGGATAACCACGTGATCGGCGAAATATTGGATATCAAATCAACTTGTAAAGGCACCCGTTAGGGTGCCGGATAGTTGATTTCATCAGGAATTAGGTTGAATTTCCCCCCCTCTTTTCTGTTCGGGTTTACGGGATGGTTTAAAGGCAGAGGCAAGCAAGACCAAAAGGCCCCCCATCCCGATCCAGATTAAGACAAGCGTCGGATGATTCATGCGTAGGCCCTGCCCAAAGAAGAACAACTCGCGCAGTCCTTCAACCATGAAGCGCATCGGCAGCCATGATAATATCCAATCACGGTAAAACGAAGACAATAACTCGGGAGCAAGGCCAAGCAGCGGCGCACCGACAAATAAGAACAATACAAAAATAAACATACCTTTAAATCCAATCCAAGAGAAAACAGCAGAGATCATGAGAAAGAAAGCCAAATAAGCGATGGCCATGAACAAAGCCGCATCCAGGAAATGAGGAATGTGCAAGCCCCAGAGCTTCGCAAACCAGGTGAGGCTAAATCCACTTGCCAAAGCCATAACCGCTCCCCAAAGGACTTGGACTATATTCGCCCGAAGCCGTTCATTACGATTTGCGTAATTAGATTTGTTTTTAACCAGCAAGAAAATCACGCTTCCGATCAGACTGGCCATCCACAAGGGTTGGAACATCGAAATCGGTGAATTCCCGTTTGCACTATGCGTACCGGTTGCATTTACATGGACGACTTCGCTAACGATTGGCGAAACTAATGCGGCTGCTTGTTTCGTCGAGATCGCAGCGCCTTGCCGGTCGAAAGCCGTTAATAGATCACTACGCTTCCTCTCGTTCATGCCATTCACCGCTTGACTTAGCATTTGTTCAGCCATAGCGGATGCCGATGCATTCATGCCCTGATTGACATAAATCCGTACCCGGGGCGAAGACGGGTCCGGCGTCATCAGCGATGCCTGCTTCTCGCTAAAATCACTCGGAATCACCAATGCGGCATAATATTCTTGGTTATTGAGTCCTGCTTTCACTTTCTCTTCATGATCAACTTCGATCCATTTCATCTCCGGCTCTCCATCCGAATTTGCAGAGGTCGCTGACAGAATATTAGACACCATCGTCTCGCCTATATTTGCTTCCGGGACCTCCAAGCCTTCATCCTCATTCACAATGGCTATCGGCAAGTTACGGGGAGTAGG
This sequence comes from Paenibacillus sp. A14, assembly GCF_036864815.1. NCBI lineage: Bacteria > Bacillati > Bacillota > Bacilli > Caryophanales > Paenibacillaceae > Paenibacillus > Paenibacillus sp. A14. The sequence goes on from NZ_JBAGJD010000002.1 coordinate 602,590, forward strand.
ATTGATGCTGGGAATCATGGCAAGGCTAAAAATGAAAATGACCGCCATAACAATAAGGGGTAATGCAACAATTAATTTGTTTTTTAATAAGCTCATAGGTTTCCTCTGTTTTTCTTGCGATTCAGCGGCATCAACTTCAGAATCTGCTGTTTGAGTTCTTTCGCTTTTCCGCCGGCAGGATGGCCTCGATCACGTCCCAATGCTCGGTGATCTTCCCCTCCTCCATGCGGAACAAATCGTAGTAAGCGGTAGGCTGACCGTCGAAGAGACCCTCACTCATCGTAAGCACAAAATCGCCTTGTCCAATGACCTGATGGACATGAGTATATTGAAATTCAATATTTTTCTCCTCCAGCGCCTGCAAAGCGGCATGAAGACCGGAAAGGCCGTCCGCAATATGCGGACTATGCTGAATGTAGTTATCGCCATCAAAGTAAGAGGCAAGCAGGTCGGGGTTCTTCCCAAGCAAGATGTTTTCAACATAACTGTTAACAAATACTTTGTTGGCATCCGTCTTGTCGATATCCTTCACCGCGACCGGCCCGTCAATCATCGTATGATGGCTTGGCGTCTTTTCCGCCATCTCTTGCAAATTGTCCCAATGCTCGACGATGAGTCCATTCTCAAAGCGGAAGATGTCAAAGGCGATTTTAGGGCCGTGAAAATCATATACAGAATGAAGAGCCACATAATCCCCATCGACCAAAGCGCGCTTAACGCTTACCTTTGTACCGATTTCCTTCAAATGATCAAGCGCGCCAAGCATGGCCCCACGACCATCGGGCAGGGCCTGGTTGTGCTGAATATATTGATCTGGATGAACGTAAGCCGTAATCGCTTCGGGATTGCCGCTCTCAAAACTCTCCAGCACGGCGATGGCCTTACGGACAAGCTCATTTTGATGGTTGAAAGTCATTAGAATATCCTCCTTGAGTCTATAGTCATTAGACAAATAATGAACATCACGTTGTTTATTTATCTGTTGCTCATTATAATGAAGGCTAATACAAGGCTCAATATGTAATAATTTTAATTTTGAAGGATAACAGACAATTCATAGAACCTTTGTCGCTTAACGGATAAAATTTTATGTAGGGGGGAACGAAAACAGTGAACAAGAAGACCGATCTAAGAATACTGCGCACCATTCAATCGATTCGAAAGGCGTTTTATGAGCTTATTCAGGAAAAAGGATATGAGGCGATAACGATCCAGGATATTGCCGACCGGGCAATGATCAATCGAAACACATTTTATCTCCACTACCAAAACAAACCTGATTTATTAGATACATGTATGAATGAATTGTTGAGCGAATTAAAGGATGTAGTCGTTCAATGCCCCATCAGCGCGAGTTCTTCCAGTACTTCTAAACTCGGAACAGTCATGCAAGCCATATTGGAACATATTTCGCGCAACACTTCTTTTTACTATGCCATGTTAATTGATGAGAATAGAATCTATCAGTTTCGAGCGAAAATGGAGCATATTGTTAGAGATAAGCTAAATGAGGGGTGGAATCCCGCGCAGGACAATTCCCCTTTAGCAATATCCAAGGAGTTGCTGCTCGAATTCCTCGTATCGTCATTCATGGGGATTGTCATTTGGTGGCTCAACAACGATCAGCCTCTTCCTGCGAACGAAGTTTCATCCCAGTTCAGCAGAATCGTTGCCTACGGGCATTTGAAAGCTGCCGGCATCGCCGTCAAGGAATAAAATGAGCGGACACATTGCCCCGGTGATACGTCACCGGACTCGCTGACAACCGCTGTCAGCATAGTTCAATCGGGATCGTCTTCGTAATGCTTGGCGATTTCTTGTGCCATTTCCCGGAGCCGACGCTTCAACTCCAGCGGCTCCCGAATGCGAATGGCCGTGCCGAACGTCATCAGATACATCGGAAGATACTTGTTCATCGTCGGGACGTCGAGCAGAAATCTAGCCTCCCGATCGGTCCGTTCCGTCAAATAGTGGCGCAGATGCCAATGGCCGCAAACCGCGTTCAGCTTGTCCGGCTCTCCCTCGATGCGGATGACCGCCAGCGGTCCGTCCGCCTCCCGCCCCCGCTCGGACTGGTCGCGGAAATAGGCGGACGCCGAGAAGCGTTCCGGCTTTTCGAACCGCGCTTCGGTCGGCTCCAGCCGCGCGATGCGGTCCACGCGGAACGTCCGCACCGCCTGCGCCCGATGGCAGAACGCGACAGCGTACCATTCGTTCCGGTCGTAAGCCAACCCGAACGGATCGACCTCGCGTTCGTCGGCCCGCTCCGCATTCGCTTTGCGATAGGCGATGCGGACCGTTCGTCCGTCCTTCGCCGCCTGCTCCAGATCCCGGAGCAACGGAACGACGGAAGGCGGACGCGCCGGAGAAATCACATCCAGTCCGCTCGTGTGACGGGACAGATCGTGGCGCTGCTCTTCGTGCAGCCCGTTCTCCACCTTTTTCAACGCGCTTTCCAGTTCCTCGGTGTACGGATAGCCGGCGCCCTGCGCAAATTTAAACGCGTCCACCAGCGCCTTGAGCTCTACGGTGTTGAAGAACAATGGCGTCTCCCTGAAGCTTTCCAGAATGCGAATGCCGCCGTCATGGCCCGATTCCCCGACGACCGGCACGCCGCTGGCGCATAATGCGTCGATATACCGGTACACGGTACGAACGCTGATCTCCAAACTGTCCGCGATCTGCGCGGCGGTGAGCTTCCTTCCGGATCGCAGCATCCAAAGCATGGACAACATGTTATCCCATTTTGCCATCGGGGGCCTCCTCTTTTTCTCGCGACACCAAAACTATTGGAGCCTTTTATTCGCTATGGATAGAATTCATTAACTCGAAGAAGTATTTTGGCTCATGCGTCCGATATAGGTTGAACCATGAATGTAAGGTTTCCGGTGCAAATACATCCAGCAGCTTCAACACATGCATCGTAAACTCCAATGGCGCTACTCCTGACGCGGTTACTAAATTCCCACCGGTTACGGCCGGTTCAATTTCGTAATGCCGTTCTCCATTGTAATTAGGACATAGCATTTTCATATATTCCAGATCGTTGCTTGTATGCCTTCTTGAGTCCAGCACTCCCATCTTAGCAAGACCCAAGGTTGCGCCGCAAATCGCCGCCACAACAGTGCCTTTATCTAAATATTCGGACACTTTCTTCAATATAGGTTCGTGAATGGCTTCCATCCAAGTATTCCCGCCCGGAAGAACTATAACATCCGTACCTTCCAAAATACACTCATCAACAGAAATCCTAGGCAGTATTTTTAATCCTCCCATTGTAGTTACCGGTTTTTTATCAACACCTACCGTAATCACCTCTAAGGGCGCCAGTTCTTTTTTAAAATACCTTCCCGAGTTTAGTTCCGCTGTTAAATAACCCGTCTCCCAATCCGCCATCGTATCAAATACATAAAGATACACTTGTTTTGTATGCAAAATATACACTCCTTTAGTAATGCATCCATCATTGACCCCATTATAAAAAAACTTTACTGACAACTTCCGTCAGTAAAGTTTTCAAGCTTGATAGAAATTAAAGAGTCTATGTTTGCAATATCAACGCAACCGCCGTATTACTCGGTCTGTCCGTGTTCAGGAATGGCGTCGGTTCGAATCACAAAAGCCACCTCCCGTGTCCCATTGTTCCATTTGCACAGCAGGCGAAAACCTCTCAAGACAGCGCCGTGTTCATAATCTTTACTGTTTGAGCTCGCATAGGCCTGCATGTTCTCCTTCAGTATAAAAGAAGCCGTTCCCTTATCGAACTCCACTTCAGGTTTAAGGGGCTCGGTTTTTTCATATTTCATCCTGCCTTCTTCCGTCAAAACATAATCAATCAGCTCATACGAGTCCGGTTCGACGGTTTGGTCAAGAAATTTCACCTGAATGGTCTCCCCTAACTTCACATAAGGAAGATTTGCAGCCTTGTTTTCCAAAATGGATTGAAAAGAATCTAAGTTTCCGTAATCCGGTTTCTCCACAGTCTTTGAAATAATAACTGGACTAATATCCTGGTTATTAGCCTTTACCTCTATAGTACCTGAATCCGCAACAGCCTTGGCTGAATTGTTGTCATTATCACAAGCAGTGATTGCGATCAGAAGCGTGAGACCTAGAGCCAGCAGCATAGTTTTTTTCAATATTTCACTCCCTTAAGCAAAGTTTGGACTAAAATAATGAAAAAACGGCCCTATCAATTTCAAAGGATAGGACCTGTTTTTTTATATTTTACCAAATCATTGTAATTAATTCTAATTCTTCTTCCACATGGTTAAATGATTCGATGCGTACGGGGAATAGTCAGCCTGATGCTTCATAAGGGGCGCCATTCCCCATTTCGAAATGACTTTCAAGTATTTGGGGCTCGCTAATGGCCCGCCGGCTTGATACACAATTCCGGAGTGTTCGCCATTATCATAGTATACACGTGTTCCAATCCCCGCATTAATCAGGTTAGTAAAACTGGAATAGCTTCCATCCGTCATATAGGCACTTGGGTTATTCATCCAATAAGTGTTGCTTGTAGAATCCGAATACCAAGCATAAGAATGGCAGTTGTAATTGCTTGTTGAAGACGAAACGAATGTTGCGTTCGGATATGCCTGTTTATATGAATTGTTGAGTTGAGCTTTTTGGGTAAGAGTTAGTTCCTCTCCTCGAATGATTACCGGTACACTTGTCCCCCTCGGTGTTTTTACAGTACTACTCGACGCAGTAAGCACCAAGCTTTGGGCCAATTTCTTATTAGATACCGATTCCCAAATGGATGTCTGTGATAAGAGGACGCTCAATGTCAGCTCTCCCAGAGATGGCTCACTACTAAACGTCTTGTTAGTCTGCAACTTGGCCAGCAGTTGATCACCGGCATCATCGCGGGTCAGCAGCTCTCTAAACGCATCCGAGTCTTTGGCCAGCGCCTTGAGACCATCGGCGTATGAATCGTAGGCATATATATTAATAACTAAAGGATAGTCAAGTACTGCATTGACAACCTCCTCCGTGGTCATTTTTTTCAGTACATCATTCGGAATACGAGTCACATCCAGCATTTCCCGTTTGCTTGATAAGTTGGCCCACTCCGGGTCGTCAGGCGTAATCTGATATTCAAAGTTTACACCGGAATTTTCCTGACTTAGATCGTCACCGGCAACCTCACTGGCAAAAACATTTACACTAAACGAACATAGTAATATTGTTGCCATCAATAGACTGAATAACTTTTTCAAATTTACCGTCTCCCTTGTTTTGTTTTTGCACTTTACGCCTTCTTTACCTTGGACCATGGGACTCCGTAATCTAATAGACATTCTCACCTCCCTGGTTAAATTGGAATTAAAAGTAAATTACAACGTTATTGTATACCCTTTCATATCCAATTAATAGATTATATTGGAAATCGACACATAATGTTAAAACAATTTTTCCCAGTTGGGGTGAAACAATAGAAGGCCACCGAAGTAATCGGCGGCCTAATTGTCGGTGATTCTACTATCACGTCTATTTTTCTTCTTTAATAACCAATAAAACGCCATAAGGATCAAGGTGGAGCCAACCCAAAACGTTGCACCAATGTTCTCTCCTAGAATAAGCCATCCAAGCCATGTTCCAACCACGGGCTGAAAAAAGAAAAATAGCCCTCCGCTTGAGGCGTTAAGCAATTGCAAACCACGATTCCAAAGTAAAAATCCACCTGCCGTTGAAACAATGCCCAAGTACAAGAACCCTACTCTCGTTATTTACGCTTTCGGGCGACCACCGCTAACCGGCCGTTGTCGGTCGAGTACTCGCAGGTAGACAGTACAATAAGCTTGTCGCCATACCGGGCCGTTACGCCCGTGTCGTAAAGAGCGAGTTTTTTGATGTTCTGAACATAATCATCAAACTCAGCGGGCGTACGTACCTTATCAATCTGGTAGTACTTAAAAACGTCGTCCGATTTGCGATAAACTTTTGACAGGATCACGGCAATTATCTCATACTCTTCCTTTTCGTATAGCGTGCTGAACTGGAACGTGGCGTGCTCCTTGTAAAAGCTTTCTTTCTTATACTTCGACAAGTCTTTGAACATCCAGCCGCTTTTCATGTGGTGTCCGTGAATCAGCAAAATGTCCGAGCCGTCGATCCGGCTGTGCGCGTCCAAAAAGGGGAGCCCGCTTTGGGTTTCCTTTTGATCAAAATCGCGATTGAGATAGTATTCCGGATCCTGTGGATTCTGCATAATCGGGTAATTAATGCGGGTATTGTCAACCTTTAACCATCCGACAATGTCCGGGTTTCTTTCGTAAAGCTCTCGAAACTCGGGAAGCATGACCGCCTCACGCGCCTTCGCGGCTAAAGGAAATACCTTTCCTTGGTCCGTGTCCAACCCTTCCGCCCATGTTTCGGTCAGCTTTTTGATTTTCTGTTGTTCGGCATAATCCCCCACGAGCATTCTCGCAAGATTGGCCAGGGAAAATACCAACAGAAGGACGGAAACGGCGATAAGAATTTTTTTGATTTTGCTCATGTTCTTACCGCCTTTCCGATTACAGAATGTGCTTTTTCTTCTTTATGTCGAGCAGACAAATTCCGATGGTAATCAGGGACAACAACGCCAAAATCATATAGGAGATTGGCGACGGTCTGTGATCCCCCGTTTCCGGAACATCGTCCAGCTCGTTGTCGGCGTTGCCAGGTCCGTCACCGACGTTGTCGGCTTCGTTGCCGGCGTTGCCGATGCCGTTGTCGACGTTGTTGCTGGCTCCGTTATCCACGTTGCCAGCTCCGTTGTCGACGTTGCCGGTTCCGTTATCCACGTTGCCAGCTCCGTTGTCGACATTCCCGGCTCCGTTATCCACATTGCCGGTTCCATTGTCAACGTTGCCGATTACGCTGTCGACGCTACCGTTTATGCTCTCGATGCTGCCAGGTTCCGGCTTGACAGGATTAGGAACGGGGGTCACCGGAACCGGATAAGAATTTCCGGATCCTGAACCGCCGCCTGTTCCTCCGCCGCCGCTATTGCCGCCGGTACTTACCGGGCTCAATTCTACATTGTAGCGTACGATGTCGCTTCCAACCTTGATCAGGTCGCTTGTATGCGTCACATATCCGGTTTTTGTGACCACCAGATAGTAATCCGTATTCGGGAACACCATGTACGCATATGCGCCGGTTGCGTCGCTGTACTGACTTGGACTGGCGTTATCGTTCGGTGCAAAGCCCGGAATGCCCGGCAGCGTCACTTTCGTGCCTGGCACAATGCCTTTGGCTTTGTTCTCCGGCGTGTCGGCATAGTACAAGGTGACTTCGGCACCTTCAATCACTGCGCCGGTCGTTTTGTCCGTAATGATGCCGTACGGATCAACGAGCTCCTGAGAAATATTCAATTCTCCGCTGGCCTTCACGCTCAGAATCGCATCCCGAACAATCGTCAGTTCTTGGCCCGGCTCAAATTCGTAACGCACTTCCATTTTATAGTTCTCCGCGGTTAAACCGTCCGCCGAGAATGCGCCGTTCGGCTGCAAATGAAAAGCTTTAGGAGCGCCATCTTGGTCCTTAACATATTGATCGTTCGCATCGCGCAAATAGATGCGCATCTTGCCGGCGAGCTCGCTGGTCACCAGTGAAGACTGCCCTTCAGGCTGCTTCAGGAGTACGACACCTACGGCCGTAATGTCCGCAGGAACCAGCTCTCCGCCTTTCACATCACCCTCGACTTGCGCTTTTTGCGTGAAAGTGATCGGCTGTTCGACGCCGCCCACTTCGATCAGTTTGGTGTAACTGATCGTATAGTCGCCGCCATACAGCACAGGATGGAAGTACGCACCATCGGCGTCGGTTATGATCTCATGCTCTTTGCCATTCGTTTTGTCGGTAATGACAATGGTCGCATTCGGAATCACTTCGCCCGTTTCGTTATCGCGCAGCACCCCGATGATCGCTGCCGGTACGGTAGTTACCTTGGCGATGTTGCTCGTCAATTTCCCTTCCGTCAGGCTGTCCACCTTAGCCACGATAAAGTGATCCTCAGGCGTTGTAGTTTCCAGCTCCGGCGGTGTATAAGAGATAACCGCTTTCCCTTGCTCATCGGTCGTAGCCTTCACTTCCGATTGATCCGGCAGCAGGAAGATGACTTCCTGGTTCGCCACCGGCTTGCCTTCATGATCGGTCAACGTTGCCGCCAACTGCGAAGCTGTCTTACCGTTGCCGGGAACGACAGCAGGATCCGCCGTCAGTGTCAGCTCACCGGGGACATATCTCGCATTGACGAATCGGGCTTCGGTAATCTCTTTGTGAATAATCGTGCCGGTGTGCTTCCGATTCGCCGGGTCGGCGGTATAATCCTCGCCCGCATAATCGGTCTGCGTGACGATATAGCGGTCACCGCTCGGAATGCCCTCAATGGCGACGGTTTCCCCATGCTTGAGGGTGATCTTATCGCCAGACTTGATCGTTCCCATCGTACCGTCCGATTTGGTGTAGGCGTACGCCTTACCCACAGCGGCGTCCGGGAATTGGACCGTAAACTCGAAATCTTTATTTTTGTCCGCCCCGTTGCCGACTACCGTCTCACCGATCAGCAGACCGCCGTACACCATCCGCGTGTTGACGATCCCCTCTTGATGGTCGCCCCCATCGGTAATGGTGCCGGTCGTTTTCCGGTCCGGCCAGGTTGTCGTGTATCCTTCGGCCGTATAATCGGCCTCGGTGACGGTGTAGATTGTACCCTTGGGAATTCCATCAATGACGGCGGTTTCCCCATGCTTCAGGGTGATCTTCCCGCCGGACTGGACGGTTCCCGTCGCACCGTCCGATGTCGTATAAGTAAACGCTTTGCCCGCTCCCGGGCCCTCGAACATGACGGTGAAATCGAACGCCTTGTTCTTGTCGGCACCGTTACCGGCTACCGTCTTCCCGATCGTCAACTTGCCGGGGAGGTACTTGGCGTTAACATACTTCGCTTCGGCCGTTTGTTCCTTCACGATGCTGCCGGTGCGCGTCAGATTCTCCGGATCGGTAGTGTAGCCATCGTTTGCGTAATCCTTCTGAACGATAGTGTAGGTGATGCCGTCCGGGATATCCTTGATGGTAATCGACTGGCCGCCTTTCAACTTAACGGTTCCGCCATCGGCTATGGTGCCGCTTGCGGAGCCATTATAGGCATAAGACTTATGGTTGCTGAAAGAGATCGTATACTCAAATTCCTTGTTCGGATCAGCCCCTAGTCCTTCGATCGCCATTTCCAGCTTCAAATCGCCAGTCTCCCACACCGGGGTTGGCACAACGAGCGGTTTGGCGCTGGTCACCTCCACCCCGTCCACCCAGATGGGATTCCATGGAGTAGACGCCACACGTACCTGATAAACCGTTGTGGTCGGCAGATAGGTGGTAGGGTCGATATAAGTTTGCTTGAGCACATAAAGCCCCGCTTTGGCAAACAGGCTAAGCTTGCCGTCCGGACCGGTGGTTCCGCCGGTAACCTCTGTTACGCCGTCGGGCTCATACAGTTTGAATACTACGCCGCCCAGCGGCTTGCCTTTGGGGTCAACCTTGAGCAGATCCAGTTTACCCTGAGTTTCCGCGCTGCCGCCTACGTCACTGTTGTCGACGGCGTGTTCGCTTTTGGCGCTGATACCGTCCAAGGTGTCATCGCCCATCAGTTTGATCTCGTTGCCCACCTTACCACCGGTGGGTACATTAGTAACCTCGGTCTGATACGTGATTTGATAGAGCTGGTTCGGATTCGCCATGCGGAAAATCAGCCGCGTCGCTCCACCTTCCGTAACGGTTTCCACCTTGACTTCACTGTTCGGATCGTACAGGTTCAGCGCATCGCCGTCCCTTTCAAGGCCTCCGCTTGGAGTCAGCTTGGCTTTGTATACCGCCATATCGGGACGTCGCAACGAAAGGTTCCCGTTCTCATCCTTACGCAGTGCCAGCCCTTCCCCAAGGGTATCTTGCAGATAAACGCCGTCCTTGACCTCGAAAGGAGGTGTGTAGTTCACCGTCCACTCCAGTACACCAGGGTTCGGCTTTGTCACCGATTTGCCCAGCGTCTGCATCGGAACGATGACCTTGCGGCTGGCTTTGACCGCGGTAGGCTCATCCCCCCATGTGATTTTCATCTCGGCGGTGTTCGTCGCTTCAATCTTTGCGTTGCCTGATTCAAAGTATTGACGCAGGGCCGCCTCGCTCGGTCTTGCCTTGACCAGAACGACGTAAGGGCTTTCCAGCTTGGTAAAGGAAAAGGTACCTACGTTTCCTGCAGCGGAAAAGCTCACAAGACCACTTGGGTCGGAAATCGGCGTCGTTGCGCTAACCGTCGCTCCATAGTCTGCCCGGGCTCCCTTGTAAATCGCAAAATCCTGTCCCTCCGAATAGGGCACAAACTCCCAGCCCTCGGGTAGGGTATCTACAAGTTTGATGTCGCTGGCAACGTGATTTCCGCCATCCTTTGCCATCTCTTCGGTCCTCATGCCGTTCATATTGACCGAAAACCGGAAGGTCACCGTCTTGCTCACCCGATCAAAGGCTGCCAGTGTATAAGTTTGGTTAGCGTCATCCCGGATGTAGCTTCTGACATCGTTAGGAATAGCGCCTGTTCCATCCGGTTTGGACGCAAAGAGCATCTCTTTGGCCAGCATGCCGCTATTGAATCGTTGAGAAATCCGGTTTGAATCAATTGTCCGAGTTGTGCCTTCAAACAGGACCGCCCGGTTAAACTGATCCGTGGACTTATTGCCCGCGAAATGCTCCCACTGTGTCATCAGGGAATTATATGTGAAGGAAGCGGGCTTATCGGTGTTGTATCCGGTGACTTGAAGCAAGTCGGCGACAGGCTTCCCATCCTGTGAAAGCGTGTATACTTGATGCGTTAATCCGTCACTCGACTGAAAGGAACCGGACTGGAACCGCTGGTAGTAATTCTCCCTGCTGTTCCCCTTCAACTGATTCAGAATTGCAGAGTCAAGCACCGGACTGGCGGTAAGCTTGGTGAAGTCGATGGAGCTTGCATCCCCATACACCAGCAGATCGTACACCGCACCGTCCGGAAGAGCCTCCTGAGGTGTTAGGGTGATCTTCCACGGCAATGTGCCCAAAGCAAGGGTTTCCCCAGTACCTATGCTCTTTGTCAGGGTATGGGCACCGATGGTGACAACGGCCGTGTCCCACACGCTAGCTTGGTCATTGTCCTGCACGGTATTGACATCCAGCTTCCACTGGGCGGTGGCCTTGTTATTGAAGCTGGTCTGACTGCCCGTAACTTCGGACACAATGACCAGACGGATCGGGCCATTTACCTCACCGAACGAATACACATTGTTTGCATCGGGGGTAATCGGCGTTGTTGTGTCCGACCACTTCTGACCGTCCCATGTTTGCCAAGCGGCCGATAATCGGGTAAGTCCGGCCGGCAAGGGATCGGTGATCGTAAAGTCCTTCAGCCCTTTTTTGCTGTAGTTCTTGTTAACATCAATCGTCCATGTAATGGTATGCGGGTCTGAAGAACTCGTCCGCTTATTCAATGTGCCGCTCTTCTGAATCCAGTCGGGTCTGAAAGTCACGCGCCAAGAATTCGAGGAAAGCAGCTTGCTGTCCGACGCGTCTCTCAATTCCGTGATATTTGTGACAGTCTGATACCCACTAGCCGTATTATACTCAGTATAATATTTCGCCTTGGGAATCCACGTCCTGAAAGTGACGGTCGCCTTGTCGCCGAATCCCTCCGGGAAGGCATAGACCAACGAGTTCCCGCTGCCGCTTTCCGGTGCCACTGTGTTGCCGTTAACCTTCAGGGAGCCCTCCACCAAGGTGCCCACCTGAGCCGGATCGAGCGCGTTGTAGAACTTCAGTCCGTCCAGCGGCTGCGGAATGGCGGGATCAAACTCATCCGCAGCGGTAATGTCCACCTGCCACTCGATGGTTCCATCCACGAAGTCTGTCGGATAAATCCAATTGTTTTCAGTAGCGTTGCTGTTGGATTTCAGTTTGATGCTGTACGCAGGCGTAACTTGAGGGTTTTCAAGCAGGTAGTTCCCGCCGAAGATGTTAATCGGCTTTCGCTCGCCGTATTGTATACCCGACAAGTCTGCCTTAGCGGTGGACTCAAAGCCGAAGGAGACGTTCTTACCCTGGCCGTTGAAGAAGCGTTCTTCGCCATCAAACACCACCCTGATCCCCGCTTCGGAGAAATAGGCGGTTCCGATGGTGTAACCCGTTTTTTCCTTCAGCGTCATTGTGGCATCCGGCAGGATGACTTCCGGGAAATAGGTCGCTTTGTCCAACATTACATAGTCGCCATGCAAAATGACCGTGCTGCCATCCACCGTGTTCGGATCGTCGGCATCCCCTTTCACCGGGATCTTGATATCGCTCGATCTTAAGGTGAAGGGCTTTCTGCCATGAATGACGTCATCCGTATGTAAGACATTTTCGTTCTGCACGACTTCCAACGGAAAAGGCGAATTGGCCCCCATGAGTACCGCCGTTTTGTCCGTCGGGGCTGCCGTCATCACCATGAAATCGTTCGGCACATCGTACACCGCCTCAGATGCCGAAGGCGCTTCGTCCGCGCTCGGCGAATCGGCTTCGCCAACGGTCTCCGCCCCAGACTCGCTTGGCACACTTTCCGCATAAGCAGTGACAGAGAACGCCACCGTTTGCAAGACAAGCATCATCGCCAGGCAGAAAGAGAGTATTGCTTTACCTATGCTGCGTTCATGTTTCAAGACTGTAATCTCCCCCGTTCCAAAATTGCCTAAACGCGAAAAGACCTATGCGTTTGCTTGATCTCAACGACCCTTTACATCACCCAAATATTTCAAATTTTAAATAAACAGGTGAAGGTCATGGGCGTTCAGGCGGTTGATCATCTTAGTAACTTTCTCCCCCCTTCTTCGACATTTTCACCATTTAAATACTGCAAATGGCAGAGTACGCCCAGTTTAAACAGCGTACTTCGCCATTATATTCGAGAGATCTCTACAAATTCTAGACAAAACTCGACAAAGGGCCTTGAAGGCGAAAAAAACAATGGAGGAATGATGCGAGAAGCCGTAAAGGAGAACAACCATCAGGCTGTTCTCCTTTTCCTGGAGGAGTATGGGTCACGTCGATCTTCTAAGATATACTTCGGATTTTTCAATGAATTCTTTAAGTCCTTCCGGTACTTCAATATATCCTGCTCATTCGGGGTCTATCTGGGAATAACCCAAATTAAAAAGATTGCACCCCAATAGGCACAACTCGGTATCACCTTGATTCAGCCCCCATCAGACAACCTTGATAACATAGAATTCCTGCATATGTGCATGTTTTTTTTCTGTTTGGAACAATGATTTCAAAATTCCTGCAAATCTGCAGGAATTTTCGACGAAATCGGCTCGTTTCTCTAAAATCGCCAGAAATACCTGCAGATTTGCATCTTTTTTCGAATCCCCTCGGGGACCGGCTTAAAATACCTGCAGATTTGCATCTTTTTGGAGTCGGAAGGGTCGGAAAGTGCGCTAGGTCCCTTGATCTCCGTGGGTTAAATACGATTTTTCTCCTACTACGATGCCTGAAGGGCCCTAGTCCTGAATTTCCGTATAAATTTGAAAGGTAACTCCGAATTTGTCCGTGACATCCCCAAATCCGGGGCTAAAGGCTTCTTCCTGAAACGGCAAATTCACTTTTCCGCCTTGCCGCAAAGCTTCATAGAGCTGTTTTGATTTTTCTACGTCGTTCGTTGTGATGCAAATGGTTACCCTTTTTCCGTTGGCAATGGGTGAACCCCCTGGAGCATCGGAAAACATGAGTTCCGTTTCACCCACTTGTACCTTTGCATGGGCCACCAGGTTTTTTAAATCGTCAGTAAACGTATTCGGCATTCCCGACATCTCCCCGTAAGTAATCATCGAGAGAACTTTAGCGCCAACGGCCTGTTCATAAAACTGAATAGCCTCCCTTGTGTTTCCCTCCAAAGTAATATAAGGGGTTAGTTTTACAGTCATAAATTGTACCTCCCTGGGTTCGGTGAAATTTGATTCATTCATATAGACGAGTTACGCGCCCCCAAATCATCGGTCACTCGCAAAATTCTTATTTCGCCCCCCTGCTGTCAAGAAAAACGGGCACCCTACCCGAAAAATGACACCTATCTCTCGGATGATCCGGGTTGATACAATGAAGGTATTCCCCTGTGCAATTATTTTCCATGGGTTACATAGGTTGGGGAATTACTTTAATTGAGGGAGGGTATTTATGAGGCGTTCTCACTTTAGGGAAAGGCGGTTTGTTCAAAAAGTATTCAGTATGATCCTGACGATAGTGATCGCGAGCGGCATCGGTCTGTTGCCGACTTCGAAGGTTCAGGCCGCTGAAGGAACAGGAACCACCATTACCTCGATGAATTACTTCTCGGCGGCAGACGGACCGGTCATCACTAAATCAGGAGTCGGTCAAGCCAGTTATGGATTCGTTATGCCTGTATTTAATGGAGGCTCCGCCACCTGGAATGAGGTTGTCCAAGACTTGGGCGTGAAGGTGAAAGTAAACGGCAGTTGGGTCGATATCGACAGTGTCGGCAGCTTTGTTTATAACCAAAACTGGGGTCACTGGAGCGACAGCGGCTTTAACGGCTACTGGTTCACCCTTTCAACCACGACAGAGATTCAGTTGTACTCCAAAGCGAATGGGGTTACGCTCGACTACAAACTGGTATTCCAAAATATCAACAAAACGACGATTACGGCGATGACGCCGACGCAAGGACCGGAAATCACGGCGGGAACGACGGGCGGAGCCGGCTTCACTTATCCGGTCTTCAACAATGATCCGGGTATTCCTTATGCGGCTGTGGCCGGTGATTTGAAGTTGTATGTTAAACCCGTAAACAGCAGCGAATGGATCGATATTGACAACAACGCGGCCAGCGGCTGGATCTATGATCAAAACTTCGGCCAATTCACCGACGGAGGCGGCGGCTACTGGTTTAACGTCAAGGAGTCGATCAACGTCAAGTTGGCATCGAAAACCTCTTCGGCTAACGTCGTTTACACCATCATTTTCAATGAACCGGTGAGAAATTCATATATTCTTACTCCCTTTGAAGGAACGACTTTCACCGCAAATGAAAGCGGTGCCATTGGTCTGCCCCTGCCCAAGATTGATGGAAGCGCCCCGGTCGCCGATGAGCTTGGGAACTTCGTATACCAGATTCATATCAACGGGCAATGGGTTGACTTGGGGAATTCCGGTCAGAGCGGATTCGTATATTCCGCGAACGGTTACAATAACCAGTCCAGCGCCAATCAGTGGGGGTATTGGGCCGACCATATCTACGGGCTGTGGTTCCAGCCCATCCAGGAAGATATGCAAATCCGCATCGGCTACCCGTTAAATGGGCAGGCGGGCGGAAATATCGGCGATAATTTCATCTCCTACACCTTTATCGGAAATCCCAATGCTCCCCGTCCCGATGAAAACGATCATGGGGATATTCCGCTCGGAACCCCGAACGATCCGGCCATCGAGGGCATGACGCTGGTTTGGCAGGATGAGTTTGACGGAACCCGGCTGGATGCGGGGAAATGGAATTATGAGCTGGGCTATTACCTCAATGACGATCCCGGTACCTGGGGTTGGGGCAATGCGGAACTGCAGCACTATACCAACAGCCCGCAAAATGTATTTGTGCAGGACGGGAAGTTGAATATCCGGGCCTTGAGTGAGCCCAAATCCTTCCCGCAGGATCCAAGCCGGTATGCCCAGTACTCTTCCGGTAAGATTAACACCAAGGATCATTTTTCGCTCAAATACGGCAGGGTGGATTTTCGTGCGAAACTGCCTGTGGGGAACGGCATCTGGCCGGCCTTCTGGATGCTTCCGAAAGATAACGCCTACGGCTCGTGGGCGGCATCCGGCGAAATCGATGTGATGGAAGCGAGAGGGCGTCTGCCCGGCACGTCTTCCGGCGCCATTCATTTTGGCGGACAATGGCCGGCCAATACCTATCTTTCCGGCGAATATCACTTCCCGGCAGGGCAAACCATCGCGAGTGACTATCACGTCTATTCCGTCGTCTGGGAAGAAGACAGCATCAAGTGGTACGTGGACGGCAAGTTCTTTTTTAAAGCCACCCGGGATCAGTGGTACTCCTCCGCTGCCCCAAACAACCCGAACGCTCCGTTCGACCAGTCTTTCTACCTCATTATGAATCTGGCGATCGGCGGGAACTTTGACGGCGGCGTGACCCCAGGTCCCGGCGACATCCCTGCGACGCTGCAAGTGGATTATGTACGCGTGTACAAAGACGGCGGCGGCCAAAATCCCGGAGAGCCCGGGCCGGGTTCCCCCTCCACGGTCGTCATCGGCGATGCAGTGAAAGGTCTGAAGAAAACCGGCGATAACTTGCTGTTCTATGTAAACGGCGCAACCTTCGCCGATTTGCACTACAAGGTCAATAACGGCACACAGCTCAATGTAGCCATGACCGGGGCGGGGAACGGCAACTATACCTATGCGGTCAACAACCTGCGGCACGGGGATACCGTCGAGTACTTCTTTACCTACAACCCGGGCCAAGGAGCACTGGATACCCCTTGGCAGACTTATATTCACGGGGTCACGCCAGGAAGGCCGGAATAAACCCGGGAACCGCGTTCTACCTCAAACAGGGCTCCCTCAGACGAGGGAGCCCTGTTTTTGATACAACATACCCGTTTTAAGCCTGCGCCCCCACCCCGTTTTCCGCAACGGAAACCGGCTTTACGAGCGCCTTTTTCTCCCAGGCCCGGCTTCTCCAGCGAAGCAGCATCATGACCCCGCGGAGCCATTCGTCCACCGTAAAAGCGATCCATACGCCAAGCAGCCCCAACCCGGAATGAACCCCCAGCACATAAGCCAGCGGCACCGAGACACCCCACATCGAAAGCACGCCCATCAAGACGGGAAAACGCGCATCTCCGGCGGCGCGCAGCGAATTGATGATCACCATATTGAAGGTCCGGCCGGGTTCGAGTACGATGGATAGCAGAAAAATCCCCGCTCCCGCGGCAATGATTTTGGGGTCCTCCGTGAACATGCCGATCAGCTCGTGCCGGAATATCGCCGCTACCCCGACAACAGCCAACGTTAACAGGAAGCTGATCCTCACGCTGGTTATAAGCCGCCGATAGGCCGCCTTCATTTCCCCCGCGCCGACCATCTGTCCGACGATGATCTCGGTCCCCGCTCCGATCGCCAACGCAAGCGCCATGAAATAATTCGATATGTTCATGACATAAACATGCGTATTTAACGCGGTGATGCCGATCATGTTGACAAAACTGATCACCATGAGATATTGCGACTGCCAGGCCAGATGCTCGCCCGCCGCCGGCAGCCCCACGCTCATAATCTGTTTCACGTAGGGACCGTTCCAGGTTACGTAATCCTTCCGGTGGATCGGTGCGGGAATCCGGCGATACAAAAGGATAAAAAGAACGATGATGCCGAGGAAGCGGCTAACGACCGTGGAGATGGCCGCCCCCGTAACGCCCCACTCCGGAAAGCCCAGGTTGCCGAAAATGAGCAAATAGTTTCCGGTCACATGGATCAAATTGACGCCCAAAGTTACATACATCACGCTTTTGGTGTTCCCGCTCGCACGAATCACCGATGAAACCGCGTAAGACAGCGCCTCGATCCAGATAAATCCGCCGATGATCTCCAAATAGTGGCTTGCGATGCCAATTTGTTCGGGATCCAAGTTTAACAGCCGCAGGAGGGATTCCCCAAAACTGACGAGGACCAGGCTGACGAGAATTCCGAAAATCAGGTTCAACGTAATCGCCAGGGCCGAAATCCGGCTCGCTTCTTTCTCCCGCCCCGCGCCGATATACTGGGATACCGCCACACTGGTGCCGATTCCGACAAAGCCGAACATCAGAATGCAGAAGTAAATGATTTCGTTGGCTAAGCCTACGGCCCCCGTCGCCTTGTCGGAGATGCGGCTTAACATAAACACATCGACTGTGCCGAGCAACATCCGCAGTACGGAGTCGACGAAAATGGGCCAAGTCACAGCAAAAAGACTAAGTTTTTTCCACGAGGGAATACGTTCGGATAAGGTCACGTTATACAAGCTCCTACTATGTGTTTTTTCTCTTTCGACCTTCCTAGTGTAGCGCCGGCAAGCCAATACGTCTATGGGGGAAATTTCGTTTATAGAGGTTGAACTAAAGAATTGGGGTTGGGCAAGGATGTGATAAGGTTGTAGATATAAAGTCCCGCCGTCGGAGTCTGCATCATTAACGGGAAAATTTCCCGTTAATGTACCGCTCTTGGCCCCTCGATCGGATTTAGCTGGAAAAGCTCCATCTATTTCGCGGCCCTATTGCCGATATATACAATTTCAAGCGAATTAACGGGAGGTTTTCCAGCTAATTCGCCTCTGCAGCCGCATATGTACCCAATTAACGGGAAGAATTCCCTTTAATTCGAACCAAACCATTAGTTGCAGGTTAAGACTGTGAAAAGAACCCTTTACACCGCTGTCTAATATGCAAATCAATAGTTCAACCTATATAGCACAAAAAAATAAAAGCGCCCAATGGGGCGCCAGGGGTTATGCCTAGGATTCTTCCGTGTACTTTTTAAAATTATCCATAATCGCTTGCCAGCCCGCTTGCTGGAATTCCACCGGATGCGTGCTTTCCGCGTCAAACGTTTCGACGACCTTCGTTTCGTTGCCTTGGCCGCTAAAGGAGATTTCGACCCTTCTCCCATCTCCCATCGTATAAGAGATCCATTCATGCGTCCTCACTTCGTCATAGACCCCGCCAAAATCAAAACCCATGCTGCCATCCTTCGCTTCCATTCGGGTCGTAAATTTGCCGCCGGCCCGCAAATCATTCTCCGCTCTTGGCGCATGCCAATCCT
The DNA here is from genome assembly GCF_036864815.1 of Paenibacillus sp. A14. Lineage (NCBI taxonomy): Bacteria > Bacillati > Bacillota > Bacilli > Caryophanales > Paenibacillaceae > Paenibacillus > Paenibacillus sp. A14. Next base: position 621,472 of record NZ_JBAGJD010000002.1, read on the forward strand.
CGGAAGCTTGGTTCCACTTCGTAATGTGCTGCGGCTCCGTCCAATAGCTCCATACCTTTTCAATTGGCGCTTGAATGACTGCCTGAACGGTTACTTTCGTCGGTTGATTCGTTTCCATTTTGAAAGACACCTCTCTCAATATCATCGTTTTTTGTTTATCAATAATATAGACGTCATTCGAATTCAAAATTCATCGGTGGATCTGCTCCGGCAGCCCAAAACGTAAAAATAATTTGGTGTTAATGAAATTTTGGACGTGGAGGATCTGATTATCCTTGATTTCAAGCACATGAATTCCCCAAGGGATGAGGACCCCGGCGTCTTCCGGATTCGGCATATATTGCGCAAAGGCGGGATATCCGCCATTTACCGTAATCGGCACAAAGCGGGAGCCCTCACAATGCGGCCGGGTCAACGAAAAAAACTCGAACAGATCGTTTCTGCCACGCACCCACATGGCAAAAGGCGGCATCGACATACAGCCTTCCTCATGAAATAACGCGACCAGCGCATCGATATCAAATTGTTCAAAGGCCTCCACATACCGTGACAGCAGCTCATGATCAGGCTCGGCGTCCATCCGCGCTGAGCTCGTCGGAACGCAGCCGGGTCCGGTTCAAGGTTTCCCTGGCTCTCTGCAAAGCGCTGTTCACGGCGGCCGGCGACATCCCCAACGTATCGGCGATCTGTTTGGAGGACCAGTCGAAGACATCCTTTAGAATAAGAACGGCACGTTGACGAGGCGGTAGAGTTTGCAAGAGTGCGATGAAAGCGAGCTGCAGCGTATCTTTGCGAATAAGCACATCTTCGGGATTCTCCCCAAAATCGGGAGCAAGCCAGATCCAGGAGGAATCGGGCAACGTTTCGCGGGGTTCGACGATGGAGACCGCCGGATCGGACAGATCGACGGGCAGAGTACGGCGCTTGGCTTGTCTTAGTTTGTCCAGACACAGGTTGGAGGCGATTCGATAGACCCATGTTTTGTACGATGATTCCTGCCTAAAGGAGCCCCAGCTTTGCCAAACCCGGATATAAGTTTCCTGAACCGCATCGTCAGCGTCATCGATGGATCCCAGCATTCGGTAGCAAAACGAGGTTAGCCCCGGCTTTAAATTCTCCAATAACTGCAGATCCACTGCCGTCTCGCTCATAGTAGCCTCCTTTTGACGGGGAAAATTGATTTGTGCGTTTTGTCATAGTTTACCACAGGAGCGTCCGGTGAGCATCCTTCTAATGGCGATGGCTCATCATGAATATTTTTTGCATAAGTCCCGGTCGGAAAATCCTACTGTTCTGAAAAGCCGAGTCCTTGTAATGGCCTTGGTCGGTAAAGCTCTGGTTCGCAGAGGCCCGGGTAGAAGAGGCCTTACGGCAAAGCTATAATAAGACAGGAGCTGGCCCAACTGGGTCAGCTCCTGTCTGTTAGTTTGAGGCTTAGGCAACAAAAAGCAAAACAACTAGCTCTATGATCTCCGTTACCGACAACTACGACCGGAGGTTTACGACTATTCGTTATCCGGCGTGGCCGGACCCATCAAGCCTTGAACGGCGCCGAGAAACGGGCGAATGGACTTGATCATGCCGTAGCCCATCTTCACGAGCGGAACAAATCTCCGAATCATGCCGAACAGCCGCAGGCCGCCGCCGAGCATACCGCCAAGCCCTCCTGTGCCCGCAGCGGTGCCGCCAGGCCCGCCCAAGCCGCCGAACAGCGAGCCCATTATCGGGAGGAATGCCGACACCTTGGCGTCCGGCTTGCGGGAACGCGAATGGCCGGACGGTTTGCGCGCGCCGCTTCTCCGTTTGCCGGGACGGACGCCCGGGGGATGTGCACCCGCTCTGTTTTTGAGGGATCGGGAGCTTTGCTTCCCGGAAGAAGCGCGTGGGAGGGCTCCAGCGCTGGCAAGTTCCAACCCGCCGGGATTCACGTCGGTGATGAAGCCGACGTAAGTCTCTCCGCTGTTCAGGGTGACACATACCGGACAGCCCTGCAGCTTCTTCGCCCGCGCACGTATCTCTTTCGATTGTGCCATGAAGTTCACCTCGATCACTGAGTTGTACTTCAGTTTACGCCAGGGGCGGGCTGACTGCTTGTGCGAATGGGTCATGTGTACGCCGAAAATCGCTTGATGGGCTCGCCGTTTATGATCTCCGGAACTTTTGCATCAGCAAAGAAGATGGGCCAATCGTCTAATTTCCATGCTCATTCTGGCGTTAACGGGATACACTTCTTCCAGGTAACGAAGAATGTGCAGCGCCGATTCCGGGGTTCGTTCGTATCCCAGAATCATATCGCCCACCCGTTCTGCAAAAGAAGGGTATCTCTTTTCCATCCGCCGCTCCTCACCGAATACATCCGGGAAATACGCCTCCTCCTTCTCTAACAGATGCAGAGCGGACAGGATGTTATCCACGGCATAGCTCTGGACGAACCGCGCTGCGGAGAGTTTCTCTCCCCGGGCATATCGGCATAGTCCCACGTACAAGTTGGTTAAAGCCTCATTCAGCGGAAAATCAAGCCCCTCTCTTCGTTGCGTCTCTGTTCTCCTTCCGCCCTTAGCGATCTCCGGATTCGTGCAAGCCGGATCCATCCAAACAATTCTTCCCTCCGAGTATGCGATATGCTCCATCTCGTTCTCCTCGAACACGGCATACTCGCCATATATTCCGTCTTCGAACAAGATCTTGTATCCGTCCGCCGTATTCCGAAAAGTATATGCCAACGGATACACCTCCTCCAGCCAATCGAACCTCTCAATATACCCTTGTTTATACCCCGGCTTCACTACTACGAAAAAGTCCAAATCCGAATAAGCATCGATTCGATCCGTTTCCACCCCAACCGATCCGACTCCCAATAGCAACAGCGCTTCACCTCTTCGCGCCAGTGAACCTCCGATTTCATCAAGTCTTCTAAGAAGCCCTTCTTTCGTCGCCATCCCAACTCTCCTCCATTTCAGACCATAAAAAAAGGCCCAACCCCAACTGCAGCGAGGTTGAACCTTTCGGTTACATAGCCTTTAAATTATTTTTACTTTAATATTCTCCTTTTATTACGAAAAACGAGCCCCGAATCGTTCCGGCCAGTTTGGATTTCTGGCGGGCAAACTTGAACTTCTTCTCTTCCAACTCCCGGGGAACCTCCATCCCCTCGGAGAGTTTAAAACCAACCGCCCGTTTCTTCGGGTCATCTACGGTATACAAGACATTGACCCCCAAGCCATCCTCATAAAAGACGAAGGCCCATTGGATATTCTCCACTTGAAAACGCGACGTTTCCAGAGGCTTGGCCGCAAACTCGATACCGCGTTCCTCTTTCAAAATCCGGTTCACATAATCAAGGGTCTCCTGGCTTTCGCCGGCGGGTTCCACCGCAAATTCATGCTTGTATTTATTCATGAAGTAGCGGGCTTCATTCGCGCGCAAACCGGCCAGCGCTTCCGCTACGGGTGAAGACTCCAAACCGATCGTGGACACATTTTTAAAATCAACAATATAGGACATCTCCACCACGGCTCCTTTTTATCCGATTATTTCCTAACGACGGGAATCCACATTTCGCCAAACACCTGGCCGTCCCGCTGCCCCATGATCACCGTTGCATTCGGCCCGCCTACATACGCGACATGGCTGACTTCAGGCAAGACTTGGCCGAAGGCAATCCCGGCAAGCTGATTACTCAATACATCGGCCGTCGCCCCTTCTCCTTTAACCACCAGGTATTCCCCTTTAGGGAATTGAATAACCCGGGAACCCTCCGCTGCTGATGCCGACCCCGGCGCCGATGACTCGGTCAAAACTCCGGCATAATACATCATCTTGTTGTTCACCGCTTCGTTTACGGCAAATACATAGTCGTTGGCGGCCATAGATTTTAAAGTGTCCAGCCTTCCGTCATGATTGACCGCCTGCCAAAAGTCCGATTTTTCCTTGTTAATGCCGGCATAGTCCGTGTAATCGCTCTTCAGCTCGGTGCCCAGACCGTAAACGATAAAGCCCTCTTTTTCTTCCAATTGATAGTTTGCCATGTTCATAACCTTCCTTCTTTTTTATTTAATTTGTGTTCTTCACTTGATAGACTTATGATAATCTTTAATCATGTCAAAAAATGATACCATTTAGGAGTCGCGATGAAAAAAGTTGAACGGATTAATACGATCATGCGGTATATCAATAATCGTTCCCAATTTACCATTTCCGAAATCATGCGCGAATTTCAGATCTCCCGTTCAACAGCCATTCGGGATATCCGGGAAATCGAGGCCTTGGGGATGCCGCTTGTCGCCGAGGTCGGAAGGGATGGGGGATATTTTGTCATGCACAACACGCTCCTCCCTGGCGTTCGTTTTACCGATAATGAGGTCAAAGCCCTTTTTATCGCCTTTATGGCCACAAGAAATGCGCAGCTTCCCTATCTGAAGAGCCGTCAATCTCTAGCCGAGAAATTACTGGGCCTCATTTCGACCAACCAGCAGGACGACCTTGTTCTTTTGAATCAAATCCTGCTGTTTGAAGGAACCAACCCGCATAATCCCGACCTGCTTGAGCTTTCGGACCTCCCCCACCCTATGTTGGAAAAGCTCATCCAAAACCTGCTTACGGACAGCTATTTGCGGATTACGATCGAAGAAGCGAAGGAGATCAAATCTTACCCCATCTATCTCCTGCACCTTTTTCATCAAAAGGGCCTTTGGCTGATGGAGGGATTTGACTTGCTGGAAGAAAGGAAACGGCTGTTTCCCGTCGACGGGCTCACCGATGTCACACCCTTCTCGCCGAAAAAAAGGTTAAGCCGGAAAAAGATTCTGGAAATCCTGAGCAAGCAGGAAGAAGAAATCAACCTTGTCCTGGATCTGGGCCCAAAAGCCATCGCCCAGTACAAGAAATACCATCCTTTAAAGGCTTCCGTCTCCTATACGAACCCTTATCAAACCACGGCCATTCTGAAGACTTTTATCCCTGTGGATAAGCCCGAAGAATTGACCGAAATCACCAATTGGCTTCTTTTCCTGGGCGGGGATATCCAGGTCAGGGAAGCGCCGAAGGAGCTCCTGGACAGGTTGGAAGAACGTGCATCGTATTGGTACAAATCACGATGAAATCAGCCCCGCCGGATTCCAACTTTTCCGCCGCATCCATCATGATTTTCGTGGCCTCATCCCATTTCCCCTGATACTGAAGACTTTTGATCTCATCAAAATCCACGGAATACATGAGGCTCTTGGCGGAATGATGTCCTCCCAGCTTCTCATTGACCCGTTGGTTAACATAGAACACGTACCTCCAAGGGGCTTTTAACTCTATCCTCCATTAATTACGGTTCAACTTCAACCCTTTGTCCCACCGGTTTGTTTTTTCATAAACCAAAGATAAAAAATACGGGACAAGAAAAAGGTAATTAAAAGGGAGGCCCACGTCCAGTACCAACTCCAAGCGATGTAGCGAATGAGGTTGGTGTACTTTTCCAACAATACCTCCAAAATGGTCATCCAGCTCGGAAAAAACAAAAACCAGAGTGTTTTATGGATGTTGGTTTTGTTTTCCGGAAATTTCATGTTAAACACGACGCAGAGAGCGGGAAAGATAAAATACTCGAACGAAAAACTACTTCGCGATGCATAGGGAAACATACGTACCGGATATTCAATTAGTTTGTACTGTACAACTAGTAGGCCTAAAAACCAGGTAAGTATTTGCTTAAAAGAAAATATGACAAACGCTTCTCGAATTTTATTACGCGGTGTCGTAGCTAGCAACAGCAGAATGGTTAAACTCCATACTACAATTAATATGATTATTTCCATTGTCATAAGACGCATAACCTCGGTTACATAGGATATGTACAGTATTTCCCTTAAGCAAGAATTTAAGCTCTTCTGCCCTAAAGCTTAAATCAAAATCGTACCCGTACCACACACAACAATCTGTGACGGCAAGCAGGGCCATCCTTGGCGGCGGGATGGCCCTGGCAAGCTGTTAATGTCCGGCGTGCAATTCATCCCGGTCTATAGCCTCTGGAGGCTGCTCCAACCAACCCTGGTCAATCATAAGATTGGCGCCATCCTCCACATACAACGATACATCCAATTGGCATTTTGCATATAAAGTACCTATATCTTTTCTGCCATTCAGTGATGCGCCATTGGCGTATTCCCGAATCTTCATGGAGAACATGTCGATTTTATGGTAAACCATGAGTTTATCCGAGAACGGAGGCTCCGTGGAGGGTCTGACCAAATGATCAATACTCGGAGGGAGCGGCAAACCGTCTTTAGACAATTTATCCGACATCAGATCAATATGTTTATGATTTATCATCTTCCCGCGTTCCAAATATTGTCTGACCTTTTCACTTCTCGCCACCTGGCTAAAGCCAATAATGATCGCTTTACTCGTAATATCGTTGTTCAAGTTTGCGTAAAAATGGGCAATTTCCAATCCTTGCAGCGGTCTCACCTTTCCAAAAAAAGCATTTAAAAAACTCTGCTTGGTAATAAAGTCCACGCCTTGGGGCGGAGGGATGACGGGTGAATTCATTAATATATTTCTGGAGAGTAAGGCCTCCATGACATTGATCATTAATTTACTGGTATCCTGAAGGGCCTTGACGAAGAATTCCCGGATATCTTTCCTTGTCACCAAGGGGATAGCCACGCTATAAATACTCACCCCGGCCTTACCCAAATACTTCAGGTAATGAAGATAGAAATCATCTTCATACAGTCGGGGTGCCTCCAAGTTTACATCTTCGTCCGTAAACCCGACCGGGATCGGAAAATCGGCTTGTTTAAAAATAGCCTCAATGGTTTGTATATACTCTTCACATAACCCCAGGGCATATTGTAAATTTTCTTTAATCTCTTTATCGTCCACATGTTGAAGAAAATAACTAAGCACGCATTTCCCCATCGTATTCCCCACATATGTTGCCCAGAGTTTCCCCATCTCCGCTGCGGTTAAATGCGATTGATCGGTTTTCACAAGCACTCATTCCTTTGCGATCTATTGAGAACCCGTGTTTAGGATATCCCTTGAACCGTTTGAAAATACACGGTTTCTGCGGCATACCAGACTGCTATTGCCGTTTGATCGATTTCGCTGGAAAGCTCGGCGAGAATGAAGTCCCCAGCAGATTGGTGCCAATGACACCGACAATAATAAGCGCAGAACCGACGATATGATACATTCTGATTTCCTCCCCAAGCAAAAGCGCTCCGGCAGCGATCGACACGATCGTCGACAGGTTGGAGAATACGCTCATTTTGGAGGCTTCGATTCGGGACAAGGCATAGTTGGAACTAAGCGCCGTAACCAGTGTGGACAAGACGCCAAGATAGAGAATGGCCGCAACAAACGCACCGCTGGCCAGCGGAGAGAACAATTGATCGAGTGTACCTGCGGCGGTGTGCCCGGCAAGCGACACGGCCAGGAAAGAAACAAAAGCAATGCCCAGCATGACATACGTGATCTCCGCAGGACTGAACGATTTGAGCAGCCTTCTCGCGAGCACATTATAGCCCGCAATGGCCAGGCAGGACAGGAACAAGAGAACTATTCCCGTCATGTTGGACCAATCGATGCCGCCGCCTTTCATGATAAAGATGAACAGGACTCCGCTCACCGACAGACAGATGGATAGCTTTTGCAGGAGCGTGGTCGTTTCTTTCAGGAACAAGAACGCCAGCAGCAGCGTTAAAACCGGCGTAAAAGCGAACAGAATGCCGCCTTCGCTGGACGTGGTATATTTTAGACCGTAAGATTGAAGCGCGAAAAACGCCAATGGATACAAAATAGCCAAGAGCACCGCCTTGCCGAGCTTTTTTCCGCGGTAGTTCAAACGGACTCGGCCCAACAGGACGGGAATGGACATCGCGGCAAAGGACGCGGCAAACCGGAAGGTCAGTGTATCCATAGGGTCGGCGAATTCGAGCGCAATCTTCGTAAATAAAAAGGAAAACCCTATAATCATCGCATTCATAATGGCGCATAGATAAGCAAGTTTTAATCGGGATGAATTCATCGAAGTAAGTGCCTCCTTAAACCCCATAGTGTTGTCATATTCGCGGACGTGGGGCTGAATACTTGAAATGGTAAAGCGAAATGGGGACACCCACAACCACAAGTTTCCGGAATTGTATCGATACAGTTCTGAATTCGGGGTCGACTCCGGCGTTTATATCCAATTTAAAGCTGCCGCAAACCGTTAATTTGGATCCGCTGATAAAACGCCTGTCGGCGAGGCAAGTGAAAGCGGTGACCGAAAAGTCGTTCTATTTGACAAACTGGCTTGAGCGGGAAAAGTTTTTGCGAATCAGCATTCCGCGGGTCAGGCCGGAGAGAATCGAAGAGGGCGTGAGGGGGATTATGGAGGAGGTGAGGAGAGAAAACAAAAAGCCGCCGTCCGATTCCTGACAGGGATTGTGAACGGCGACATATAGAGTCTTCAAATTAAGTAGCGCTCTTTTCGAAGGAGATACAGATCTCACTTGGCAAAGCTAGTCGGCCAATTCCGCCAGCACCTTGCCAAGCCGGTCCAGCTGCTGTTCATTAGCTTCTAGGCAGATGGGCTTAGCTTGTTCAAACTCCTCTTTTATCTTGAAAAGTTGACGAAAGGTGACTCTGGTGCGGCCATCGAAGTCCTCGAAGGTAGCCGTTACCCGAAATTCGTGAACGTTTAGATGATCAATCACGACCCGCTCCGGCGGCACGAACTCAACAAAGACATTATGGTTAGGATAATCCACGCCATCCGGTCCGTGCATGGTGAACTTCCACGTCCCTCCCGGCCTCATATCGCACTCGTGAAACGTATTCTTGAAGCCTTGCGGTCCCCACCACTTTGCTAATAAATCTGGGGTTGTCCATGCCCGGAACACAAGTTCCCGCGGGACATCATACTCGCGCGAAGCAATAAGTTCATTTTCAGCTATCGTCATGTTCCAGCCTCCCCTTCTACCCTTCTACTACCTTGCCCAGTGTATCCAACATGATGTTTGTACCGTGTTCCCGTATTTCTGGCGTATCATGTCCGTCAAAGAATGCGCCTTGCTCTGTGAAAATCAGCTTCGTACCGCCCTCCACCTTGATCAACTCGACCGTTGTGATCGAGACGGAGATGCGTACGCCGTCCGAATCCAGCGTGTACGTATAGACAATACGCTGCTCCGGAACAAGTTCCTGGTAGCTGGCGTCGAAGGTAAAAACCGGCCCTTCCGGCGGCCCGCCGCTGCTGTACTCGCGCCCGCCAACCTGGAACTCGAAGATCTCCGGCTTCGAAAACCACTTGGCTTTAGCCATCGGGTCGGCCCATGCTTGATACACCCGCTCCGGCGGAGCGGCATAAATCCGTTCTACGACGAAGGTTCCATGCTTGACAAATCGTTCTTTCATTGATTTTCCTCCTTACGTTTCGAAATTCCATTCTCTTCGGTAAGAAAATCTCCCAACAGGTCCAAATGTCGCTCCCAACTCGTTTGCCGCTCAATGACCGGTTTCTCAAATCTCATCTTCATCGCCTGCAAAAGGCTCGTGAAATCTTCAACCGTTAATTCCGCCTGGCCCTGCATAAGCTTGGATACGTATCTTAGCTGCTCCAATAGTTTCTGCTGCAGTTTAATCTGTTCTTTGATTTGGTCTATCTGCAGTTCCACGATCTCAAGCGGACTGATCTGCCCGCCATTTAAGGCCGATTTAATCTCCTCGAGAGATAATCCCAGCTCCTTAAGCGATAATATCTGGTGCAAACGCGACAAGTCCGATTCATTGTACAGCCTGTGGCCGGATTCCGTTTGTCCCGACGGAGAGAACAACCCGATTTGATCATAAAACCGCAAAGTTCGAACGGTAAGCCCCGTTAACCTGGCGAGCTCCCCCACCTTCCAATGTTTCTTCATGAACCATCTCCACTCTTTGGCGCTAGCTATGTACCGGTAGCTCTATTGTAAAACATGACGTTACGTAAGGTTCAAGTAAAATCGTGACATTTTTACAGACCGATCTTCCAATACCGATTCAGGAGGTGGAATCCAGCTTACTTAAATGCACGGAAGGCCACCGAAAAATCGGCGGCCTGATTCCCAGTGATTCAACTATCGCTTATTTCCGGATTTGTATCACTAATTTTCCCCGGATATGCTTTGTTTCAAGGCATAATTCAACCCTAAATGATAAGCTTGATGAAACAGCATCTCATAATGCTTCGAATCGGAATCCAAAGTCTCGTACAAAAATTCAACCTTGGAATTGGAAACACCGCAATAATCCGCAATTCCCACATTGAGCAGGTGAGTAATCATTTCATCATAATTACGCTTTTTCATCTGCTCTTTGGAAACGCCCGCCAGACCGATCCACAAGACTTGTTGGTGATGAAGCTGGTTTGAACCGTACGCAAACCCGTTGTTCCATACACGGTCAATATAACCTTTTAGCATGGCCGGCAAGTGCCACCACCAAACCGGAAAAATAAATGCCAGAGCATCATGCTCCTTCATTCGCCGTATTTCCCTTTCCACCTCAGGGGAAAAGGTCTGTTCCGCCGCTGACCAATCCGGTTCATCTATTTCTTTTAAAACCGGGTCAAAGCCAATCCCGTGCAAGTCCAATATCTCATATTCATGACCGGCCTCGGCAAGACCTTGCACGAAACGATCGGCAACCTTAAAGGTGAGGGAATCTTTTCTCGGGTGCGACACAACGCATAATACTTTCATACTTGTATCTTCACTACCTTTCTTGAGCAGTTAACTTATAGCCATCATCCCTGGCTGATGCTATTATAAACAGGACTCGAATAACCTGGAAGTACGCACTTTCACGTGCTATAGGATGATACGGGTGCCATAGGAACATGGAAGTGCCCTACTCTAGATAACTGCCCAAGAAGTTATGTTCTTGGCAAAAACACATCCTTTTAACGGAGGAGTAAAGATGACTGAACCGAGGGACAATAGCATTCGAAAAAAGTATAGAGTTGGGGTGGAGGCGGCATTAGAAGTCATGGGGGGAAAATGGAAGCCTCTGATCATCTATCATTTGATGACCGGCCCGAAACGGACTTCGGAGCTCCGCCGGTTAATCCCCGATATTACGCAAAAAATGCTGACCACTCAACTAAGGGGCCTGGAAAAGGATGAGATTGTAGCACGAGAGGTATATAAAGAAATCCCGCCTAAAGTGGAGTATAAGCTAACCCCCTACGGCTGGGGATTAAAGCCCGCGCTAGACCATTTATGCTATTGGGGAGAGGATCACCTGGATAAGGTTTATGGCGACAAATCCAAGGTTTTGGAGGAGTTTTAAGTTTCATAACGAGAAAAGACCATCATCACATCATGTTTGATGGTCCTTTTTTGCTCAATAAAGCTCCCCGTTAACTCATTTATTAAGTTGCTCATTATACATACTTATGGAGTGAACCTTATCTTTTAATAAGTTATCGATGATTTGCTTTAATACACCCGGTTCCCGTAAGTCTTCATTTTCCATTTTGGCAAGCTCATGTACTTGCACCCATTTGCTGTCGGAAATTTCATCCTCTTCGAGATTTAAAACCCCTCCGGTCATCTCACCTATAAAATGAAATAAAATAACTTGATTGTTCGTACGGCTCCTAAAATTATATACACCCGTAGTACCCGTCAGGTTTACTTCCAGCCCCGTCTCTTCTCTAACTTCCCTACGAGCTGTATGGAGAATGTCCTCACCATATTCCATACGCCCACTTGGAAAGTTCCACTTATCCCTAGCATTAGGCTTATTCTCTTTTATAATCAAGACTTGATCATGATTAAAGATGGTTACACTTGCTACTAAAACAATTGCCTCTTGCGACATCCAATTCTCCTCCATAGTGCATGTTTGCACTAGTTTTTTTAAGGCTCGTTCCACCGGTTCTCCCAAGGGGCTGTCCTTGCGGCGCATTTTGTAGAGCCAAGTACGTCACCCGATGCAACTCGCCTAGAGCGCCAGCCGCCCAGCGCGCTTCCAACACGGCCAACTCCAAAAAGATGCAAATCTGCAGGCATTTAAGCCGATTCCCGAGGGGATGCGAAAAAGATGCAAATCTGCAGGCATTTCTAGCCATTTTAGAGAAACGAGCCGGTTTCGCCGAAAATTCCTGCAGAATCTCAGGAATTTTCAAATTTTGGCCCCGAACGAGAAAAAAACATGCAGATTTGCAGGAATTCTACGTCATCCAGGTTGTCTGATGGGGCCTCCACCCCTCATGCCTTACGGGCAGAGGGCGAGTAAAACACATCCCCATGCATATGTTGAATTCTATCCCAGTTGGCCGGATTGGTCGTGTCTGGCGAACGGTGCTCCAAAATGGCTTGATACAGGGCGGTTTTTTCCTCCAAATGGGCGATGTGCCGTTTGGCTTCTTCGAGCTTCATGAGCGCCGCCTCTTTATGCTCCATCATGAGTTTATAGCGTTGCGGAATGGTCGAATCCCCTTCCAGACATAAATCGATGTACATTTTAATGACTTCGATCGGCATCCCGGATTGCTTAAGGCATTTGACGCCAAACAGCCAGTTGATCGATTCTTCGTCGAACATCCGAATATTATGCTCATTGCGCTGTATGCTCGGCACCAGGCCTTTATCCGTGTAAAAGCGCACAGCGTGCTCAGTGAGTCCCGTGATCTGTGCGGCTTCTTTGACCGTATACATGTAAAATCCCCCTTGGAAAAAAATAATAAAAGGCGCTTGACTTCGTGTAACACGAAGGTCCTAAGCTTATTGTAACGCAAATCGGCGATAAGCGGAGCTGCCGCTCTATAAGGCCAATCCCCGGGATTCGCAGCCGTTTGCCGTTATACATTTGAACTAAGGAGGAGTTGCCATGCAAACCGTAACACTGAACAACGGAGTGAACATGCCGATCATCGGCTTCGGAGTTTACCAGGTCCCTGATGCAGAAGAATGCGAGAACGCAGTATATGAAGCACTGATGGCCGGTTACCGCCTGATCGACACCGCCGCCGGTTATCTGAACGAGGAAGCGGTCGGGCGCGCGATCAGACGCAGCGGCATACCGCGTGAGGAGCTGTTCATCACGACCAAACTTTGGGTTCAGGATGCCGACTACGAGAGTGCCAAGCTGGCTTTTGCCAAATCCCTGAAGAAGCTGCAGCTGGATTATCTCGATCTGTACCTGATTCACCAGCCGTTCGGCGATTACTACGGCGCTTGGCGCGCGATGGAAGAGCTGTATCGCGAAGGAAAAATCAAGGCGATCGGGGTCAGCAACTTCCATCCCGACCGTCTGATGGACCTTATCGTGCATAACGAAATCGTTCCCGCGGTTAACCAGATCGAAACGCACCCGTTCTACCACCAGCTCGAGAGCGCCGCTTTTATGAAACAGCAGGGTGTGCAGCACCAGTCATGGGCGCCGTTTGCTGAAGGACGGGGCAACCTGTTCGGCAACAAAGTCCTGGTCTCGATCGCGGAAAAATACAACAAATCCGTCGCCCAAGTCGTGTTGCGGTGGCTTGTTCAGCGTGGAGTCGTTGTTATTCCAAAATCGGTGCGCAAAGAGCGGATCGTCGAAAACTTCGACATTTTCGATTTTGAGCTGAGCGCGGAAGATATTGAACAAATCTCCACCCTGGATACGGGAAAAAGTCTGTTTTTATCGTATCACGATCCGGAAGTCGCCAAGATGATGGGCAACTGGAAAGTCGATCTGTAAGCCTTGATCCAACCGTTAACGAAAAGGACAGGAGCCGGCACCCCTGTTCTTTTTAATCTAAAATTTCTCCCACCCGAATACCGGCCTCAACATCTTGCGCATCCAATAAGCGAGTACCGTCCCTGCGCCCCATGAACCGGGATTCTGCAAGTACTCCATGTATTGATCGTTGATGATATAAGTCCGAGTGGAAGTAGGGTTCTTCAGCCCGAACTTTTCCCACAACGCCGGATCATTGGAACCCCCGAGCTTTACGAGCATATTCGCCGTCTCTCTATTTATGTTAGCCGGAATTTGCTCGAAGGCTTGGATGATTTGCGCATGGAATTCGTCGATCGGATGGCGGTTAACCAGGCTCGTCAAATGGATGCTTTCGCGAATGTAAGAAACGTATGCCAGATGGTCAGCCCAGAACTTGTCGATAAAATAAAGCCGCACCCGCTGCTCCGAAGGGCTCACCTTCGTCTTGCCTTTCAAAATGCCGAGCCGCTCCTCGTATAGAATACGCCGCTGTTCCTCCACCATATCCGAATAACGGTTCAGTTCCAGGCGGATCTGGAAGTTCTGGCCCATAATCACGCGCTGAATGTGGGTGATTTTGCCGCGGAGCACCGACTCTTCGAGAGCATCATCCTGCCTGAGACCGCGATAGGCGGGCGGAATCGCTTTATCGATGCCGAACCGCAGCATCAACTCGTCTTCTAAGCTTACGAAAAATACGGAAGCTCCCGGGTCCCCTTGGCGGCCGGAACGACCGCGCAGTTGGTCGTCGATCCGCATGCTTTCGTGCACATGCGTACCAATCACGTACAACCCGCCCAGCCCTGCGACTACTTCCGCTTGCGCGGGGTTGCCACCGCCGAGCCGGATGTCGACGCCGCGTCCCGCCATATTCGTAGACACCGTCACGGCGCCGATTTCTCCCGCTTTGGCGATGATCTCCGCTTCTTCCGCGTCGTTTTTCGCATTCAGAACATGGCATGGGACGCCGAGAGCCGCAAGCGCCTCCGCCAGCCTGTCGGACTCCTCGACGCTTGACGTACCGATGAGAATCGGCCGTCCCGTCCGATGAACGGACGAGATTTCCTGGAGAAGCGCCTTAAATTTGGCTTCTTTATGGGTATAAATCCGGTGCGGATAGTCGATCCGTCGGTTGGGCCGGTTCGGCGGAATTGGCACGACCTGGAGCGCATAAATCGTTTCGAATTCCATGGCGGAAACTTGCGCGGTCGCCGTCATTCCGCAAATCTTCGGATATAGGCTAAGGAAGTGTTGCAGGGTGATCGTCCCGAGAATGTTCCCTCCGGCTTTCACGGGCAGCCCTTCTTTGGCCGCTAGCGCGGCTTGCAGCCCCTCCGGTAAATGCCGATTCTCCGCCACGCGGCCGGTATATTCGTCGATCAGTTCGATTTTACCGTCACGGACGATGTAATCGACGTCTTTTTTCAATAACGCTTCCGCATGCAGCGCGCAATTTAACGACGATAACAACTCACTATGACGGCTTTCGTACAAATTGCCGCATCCCAGCAGTTCCTCCGCTTTCGCGGCGCCCGCCTCATTCAAATAAACATTCCGCTGGAACTCGTCGAAGTCGAAATGCTCCCCCTGCTTAAGCTGCCTGGCCACTTCCGCGAAACGAGTGCCGTTGTTGCTCTCGGAAGAGCCCGGCTCGCCGGCGATGACGAGCGGCACCCGCGCTTCGTCGATAAGCAGCGAATCCGCTTCGTCGACGATGACGTAGTGGAAAGGACGATGCACGGTGTCGGCTTCGACCAATGCGATCGAGTCGCGCAAATAATCGAACCCCGCCTCTTTGGCCGTCACATAGGTGATATCCGCGGCGTACGCTTCCCTTTTCTCGGACAGGCTCATGCCAGCTTGAACCGACCTTACCGTTAACCCGAGAAAATGATAGATCGGGCCCATCCACTCCGCATCCCGATCAGCCAAGTAATCGTTAAACGTCAGCACATGAACGCCTTCGCCGGTCAGCGCATTGAGATAAGCGGGCAGCACCGCGGAGAGCGTTTTTCCTTCGCCGGTATGTTGCTCAATTAAATATCCCTCATGAAGAGCGACGGCAGCCATGATCTGGACATCGTAAGGCTGCAATCCGAGCGTTCTCTTCGCCGCCTCGCAGACTAGCGCATACGCATCGACAAGCAGCTCGTCCAAAGGCGTACCCGATGCTGCCTCCTTTTTTAGCCGGAGAGACTCCGTTTGCAGCCGCTGATCGTCCCAAGCTTCCAAATTCCGTTTTCGGATGAACTCCGCTTGGTCCCGATAACCTTTCAGCCTAAGCTTGTTATCGCAGTCTTTCAATTCTCGCATCCACTTGACGGCTAAATTCATCGGAATGGGATCCCTCCTTCCTACTCATCCTTTAACCGCCGTTGATACAAAACAACGGACACCATCGTTAATACAACCGTCCATACCAAAATAATAAGAAGGGGTTTCAACACATCTCCCGCCGTAAAACCGGCATTGCTTATATGTAGCAAATGCACAAGCTGACTGCTCGGTACGTAATCCAGCACTCCGAAGATCGGATAATCATCCGCCAGAAACACTCCCCAAGGCGCCCCGGTAAATACGAATGCCACGGGAATTATGGATAACGATGCATCCAGCAGCGTCCTGGAGAATAAGCCGCAGATCGTTCCGGCCGCGATGTATAGAATGATCGAAAGAATAACGGCCGCCGCAAAAGCCCATACATTGGCCGGCTTATATCCGAATATATACGTAGAAACGGCCAGAACGACAGCAGACATGACAAAGACCAGGCTGCTTTTACCGACTAAAACGTCCAGGGTCGTGGCCGGAGTCATCATTAATGATCTTAACGTGTTACGCTCCTTTTCTTCCGCAATCAAGCAGGCTTGTGCGAAACATGTCAGCAACACAAACGAAAGATTAAGCACGGTAGCGAAAGTTCCGGCCACGGAGGCTAAGGGCAAAGACGAATCTACACCTCGAATAAGAAGTGCGAGAATAATAGGGAGAATCAACATAATGGAGACCGCATAATTGCGCGAAAACTCTTTATAATCCTTCACAAATATCGCGCGCACCCGTTTTAATGAGATACCCGTACTCATAGCAACTCACTTCCTGTCATTTTAATGAAGACATCGCCCAGACTTGGCTCTTTCGTTGCCAATCGATCAATGAGCCCTCGTTTCATCCAATCGGCGATTTGCTCGGCCGTTCCCTCATCGATGGGAAGCTCGTAGGCTTCCCCAGTGGTTAATTCAACACAAATTGCGTTGTCCCGATGCTGTTTTTTAAGTTCCTTGGGTGAGCCGATGGCTTGAATTTGCCCTTGATACAAAATCGCTACACGGTTACATAGCAATTCTGCCTCAGCCATATCATGCGTAGTTAAAAAAATCGTTGTCCCTTTCTCATTTAAATAGCGTAAACCTTTATAAATATGTGCCGAGTTTACGGGATCCAAAGCCGAAGTAGGCTCATCCAGGAATAATAATTCCGGCTCATGGATCACCGCGCAGGCCAACATGACACGCTGGCGCATCCCTTTCGATAAGCGATGGACTTTCTTCTTCCGCTCTCCGCTTAAGTTCACAAACTGCAGCACCTTATCGATCGAAGTTTTAGGAAGATCATATAATTTACGATACAGCTCCAGATTTTCCTCAACCGTTAATCTCTCATATAGACCGCTGTTATCCGTCAAAATGCCAAATCGCATCTTCTGTGCGGACTGCCGCATCCTCTCCGCCGGCTCGTTAAATACGCCGGCCTGTCCGCTTGTCGGATTTAACTGCGCCGTTAGAATCTTGATTAGCGTCGTTTTTCCCGAACCGCTCGGACCCAGGAACCCGAAAATTTCCCCTTTCGGAATGGAAAAGGACACGTCCGACAACGCATCCTTGCTTCCAAATCTCTTTCGAATATGTTCCACTTGGATCACATCCATGAACACCACTTCCTTAGCGTTGATGCCTTAAGCATATAAATAATGCATGCTTCCAGCCATCAAAACCCGCCGAAATGTAGCTATTGCCGCCTGAACGGTACCCTGGAATGCCTAATGGGTTCAATATTGCCCCGGAAATTAAAGATGAAGAAGCGCCTTTAATTCCTGCAACTTTGAACGGGATAACGGAACCATGGCATCTTTACCCGTATTTAATCGCAAGCTGTAGCTGTTCTTCGTCCATGTAATGATCTCCCTTATCTTTTGCAGATTCACGATGTAGGATCGATGGCACCTAAAAAAGCCGAAATTCATCAATCTCTGCTCGAGCTCGGTTAGCGTCAAAGCACAGACATAATTTTCTCCACCCACATGAACGAGGATCGAACCCTCTACACTTTCTATGTAATCGACTTCAGGCGGATCAAATAAAATCACCTTGTCATTTTTTTTCGTAGAAATCTTCTGCAGCGTGATATTGGCCTGATCTTGTTCCGGCACTTCCTGCTTGTCCTCTTCCGAGTCCCGAATATCGAGTGGATGAAATCCGGATTCGTTCAATCGATAAATGGCATCACAGGAAATCAGGGCATCCTCTAAATTCGAAGTTAAAATTAGAATCCGCTTCTCTTTCGAAAGGTCATCCAAAATCCGTTTAAAATGACGGCGATCCTCTTCCTCCAAGTAAAAATAAGGCTCCTCCAGGACAAGCGTAGGCTGATGCGCAAAAAAGACACGCAGCAAGGTCACGTACATCCTTTTCGACGAGCTTAAATTCTTGATTTTTACCCTCCGTTCTTCTTTTAAAGCAAAATAATCCATTAACTGAGCAGCACGGTCCTTCCTCTCCGTCACCTTGACTAGAAAAGTGATCAGCTCTTCCACCGTTAAACGCATATACTCGTTCTGCCCAGTTCGAAATATGTAATATTGGGAACGATCCGCTAATTGTTTCATCAACAGCTGCTTTCGCTTCAAGTCCGTTATAATGCCGATTGATTGGTTCGATGTCATATCTAGTTCCATCTTCGGTAGAAATAATTCCCCATCATGATAGATTGGTTGAAATTGCATGCCGTCCTCCCGGTCCGTGCCGATATACGATATATATAACAATTATAATGTTGGGGTGCTTTTTTGAAAAATATAACGGCAAATTTAAAGGCTCCCATACGGGAGCCCTGACTCTTCTCTTCACATCACGTAAATCGTCCATCAGCTCCCACGATCCGAAACGGTTGATAACTCCTGGCCATGGAAGATCGCACAGCCTTAGAAGCACGCGAACGAGCTAATCCGCCTCAAATCGATACCGAAGTACCCCCAGAAGAAACCGAACCATCTGAATCCTGCAACAGAATTACGCCCGACGAATACCGGGAAGAACCAGAATTGCTCCCCGTTGTTTAGCCAAATGTATGTGTTGCGGTATAGGCAGCGTCTGATCCCTCCGGGGTCAACGGCAAATGTGGTACTCTGCATTTGCGGTACGAATTGCGGTGGAGGAGTTGTCGGCGCTTGAACCCCTCCCGGTGCACCCCCCGGAGATCCACCTGGAATCCCCGGTCCGCCCGGGAATCCTCCGCCAGGTCCTGGTGCTGGAAAAAAACCCATATATGATCACTCCTTTCAATGAGTAGGCATGATCATCATATGCATTCGCGGAAAGGGCGCTTGGGTGAACGCCCATAAAAAAACATCAAGCGCCAAAACAGTGATTCCTTTTCTTTACCTATCGAATTGATTCTACTTCTCCTGCTCCTTCATCACCTGCTCAATCCCGAGCAGAATCACCTTCAAGCCGAACTCAAACGCCTTGTCGGTTCCCATCAGTTCGTACAGCCCGCTCGTGAACATTCTCCGGAACAGCCCCGCATCCGTCTCGCTCATGGAATCCAGAAGGCGAATCATTTGCTCACCCGGAAGCGCCTCCGCTCCATGCTCTTTAAGAATTGCAGAGACATTTCGCTGGTGCTCATAATCGTCCAGAACGAAGTTGTAGACATAATTCATAAGCGTGAGAACCACCTGCACTTTCTGCTCTTGCTCGAGCGGCGTCGATTCCACGCAGAGCAGCATACGGTTGTTCAACCGGATGATGTCCGCTTCGTGGGGCAGCGTCGACATCATGAGCTGCGTGGAGCAAGGATACCGGCCGAGCACGCTTCGAACCGTTACCGCAAGCCCCTTCAGTTGCTCCTTCCAGTCCCCCTCGGCACGGTACTCCTCCAGAATCTTTTTCGATACCTGGTTGGCCAGACGTTGGTAGAGATTTTGTTTGCTCTTGAAGTGCCAGTACAGCGAGGGAGCCTGAATCCCCAGCCGTCCGGCCAATCGTCTCATGCTGAACTTCTCGATGCCATCCTCTCCAAGAAGCTCCCACGAAGCTTCCAAAATCTTATCCTCCGAAATCTGAGGCTGTTGTTTTTTCATCGATACCCGCCCTTTTACCTAACAGTGTAAGTTTATGCTTTACAGGTTTATAAAGTTTATGATATCATCTAACACTGTAAGGCTCAACCTAACACTGTTAGATTAGCAATTAAAATTATATTACGAAAGTGGTGATCCACATGGATGCAGAAAACCTCCATTACTTTGAAAAGGCCCCCGTCGCAAAAGCTGTAGCTCACTTCGCTGTACCGATGATGCTAGGCACGTCAATGAGTGTCATTTATTCCATTTTGAACGCCTATTTCCTTGGTACACTTCACAATACCGCCATGCTAACCGCACTCGCGCTAACCCTGCCGTTATTCGCGATCATTATGGCGCTAGGCAACTTGGTTGGTATCGGCGGCGGTACATTCATTTCCCGTTTGCTGGGAGAGAAAAAATATGATGATGTAAAGCACGTGTCTTCATTCGCTTTTTACAGCAGCTTAGGTCTCGGTCTGATCGTCATTGCCGTCGGCCTCCCATTGATCGATCCTATCGTTCATGGCCTGGGGGCCACACCTGACTCCTTCGGATTTACGAAGGAATATGTCACGATTATGCTTATGGGTTCGCCATTCGTCGTATTATTCTTCACGCTGGAGAATATCGTGCGCTCGGAGGGTGCGGCCATCACGTCGATGATCGGTATGATGCTCAGTGTTGTCGTCAATATTATTCTCGATGCGATAGTCATCTTTGTCTTCCATTGGGGCGTGATCGGAGTTGCGTCCGCTACGGTCATTTCCAACTTGGTTGCGAGTGCCTTCTACGCCTTCCATATGGGAACTAAGAGCCAATTCTTAACTGTCTCCGTGAAATGGTTCAAGGCCACCAAGGACATTCTGGGCAATGTATTCAAAATCGGAGTTCCCGTCTTTATTATGAGTATCTTTTTGGGGGCGATGTCGCTCATCTTTAACCATTTTCTTATTGAATATGGGGATCCGGCCGTAGCGGCTTACGGAATTTCATCACGTTTGTTGCAATTTCCCGAGTTTATTCTGATGGGGTTATGCGAGGGAGTCGTGCCGCTCATCGCCTTCTCATTTACAGCAAATAAATTACGCATGAAGCATACCATTGGATTTACGATCAAAGTGATTGTAGCATTAGCAGTTGTGTTCGGCGTCATCGTCTATCTGATTTCCGATCACTTGATTGGTTTATTTACGCATGACCCGCAATTAATCGAAATGGGCAGCTACATTCTGCATGTAACATTCTTATCCTTGTTCATTACAGGAATGACCACGTTGTTCACGGGGATTTTCCAAGCCACAGCGCAGGGAACCGCCGCGTTTACGATGTCGGTTATTCAAGGAGTTACTCTGATTCCCGTATTGTTTATCGCCAATCATATGAACGGCTTCCACGGGGTAGTCTGGTCACTCGTCATTGCGGATGCCGTCGCGTTCCTGGTTGGTGTCATCATGCTATATGTTCTGCGAAACAAATTGCAGCCGGATTTGGAGAGTTTAGTTCAGTAAGAAACCTATAACACGCAAAAGGGCAGGATCCGGTCACTCCCCGATCCAGCCCTTTTTTAGGTATTTGTATCGCGCGATAACTCGATCTAATTGTCCGGACAGATAAGGCGAAACATCGCCAATTCGTGCTAATGCTTCTAACAAGGGAAAGGTATCCCCGCCCCATGGACCTTGTGGATCATAAACTTGTCTGCCGATTCGCACGCTGCCAACTCCTATGAAGGGTTTCAATCGTTCCAATCCCTCAATAAGCAACCCAGCCGGTAGCGCTTTGTTCCTGCGTCGGGACCATTCTGCCAAGAAAGACATCCCTCGCAATATATCATATTCAAAGAATCTCGGGAAACAGGGTTTCAGCCAGTCCTGATTGATAATGCTCCCGTCTTGTTTAGAACATACAAGACGATGTTCTATTAAGTAGCGTGCACCTTCATCTAGAAATACGGTTTCCTGTTCAGTAAAATCGCGGTTGGTATGCCATAAGATAGCTTCGAGCGGAGGAAGGGTAGAAATAATGGAGCTCTTATGGGAATGAACGTAAGCATCAGGATCACAGTTCAGTCCGCCATCAGGTAACTGATATTTTAATAGCCATTCGCGAATCCAGGGGAGTTCATTGTCCAAATCACAGCCATAAGCCTTGAGGATCATATAGTACACGGCAAGTTCACAATGGCAGCAATCCATCTTCATTTTATCGCTTTCGCTCGTTGGATGGTCATTGGGAGATATGATGAAGGTCTGCCAGACTTGCGTTTCTAGCAAATATTTAGCTCGGACAATAGCAGATTCGGGGATTTTTTTCACTTCTCCCATTTCATAAAGTGCCGCCATATGCCACC
Source organism: Paenibacillus sp. A14 (assembly GCF_036864815.1). Taxonomy (NCBI): domain Bacteria; kingdom Bacillati; phylum Bacillota; class Bacilli; order Caryophanales; family Paenibacillaceae; genus Paenibacillus; species Paenibacillus sp. A14. The sequence continues at coordinate 643,887 of NZ_JBAGJD010000002.1, forward strand.
ATGCCCCGTTCCATTTGTGGCGGCTGTACTCGCCGCTGACCTCCAAATTCGGGGAAGAATCCAAGAACCTGATCGATTCTTCAATTGCCAGAACAATAGTTTGATTTGCCCCCATCTTGCCCCCTCCTTTTAACTGCTGACTTCACGCTTAATTATAAAGCACGCTCCTTCCGTTTTCCAAAACCTTACAAGATTATAATCGTGATCTAGCGGCATCCTCCCTTTCATTAGTTGCGGCCCTAATGCATGACATGCTGTGGAGGCAAACCCAGTTGCGGCTTTGTAAGATTCGCTTCTGCTGCCAGAAGTAGAGTATAGTAGGGGTAGTTAAAAATATATTCCAGGAGGCTGCTGCCATGTCACAGGAGATTTGGATTAACCTGCCGGTCAAAGATGTTGAGAAGTCAACTGCCTTTTTCAATGAGATTGGGTTCCATGCGGAGAGCGTGGGTAACGAGAGAGCCAAGCTTGCCATAGGCCAAACAACGATTCTTCTGTTCCCGGAGGCGGCCTTTGAGAAATTTACAGGTTCAAAAACCGCGGATACTTCCCAAAGCGCGGAAGTCATATTTTCCATTGGCGCTGAAAGCAGGGAAGAAGTAGATGCCTTTATTCAAAAAGTAGAGTTTGCCGGAGGAAGCATCTTTGGCAAGCCGAGTGAAATGGACGGCTGGATGTACGGCGCAGGATTTGCCGACCTGGACGGCCACCGCTGGAACCTGCTGTACATGGATCAGAGCAAGATGCCGAAACGCTAATATGGAAACGCCGGATCACCTGCTTAAGGTCACCGGCGTTTTTTTTACATATATCACATTAATCTATCGATTCGAAAATCACGACCATCAAAGTAAATCATGTCGCCTTCTGGAACATGCCAAATCGCCTGTAAACGAGAGGGTTGCTTACGGCCATCCTTAGTTTGGTAGTCACTAAACAATGCCGTCCACTTCACTTGCTGCCGTTCGCCATTCATTGAAGTATAGGTCCGATCATCCGTTGAAAATGAGAGTAATTCCCCGGTTTCGCTGAAAGTAAATAAACCGCTAGCTTCTATGCCTTCATAGGTTATGATTGCTTTAGCGTGCGTTTTATCCACCTCTTTCCAGGTCATGTAGTCTTGCAATGCAGCATCAGGAATCAATAACGATTCGGATAAAAAGGTCACCAAGCAAGCCTGATCCATCTCCCCTCCCGTTTCGTTGAACAAGGTAATCCCTTTGGCCAGAACACCTTTCATGCCTCCTGCACCATCCAGAAGAGAGTCATACCCTTGAAATGGAATGCCGTACATCCGTGTATCGATGAATGCGACTCGATCGGGTTCCTGCACAAAATTAACCTGCGAGTAATCCATTTTGATCATTGGCTTTTCCCGCGATAGCCTAAAATCCACATCTTTAAAACTGATTTTCATGTGTGAACTCTTCGGTTTGCCTATATAACCACAGGTCTCTAAATATCGCTTTACAGGAGTGGGTAAATCTTCGACTTCTTTATATGCTAGAACCCCCGTCACTTGGCTGGAACGCTCTATACACTCCTTGATATCTCGATTAAATTTTGCCTTTAGAGGCGAATACGGAATAACAAAATAAACGACGACGGCAACAACTATGAAAGCTAGTAAAAACAATCCGGTCAACATGGGTTTTCGACTCCTTTCCTGACCTCAGATCCTTAACTCTCCCTTACTCGGGAATTCTCTTCTATTCGTCCCAGATTGTCGGCCAACTGTTGAATGCCGTAAAATAAACCGTTTGTTATCTTCTCATCAAAATGATGAAATAAATCTTGCATAAACTCATTTTCAAGATCTTCTCGTCCCTTAAGATAAGCGTGACACTGGGAGGTCAACTGAACCCGCACCACTCTCGCATCCTTTTCATCTCTCTTAAGGGTGACAAACCCCTGCTTCTCCAGAATCATGGCAAGTTTCTTTATGTTTTGTCTGGAACAACCGAAGATAACCGCAACTTCACCTAGTGTGGGAGATGGATTTCCATTCTTTAAAATGATGGCGATTAGGAGCCATTGCTTTAAGGTGATGTTTTTATCTAATTTATCCCCTACGATTTGCATCCGATTCGCTAGTGTCAGCAAAGTAGCAAAAATGAATGCTTGCTTCTCCTCTTGATTCATCGCGCTAAACCTCCTTGCAAATAAGTAACTAGTTACGTTTCTTATTTTACTTAACCGGTTACCTATTCTTCAGTGATGTATGTTATATAACAAATCACCATTATAGATGCACAGCAGGGAAGAACAACCCGGTCGATAAGGCCGGGTTGATTTTTCTCGGGCATCCTGATTAATTCTTAACGTCTCCGTAAAATGGTTCAAAGCCGTTTTTATCCTTGTTAAGCAGGCCCTGACTTCAACCAAGTCGGGGCCGATGGGTATCATATATTCTCTTGCTTTAATGCATCAATAATATTTTCCTTCTTTATTTTCGCGCCGGAATAAACCATCGCGGAACCGACAATGACAAATACAGCGACAATGACAGACAGAATGCTCATCCAAGGGAGGGTGAACCCGTAGCTGAATTTGTTCGCAAATGCCCTGTAGATCAGAACCATCACGACGAAACTGGCGGGAAGCCCGAACAACAGCGACTTGACCCCGTAAAAAATACTTTCATAGTTCATCATTCTCGCAAAGCCTTTTGGCGTCATGCCTACGGATTTCAGCATCGCAAATTCCCGTTTGCGAAGAGACAACCCCGTCGAGATCGTATTAAAAATGTTCGCAATGGCAATCGCAGAGATTAATACGATAAAACCGTAAGAAAAGACGGACATCAAGAGAATCTGTCGTTCTTCGCTTTTTCTGGATTGATATACATTGTAGACGTTCAGATTGGTCTCATGCATCTCTTCTATTTCCTGCTGCGTTCTCATCGGTTCCGTACTTTTCAAATGGAGATACGTCGAAACGTTATCCAGGTCCTCGTCGTCTGCCAGTCGATTCATGACGCGTTCCGACACGATCATATTTAACCCGCCTACGCCAGTCGGGTTCATCCCCATAGGGGCCTGATCCGTCAATGCGGCAACGATCACTGGGTCTGCCTTCGTTTCTTCCCCATTCTCTTTATAGAAATTCGTTAGCTCGATCCTTTGACCGACCTTCGTATCCATGGCCTTCGTCTGAATATATTTTCCCGTGTCCATATCTTTGTATTGAATCGTATCCATCACGATCGCGGCGGGATGATCCGGATCCGTAAGCTGTTCGTAATCTGCGCCAACCGCTCTGGCATAGGCTTGCAGACTCGAATCGTTCAATGCATGGATTTTAATGTCGTAAGGGTATTTCCCGTCTTGCAGCATACTCTTATCCTTCTTCACCTTCTCTTGCAATTCATCGGCGATGATCGCCGCATCGACCCAAGCGTTCCCATATAACTCGTGAATCACGTTGTAATCCGTGACGCCATCCAGGGATACCATCGATCGCATCAACCGGTCATCTATTCTTTTTCCGTTGCTGTACGACACTTCAATATCGTAATTGGCGCCTTCCCGCGACAGTTCCAGGGATTGTGTCATGCCGGCCGTAAAAAACGATACCGTCAAAAACAAAACGATACTGATGACCAGCGAAAAAAGAACAGCATGATATCTCCGTTTGTTTCTTTTTAAGTTTTTCAGCCCGATTTCCGCTTCGATCCCGAAGAGCTTGCGAATGAACTTCGACGTTTTTACGGCTTTGGCCGTAAGCTTTACGTCGGTGGTTTGGCGAATCGCGTCCATAGCGGATAACTTGGAGGCTTTGATCGCCGGGAGATACGTCGAAACGAAAATCGTCAGCATCGAAACAAGACAAGCCATCAAGAGCGATAACGGCGTGACGATGAGCCTCAGCTTTTCACTGGTCCATAATGCCCCTTCAATCATCGTGTTCATGAACCAAAAGGTGATCCCGATCCCGGCAAGACCGCATAGGATGCCAATGGGAATGCTGATCAAGCCAATGACGATACCTTCAAAAAGCACTGAATTTCGCTTCTGTCTTTTCGTAGCCCCCACGCTCGCGAGCATCCCTAAATGGCGGGAACGTTCCGATACGGATATCGCAAAAGCGTTATAGATGAGCGAAACCGAGCCAATCATAATAACCGCCATCAGGATCGCCGATAATGAGAACATCATGCTGTACGAGGCTTCGCTTTTGGACAAACCATAATAATGAAGCAATTCGTTATTATATTGGACGGTTTCAATTTGGTTTTGCTTAGCCAATTCCTCCGCATGAGCGAACAAGGACGGATTGACACGCTGCAAGGCCACCGACGCATCGACTCGATCGTTTCCCCTGATAATATCTTCATTGACATAGCTAATGATCGTATAGCCCGGGGCCCAAGCCGTTTCCCAGGCGGGACGCTTGATGAAGCCTACCACCGTGTAATCCCTTGTCTTGATATGCTGCAACGTTTCGGTCAATGTGCCGTCTTCCCTACGCAGCGGTTCGGTCTGATCCAGGGGATGATCGCCCCCTTGTTCGAATCGTTCGCCGATGCGAAGGGTTAGACGATCGCCGATTTCGTACTTCACTTTGGCGTTCGTTGCAACGGGCTCGGAGATCACGACTTCCTTGTCCGTATTCGGAAGACGCCCCTTGCTTAGTTCAACCTGAAATTGCGCGAAACCCTGCGCATCATATTCTTTGATGAACAAGTACGGCTTATTGGGGTTTTGTCCCCCTTCTAATGAGGCATAGCCAAGGTCTCTTGAGATCGCAACGCTTCTGGCTCTGTCATCGCCCTCTATAGCCGCAAGTTGTTCTTTGGTCACATCGTGATATTGGACATGCCACTCCCCTGTATCCGCAATGGTCTGCCTAATCATTAAATCCGAAAAGGAAACAACAAGCGTAGCGACAGCGGTCACCATGGCAACCGAAATAATGACGCCGATGATGGTTACAAGCGTTCGTCTCCTGTTCTGCTTCAGATGCCGGAGGGTTAATGTATTGACAATATTCATCGCCTTATCACCTCATCTTTGGCAATCCTCCCGTCTTCAATCGAAATGATCCTGTCGGCTTGCAAGGCGATCCGTTCGTCGTGCGTAATCACGATCAGCGTCTGTTGATAGGTCTTATTCAGCATTTTTAATAAGTCGATGATCTCGCTGCTATTCTTGCTGTCCAGATTCCCGGTCGGTTCGTCGGCCAGCATGATCGCAGGATGGCCGATGAGCGCCCGGCCGATCGAGGCACGTTGCTGCTGTCCACCGGATAGCTGATTCGGCAGGTGGTTCAACCGATGCTGCAAACTCAACGTATTCACAAGGCCTTCCAATTGCTTTTGATCTACCTTTTGTTTATCCAGCAAGAGCGGCAGCGTAATATTCTCTTCCACCGTCAGGACGGGAATCAGATTGAAAAACTGGTAGATCAGGCCGATTTGCCTGCGCCTGAAGATGGCCAGCTGCGTTTCGTTCAAGGCATACATGTCCGTATTCTGAACATAAACTCTACCGCCAGTCGGCCGATCCACGCCGCCCAGCATATGAAGGAGCGTCGATTTCCCCGATCCGGACGGGCCGATAATCGCGACAAATTCGCCTTTTTGGACCGAAAAGGAAACATCGTCAAGCGCCTTCACCGCCGATTCGCCTGTGCCGTATTCTTTAGACAGATGCTCGATTTTCAAAATTTCCATTGTAATACCTCCTAAAAGTTTTGTGAGCGTTACTTCTTGAATCGACTTCGTACAAAACTCACTTCGGAAGCATGGGCCTTCCCTAAATGCTTAATTCCAGAAATATACCATCTTTCTAAATCCCACATCCCACAGGGTCACATTCCCCTCCATGGTTATCGTAAGCTCATTGGCCTGGGGGAGGAAAATTCCGGCCCTATCCGGCTCATGGCGCCCGGCTTCTGCGGATACGGACAGGAACTCATGTCCATCGACGATAACCCTGATGCTGCCATGAGAATCCTTTTGATCGGGAATCCCATAATTCATGGAGAGATACATCTCCTCTTTATTGCCTAACGTATATGTGTACGTTTCCTTGTTTTTGCCTTCGGCGGTATACACATTATATTGGGGTTTCACGTCTTGACCGCCAATCTTAAGACTGGACGGTTTGGTTCCCGTTGGTGGATTCCCGGTACTATCCTTCAATTCTATCGCCACAAAGGGGCCCATTTCTTTGGTGAATACTTGGTCAAGCATCCCGAACACCCCCCACACCCCAAGCATCAGGACAACACCGGAAATACCTGTAGCGGCAATATTTCTCCAGTTGTTTTGTGTACGAAAGCCAAGTTTGTACGCCCCGAATCCGATAGCTGCGCCCGATGAGTTCTGTATGACGTCATTCATGTCGAAGCTGCCGAGCAAAGTGAATGCCTGAATAGTCTCCAGCAGGAGAATGGACAGAATAAACCATGTCATAAAGCGAACAAAGCGGATCCGATATAATAACGGAATCAAGATGCCAAAAGGAATAAAGGCTGCGATGTTCCCGAAACCCACAAAATCCATCAACGTAGGATGCAGAAGATCGGACAGGCTCGGCACCCTAAAAAAACTGTCCGGTAAAAAAATAAAGGTGTACTCGGCGATTCGATCCGCCTTACCTACTCTGCCGAAAGCGAAAAACAAAAAATAAAGAATCAACAGGGTATAGAATATCGTGATTGCAAAAATAACTTTGCGCTGTTGCTTCGAAAGCATGGTTTTACCTCCATCGTTCATCTGATGAATATCATTTTATCTGCCTAAAATGACTTTCCAGTGACGTTGAAGGTGACAATTCAGTCACTTACGCTAAATCACGTGCTTATAAAATTTTATTCGAAACTGCGTACCCTTCCCGCTGTCGCTCGTCACATCGATCACGCCGTCCTGGCTGGAAATGATGCTGTGAGCCATCGCAAGCCCTATACCGATGCTCCCTTCACTGGCGTTCTTTCCTTTGTAAAAACGTTTAAAAATATAAGGCAAATCTTCTTTCGGAATGCCTTTTCCGCTGTCAGCAATGACGAGTTCCGTAAATAACGCGTTTTCGGAAAATGCGATGGCGATGGCTCCGCCTTCAGGCGTATGCTCCACGCCGTTCTTCAAAATATTGATGACCGCTTCGGCCGTCCAATTGAAATCTCCGACAAAAGAGACATCGTCATCGCCCGCGATGGAAACCGTCTGTCCCTTAATATCCATTGGAATCATAACCGGCTCTAATGCCTTTTGGATCAGCTTTTTCATGAGTATCCGATCTTTTTTGAATGGGATGGTCTTCGCGTCCATTTTCGATAGCTTAAGTAAGGACGAAACAAGCCAATCGATGCGTTCAAGCTGGACGCGAATATGATGGGTGAACTCCGTTCTTTTGGTAGGAGGCAGGTCAGGGGCGCTTAACAAATCCGCCATCACCGTCATGGAGGTGAGCGGCGTTTTGAGCTGATGCGAAATATCGGAGATGGCATCCGTGAGTTGAATTTTGTCCCGCTGCAATAGCGACCGGTGCTCCGATAGCATGAGCGTCACTTTGTAAATATCATTCTTTAAAATACTTAGCTCGCCTTCCTGGTTATCGCGAACGTCAAGGGAATCATTGCCGTTGCTGATTTCCCGCAAATAGACGGACAGCTTCGCCAGCTCGCGATATCTCCATCTCATGAATAGCAAACTTGTGCCCATAAGCAGCATGGACACAATGAAAACAAATACGGCCGTGACGGACGAAAAGAAGGCCGCAACCACGGTCGCGGTTATGCCGATCAAGCTCATAGCGAGCCATAATATTTGAATTTCCCGATTGCGCAGCATCTAATCACCGACCTTATAGCCTAAACCGCGTACCGTTTTGATCAAAGCCGGATGCCCAGGATCATCCTCCAACTTTTCCCGCAGCCTTTTGATATACACCGTTAACGTATTGTCGTTCACGAATTCGCCGGCCACGTCCCAGATCTGCTCCAAGAGCTGATTCCTGGTGAGGACCTGTCCAACGTGGTTGGCGAAGATCATCAATAAGCGATATTCCAAGGCGGTCAGCGGAATTTCGGCGCCGTTCTTATGCACTTTGCCCTCCAGCGTATGGATTCGAACATTGCCGATGTCGATTAGCGCTCTAGCGTTGGACGGCTTCTGGTATCTCCGCAAGACGGACTTGATCCGGGAGAGCAGCTCACGAACCCGAAAAGGTTTGGTAATGTAATCGTCGGCTCCCATGTCGAGCCCCATCACGACATTGACCTCATCGTCGATCACCGTTAAGAAGATGACCGGAATGTCTCGCCGTTCCTTCGCCATCTTGCACAATTCATAACCGCTTCCGTCCGGAAGCTGTAAATCAAACAGGCATAAAGCAAACTGATCGATATCTTCGGTGAGCACCTTTTTGGCTGAGGCGACATCATGCCACAGCACGGCCCGATAACCCTCTTGCTGCAGCGAATATTCCAGTCCCGACGCGATTGTCTTATCATCTTCGACTAATAATATTTTCATATGCGGATCATCCTTACGTTAGAGAAAATTCACTACACATCTTAGTTTCGATATTATAACAGATTTTCTCAAACATCTTCAGCGCAGGATGAAAGGAGCGTTCCCCCGTATTCGTCCCAATCAAAATTTTGACCACCCGAATACCGGCCTCAAAAGTCGAGGACGGCCGCAACACTCGTTTTTCCTATGCCGCCTTTGCCGGTATATAAAATAATTCTCATTTTAAAAAACCTCCTTTTATTTCGGAAAAAGAATATTTCGAGAGACGTAATATAGGGCGATAAACAGGCCAAATGTCTGCACATTTGGCTATACGATGCTAATCCATTCGAATTTTTGTGATATTCTTAACATCTCCATGATCTTCAGAGTCGCTACTGCTGAATGAAGCAGATATTTTTGAAAATAACTTGTTTAAAACATCTTTTTCTTCATCTGAGAGGAATTCAGTGAGCATTCCCCAATATTTCATAACTGTCTGCTTGATATTTTCAACCGTATCTTTTCCTTGTTGTGTCAGCCTCACGTTTACAATCCTGCGGTTTGATTCATCTGTATACCTATCAACATATCCTTGTTTGGCCAACCGGCTTATCACACCTGTTGCCGTGCTCATCGGAATGTGAAGGCTCTCTGCTAATTGTGTCATCATGGTTTCGCCACTTCTCCCAATTAGAACAAGCGCAATCAACTCCATTTTTGACATCGATAAGGATAGATCCATCATTAACCGGATTTCCGGAGACAAGATTTTTTTCCAATTATCAATCAAAAGATCCCATATTTTCTCATTCACTTCGGTCACTCCGATATAATTTGCCATATGTCAATAGGACGAAATGCGATGTGTTGTTGTGCTGTGATAATGCCACTATGGGGCACCCTCCAATATTCCAGCGGTAATTGCCAAAGGGACAAACATATCCATCTTCATTTTTATCGTTTGAAATGTACCTTATAATTTGCTTTATCCGGGCGTGTGTAACTTCTTGAATACTCAATTACAGTGTCTGCATCATTATAGCTTGTGTTTGTAAATAACAATAACGGAGCAGAAGAGTCAATGTCTAAGAAGCGGGCATCTGATTGATCCAATTGAGCAAGGTCAAGCGTCTGCTGCGAGTACGCAATCTCAATATTATAAAAATCATAAATCTCATATAAAGAGAAAATGGTTAGATCAATATCCCCCAAGTGTGGTACAACATTGTGCGGTGTATAGATTTCCTCCAACGAGTATGGTTCATTATCAATATAGTCTACCCGTTTAATGTAAAAGATCTGCTCATCCGGATGAATGTTAAAAATCTTGCTGTACTTATGTCCTGCATTTCGCAATGTTTTTGCTAAAATTTGGAATGATGGATTCGCATTTTTCTTTCTGACCATTTGCGAGAAACCTTCTAATGTTTCCAAATCGTGCTCTCTTTTCTCTCCTAGAACATATACACCTTTCCCTTGTATCCTTTTAAGCAATCCTTCATTAACAAGAGAAGAAATGCCATTTCGAACTGTCAATCGATTAATGCCATATGTTTTCGCCAGTTCATGCTCGGTGGGGATCGCCGTACCGGGAGGAAATTCACCGTCTTCAATCTTCGTTCGGATAATTTCTCTCAATTGTAAGTACATCGGAGATTGATAATCTATATCAGACAAGGCCAATCTCACTCACTTTCCGCAAAAATTCATTAAACTCATTACCAAGCACCTTGATATTGAATCGTAATACTGCTGTTTCTCGTTCCCACTTCCATACATTCTTCAATCGATTTTTTCTGTAGGATTCCGCAAATAAAGCCGGCAATATAACTGTCTCCAGCACCCATTGTATCAATAACCTTACACGGAAGAATTCCAAAACGGAAAAAGGAAGCGCCATCATAAACAATACTGCCTTTTTCACCCATAGTTACAATAATTAATTGTGGACCTTTAGCATGCATCTTTTTCATGTAATCCTTAATAAACGAATCTTCCCCATCATCGTAGGAAAAAAAAGCATAATCAACATGAGGGATAATTTCTTCTACAAGTGGATGATCCAATTTGTTTGCAAAGTCAAAAGCAATCGGGACACCTTTACTTTTAATATTACCTAGGTTTTTTTCTATTTTCCCCCAAATTCCTGATACCACTATATCATGCGAAGCTAAAAAATCAATATCCTCATCTGTCAATACAAATTGTTCTAAAACACCTTCATCATAATCACCAAGTACCCTGTCGTTATCAACGATTTCTACCTCTGTAATAGCGGTCTTACCAGGCAATTCCCTTACATGCGACACATCGACATCTTTATCCTTTAAAGCATCTTTTAATAACCTTCCATATTCATCATTTCCAACCACACCGGTGTAAGAAGCATTTTCCCCAAGCCTGACACAATACACCGCCACATTGACAGGGTTCCCTCCAGGAAATGCTTCTCCAGTCTGCTTATAGACATCCATACAATTATCGCCAACTGCCCCGATTTTCATTCCAGTTCCCCCTTCAGGACTAAAATGTTAATGTTTAAGTATGGAAGAAAAACGAATTTGATCGGCTCTTACGATTGATTTATAAAATTCAATCGTCTTTTCTTCTTCTGTAAATACATTACCCGCAATATAGAAAACAGGTGTCCCATTCTCGACATCCAACAGTTCACCTTCCTGTTCACTCACGTAGGTAACACTTAATGTTTCCGAGCCATGATCAATTGTCACGTTATAAACTTCTTCCAAAATACGATAAAGGGATTCCTGCGAAAAATCGTACTGTTCAATACCCTTGCATAATGAATAATCAAAATAGGCAAGTTCCATCATCGCCGGAATCCCGTCTATTAATCTCAATCGTTGCAAACAATAAATTTTGCTTCCGAGTGTTAGTTTCATCCGTCTAGATAAGTCTTTATTACATTCAATAATATCTGCATATAAGACTTTAGTTGATAATACTTTACCTGCCTTCATCGCACTTTTTGACAAGGATTCCATATCCTGCAAGTTTCGCGCCAACTTTTGTGGCGCAACAAATGTACCTGCCCCACGCTTGCTATATATAACACCTTCGATAATGAGCCTCTTGATTGCGCTGCGCAAGGTCGTTCTGCTTGTCCCTAGAACCTCACAAAGCTGCCTTTCTGATGGAAGTTTATCATTTGGACGCAATTCATTTTGATCGATAAAATATTCTATTTTTTCTACCACTTCTTCGCGTGGTTTTAAATAACTATTGTCCATAACTGGTGCGTTCCTCCACACTTTTAACATACACAACTATTTAAAATATATCATAAAGAGTGGAGGTGAATAAAACAGTTAATCATATCGGGGGCCCTTATCCCCCTTGTATATAAATCAATATCGTTCGCTCAGATGGACCATCAAATTCACAGAAATATACCTCCTGCGCCCCACCCCGAACAACCCTTCCTTCAACAATCGGAAAATGGCAGTGATTCCCTGTCAGTAACGCTTTGATATGCCCGGTCGGATTGCCGGCTGTAGAACCGTAATCTTTTAACATACGTGCATGTACATAGGGGTGATCTTCCGGCACCATTCTTTTTAAAAATTCGTCTATATCACTTTCAAGACATTCTAATGATTCATTGACAGTAATCCCTGTTGTAGTATGCTTCGTTTGGGCTGTGACAACACCATTCTTAATCCCGCTTTCGGCGACGACTCGCTCAATCTCGTCTGTGATTACAAGATATTGATTATATTTATCTGTAAAGATCGTGATACTGTCTACATACATTGAACTTATTCCTCCTTTCACAAAGGGCGTCCCAAAAATTCCAAGGCATTCTTTCCACGGATCAATTCCACTGTCGATTCCCGGAAACCTAAATGATTTAATGCCTGAGCCATTCTAATTTGCTCGAAACGCGGATTATCGCTGCCAAACATGACTTGATGCCTTAGGCTCCGGTCGATCCATGTCGAAGGAATATCTTTCGTAAAAACTTGAGTATAAAATTCTTTGGCATTATCAAAATACAAAATCGCTGTGTCCGCATACACATTTGGATATTTCAACATTAACATGGCTGTCTCCTGGACCCACGGCCAGCCAAAATGCGCGAGACAAATCCTTAATTTCGGCCTGCTTACAGCCAGTTCTTCAAATTCTATCGGCCTTGAGTATTTCGATAAGGTCCCTGGTTCCCATGACAAACCACTGTGAAAGATAATCGGCTTATCATATTTCTCACAAATATCATAAATATCTTTTAGCAATGGATCCGCAGGATAGTATTTTTGTTTGCTTGGATTTAATTTCAATCCAAGGAGCCCCAGCTCTGTAAAGGCCTTCTCTAGGCTCTGGACAGCGTTAGAATCGAAGGGATCGACACTGGCAAAGCCGAAAAGTTGATCTGGAGCCTGGTCGACAATTTTTTTAATCTCTTCGTTGGTGACCGTTGCCGCCCCTTCCACTGTTGTATAGTCTTGGGGCAGCAAGCATAGCTTATCCAAGCCGGCACACTTCATTTGATTAAAAATATGTTGTAATGTCGGGGTTCCGTTCTTGTGAATATTCAGCACCCTATGTCTGAATTCCAATCGTTCCTTATCCCCATTTATCGAACCATAAAAGTCCGGATGAACGTGCATATCGATAAACATGGCAATCACTCTTTCTTCCTATTTAAGTACGGTTAGTCCATTAAGGCTTTTAAATTGTTAATGGCTCGGCGGGCAAATAATCTTGGCTCATTCATATAGGCGGTTACTAATTCAATAGTCGCTGTGCCAACGTATCCTATCTGTTTTAGTTCCATTAATAATTCCTTCATTGGCAACACGCCTTCACCAGGGACCATATGAGTATCACTGGTTCCATCACTGTCAATAATGTGAAGATGCTGCATCTTATCTTGCAATTTATCGAAATAGGCCATCATACTTTCATGCTGGACGAATGGCGGCACAATATCGCACATTCCAACCAAATGAGTGGATTCGATTTGTCCAAAAACCCTAGCTAAATCATTAGCGGTTGTACAAACGTTTGATTCCATCGGCGTGAGGGCTTCGAGAATAATTTTATGATCGATTTTTTCCGCATAATCTGTTAATTCCTTCATGGATTGAATCAATCTTTGCCAAATTTCAGCTTCGGAAGTTAAATAGCCGGCATGGGCGGGAGACATTAACGTATATTCAGCACCCATTTCCTTGCCCATCTCCATCGATAACTTCAAATAATCGATAGCGTCTTTTCTCATTTGTTCTGTGCCAATCATAAAATTATAAGGATATGCATTATGCTCGGGAGTATAGACCCTTACCTGAATCTCATATTGATCAATCAGTTTTTTTACGATTTCAATGTCGCCGTTTTTCAAGTCAGGCGCAAATGCATGCGGGCGGCCTCCCCATAGTTCAATATAATCGTAGCCAAATCTCTTTGCGTCTATAAAAGCATGTTCTAGTGGATTGCGTTGATAACCCGAAGTAAATAATCCAATCTTCATGATCTAATCCCCATTTCATTATGAATTGAAATTTCGCTTCACCCATGGTTCAAAAACGGACACTACTTCTGCGGCAATTTTCGCTCCTTTTTCCAAAGCTTCCGGGATGGATTTACCCTTTAAAATAGCAAATAAGAAACCCGCAATAAAACTATCTCCCGCTCCCACTGTATTGACTACTCTCGCAGGATACACGGTTCCTTCATAAAAACGTTGACCATCAAATGCTAGGCTGCCTTGTTCCCCGAAAGTAGCAACAGCCACCTTCATACCGCCGTCTGTTTTTTCCTTCAAAAAATTTTCAATGTAGGCATCCCTCCTTTTCTTATAAGAGAAAAATCCATAGTCTACATAGGGGAGTGTTTGCTCGACAAGGGGGTGATCCAATCGATCCGCATAATCAAAACTAATGACTGCACCCTTGGCCTTCAATTTGGGAAGTGTCTCCTCGGCCTTCCCCCATAATGCTGTATGGACTAAATCGTGTTCGGCGGCAAACCGGATATCTTCCTCATCGAAAACCATCGTTTCGAGGACACCCTCCACATAGTCGCCGTGTACACGGTCAAGGCCATCCATATGCATAAAGGTAACAGCTGTCGGCCCATCCCCCACCTTTAAGTGACTAATATCGATTCCTTCCTCTTTTAATGTATGAATCATCCACTCTCCATTTTTATCATTTCCAGTTGTAGAAATAATGGATGTCGGGATGCCCAGCAATTGCATATTCACTCCTGTGTCCACTACATTTCCTGTAGGATATTTTTTATTAAGCCGCTCATAAACATCAATACAATTGTCACCTATTGCAGCAAACCTCATATTGGACCTCCTTACTTTTCATCTCCAGCAAAACCTTAACCGCAGCTCCCCCAAAAAAACGCTTTCAATTATGATTTGAAAGAAAGCAGAATACATGAAATCAAAGATTGGCAGGAAGTCGCTTTGATTTCATGTTCGTTAATTCTGCATCTTAGTATTTCAGTTGGCGGTAATAGCGTCTGATTTCCACTGGATGACAATTGAGTTTTTCAATATAAGCATCAATCCGCGAAGTGATCGCTCGCAAAACCAAATGAGAGATCCGACCTCTAAATTCCAGGCTTATTCCTTTTAATTCATAATTCTTTGTATCGATAATGGTATACCTGGAACAAACTCTTGGTAAAAACTCGGCCACTCTTTCCGACAGCGGACGCTGTTCGTCTTCTCCAATAAATAAGGTTACTGCTGTATCACGGTCAATAACTTCCAGTGTTCCGTGGAAAAACTCTGATGAATGAATCGACTTCGAACGAAGCCAGTGCTGTTCTTCCCAATAACACATCGCATAGGAGTAAACCGCCCCCCATTGATTTCCTGCTCCGATAAAATAATGCATGGAATCATCTTTGTGATCCTGCGCAAATTGCATTCCAAAAGAATCAGCCGCCTTCTCTGCTTCAACTAACGCTTTTGCCAAATGTTCATCAAGTTCTTCATAGAATTGTTCATATTGCGGGAAGTCACCGTTGTTAAACATAAAGCGGTCGGCAACCATAAAAAATTTGATTTGTTCGTTTGCTGGATATGAAATTAAGTAATCAACGCTTTGTGCAAGCGGCGCATCTTTTACATCAATGAACCCCAGAACACGAGCTCCTATTTCTTTTACTTGTGAAACGGCTCTCACCATCTCCTCTGTGCTTCCTGTAACCGATGATATAATCACTACCGATTTACTCGTTAACTTACGGTTTCCGGTAGTTAAGTATTCCGCTGCATTCTCAACATATGCTGGCAGTGTGCTTTTTCCAGTAATATAAGTCACCGCTTGCATGCTTGATGCATAAGTTCCTCCAATTCCCAAATAAAAAATATTATCAAAACCTTCAGAATGAATCTCATCTACTACTTTCTCAATGCCTCCCCGTAATTGAAGGGCTCCGTTTACGCTTTCCACTTGTTGTTCTTCATTAAATTTTAACATTTCTAATCGTCTACCTTTCCTAAATACTGGTTACTACTCCCTTTAGCTATGAGATTTATTGAGATGTGCCGCATCAAATCTCATAAAACTATACATGATTTCATTAATTTAATACCAATTTATTTTGTTGATAATCGAATTATAGCACCAGCCTAATTCACCGTCAATTTTATTCTGAAAAAAAATCATAAATTATTTGATTTATTAGGATTGTAAACGTTTTTTCAGTTTGGTGGGACGTGTCGCAATAATTGGTACTTAAAAATATAATTCTTGTTTACTAAGGATGAATCTCTTATTTCATAACACTTAAATAGACATGAGATAAAAAAATCCCATGTCTATCGATCTCAATTAACACTAAGCAATCTCTTTGCTGTTATTTTTTCTTTCCCAATAAAAGTATGCTGGAAGACCTGTCGCCACTGCGATGATGGCGCAAATGATCCCAGGAATTGGCGCCCATAAAAAGGTGGAGACAATTAACGTTCCAGTGACAACCATGGCGATTGCGGCCATCAAGTAGCCCATCGGCATTCTCCACATTGGATTGTATCCCGATTTCTTCCGGCGAAGCACAAAAACAGTCCCAAATGTAAGGAAGTTTTTCAATAACGCTACGATTGTGAAATATCCTAATAAGCTGCTGAGTGATGATGCGAATACTAAAATAATCGCGAAGGCACACTGGATGATGATGGAGACATGTGGAGTTCCCCATTTTGGATGGACTTTTGCAAAGGATTTAAAGAATAAACCGTCTTTTGCCATTGCATATTCCATACGAGGTTGGAACATGATACAGCTAGACAGAGAGCCAATGATAACAATAATCGCCATAACAGCTGTTAAAGAACCAGTAGCGGGCCCAATTCCAGGCAAATATTTCATTGCCTCAGAAACTGGAGCACTACTTGTTGCCAACGTATCCATCGGCAATAATCCTGTTACAACCACACTTAATAGGACGTACAAAAGGGTGATTAGAATGCCGCTGATAATAAGTGCTCTAGGCATTGTTTTCTTAG
Organism: Paenibacillus sp. A14; assembly: GCF_036864815.1. NCBI lineage: Bacteria > Bacillati > Bacillota > Bacilli > Caryophanales > Paenibacillaceae > Paenibacillus > Paenibacillus sp. A14. Next base: position 660,842 of record NZ_JBAGJD010000002.1, read on the forward strand.
GGTTCTTAATTTCTCCTGTCATATAACACACAGAAGCCATGCCATCAAATGACCAAGTCGTTGCTGAAATCCCCGCCACTAAAGCCATGATGCCAACCGGTGCTCCCGCTTTTACTGGGGAACTGATTAAGTCAGGGCTGAAATAGTAGAAGCCAACGCCAATTAATATGGCAAACATGATGATTTTAAATGCCGTGATAAAAGTTTGGAATTTTCCTCCCCCTTCCACACTTCTCAGATGCATGAACATAAAGACAAGGATAAGTGCAACCGCAATGAACTTCATCGTTAATCCTGAAAAACCAACAAAATAGCCCAAATAGCTTGTAGTTGCAATTGCCATGATGGAAATAGATGGCGTGTCAGTAGCCCAGAAACTAATCCATCCGCATAAAAAGGCCATTGGACGCGAACCCGCTTCTCTGAAATAAATATATTGGCCGCCATTTTCCGGATAGGCAGTCGCTAATTCCGCATAGCATAGATTAGCCGGAATATTAACTAAACCGCCAATCAAAAAGGCCAGAATAGCAAATAAAGCTGTTCCACTTGCTGCTGCAACTTCTCCCAATGAGGAAAAAATACCTGAACCAATGGTAGTACCAACACTAATGGCAATAGCAGCACTTAAACCTAATTTACGCTGGAGGCCGCTAGAACTTCTCTCTTCGACACTTTGTGTAACGTTCCTAACTTCACTCGCCATAGGACCTAATCTCCTTTTTTAAAATCTATCAACAAAAGGAAATAAAAAGGTATTAAACAATAAGTAAGCGGTATCATTTTAATTAAATGATAAAATGTTGGGTGCGGCGGCCCAACTATTTTATAGCAATTAATCAAATTACATAGTTTTTAATACCACTTTAATTCAAATTATCATATGCTCCAACTTAATTCAATAGATTCTACGAAAAAATGTATGCGCTTTATTTTATAAACTTTGCACAGTAATTTCCTGAGTTAATTCTTATGAGCATTTGCGAGGGAGTTTACCTTTGGATACTCATTGCGTTCTCATCGCATCATCTATAAGCGAAATAAAAAGGCACCCGCGGTGGGTGCCTAGATTCATGCCTAAGACCGGTTTGCCTGTACTACACTCTTTAAAAAGATTCATGCGGCTCTGAATGCCGGCCCTGATAATCCGGGCTTAACCAAGGCCATTGGCTTAGTGTCTAAAAGAAGGTATACTTGGGCGAGAATAGGGTTGTAAGTTTTTGCGAAAGGATAGTTCATTCATGCAAAACAAAAAGATTCTCATCGTGGACGATGAGATCGGCATTATACAGATGCTTGAAACGGTCCTCCGAAAGGAAGGTTACACTATGATCAGGAGAGCGTTAACGGGGGAAGAAGCACTAAGAGCCTTACGCATTACCGACTTTGATTTAATCGTACTGGATGTTATGCTGCCGGACACAGACGGTTTCCAGCTATGTCAGCAAATTCGTGCCCAAACCAATGCTCCAATCCTCTTCCTGACTGCTCGCACCAGTGACCTTGACAAGCTCACGGGGCTTAGCATCGGTGGGGATGACTACATCACTAAACCATTTAATCCACTAGAGGTCGTAGCCCGAATTAATGTCCAGTTTCGCAGGATGATGCTTAGTCAAGTAAACTCTCAAAAAAAAGACGTGTACCAGATGGGGCATTTACGTCTGGATAGAAAAGCAGCCCAACTATGGATACATGGAGAAGAGGTCAACTGCCCGGCCAAAGAGCTGGAACTTTTATTTTTTCTGGCCGATCATCCCAATCAGGTGTTTACGGCAGGACAATTGTATGAGCAGATATGGGGCTACGAAAGCGTCGGTGATGAAAAGACAGTTGCGATCCATATTATGCGGTTGCGGAAAAAAATCGAAGAAAACCCAAAAATGCCTACGATTATAGTTAATTTACGCAGTATTGGGTATAAATTTGTGCCACCGGCCTCAGGTGAGCTGCTATGATCCAAAAATCTATTTTAAAGGGGTATTTGGAAAGACTTAAAAATACCTTTAAAAACAAACTGGTCTTACAGTTCACGTTTCATTTCCTGCTCAATCAGTTATTTCTTGGATTCGCTTTAGCTATTCCATATATCACATACACAATATTGGTAAATGTGGTACAAGACTCCCCTGTTTTCAAGTTAGATGCTCCAAACCCCTTGATAGTCCTGATTACTTATCTCATTTATTGCTTTATCTATGGGTATAAAGCTGGATATCCACTTTATGAGATTATCCGCAACATCAAGCAATTGGCCGAAGGAGAATATGCCCAGCGTAAGGAAAAGAGTAGAGGATTTTTCATGTCCAGCCGACTGTATAAGGACGTTAAATCCAACCTTGATCACTTGTCTTCCATACTGCAGATCAACGAAACGAAGCGCAAGGAATTTGAGCGGGAAAGACAGGAATGGGCTGCCGGAATTACTCATGATTTGAAGACTCCCCTGTCCTATATTTCAGGCTATACGGATATGCTTTTGTCCGACCAACATCAATGGAGCGAACAGGAAAAGCAGAAATTTCTACAATTGATTCGCGATAAAGCGACCTATATTCACGAATTAATTGAAGACTTGGGAATTGCCTTTCGTATGGATGAGTCCGCAGCCTCTCATCTCAAAGCCGATCCCATCGACCTGGTCGAACTAATTCGGAGAGTCACGGCGGAGATGTTAAATATGTCTATTAGTAAAGATTATTCAATACAGATGACGACATATGTCAATCGCCTTTATGTACAAGGTGACGCCAAGCTGCTGCATCGGGCATTTTCGAATTTGATGGTTAATGCCATGTCACACAATCCTCCTGGGACACACATTGAAATTACCGTACACAAGACTGCATCTGCCCAGGTTCAGATTAAAGATAACGGGAAAGGAATGGATGAACAATTGGTCTCCCATATATTTGACCGCTATTACCGGGGAACTTCTACAGGGACACATACCGGTGGAACCGGTCTTGGAATGGCCATTGTCAAGCAGGTGGTTTCCGCACATCAAGGTAACATTTATGTGAATAGTCAAGTGGGACAAGGAACGGATATTATGGTGGAAATTCCACTGTTGCCCTATCCTTCATTGTTTAAGCATAGTTAGCTCCCGGTTTACCGTCCGTTTACTAATGCTTCCTATAATTTTGAGTGTAATCTAATTAGGAGGCATTATTATGATACAAAAAAACAGAGTTCGCCCTTTCACTTTGCTATTGATGGTCATTATGACTGTTACTGTTGTGCTGGCAGGTTGTCAAGCACAGCCCTCACCTCAGGCAGAACAAACCCGGAAGGTTGAAACAGCGTCAAAACCACCAAAAGAAGATACAACCACGCCACCGCCGCTAAATGTTACCTTACGGCCTCATAGCTCGGGAACTGTGACAGACTACCTGGATGTGGAGATGAAAATGCCGGAACCCAAGCTTGAAAGCGGGAAGATGCTCGTGGAAATCCCCGTCATGGTTACGTCTATTCCTTCTCAACAATATAAAGAAAGCGACATTAAAGCCTACGACAATGAGGGAGAAATTCCACTTCAAGTCGTTGAAGGAAAAAGTAAACTTTATGGGCCGACAATCCAATTTGCACCACAGCGCGCTACATCTGGAGATGTAACCCTGAGTTATCGAGCCTACCCGCGCAAAGTAGATTCCACAACCAAAGGAGGGCCATACTTTGATTTACGCCAAGAAGCAGACGGACTGAATGGTGCAGGGAATTCCTTTTTAGCCTTACCTGACGACAGCAAGAACTATACCATCCATTTAAAATGGGATTTACGCCATATGCCGGCTGGTGCCTCGGGGGTATGGTCTTATGGCGAAGGCGATGTGACGAAAATCGGTCCCGTCTCCATTTTGGCTAACACGTACTACGCTACTGGTAATTTGCAAAAATTTAAAACATCTGAAGACAGCAAATTCACCATCTACTGGATGGGCGAGCAGGAAATTGATACGAAAGCCCTAGGCGAAAAGGTAGGGACATTATTTAATACAATTTCGCAAACCTTTAAAGATGGCGATGAACCCTACAAAATTTTTGTCAGAAAAAATCCTTACGATAGTACAGGCGGAACGGCTCTTCTTCGTTCTTTTATGTTTGGATACAGCAATAAAGTTACCCCTACAGCGGAAAGTCTTCAATTAATGCTTGCCCATGAAATGGTTCATAATTGGGTGGACATGCAAGGGGAAATGGAGGACAAGACTCTTTTCGCAGAAGGAGCAGCTGAATTTTACTCTTTATTCGAATCGCATAAAGCGGGTGTTTTGTCTGAAGATGAATTGATAGCACAATTAAATAAACGCCTTCTCTCCTATTACACAAATCCATTTAACGGGGAAACGAACAGGTCGTTAATAGAAAAATCCTGGGTACATCATGCTGCTCAACGCGTTCCGTATGGTCGCGGACTGGTTTACATGCTCCGATTGGATGACCAAATCAGAACAGCGTCGAATGGACAAGCTACACTGAACACAGTGGTGCTTGAACTTCTGGAAAGCAAGGCAGCTGGAGAGCCCTACGGCAAAAAAGAACTCTTTAACATTATAGATGGGATTACAGGCAAGGGGGCTGCAGTTGGATTTGAAAAAATGGCGGCTGGCGATATGATTGTTCCGCCGGAAAGTTATTTCTTATCCAATTATAAATTGGTCGAAACAGCGGAAAAACAATTTGAATTTGGTTTCGATGATACTATTTTTAATGAGGAGAAGAAGATTGTCAAAGGGCTGATCCCGGGTTCCAATGCAGAATTGGCTGGCTTGAAGAATGGAGATGAGATATTATCATTCTCAGACCGAAATGAAATAGAGGATATTGCCACTAAATCATTCGAGTTAAAAGTAAAAAGAGGAGACAAGGAACTGAACATCTCTTATCTGCCAAGAGGTAAGGAAGTGACAGTTTACCAATACGTTAAAAAATAATCAAACTAAACGGGTCAGGTAAATTCTGGCCCTTTTTTACATCAATTTGAAATCATCGAAACAATCTTCATATACCCGAAAAATTATTTCGTTAGTTTCAGTTATGCAGCCTTTGTTATAAATAACATCAGCTTTATCAGTCTCCATAATTCGTCCAACAAAATTCACAATGGTCATGCTCCCAATCTTTTGATGGTTGCTTATATGTCTTCCAACGAAAGAATGCACCAATTAAGTAATTAGCTTGATTTCTGATTCTCTAATCTTGCTGATCATCCATTTGATTCCCCCCGATCAAGCGATTCATAATATTACTAGCGGAATCTGGGCGCCAGGAGAATTGCTGATTCCTTCCCGCGAACTTGCCCACATGATTTATCTCGGAGCCGCGTAGGCAACAATTGCTACATAAGGCCGTTCAAGAACCGAATGTATGGCGACACGAACTTTCACCAAATTCTCGGTGGGATTGCCCCAATAGATCGAGGGTATTCATCAATGAAAATACTGTTTTTTCATATAATCCGCGCCCCCAATATTTTCTTAGTGCAATCGAATCTTATCGCCTTCTTGCAGCGGAGCACCGCTCTCAACAATGATCGGTTGATGCTCCATTAAACCGTCTACTGCCGATTGATTTTCATTCGAATCTATGATCGTAATGTAGGTTTTTTTAACAAGAAAGCTGTTGCCTAGCGGTCCGTTTCTTTCCTCAACGCCAAATACGTACGATTTGTCTCCTTCTTTGTGGATAGCTTCATTCGGTACTAGGATCAAATCATTCACCGTTTTGATCAACTGGGTCTCTGCCGACTCTCCGCCCTTTAGCTCCTTATCCTCAATAGCAATAACCAGTTGCTTCATAGGGGTTGTGTAAGCAGGTGTGTTTCCACCGTTTTCTGGTTCACTAAGCGGTTGTTCGGTATCTTTAATATCCTCAATGCTCCCCTCGACTTGTCTGGCATTACTGCCTCCTAATCGAACATTCAATCTTGCTCCTTTTTCCAGATTATCAATTAATGTCGCTGGAGCCGTAAACTCAAACTCAAAGCCGAGTTTCGAATTGGCGATAACGACATCGGACTCTTCCCCTTTTGACTCAAGCCCCTCCACTGCATTAACCTTCGTTACGATCCCGTCAAAAGGTGCAATCAATGTGCTATTTTCTTGCAAATCCTCCTGCAATCTCTGAACTTTCCGTCTTTGGACATCGATATCTATTTGGGTCCTCTTCATATCGTTGTTAGCTTTTACGATTGTTTTCTCATCGCCGCTTATCGAAGCTTCCTTATAACTATTTTGCTGCTCCTTTAGCGTAAGCATTAACTGGCTCAATTGCGTCTGCTCATCCTCTATTTGACGCTGGAGCGTCCGTTGGTTGTAAACAACAAGTATCGCTCCTTTCTTAACCGTTTTGCCTTCCTTGGCATGGACCTTCTCAACTTTGCCTCCCGCAGCGCCCGATAAAGCTGATGTTTCTCGCCACTTCACAATGCCCATACCTTGAAAAGTGTGATTTAACTCCCCTCTTTCCGGTGTTGTAACTACAACCTTAGGGAGCGTTAACGCCTTTAGAGTATTGCTAAACAATGTCAATGCAACGAGTAGCAACACAAATAAGCCAAAGAAGATGCGAATCCTCCGTTTGCGTCCAGATATCGTTTTACTAGCAAGTTGCACTTCCATTCATATCCCCCCGCAATAGACTAACCTTTAACTCCTGATAGCTGAATGCCCTGTACAAAATAAGACTCAGCGTACAAATACAAAAGCACCATCGGAGTCATATATAAGACTGATGCAGCAAAGGCGACGCCACGTGCATCTTTATTAATGTGCGACAAATACAGCGACAGCGGTTGTTTAAATGCATCCTCAAGAAAAATAAGCGGCTGCTCGACCATATTCCAATTATCAACGAATAGTAGAACGACGAGCGCAGCCATACCGGGCTGAACAAGCGGGACAATAATTTGATAAAAAATTCTCAAATGCCCTGCGCCATCTATTTTGGCCGCTTCGATATAAGAATTAGGAATATGCATCACGAACTGCCTGAGCATAAATACACCGAAAGCACTGAATATACCCGGCAATATAATGGCTGAAGTTGTATTTATAAGCCCCAGCTTATCGGCAATGATATAATTGGGCACGAGTGTCACCTGAAATGGCATAAGCATCGTTAAAACATATAGAAAGAACAGCTTGTCTCGTCCCGGAAACCTCAGCTTTGCAAACGCATAGGCAGCTAATGACGCAACCAGCACTTGCAAAACAATAATAGGTACGACCATAAATACAGAATTCCAAAACATTTGGAGAAACACAGGTTTGTGAACCAGTACCTCCGCATATTGACGGAAAGATACCCAATCAGGAAGCAGCTTTATATTAATGAATCCATCCTTTTCCCCTGCTTCAATATTGATCAATTGGCCAATGAGATGATAGTTATATTCGATTTCGGCCTCCGTCATGAATGAGTTGGTGACAGTGATCACAATCGGTAACAGCATCAGTAAAGCCAGCACACCCATAACTAACGATAGAGTAAGCTTTTGAATGAAAGTCAATTTTCCAACCACCTTGCCTATTCCATGGAATCCCTAAAACGACGTTCGACAGCTAACACCATCATTACAAAAATAAGAATGCAGACTACCATTAACACGGCAGCAGCAGTCAGCTTCTGAACATCCAGAGAAAGAAACATGTTGTTCATATAATGTTGCAACATATAAATACGGTCATGTGGATAATCGCCTGCAATCAGGTATGTTTCGCGAAACACTTTGAATGAATTAATAATAGACATCAGAAAAACAAAAACCATCGTCGGAGTCAAATAAACAAGTGTAATATGGAACCATTTATGAAATCTGCCCGCTCCTTCGATATCTGCCGTTTCATAGTAGTCTTTGGGAATGCTCTGCAGCCCCGCTAGAAATAATATGATGTTGTAGCCAATATTTTTCCACGTATAGACGATGGCCAGCACACCAATGGACCACTCCGATTTCATCCAATCGATCCGCTCCACATTGAAGTTCTGTAACCATGCATTTAAGGTGCCATTCCAGTCAAATACAATTTGCCAGATCATAACGATCGATGCTACGGGTACGACAAGCGGCAATACAAAAGCAGTTTGCAGCCAATTCCGAAGAAACAACTTTTTGTTTAACAACTGAGCAAGCAACAATGACACCAAGATCATAAGGGGCACGCTCACACTTGTGAATAGAAACGTATTCGTCGCTGCCTTGCGGAAGGAAGAACTTGCAAGCAATGTATTGTAATTATCAAATCCAACAAATGAACCATCGATCGTACTATCCTGAAACGAATAGAGAAATCCCATGCCGAACGGAACGAGATAAAAGATTGAAAAACCGATCAGGCTTGGTGCCAGAAACAGAGCTGCAACGGTCCAGTCTTGACGCAGCTTGCCCCTCATATTTCTCCGGAATAGATTGCCTTTCACCTTGTACCTCCCTCACCATTTCGAAAAAGAGAGAATGAACCCTGCACCAACTATTCAGGGCTCATCCCTAACTTCGTTCCAAAGCTTCACTCCATGCCGCTGCTCCTTATTCATTCAAATAGGTCATTATCCGGTTCTGTACGAGCTTAGCGGTGGCTTCGGCAGATTTCTGACCCGTGAAGAATGCTTTCCCTTCCTCTGCGATGATCTTTGAAAACATGTTGTGTTCGTCATCGTATCCATAATTTCTTAAACGGGCCTCAGATACCATTTCCTTAAATGGTTGAAGATTCTCTTCGCTTGCTTCAATGACCTTACCGGCCTTAGGATCATTAATCCCTTTCTTCACTACATCTTTAATAGCTTTATCATTGACCGCCTTATTTATAGAAATATAAGATCGCTGCGGGAAGGACTGCATCTCTTCCGACATTAAGAACTTCATGAAATTCCACGCTTCCCCCTTGACCGTAGAATTTTCATTCATCGCTAGCTCTCTGGTCACGCTAAAGGATACACCTGATTGTTGGTCGGCTGAATGCGGCTTCTGATAGATTTTTGCGTTATCATAATATAAACTGAGACGGACAAGATAATCCGAAGGGGAGATGATTCTAGAATATAAGAAATTGGTTTTTTGCGAGCCACCAATGACTTCCGACGTAATAATATTGTCGTCATACAATGATTTCACTTGCTTAAGCAAATCTATGAATAACGCGGAGTCAAAAGATGCGGTCCGCCCATTGACCAATTTGGCATAATTGTCGGATACAAGGTTATTTAACAGCTGTTCCGGAGGCCAATTGTCCATGGAGACGGCATGCTCTCCCTTATTAGCCAACTCTTTGCTTATTTCTGCAAAATCGCTCCATGTCCACTTCTTATCATCGATGGTGACGCCAGCATTCTCGATATTTGCGGCATCCCCAAACAAAACTTCTAAGCCAAACTCTAAAGGAAGGGTATAGATACCGTCATTCATTTGGGAATTTTCAATGATATTCATTTCGTACAGGCTGGGATCAAAAGCTTTATCCCTCTTAATTAGCTCTTCTAAATTAACAAAAGCCTTTTTGTTAACATACTTCTCAATGGGCAGGGGAATAACCGAAACAGCATATAAATCCGCTCCCTTACCTGATAAAACCTCCGTAGTGATTTGCTTTACATATCTTTCCACTTCAGCTGGGTTCATCGTTGCCCCCTCAGTAGGAAACTCCTTGAACTGAATCGTCGTATTCGGATGCTGGGCTTCGTATTTCTGCTTCGCTTGAAGGAAGAAATCGTCCGCTGCAAGCAGAGATACAACAACGGTTTTCTTGCCGTCCTTCGTTTCATCAACCGGCATTCCTTCTTCTTTGTCTTGATGGTTACTGCTGGCTCTGCCTGTCGTCTGCGCTCCCCTTTCATTGCCTTCATCGCCGCCAGTAGGGGTACTGCAAGCAGAGACAATGACCATGATAAACGTGAATAGGATGAACATAGCTTTTCTCATTGTTTTTCTTCCTTCCCATCATCGATCTCTCCGCGATTATCCCGTGGAGTTACTCCATTAAGTGTAGTACGGGGATATATAAGGAGTTAGATAGACTTGTAATGAAGTTGTAAATACAAAAAAAGAACCGTCAGAGGTAAATGGTTCCCTGACAGTTCTTTGTTTGCGCGGCTAAAACCGTAGGTGTGGTCTTGCAGCACTGGTTAGGCGGGTAGGTCTGCTTAGAGTCTAGAATAGTAACTAAGCAGAGCCATGACATCCTTACTGAAACCGACAATTTCATTTCGTTTCAAATCGACTGTGACAACATATTTTAACTTATCCCCGTCCTTGCTCATGTAATAAAATTCCACAACACCGCCCGAGCGCGTAATGTCCTCATTCAGCGTTAATTCGGACAATGGATAGCTCCCTTTATCCCGAATAAATTCTGTTGCGAGAGTGGTAAATTTTTTTATATAATATTTTAACAATAGATCTTCTTCCATTGTAGGCCTGGCATCATCCTGTATCGTTTCTCGCCTTCTGACAGCTCTAATGACATCGCCGTCCTTCGCATTCAGCACGATTAGATAGCCTTCATTAGGATCGGTCGATTTGGTCAGAGTCGTATAATACACGCCGCTAGAATACGAAGCAAAATCAATTTGATCATTCACCTTTAGTTCTGGAACCGTTGCTGGCATATGGACGAGGCCTTTTTTCGCCTCATTAAGCATAACTTTAAACTTATTCTGATCAATGACCGCCAACTCGAATTGAAGCTCGTCCCTCGTCAAATTTTCATCGAAGTACTTATTTACAGCATTTAGACTAAGTGTCTTCACCGCATCCTGGGACAGAACGCCCTCATATTCCTCCTCAGCATTATCGTTTTCTCTGATTATTTTTTTAACCATGACGGTATCTTTGGGGATCGTATTGAAAACACTCTGGCACCCTGTCGCAAGGATCATGAACGACACACAAATGATAACTAAAATAAGCTTGTTCATTCCTTTATCCCTCCTTTCGGATGGGTAAGTGCGAATACGACTTCTATGGTAGTACCTTGGTTTTCATTGCTGTTTACCCGGATGACGGCATTGTGGACACTCGCGACACTTTGACATAACGCAAGACCGAGGCCTGCCCCTTTACCGTTTCTTGTCCTGGATTTATCCACCATGTAAAAAGGTTCAAAAATTTTATCCTGATGTTCCTTAGCGATCCCAATGCCCTGATCCATCACTGCAAGCACACAATAGTCATCGTGCCATATGACACGCAGCATAATAGTCTGCTGTTCATCCGAAGCTTTGAGTGCGTTGTCCACCAGATTAAAGATCAGAACTTTAATCAAATCCCTCTCCAATCTCAGTTTGCCCGATTCGCACTCCGTGACGATTGTCACCTGCTTTTCTTTGGCCATCATGTCCAACGCAGGCTTGATTTCAGCTATAACCGCTCCCAAATCGTGCAGCTCCATTTCGAAGTTATCCTCTTGCAACACGATCAAGTTCATCAGCTTCATCGACAACATCTGTAATCGCTTGCCTTCTGAATAAATCACATTGAGACCGTCCAGAAACGTTTCCTCATCATATTTGGTTGTTCTCATAAAATTCGCATAAGCGATAATTGAAGTCAGCGGTGTATTTAATTCATGTGTAAAATTATTGATAAACCGCTGTTTTTCTTGATTGTTCCGCTCAAGTTCAGTGATGGTGTCCTCCACAACAGCGGCCATATTGTTAAAATTGTAAGCCAGCATCCCGATTTCGTCCTTTGATTTTAACTGGACGCGTTCGGAGAAATTCCCCTGTGCAATGACCTGAGCAGTTCGACCCAGCCGATCAATCGATCTCGTCAGTCCTCGGCTTACAAAAAACATGATCAACATATAGAGGAAACAAGCCACCACATCCACTTGCACAAAGAACTGATACTGATCTACACGGTCCTGATATAAAGAGGTGACATCTACCATATAGGTAAATAGATAGCTTGTACGATTAACATCCACCATATTTGACGTGAACAGGATCGTTCGCTCATCGATATCCCTTAAAATATAATTGATTTCATCCGTGCCCAGCTTGCCCAGTTCCTCACGTTGTGTCGGCATTTGGAAATCGGTATTACTGAAGACCACCCGATTCTTCCGATCCCTGATATCCAAATAAACACGCTGTTCATTATTTGTAGCAACAAATTCATTAGCAATTCTCGTTAATACTGTTTTCTCGTAATCAATAGAATCATAGATGCGAAGGATCGGGACAATCGCGTTGACACTGGATTGAATACTCATATTTTGGCTTAACGCACTATTGATCTCCTGCTCAAGCATTCTATTGTGGCTGCGCTCGATAACCATAATGGAGGCTGCGTTAAAGATAATGACGAAGACCAGAATCGAGAAGACATAAATTTTTTGCCAAAATTTCATCCCCTCAATCCTCCAGCCGATACCCGAGTTTATAAATGGTCTTGATGTGATCTTGCAACTCTAGTTTTTTGCGCAGTGATTTAATATGCATATCGACCGTTCTTGTTTCGCCATAATATTCGGCGCCCCATACTTTATCGATGAACTGCTCTCTTGATAAGGCGATGTTCCTGTTTTTCAGCAGAACGACAAGCAGATCATATTCTTTTGGAGTTAGCTCTACAACTTCCCCCTTTTTGGTTACTTCCCGTTTGTCCAGATCGACGAGAAGGGTTTGGAATGCCATCACCTGTTCTTCTTTGTCGTATCTTCGCAGTACCGTTTCTATGCGGGCCAGCAGCTCAATCGCTTCGAAAGGCTTGACCATGTAATCATCAGCCCCCAGCTTCAACCCGTCCACTTTATCATAAACCGAGTTTTTCGCCGTCAAAAAAATAACCGGAATATTGTACGGCTTAATTCGTTTCATAAGTTCAAAGCCGTCCAGTTTCGGAATCATGACATCCAACAAAATGAGATCGAACTTTTCCTGTTGCACTAGCTCAAGCGCAGCTTCGCCATCGTAAACCGCCATCGTTTCGTAGCTCACAATATTGAGATTCATTTTAATAATTTTGGATATATGAACGTCGTCTTCGACAATCAAAATCTTTTTGCTCATCCTCTGAATCCCCTAACGCAAATAATAGTCACTATGCTCAAGAGAATTGCCAGAAACCCGCTACTGGGTGTTGTATCTCAGTCGTCCCCATTTTGGCGAAAATATATAGTGATCCAAAACCAAAAGGATAATTGTAATCCTCTTGAATCAACGTTTCCGGGTAACCCTCTTCATCTACTTGAAATAAAAAGGAAAGTGACTCTTCCTTCAGCTTCGTAAAATAATAGTCTTCATTTTGAATAAGTCTCGGGTTGCCGCCTACTTTGATCAAAAAGGACTGGTCCATCGATTTTTCGTCACTGCTTAACTCACCGTCTGAAATCGTGTGTTTTATAAGACCCGGGTTAGTAAACAGTGCTTTGACGCTTTCCATTGAAATGGGATGTTCCATCACCTTGATCGAGCAATTTGGATAAATGTTATTCTCCAAATACTCTTCATAGTCTTCAGGAATGAAGATCGAAATCATGCTCTCCGGTTTAAAGGGATGGACGAGGCACAAGTAAAAAACATATTTGTGATTCCCTCCGTGGATGAGGTCTGATTGATCGTCAAAGAATGCGGGTGCATTCCCGCCGATCCAGCCTGCACCCTGTTCTTTCGATAGTACAGATTCGGCATAGTAAAGAATACTCTCTTTTCTCTGGGCCAAAATATGCATTGGATTGTCCATAGTCATTTTACAACTCTCCCTCAAGAAAAATGCGATGTGCGCCGGAGTTTAGCCTATCGTCCCCCGTTAGTTCAACAAAACAAATCAACGCTAAATTGCGAATAATCCTCTTCCTATTAAATTTGCAGTGACAGGCTTCTTCCCCATTTCACGTGACCATACTGATAATTGACCGATGTGGTGAATCTCGTGAGCGATAACGTGCCGCAATACTTCGCCATATTTATGAGCTTCTTGTTCCCCTTCATCCGTGATATCAATCATAATCAGGTCCTCCAGGCTGTCATTCCAATCATAGATAAACGGTGCGACTTCCGTGTGGCAACGGTCGGAGAAGTCTTTAATTTGTTGTAAGCTGGCCAACTCCTCGAAAGGAGGGATGTTAATGTCTTTCCCCTGAATTCCCCCGCATATCCAGCCATACTCGACTGCCACAATGTGATACAAAGTGGGTAAAATGTATCCGATCCCGCCCGTGCGCCTTTTCATTAATTCCTCCTCGCTCACCGTATCACACCAAGCAAACCAATCCTTGCGAACTTGCCAATTATATTCGAACAGTTTCAACATATCGCAACCTCCTTCACCGATGTCCGCCCCCCGATCGAGCAGATATGGGAGTGTCTTCAGGTATTAGCGACCGTACTGCGAGGCAAAAAAGCGATCAATCATTTTTTTCGTTTCGCTTGGAAGTCTCAACTGAACGGCCTTTCCGTCTTCATCAAAGGTAAAATGCCCTTGAAACGCTTCCGGCATATCATGATACTGTTTCTCGACTTGTTGCAGTACTTTTTCAAAACAGGGATAACCGAATTTTTTAATGAGGAGAGGCAGCCCGAAGGCAGACCTTAAAAACTCATATTCTTGGTAGTTATAGGGGGTAGACTCCGGCCTTTTTACCAAAATCTTAAGAAAATGATCCATGACCTTGTCGATCTCTTCTTCTGAGGCATAATGTGCCAATCCGTGGATTGCGAGCAGCCTCATGTCCAAGTATCGTTCCTTTTTATAGGCTTTCTGAAAAAAATCTTTCAGTTCCAATTCCTTGCACCGGATTAGACCGTACAGAATTTGGTTTCGTAGTGCGATATTTTTCAATTTAAAATACAGCTGCTCTATCAAAACTGCTTCGTCTGTTGTTAAAAACTCATAGGCTACATCACTTATTGCGCTGATAAACTTAGCGTCATTTTCACGAAGGGGAGCGGTCGTTAGGTACTTCATGGATTCCTTGTGAAGCTGTTGATTTAAAGACATAGCGCCATAACTCCTTTAATCATATATATTAATTCCATTATAAAGCTCATTTTCCCTGAATCTACCTACAATATACCCGGATTCTCATTTGAAAAGGGTAGGCGAGCCATATAAGCATGAAAAAACACATCCTAGATTGGGACATTTACCAAAAGGATGTGTTTTTCTGCCTTCGTATAAGGTTTGAACAAGTACTAAATTAAGAAGCTTTTGCGGCCACAGCTTTTTGAATTAAAGCCTTTGCTTCGTTAACCGAAAGACCTTGTTTAGGTTGAAGCAAATTTTTCTCCGCTGCACTAAGAATACCTTTGTCAATCAATTTTGCCATGGGTTCAACCGCATAGGCAGAAACGGTTTCGCCATCTTCATAACCTGCAAGGATCGTAGCCGCATTTTTATCAGAAGCTGGATGGTTCAACAATTTAGCAAGAATCGTAGCCGCTTCTTCACGAGTGATATCACGATCCGGATTGAAGTTACCGCCGTAGCCTTGAATGAACCCGGCATGAGCAGCTTCAGCGATTGCATCCGCATAGGCAGCGTCAGCAGCAATATCCTTGAATGCAGGCGCTGTGGCTACTTCGTTTAGTTTCAACATGTCTACCAGCGCACTTACAAATTCAGCACGGGAAATGAATTCTGTGGTTACAGGTGATTCTGTTTGCTCTGTAGATGCAGCCAGGTTCGTGATACGTCCTTCCTTCTTAGCCTCAATCTTACCGCCTTTATACGTATCTACAATGTACTGGTAAAATACATCCAGATCGATCGGGCCTGCCAAGGAGGATTTGGCATCCACCAGCACTTTATAGTTATCTCCACCCGCTGCCATAAAGTTGTTAACTACCGCCGTATATGTTTTTGCGGGATCAATGGGTGTGCCATCTTCAAGACTAAGACTAGTGACACGTTCTGCAACCGGCTTATTGAAATCCGCGGTATACTTCAAACCGGAGATTTGTAGTGTTTTTGTGTTTGGCGTACCATCGGCATTGGTTCCCCATTGCTGCTCCAACAAGGTTTGAATTTGCTTACCGGTCAGCTCTAGTTTCACCAAAGTATTGCCAAAAGGTTGGATTTTCGCAAGATCAGCAAAGGTCACATCGCCTTGTGGCAGATCCGCACGAATGCCGCCTGGGTTCATAAAGGCAAAGTCAGCAGCGCTTGCTTTATCACCAAAGTCCGCTTGACGCATGGCGTCCGCAATGAGGTTTCCTAGAGGCGCTTCGTTATTATAAGCATCTGTACGAGTGACAGAACCATCTGTTGTACCTACCGGCTTCGTCAGCTCAGGATGTTTGTCTAAAGATTTTTTAATAATAGCTAAAGATTCAGGGTCTTCTTTTACACCCTCTTGAAAAGTCGTTGTCACTGTAGCTGATTTTTCGGTTACATCCCCAGTCGTAGGGTCAATCATCAACTTAATATCTTCAAATGCCGTACCATAAGAATAAGCTTGAACGATCAATTTTCCATTCACTTCACCGTTGGCTAAGGCATGATTGTCACCCGCCACGATAACGTCCACAGGGGAATCTGCCGGCAAAGCTTTTGCTAAATCAGCCGCTTCTCCAGTTGTTACGCCTTCTTTGGTTGTTGCCGGATCATGCGCCAAGACGATGATCGTCTCCACACCTTGACCTTGCAATTCTTTGGCATATTTATTGACCGCTTCGACTTCTTCTTCTGCGCTTAAGAAACGAACGCCCGCTGTACCGGATGGAGAAACTTTAGCAGGTGTAGCTTTGGTCACCAATCCGATAAATCCGATTTTGACGCCGCCCACTTCTTTAATTACATAGGGCTTAAGCAGTGTTTTGCCTGTGGAGGTTTCAATGACGTTGGCATTGACATAATCAAATTTTGCACCGGCATGAGTTACCTTGCCTTCTTTGGGATCAAGGCCCCCAAAGATTTGTGCTTTTAATGCCGCGATCCCTTGGTCGAATTCATGATTGCCTAAAGAGGCTACATCAAAGCCCATCATATTCATCCATTCCATCGTAGGCTCATCACGATCCAGAGATGAGACTGGAGCAGATGCGCCAACAGAGTCTCCATTATGGAAGAGTAGGGAGTGATCATATTTGGCTTGAGCTTCTTTCAGATAGGCTGCTAGAATTGGAGCTGTTCCTACCTTTTTATCACTAACCATCGAGGTGGTATCTAACTGACCGTGCAGGTCATTGATTCCGATCAAGTGTACTTCTACATCTTGGCTTGCAGCCGAGACAGAACCTACTGCGCCTAATAGCTGGGAAAGTAATAGTGCAGCAACAGCCACACGAACGGTGCTTTTACCCACATTGTTTTTCCATGACATGAGTTATAAAACCCCTCTCCAATTTCTATTCCTGAAATACTCTATCATGTTTAAATTCATAAACATCGTAGAATGTATGAAATCTATGTAAAAAAGTTGAAAAATGAATAGAGCCGTCTTTATTTATTAGCCAAGATCCCAAAGAAAACGCATACAATTCTAAAGTAAAATTCATGGTACCATATGTTGGAACAATATACCAGATGCTTTAGCTTCAAATTTTACTCATGCTTTCCTCTCAGATATCATGGCGATTACGGAGTATTGAATCGTTTTGCAACGGCCCCCCTTTTCTGTGTAAGATAATAGGGAGGGCTTCGAATAGATGCTTTTCTCATGGCAGGGAAAGTTAGTACGAGGTGAATGAACATTGCCGACGATTATGGTAGTGGACGACGACGCCTTTGTCCGCGAACTGGCAGGGCTGTTGTTAAGAGACGAAGGTATGGACGTCGTAGAGAAAATGGATGGTCTCGAAGCCTGGGATTATTACTTGCATCATTCCGTCGATTTAGTCATTTTGGATATTATGATGCCCGGCATGGACGGTTGGGAACTGTGCAGAAAGCTGCGGGAGGCCGGGGACAAGCCGATGCTGATGGTCACGGCCAAAAAGGAGTCGCTGGACAAAGTCAAGGGCTTTCGATTGGGGACGGACGATTATTTGACCAAACCTTTTGATCCGATGGAGATGGTCATGCGGGTCAAGGCACTGCTCAAAAGGTATCGGATCGCTACCTCCCATGTCGTGAAGCTCGGTCGAGTCATTCTCGATAAAACGAGCTACCAGGTTCACTTTTCCGATACGGGCGAGGAATGGGCTCTTCCTTTAAAAGAATTTGAGCTGCTTTACAAACTGGCCAGTTATCCCGGGCAAATTTTTACGCGCGACATGCTGATCCGCGACATCTGGGGTTACGCGTACAATGGGGATGAACGCACCGTGGACACGCATGTCAAACGTCTGCGCGACAAGTTTGAGCAGTATGCCGAAGATTTTCGCATCGTAACGATTCGCGGCATGGGCTACCGTCTGGAGGCGTATCATGATTAACTCGCTCTATGCCCGCGTCGTGTTCACGTTTCTGGGGGCCGTCATAGTCAGCCTGCTCTCGGTTTTTTTCGTTCAAAGCTATTTCTACAAAGGCCATATCGAAGCGATCGTGGAAGAGAAGATGATTGGCAATGCCCAAATGATCATTCAATTATATAAGAAATTGGCTCCGCAGGATGCGAAGGCTTTCGTGGAAGTAAGCAGCTCCACGCCCTTTTATAAGATACGGTTTTATGACAGCGCGGGAACGCTGCTGAACCCGGGGAGCGCTGCTCCAGACCAGCAGAAGGATCAACCGTATCTGCAGCAAGTGCTCAAGCAAAACAAAATTTATCGCAACGGGTCCAGTGAGGATGACGAGATTACGGTTGGCCTGCCTTTTGCGCTGAACGGTTCGCCGCACGCCTTGTTGGTTACGACCCAGACCGGTTTTTTCCTCGACGAAATCGATTCCTTGATCCGGTATCAACAGCTGTTTACTCTCGGTTTGGGAAGTATTCTGGTGTTGATCGCTGCGCGGTATTTGGTCAGGCCCCTGCGGAAGCTGACGCATGCAACGCAAAGAATGGCCCGGGGCGATTTTAACGTTGGCCTGTCTACCAAACGTCGCGACGAAATTGGACAGCTTACCCTAAGCTTTAACACGATGGCAGATGAATTGGGAAGGCTGGATATGCTCCGTCGGCGGTTTGTTTCCGATGTATCCCACGAAATCCAATCTCCTCTAACGTCGATCAAAGGATATACCCGTGTGCTGAAGATCAAGTCCATGGACGAGAAAACCCGTATGCGGATGCTGAATATTATCGACGAGGAGAGCGACAGGCTGTCCCGGCTGTGCGACGATCTGCTGGAATTGACCAGCCTGGAGCACGAGCATGCAAAGCCCGCCCCGCAAAAGTTTCGTCTCGACGAGCAACTGCGCAAAGCTGTCATTCGCCTGGAACCGCAATGGTCTGCCCGCAATCTGGATATGCAACTTATGCTGGAGCCGATAACCATTGTGGCGGATGAAGACAAGATGAATCAGGTGTGGAACAACTTGCTTGGCAATTGCATCAAATTTACCGCCGATCATGGAAAGATAATGGTGGAGTCCTTCAAGAAAAGCGAAAGCGCAGTCGTCCGAATGACGGACAATGGAATCGGCATACCTGAGGAGGAAATCAGCCAAATTTTCAAACCGTTCTACAAAGTGGATAAAGCGAGAAACCGCAATGTTAGCGGCAACGGAATCGGTCTTTCCATCGTGAAGCGAATTGTCGATCTTCATCATGGAAAAATCGAAGTGTCCAGCAGATTGGGGAGCGGAACCTCCTTCTCGATCACACTTCCCCTCGAAGATACAAAGCCCGAATTGTAATCCTCCGTTCAAACTGAGGACAAATTCGGGCTTTATACTATCCTCGAAAAGCCAATTTTATGTTTTTTGATCAGAAGGAGGACCAAAAATGAAAGTATGGATTGCCATCTTGACCCTCCTGACATTCAGCATGTCGGGAACCTATGCCCAAGCGAAGGAGAACCGGAAGCAGCCGCCCCCCGTAACCGCAGCCGCCGAGCGCCAGATTTGGCAATCGAAAGGGTATGGCCATATCTTCGAAATAGAAGGCCCATCCGTTAAGGTCTACAGCTACACCAAGGACAGCTTGGTACCGTTCGGGAAAGGAAATATCGAGAACAACGGCGACATTTATATTAATGAAATATACGACAACACTAAAACCCAGGAGCAATTTAATGCCCCGCGATTTCTGATGGGCCGCTTCGTTAACGGCAGCTTGACCGATGGCTTGGGGTACGTGCAGCATCTCAAACGGATCGATAATCTTCCCAAGGTGAAGTATAACGGATTCAGCAAGGATCCCGTGCAAAATTTTGAAGTATTCTGGCAATCCTTTGAAGAGAATTTCAGTTTCTTTCCGCTCGTCAAAGTGAATTGGAAAGAGGTGTACAAAGAGTATCGGCCCAAAGTTGGCGCCGCTACCTCCGAGAAGGAACTGGAAGACATTTTGACGCAAATGTTCCAAAAGCTGAACGACGGACACAGCATCATATTCGGTAAAAAAGGGTTGATCTTCTCCAAGTCCAAAGTTGAGCGAGAGGAATTTTTCATGGCCAATTCGGAGTCGATGCAACGAAACGTCGAAGACGGATATATGAAAGGGGCGGTAAAGAGCAAGCTCGACGGGCGCATTGTTTATGGCCAAACGAAAAGCGGTGGCGCTTACATTAAGCTGATTGGTTTTGACGAGTCCGATCCGCAGAAAATTGACCAAGCACTGGCGGAAATGGTGCAGGATCTGGCGAACTGCCGCAACTTTATAATCGATATGCGCTTTAATGAGGGGGGCGAGGACTTCTTCGGGTTGAAAATAGCCGGCTTGTTTGCCGAGAAACGCAAGCTGGCGTATGCCAAACAGGCCCGAACAGGCGGATACGAGCAATTCTCCAAGCCTACGCAGGTATATATCGAACCGGGAGCAAAGCAGTTTTCGGCTGACAATATTGTGGTGCTGACCAGTCCGATGACGGTAAGCGCCGGCGAGACAGGGACGATGGCCTTAAAAGCATTGGACAAAGTAACGATTATCGGGGAAAAGACGTGCGGATACTTTTCGGACATGCTGCTTAGACTGTTGCCGAACAAACAGTTATTCACCCTGAGCAACGAACGCTATACATCGCCTGACGGCACTAATTACGAGCAGCGCGGCCTGCCGCCGGACGAAAAGATCATGATCAAGCAAGCCGATATTGATGCCGGCAAGGACCCGGTGATGAACCGCGCTTTGGAATTGCTTAAAAAGAAGCCATAAGGGATAACCCTTTCACTCATCGGGACTCCTCCAATGGGATAAAACACAAGCCCCTGGCAAATGTAAATGCCGGGGGTTTTTTGGCGTTCATTCCGCAAAATCACCGGGTATCCCGAAGCCATTCCGTAAGGCGGACGGACGGATACCCTTTTGATGTGATATAATCACGGCAATACCTTAGACAGTTTATTTCGTATTGGAGGAGCCGTCGAGATGCTATCGGAAAAAGTGGTCAGTTTTTGCAAAAGTAAAAACTGGTGGTTTGAAGAGATTTTAGAAGAGTATGAACAGGCTTTAGTAAAGTTAGGCATCGATTTGGGTTCAGATTTTGCTGCGTTTTATTTACATGCAGAGGATGGGCCGACTTTCATTAATAGACGACGTGAAATCTATCAGATTTGTTGGTTTATGATCAATTCTTCGGACTACATGCTAGGTATGGAGAGAACGCATGCCGTTTTAAACCTGCCTGAAGAATATATTCCGCTGGATAACTTTGCAGGGGAGTTCGGCTTTTTTTATAATAAGAACACGGACGAAGTCTTTGGCTTAGGATTGGGCCAGCAGATGGAGGACTTTTTTGCCGGTAAATTGGATTCGCAATGGAAAAGCTTTAACTCCTTTCTGGAGTGGTATTTTGAACTGACGGATTCGAGTGTGACTATATAGAAAAAAGCCCCAGCTACCGACGTTATCAACCATATATTTGGGCAAAAACCACAATGGAGTGCCCCAAAACAATTAAAGGGAATTCTTCCCGCTAATTTGGTGCGTATGCGGCTCCAGAGGCGAATTAGCTGGAAAACCTCCCGCTAATTCGCCTGAAATTGTGTATACCGGCAATAGGAGCGTGAAATAGATGGAACTTTTCCAGCTAAATCCGAGCGAAGAGCCGAGAGCGGTATATGAACAGGAGATTTTCCCGTTAATGGTGTAGACCCCGACGGTGTAAGTTATTCTCAGCCTGCTATTAGTTTATTTACCCAGTCCGAAAAATAGGCAAGTTGATCTTCCGTATGAAACCAGTGTTCCCCATTCTTCATCAATTCCAAGCCGCAGTTATATCGGTCTGCGAAGTCGGTTACAATCTTATATTCGGATAAATTATCGTGTTCACCATACAGAATTTCTGTCGGGGTTTCCCATTTTGTTATTGGATGTGCCATAACGTACTTATAGTAATCGTCGTATAGCGTAATCCCTGACGGAGTGGGAATCTCCCCTTTTTCCATAATTTCCGCCTCCGTAATGTTGTAGGCAGACATCAGATTCCGGATGAGCCGCTGAAGATCAAGAATCGGTGAAAGAAACAGGACTTTTTCCAACTTGATCTCCGAAAAGGTTAATAGGCTCATATAGGCACCCAGACTTGTGGCAAACATGCTGATGTTAGAAGAAATACTCTGGGCATAACGGTATACTTTGTCGATTTCTTCTATGCAGCTCCAGGGCCGCAATGTATTTTTTTCGTTGATTCTTTCTCCATGTTCCGGCATATCGAAACTAATAACCCCATAGCCCTTGGTTTCAACGATTTTCGCGAATAATTCGGCCTCTTCTTTATTAGAACCTACGCCATGAATTGAAATAAAGACTTTCTCGGTGGGATTGCCCCAATAGATCGAGGGTATTCCATCAATGTAAAAATACTGTTTTTTCATACAATCCACTCCCCCAACATTTACCGATTGCAATAGGTGAACTATGGTCCCCATCTCAAGATAACAAACATTTAAGTGGTATGCCGTGATTTTTAACAAGGGACATCCAAAACACGTGAAAAAACCGAAAGGAGCTGGTGTAGACCATCTCCCATTTATGAGGTGCCTTAAGCTCATCAGGATACTATAATGGAGTTTATTACGATTCAATCCCAGACCTCAGTCGAGGATAACCCTCTCCCCCCGTCCAGTCTATGAACTATCTCTTAGGCTGTTCTGCCTGGTTAAAAATCCCTTTAAAATTATGCATATAGAGCTTAAAGGGAAAGCGAGTGTTTTTTGTGAGAAAGAAGATTCAAATATGGATGGTTGTACTTACATTGATAGTAAGTAGTGTACTTATAACTGATTCATCGGTCTTAGCTAACAGCAGTTCTACTACAACTCCAGTAGATTCCGCCCAAATTGATGATCACGTCGAATCTATGATTGAGCAGCTTCAAATTCCGGGTGTTGCCTTGGGCATTGTAAAAGGCGATCAGATTGTTTATTTAAAGGGTTATGGAACTTCTGGACCTGACGGAGATCCCATTACTCCCCAAACCCCATTTATACTTGGCTCCACCACTAAATCATTCACCGCTCTGTCCATAATGCAATTGGTTGAACAAGGAAAAGTCGATTTGAATGCACCTGTACAGCAATACTTGCCTAATTTTAAACTGGCAGATCCAAAAGCCGCCAAGGCTATTCTAGTAAAAGATCTGCTTCACCAGGTCAGTGGCCTCTCTACCTATGAGGGACGACGTGTTTTTAACAACAAATTTGATTCTATTGATGAGCTTGCCACTCATCTTGGTGATGTATCTCTAAGCGATCCAGTAGGCAGTACATATCATTATTCAAATCTAAATTATGATCTCCTTGGCGCTATCATTCAGGCGGCCTCAGGTCAAACTTACGCTGAATATGTTCAAGAGCATATTTTTAATCCGCTGGATATGAAAAATAGCTTTACCTCCGTAACAGAAGCGCAACAGAACGGGTTGGCCAAAGGGTATCAATCTATTTTTGGCTATATGATTCCAGTGGACTTTCCCGACAATCCATCCATACTGGCTTCTGGGTACCTCATTTCCAGCGCGGAGGATATGGCTCACTATCTAATGGCCCAATTAAATAACGGAAGTTACCAGAACGTCTCCATCGCTTCTCCAGCCAGCGTTTCAACCATGCACCAGCCTTATGCCGAAGATCCCTCGACAGGACATTATTACGGCATGGGCTGGGAGATTAATGACAATATTATTCAACACAATGGAGCTGTAGAAAACTTCTATTCAGATATGATATTGGATGGGGATACCGCTATCGTAGTCTTGATTAATGCTCAGGACTTTCTCGTGCGAGGTATGAACTTCAGTAAGATCGCTTCAGGAGTTCAACAGATCATGCATGGACAAGAACCAACAGACGTTGAAATTACCAATGTCACCAGAACTTATGCAATTATCGATTTTATATGTGTTATTATCATCGCTCTTATCGTATGGTCCATTTACAACCTTTTTAAATGGAAGAAAAAGTTCACTCCAACTCCATCGCGAATAACTGTATCTTTGTTATCACTGCTTATATTCAACCTGATCATTCCGGTTGAAGCATTAGTATTAATGGGCAACAAGGCCCCGTGGTTTGTTTTCTTCACATACCTGCCTGGAATTGGGCATTTTATTTTCATTATTTGTATCCTGCTGCTAGGCATCGGAGCGATCAAAACCTTTTTGCTTATCCAAAGCCTAATCAAGCATAAGATGAAGCAGAATAAGGCAACGTTACAGATACGCAATGTGAGGCACTGCAGGTGAAACGCCTTTACATCGGGGATAACCGTGTTCATTTCAACGGGACTGGCGGACCTAATCCAACACTGACAACGCAAGCGATAGCAACGGGGACTCCACCATGGAGTCCCTTTCCATTTTAACCTTAAAGGTGATACTTCTTCGCGTTGTCTATAACGGCAAGTTAGAAGCCCATCCTTTACTGCCCGTCAAGGTCTACCTCTAAACCGTTCAATCGCATCCTCGGTCACCGGCTCGAAGAGGTTAAGCAGGTTGCCATCGGGATCGCGGAACAGCATAGAACGGTTCCCCCATGGCATCAGGGTCGGTTCCATTACCCAATGATCGACAAATGGCTTCAAGCGCGCATATTCGGCTTCGACATCGTCGACGCGGAACTCTAGAATGACAGTGCGATTATTGGCCCCCACTGCGGAATCAGCGCCGAATAGCTGCGTCGTCTGGGAGTGGCCGATGGCAAGGGTGCATGATGGCAGAACGAGTTCGGCAAATACGGGCGCGGGTCGCTCCGCCGATACCCCCATGACTTTCTCATAGAAATCAACCAGACGATCCACGTCGTCAGTAATGATGCGTACAGAAGCGAAATTCACAAGATATCATCCTTCCTAATCTCTATCTCCTTTACATTTACATGTCCAATTATAAAAAAACGCTACTGACAACATTATGTCAGTAGCGTTTTAGAATTCTTTGGGCTTCCTCACGAATCCGATTTCGGAATGATTCGGGTTCCAATACGGTTACGCCCGCTCCCCAGCCAAGCACCCATGGCAGCAATTCATCCAGCTGACGAACGCGTAAGACCACATCCAATCCATCCTGATGCTCTTTCATATCCTCTATGTAATGATAGTTCGATTCCTTCACCTTATCTGCGATGTCATGGTTAAATCGCAGGCATGCTCGCAAGTGGCGATCATCTACAGGCGTATACTCCCTTAAGTCAAAATGCTCCGGGAGTTCGAATCGCTCGTCCAGCTCCACAAGTTCAACCATTCGGGACAACCGGAAATGGCGGATGTCTTGGCGTAGATCACACCGGGCCACAAGCATCCAAGACCCTTCAACGAGTACAAGGCCATAGGGAGCTACGGTACGTTCGCTATGGCGGCTCCCCGTGGAATCCGCAATTCTTTTCGAATAATGAAATCTGATCTTTCGCCCATCCAATAGAGCTCGGCGGATCTTATCGAGATTTTCCCTTTCGTTTGACGCAGCTGCCTGTTTGCCGGGAGCGAGCAGTCGCAGCGACTTGCGTATACGCGAGGTCTCACTGCGGACACTGTCCGATAGCGTGACCTCGATTTTCCTCCTAGCAACCTTAGCTCTGTCACGATAATCATCATCAAATCGTTGCTCGATAAATTCCGTTCCTATAAGCAAGGTCACGGCTTCCTCTATTGTAAAACGGATCGGCGGCAGAAAATATCCCTCCATTAAGGAATACCCTGTGCCTGTAGTGCCTGCAATCGGAACGCCCGCTTCGCTGAGCGCCTGAATGTCGCGATAGATGGTCCTCACACTGGTTTCAAAAAGTGCCGCCAAATCTTCGGCGCGTACCACTTTCCTGCCCTGCAGCTCCAGCACGATGGCCAACAAACGATCTGTTCTGTTCATGGACTGCCCCCTTGAAACGTCGGCCAGATTTAATCCCGTTCTCCTGCCGCATATTCGTCCGGACAGACGTCCATCACTTCTCTGGAAGGCTGGATCAGCGCCATTTCGAACCTGCAAGGCCAATGCACATCCGGCGCCATCTCCCCGTTCAGCAAGCCGGCGATCGTCTCGCCGTCGCTCACCGGCACCTCCGCTTCAAACAAGTAGGCGGCGACAGCGAATGCATGCCGTGACACGTCGTCCGGATCCAACGTATGAAAATGATACTGGACATCCGGAAGTCCAAGAGCAAACAGGCCGAGCGAATCGACCAAGCTGTCTTCGGTACCATGAATGTTAAAATAGCGGATATTCATGCCGAACTGCAAGAACCTCGCGGCTCCTTCGTACGGATTATCCACAATTTCGGCCGGATGCAGCAATTTCCCGCTCGATGGAATCCAGATCGCTTTGCAGGTCGGGAACAGGCTTACGGCAACCTCCAGCCAATCCGCCAATAAGGCGCTGCGCGATTTATAGTCCAGCCCCGCCGCCATGAAGTCGCTGATCAGCAGCTTATAGCGGCATTTTTGCAGAACGTCCTCCGCATCCGGCATCGTCCAAAACTGGGTGCGCTCCAAGTCGGTAATCGTCTCCGGTTGAAAAGGAGTCACGTCGGCCATCATCACCTGGGCCGGCAGTTCTCCCTCCTGGTAGGCTACTTTATAAGCCTCTACGGCAAACGACGATAATGCGTCGTCTGGCGACACGGTATCCGTTTTCCCGCAACGGGTTTCTAACGCGTTCCGAATGGCTTCCGCATTCGGCCGTTCCGCGTTCTCCTCAAACAGCAGATGCATTTGAAACAACCGCTGAAACTCACTTTTTTCGTCTAAATTTTGCTGAAGCACGCGTTCGCTCTCCATTTCTCCCCACCACTCCGTTCGTATGTCGTTTCCCTTCTACTATAGAGATTGCCGCACAGTTCACGCAACTCCGGCCAGGAAATTGGTTCCAAAGTCGGGTCTATGCGACATATCGTCTTTTCCGAACCCGAACGCCCATGCGTGTAAGACTGTGATGGAGCGGGTGGGTAAGTTGAACTTACGTGTATGCCAATTGAATGTAAATAAACTGAACGACGATTTGGAAAAATTGCGCTCAAATTTAACCTGAGTTCTCTTTCATTCGGCTTATATCCACTTTAGGTGGAAAACCAAACATACGGGAATATTCCCGACTGAATTGCGATTGACTTTCGTAACCTATTCTGAAGGCGATATTGGCTATATCTGACGAGTCAGCTAATAACAAACGCCTCGCTTCCTGCAATCTCAATTGTTTTTGAAACTGAATGGGACTCATGGCAGTCACTAATTTGAAATGCCGATGGAAAGATGCAACACTCATATTAGCCATTTCCGCAAGTTCCTCTATTTGAAATGACCGCTTAACGTTTTCGATAATGTATTCAATCACCTTTTTAATACGAAAGGCGTTACTTCCTTTTAGGGCCATTTGTGCCAAAGCATCTTTATACGGTCCTTGTAGAATCCAATAAAGGATTTCCTTTTTGAATAAAGGGGCGAGTTTCGGAATGTGTTTTGGATTGTCTAGCAAAGCCGCAAACCTTACCACTGCGTCCAACAAAGGCGGTTCCACTTCACTTATAAACATCGCCCTCTTCGTACTTTTCCTATGTGCTGCTCGAACCTCTTTATCCTCTAAAAACTCTAAAACTTCGCTCGGTGCAAACTCAAGTTTGAGAGCTAAATAAGGAGCGTCTATTGAAGCTTTGATGTGACCTACTACAGGTGAGTCAACGGACGTTACCAGATACTTCCCGACACCAAACCGAAGGTGTTCCTCCCCCAACCATATCTCCTTCTCCCCCTGCACAATAATGCAAAAAGAAGGCTCGTCAACAACATAGATTGGTTCTGCCATAGCGGATGCACGGATCAGGAATAAGGATGGAATAGAGGTGGCATGTACGCCGCCTCCATCAGAATAACGCTCAATAAGCTCGGCTAGTTTCTGCTGATGTGCATTACTTTTCTCAGACATCACTTACTCCCCCTTCCCGTCAGTTTTAACAAATCCATTCTAATCGATATTTTGTTCAGTTTGTATGGTCTTGATAGGATTAGGCAAAAAACCGATATAAATAGGCTAAGGATTTCGAAAACACTGTGACATACTAATAATGGAAATGGAGACGAAGGGGATGTGCGATTGTTCTTCATTGAACTTATTTATTAGGGAGGATAAAAAATGAATAAGAAGCTAATCGTCGTGGTTGGTGCAGGCCCAGGTGTCGGAAATCATGTTGCTAAAAAATTTGGCGTTAATCATTTTCGTGTTGTCCTGGTCTCCCGAAATCAGGAAGCGCTAAATCAATATGTTCAGGAGTTGAGCTCGGAAGGAATAGAAGCTTACGCCATCGTAGCGGATGCAGCGAATCCTCTGTCATTAACCGAAGCTTTTGACCAAATTAAGGGAAACTATGGTGCTACAGATGTGCTGGTGTACAACGCTGCTGTCCTAAGGGGCGGAAAACCAACTTCCCTAACCGCAGAATCTCTTGTGTCTCATTACCAAGTGGATGTAGCCGGTGCATTACATTGTGCACTACAAGTTATCCCGGAACAAGTAAAACAAAAATCAGGAACGATCCTCTTCACAGGTGGCGGGTTTGCGCTGTATCCTATGGCAGACTACGCTTCTGTATCCATAGGCAAAGCAGCGCTACGCAATCTAGCCTTTACTCTGGCTGATGAACTAAAACCTCAAGGTGTATTTGTCGGAACGGTTACCATTGCAGGAGCGGTAGCTCCGGGCACTCATTTTTCACCCGAACGAATTGCAGAGAAATACTGGGAGCTGCATGTTAACCGCGAAGAGCACGAAATTGTGTACAGCTAGCTTCGAACCCTAAGAGGAATGACCTTACACAGAAAGAGGCAATCCCCAAAGTAGATAAAATCTATTTGAGGCGATTGCCTCTTTTATTATTAGCAAAGAGATCAGGCCCCCCTATTGAGGGTACCGATTTAATTGTTCAGGAGTCGGTCGACAAGGAGCAAAGCGGCATTGCTCTCGGAACAGTCCAATTGTTTCAATCCTTAGGGAGTACAATTGGACTAAGCGTATTCGGCAGCCTAACTGAGCATCTAGTGCCCCATCAGACAGCCTTGATCACATAGAATTCCTGCAGATTTGCATCTTTTGGGAGTTGGAAGGGTTATGAGATGGTTTGCAAAATATGAACGATTTTCCCCTCCATATGGGAGTCGTCGATCATCTTCAGGTATTCGGGTTTTAGCAATTGATACTGCTTCATGCGGTAGTAATCCATAATGGCTTGCTTCAAGGTGATATCATACTGAATCGAAAATGAAGGCTCGATAAACCGCCGCAGCACAGCGTCATCTTGAACCATAGACAATACGGCATTCAATCTGTTGAAAATCTGTTGCTCCATGCCGGATTCAAAAAAAGCTTGCAAGTTTTTATTCCGATTTTGCAGGGTTACCGACAGATTATCAAAATGGTGCGGATAAAATTCCTTCAGATCCTGCAAGAACAAATCGGAGATATACACGGCACACATCAAAGATTGTAAAAACGTGATTTGGAACCGCTCCAAAAAAGAGACGGAATCATCATTGGCCGTAGCGTCAGCTTTCTTCGAGTAATCCATGTAATAATCAACAACTTGTTCGATGATGTCATCTTTGGAGGCAAAATACTTATATAGTGTCACTTTGCTGATATCCATATATTTTGCGAGATCGTCGACTTTCAGTTGACTGAACTTTGTTCTTCTAATCACGGGTTTTATTTTTTCTATATATTTCTCCACACTCACGGCTTTTCTCACGAATGAATGCCCCTCTCTGTGATACGTATCAAATGCATTATAACAAATTTGCTTTTTATTTACACTAATAATGAAATGAATTAGGTTAACTAATTTAGTTAATTTAGTTTACTTAGTAAATACCCTGTTGTATAATCGTTCCTGTACCTAATCATCCGATTGCGGATTATACAAAGGGAGGACGATTCAAATGGAACTATCCAGTAAGGGCAAGTTTTCCGGCAAGAAGGTCGTGATCACGGGAGGCAGCAGTGGAATCGGCCTCGCGACAGCGAAGCTGCTAGTGGATGAGGGAGCACACGTGCTGATTACCGGACGTACTCAGCCGACGCTTGACGCGGCTCGTGAACAGCTTGGCGGCAACGCCACCTCGTTCCTGAGCGATGCCGCTTCATTGGAGGATATCGCCGCGTTGGCCGATCGAGTGAAGGTTGAATTTGGAACGATCGATGCCCTGTTCGTTAACGCAGGTGTCACCGGCTTTGTTCCATTCGAGTCAACGACGGAAGAAACGTTCGACGAGATTTTTACAATCAACGCCAAAGGGTCGTACTTCACCGTACAAAAACTCGCTCCACTCCTGAGCACAGGAAGCGGGGTAGTCCTGACCACTTCCATCGTGAACGTCGTGGGTCTCCCCATGCTCAGTGCGTATGCAGCCAGTAAAGCGGCGCTACGCTCTATGACTCGAAGTCTGGCACGCGAGTTATTGCCTCGAAATATTCGCGTCAACGCAGTCAGTCCTGGCGTCATTGACACAGGGATCTTAGAGAAGGCCATGCCGAAGGAAGTTGCCGAACAGACAAAGGCACAGATGACACAGCAGATCCCGATGCTGCGTTTGGGGGATCCCGTCGAGGTCGCCAAAGTCGTAGCATTCCTGGCCTTTGACGCCACCTATACCACCGGGGCCGAGTTCCCTGTCGACGGAGGCGGCTCCCAGATCTGAAGCCGGAGGGGGAACATCCATTGAATACAAACCAGCGAGAACATATCGCACTGATTACAGGCGCGAGCCAGGGAATCGGCTTGGCATTAGCCCGGAAACTTCTATCGCAGAACTGGCAGGTCCTTACTTTGAACCGTTCCGATTTTCCGGCGGACGATATGCTCATGCAAAATGCCCTCAAGAACGGACAGCTCCGAACCTATAAAGTGAAGGATCTCACCGATTATGGCAGCTTGAGACACGCTTTGGAAGAAATCAAAAGCAAGGAGCGGCGGATCGATATTTTGTTCAACAACGCCGGAGGAGGCTTAAGTGAGCTGCGCTATTCGAAACAAGGCCGCGAAATGCATTATGAATTGCTGACGGTCGTTCCTTATATTGTTCTGATGGAATTGAAGGAACTGTTGACAAACGGCAGCTTAAAAACGGTGATTAACACTTCATCGCAGGTGTTTAGATTTACGAAGGAGTTTTCGATCGAAAACTTGGAGCATCCCAAAACCTTCCGCAAAATGTATGGCCCTTATGCGACTTCAAAGCTGGCTCTTTCGTTGTGGACCCAAGCCGTCGCACCGCAACTTGCCAAGGAAGGCATCAAGATCCGCAGCGTCGACCCGGGAATCAACAACACGCTAAGAAAAGGAAAAGATTCCGGACTTACCGCATCGTTTGGGCTATTTATGAAGCTGTTTGCCTCTCCGCCTACGCATGGCGCCAACCTATTATTTGAAGGCGCCCTCGGCAAAAACCGCAATGAGACCGGCGTGTTCTTGTTGAAAGATCGGGTGGCGGACTTGAAATTTACAGAACACGCGGAGCGTGTGCTGGACAGAATTTCCGACATCTATAGCCGTGAGTTTCTTGACTGGAGTGTTCTTCATGGCTGAGATCCAGAGGAACGCGGCTTAGGAGACGATCTTCTGAACTTCGTTTGCAATACGGCTAATGATTACTGCCTGGAGGACGCGCCGGACGAGATCGCATATCTCATTGGGGATTTAATCGAAGGGCCTCTGTCTGGAATATCGCTTAAAGGGACACCCTTTTGGGTGCCCCTCAGATTGTCGAGAAACCCGTGTCTTTTGGACACTGGGTTTCTCTTTTTTTCATTTGCACTGTGCTTAAGACCAAAAAAAGGGGGGATCCCCCCCGCTTCTCCAGGCGATCCAGGTGGATCGCCATCTTTTTCATGTTCTGCACGGCGGCCGTCATCAAGGCTTGTTCCTTGACGTTAGCCAACCCGCGCAAACGGCAATGGCGAAACCCATGGAGCTCTTTAGCGTCCTCGAAGCTTCGCTCAATCGTTTCTTTTCGTTTACGGTACAATTGTTTACCGTCCCGGCTCAGTCGGTTGGCTCGCACCCACTCTTTGCTGTTTTCCCAGATGTGCCGGGTCAACACCTTCCGGTGATTCCGGGAATGCGTGCATTGCGCGAGCATAGGGCATTGTTTACAATACTCCGGATCCGACGCATATTGTCGGTAACCCTTCCGGTCAGTCGTCCGGTAATTCAGACGGTGTTCCCCTGGACAAACATAATAGTTATTCTTGGTGTCGCAGGTAAACTTCCATTTTGCAAACAGGTGCGCCGGTTCCAGCTAATCGTCGAGTGGTCCGGGACTTTATCGGTTAAGCCCAGCCCCAAAAAACCAGCGATAAGCCAAATTGGTTTGAATCTCGCGTTCCAGTTGGCGTTCGGAGCGAATGCCGTAAAAGTAGCCGAGAAAAATCATCTTGAACAGGACGACTGGGTCAATGGCTGGCCGCCCGTTATCTGCGCAATACTAGGGGCGAACCTTATCCTCAATAAATGAGAAGTCGATATACTTATCCACTTTACGCAGCAAATGATCCTGCGGAACCAACTCTTCGATTGAAACAAATTCGTAGCTTTGTTTGCTTACCCCGGTTAGATCTCAGCACCAAAAACACCATCCGTTCATGAGTAGTTATCTATACTATATAATATTAACGCGGTGTCGTCTTAAATCAAATGAACAAAAAGAAGACTGTCGAGACTTTCTCGACAGCCTGAACGAATATTTAATATTCGTTTTCCTAATAAAATCAAGCTAAAGGCTGAGAGTCCCAAAATATTCAAGATTGCGCCTAAGTGCCTGCTCTTAAACTTGCAAGCGTATATCTCAATACTGCATAATACTCCTCAGGTCCAAGCCCAAAAGAATCCGTCGCGGTCCCAAGCAATTCTGCCGCCGTGGAGTTTACGGAAAGCCTTCTTCACCTCTTTAGACAGCGATGTATTTCCATTCTCATTCACGAATACGAACTGTTCGCCGAAATGAGTCTTCACATATTCAATGGCATCGGTCTGGTATAACGTTCCCGTAGACCTAATTTCCTTGACCATCCATTCTGCCACTTCCTGTGCGGTTACTTCCATAGGATGATGCTCCTTTCTACTCGCTTATTGCCGGGTGCCATCCCTCTGCGGAGCGACTCCTTATTTTTTCATCCGACAGAACGGTCCCAAAGAGATCAAACGAACCTTGGTCATATTTTGGGATACCCGCATCAATAGCTCAACAGCGCTAATGCCTCTTCGTTTTCAGGCTCAAGTTCCAACAACTTTTGTAAGTACCTCTTTGCGTCTTCAACGAAGTCTAACTCGAAACAGCAAATGGCAAGGCAATAAAATACAGTGGATACGACCTCGTCTTGCTCTTCTTGTACCGAAATCTCCAAATAATATTTGGAGTGTTCGTACATGTCCATCTCGAATAGGATCAATCCGGCATCGAGCGCCAGATCATATCGCTGCCCCATGACGTAGTACGAGGACCACATCCGTTGAACGCCCCTAAGCAAATCCTGTTTTTCTTCTTCATTTGATGCTGGCAATAGGTTGGAAATCCGCTTCGTGCTCTGTATGAAAAATTCCGCATCATAGCCGCCCAAACGCCAAAAACTTAAGATTTGCTGCAACCCCATGCTATCCAGATTGCGGTCCACCCACCATTTCATACTAAAAAAATCATCAGGACCAAAGCGTTCAATACAACGACGGTAAGCTAATCGCAGGTTGTGATAATCCGCGGGTTTATCCAAATGGAGAATACAGCCCACATTAATATTCTTATAATGATGCGGAGGGAATAACGCCGCAGCTCCTTTTTGTTCATAGACATACTTCATCGCATGGTAGTTTGCCGTTAAAGAAAAACTTCCATGTAAGATCAACTCGGGCGGTTCCGCAAATTTCCAGCTATCCAGCAAGTGATCTCCTTTGTCTGCGGTTATCAATAGAAATCCACACGGAGATAACCGATTCAAACGCTCCAAACAAGCGATACCGACAGCAGGAAATAAAATATGCGAGTCTTCTAGTTCTTCCTGATACAGGGAAATCACATTGCGGTAAGGATAGGTTTCCTGTTCGTACTCGGGCGCTCGTCGATGCTCATAGCGTAAAGTGATTTGATCTAACCATTCTGCGGGTTGAAGCGAATCATGACGTTCGGAATGTTGAACATAAACATCTGTTTCATAAACTTCCCCATCTCCAATGTAAATCAATTCCTGCGGTATGCTATCGAAGAAGTAGTTGGCAACAAGGATTATTGGTTGTTTTAAATCTCCTTCACGAATCGTTGTGCCTGATGCAATGAGGTTCAGCACGGAATCATGCACAGCATCAAATCGCGCAAAGTCCAGTAATCCTTCGGCAATGAACTTTTGAAACGCGGGATGCCCCTTCCATGCCATAACATTGTCCATGGCCAAATCCGTCATGATATAGCGGAACGAAGGCAGCGGGATCCCGGCGTAGTCTATTAACTGACACAATTCGTTTAACAAATGGAAAGCAAGACGTCCCGCTCCTGCTCCAAGCTCCACAATATACACGGGTTCAGAGCCATTTCCCCTATTCACTCGATCTTGAAGAAACCCGAAGATCATTTCTGCATATGCAGCAGCGATCATGGGATTACTCGTTATATATTGGGGAACTTGGCCATTATTCCAGGCCTTTGTTCCCTTCTCTTCATAATATTCTCGCTGGACTTTCCAGATTGGCGCTTCACTGAAACGGTAACGTTGTTTAGGATTGCTTGTCATTTAGGCCTGCTTGAAAAATACTTTGTCTTCGTTATATTTGGCCTTGCCTTCATTAATGATATACGTTTCATAAATTTCTCTATGGACAGGATCTTCAACGATACAAACCTCGATTTTCGTTACTTCGTCTCTATGCATTCTGATCGGGGATACGGAATCCTCAAAATGTTTTTTTATTCTCGGTCGTAGCTTTCTGGCTTTTCCGACGAACAACAATTCATCCTTATCGTTGTAAAACATAAAAATCCCACCTAACTCTCTAGTGATCAGGTGAAATTCGGTGAAGCCGTAAATGTTGCTTTCCTGAGGATCAACCTTTTTGGTAATGGTTACATTAGGTGTCGGAATGATGATATCGATCATGATCGTTTACTTCCTTTGTCTGTATTTGATTGTATACTGTGTTCGTACTCTGAACTTACTACATGATATCATTATACCCAACTTCTTACGATTCCACGATTCCCGCTTCACGAATACATTCCTTACCCAGCGAGTAACCCCATCCTTCTTGTCAGGCAGGCGATAGGCGATTTGATATGGGGATGTATGATCAGTTTTATATTTCAGTAACCATAACCAACTCTATATGCTGGATGTAGTTCTAGTTGAAAAGCGGATTTAATGATACTATTGGCTACAAATACATATGGAAGTGAGACCTAAAGTTTTGAAATGTTGTGGACTTACGCAGAATGCAGGTGATAAGAAGAAGGGATGAAGGAAGTGCAAAATAATAACCAAGCTAGGCTCCCTGCGCATTCGATTAGAGAAGTTGGACGTTATCCCATCGATCTAATTGGCCCCCACAGCCATACGCTTATCATCGAACCCGGCGTGGGCAGCCTCTCCATTGGACCGTCACGTTTGGGCAGGAAGGCAGACCTGCACGTCGAGCCTGATGCTCATATCGATTGGACTGTATTCGATGCCTTTGCCACACCGGCAGGCTCGCCTTGGCCACGATTTCTATACTACACAGGCAGCGACGCCGGGTTCTTCGACTGGGCTCGGGAACGCCCCATTGAAGAAATGACGTGGGTTCCGATCTTGTCTGCAGACACGGTGGCGGATGCCAGCCGTTCCAACTTGCATGCCTTGCATATCGGGCTGGACCCGTCTGGAAGTAGGTTGCACCTGAAGCTGCCGAATCGGCTTGATTATTTCCGCCTGAGTGTATCCGGCGATCTGTCGCGCTTCTCAGCCGATGGCGATATGCCCTACTCTCTGACCCTGGCGCCGCGTACCAGCCGACGCAATAATGGTGTTCCCTTCCTGCTGCCCGGCCTGGGTGAGCTGCATCAGGTCACGAATCTGACGCTCCGAAACGAACCGTTGGCACAGCCTATCTCGCTGGAGTGTCTAAGCCGTTTCCCAAACCTTACATCACTGAGTTTGTGGGGCAACTTCTGCGACTTGGGCCAGCTGGCTTGTCAGGCCCGGTTAACAAATCTGGAGCTGCGCTTCATGCCTGATCTGGGTGATTTGCCGCCCTTGGATACATTGCCGTTGCTTGACAGTTTTATCGCCTTCAACGTGGAGGAGATCACCGGCAAGCGTCTAAGGCAGCAAATGAAAACACGGGCTAACACCCGCCCGTGGAACGGGTATACTTCAGTGAGCAAATTACGAAATCCTGAGTGGTGGACGACCGAGTTTGGCCGTCCTTTTTCATCCTGGCCCAAACGTCTGGCTAAACTGGCTAACGAAGCCTACGACGTTGCCCAGGCAGCTTTGGCCCAAGCTTGCAGCCTCGCCGATGCTGAGGCAGCCATTACCGCTTTTACCGTGCGCTTCAATACACTCAAAGGGATCGAAACCGTTGAGAGAGAAGACCTTGGTGAAGCAGTATGGCAACTAAGCCAGTCTGATCACCTGATCGGCCAACCTATACCCGAGGAGATGGCTCAGCGCTGGTTTGACGCTGCACGCGATTACTGAATGAAGTGAAGACCCTTCCGATTGAAAAGGGGCGCTCTCCAAAGTCATATTAAATGACCTAGGGGCGCCCCCTTCTTCATTTTCCTGTGGGATACTTCATTTCGTGTGCCCAGAACGTATACCATGTCTTCGATGCTAAGTCCCAAACTCCTCAACCCAATTTTCGCCGTTACTGTGATACGGTTCTTCGCGTGTCAGTAACGGCAAGTTATTCCGCTGTTGTCAATTGCAATTGAGCGGAGCATTCAAACGATGGGGTCATTCCTCCAAGACAATTTGCTTCCACTGAATAACCGGGCTCCTAAGCTCCTGCTCCTGCTCCAAGTAATCGCAAAGCGCCTGAATGAGTGACCTTCTGGGTTGAGTTTGGGAGAACTCCTCTCCTAACAGCTGGACAATTTCTTGAAGTTCCCTCCGCCGAGCGCTTCCTCCAGGCCAATTCTCTACTAACGCAACCACTCGGCCGAACATTTCCTCGGCAATCCGTTCTTTTTCCTTTTTCCAGTCGCTTGAGTTTGAGTGAATGAATGTTTCGAAAGCACTTCGCCCGAGCAGCCCCTTAGAACCTGACTCGGACATATGTTTGACTAGGGCATCCACTTTATCGATGATAAACCAAGCCGTATCCTCTATCGACAGCAGGTTCACTTCATAGATGATGCGTTGCAGATAGTCCTTCAGGATCGCGCGGTAGATAAAAATTAGATCCCAGAGAAACGGCTCGATACTCTCACCATAAACTTCAAGCAGCCAATATTTATGCCATTCCATCATTCGGGCGCGAACATGATTCCTCAGCAAACGAAAGTTCGCATACTGCGTAATAGGGAGATCGATGAAATCGACCATAATGGATCTATATTCAATAAAATATTGAAAGCGAAATACAATCTGATTCACAAGCCGCTCCTTGAGAGTCCCCGTTTCGGTTTGTTTCAGAAACTCGGCCTGATCAAAATAAGCCGTCTGGCACTCGTCAAAAACCGCGCACATTAAGTCCTCTTTGGAAGGAAAGTATTTATACACCGAACCCTTAGCAATGGAACAGTCTTGGGCGATTTCTTGTATCGAGGTCGCCTGAAACCCTTTTTCTTTAAGCATCTTTGAAGCCGAACGAATAATATCCTGCTTGGTTACACTCATCCCTTACGAGTCCCCTCTTGACATCTTCTTGAATCATAGTACAAAATATTGAACATGCAGTCAAATGACCGTTAGTTTACTTTACTGTACTTTAGGTCAAAAACTTGTTTCAATTTCCCAAATGGAGTGTGATTGATCTTGGAAGAACTCATGTTTCAAATGTCTACGACGGCATTAATTGTAATTGACCTGCAAAGATGGCTGGGAACCCACTATGCCCCTCATTCCGCGGAGCAAGTCGTCAGTCGCGCCGCCACCATGGTGCAAGCATTTCGTGAGGCTGGCGCCTTCGTAGGACTAGTTCGCGTATCCACAAAAGACTTCAAAGATATGCCACGTCCGTTGTTGGATCAAGCTCCACCCGCCTTGAATCTGATGCCTGGGTGGGATGAGATTGTACCCGAGATTGGAGTCACCGCTACCGACCATTTAATCACAAAACGACAGTGGGGAGCATTTTACGGAACAGACCTGGATCAACAGTTGCGCAGACGGGGCATCACAACGATCGTGCTTTGCGGCATTGCTTCTGGCATCGGTGTCGATACCACTGCTCGTGAAGCTTTCGCCCATGGTTATCAGGTGATTTTTGCGATAGACGCCATGACCGGCTTCAGCGAGGCGGAACATGAACACGTGAGGAAAATCATCTTTCCACGCATCGGGAGAATCCGCACGACCGCGGACATTCTCGCCTGCGCCCGCACTTCAACCTAAGGCCTCTGTTTGATGTGCTGATGTTGATTCATCGCTGACTAGTTTTAAAAAAACCGTTGCCCTTATTTATGATACGGCTTAACTCATCAATCGCCACTTGCTTTACTAATGCCTTCCCCATATTCCCTGTTCCCAGTATGCTGATTTTCATGATTGTCGCTCCTCCTTTGATTTGATATCAGCATATCAGCAAAGGAGAACCCACAGAAGTTCCACCATCGCATAGCCATCCCACTTTTGGTTTCGGCACGTTGTTACGCCGATTCACATGCGGAAAATAGATACCTGTATTCCACGTCCATAATTTCATCAATCGAAATTATTTTATCGATTCGGGCTTCCGGATCGATTGGACCGATGAATTCCCTGATCGACTTACGTCTAAATAAACGAAGTCATCAAAAACCAATTTGAAGATGAGGTGTTTAAATATGGCATTAACCTCCACATTCACGAGCTTCAATCTGCCTGTAAACAACGTAGAACAATCGAAGGCGTTCTTCACCGGACTCGGATTCGAGCTCAACCCGCAATTCCCCGAGAATGAGGAGTCGGTAGCCATCGTGATCGGCGACAATCTGCAGGTCATGCTGCTCACCAAAGAACTTTTAAAGTCGCTCACTCAGAAGGAAACCGTTGATACGGACAAGTATGCGCAAATGACGATCGCATTGGCCTTCGAGAGCCGGGAAAAGGTGGATGAAATCGTGAATACTGCGGTCTCCTTGGGCGGAAAATCGTACGAAGAACCTGAAGATTATGGTTTCATGTATCATTGGGCCTTCGAGGACTTGGACGGCCATATGTGGGCAATCAACTACATGAACACGGATGCAGCTCAAGGTTAAGGATGACGGAGAGCGCACTTATACTTGGATTAACAATGCCAAGCCGGCGACAGTGGTGGAAAGTACGCTCGCACTTGGATTTTCGGAGCACCACCTTGCAACAATAGGCGTTCTCGGAATGCTCTGCCCCATCCTGTATGCCGCCTGTGGCTGACCGATCGAAGATTGCGCAATCTCCTCCGGGAACGCGAATAACACATATACTGCGGCTGTTTTAAAACGGGGTTGCGTCGCTATGGGATTGGCCGCTGTTATTTTTGCTAATAGACAGATGGTCCGTAACCCGCGTTACCAGAAATTTGCGTCATTTATGATACGGTTCAGCGTATCATCTATAGAGCGAAATGAAGGACACCCCGTCAAGTAGACAGTACAAATAAGTAAAGGTATTAGACGGCCTTCGTCCTGAATTCCGTGGGACTAAGGCCGTTTAATTTTGCTTGTAAACGCTGGTTATTGTAAAAGTGGATGTAGGCATCAATGTCTTTCTTGAGTTCTTCAAACGTGCGATGTGTATTCAGATAATACATCTCACATTTCAAGGTTCCCCAAAAAGCTTCCATCGGTCCGTTATCGATACGTAGACCTACTATATCCTCTGCTTGGAAAGTGTCTCGAAATAGTCAATGACCACCTCCCGAAATTCCAAAGCCCCCTGCGTAAGGTACCGACTTTTGTGCCGTAACAATGCGATTTCCCGCACTAAGTTATGGTCGTCGACATGGAGATAACGGATCGGGTCTCTTTCATTTCTGGCCGTACTCGGCATAAAGGCGATCCCGATCTCGGCTTCCACGAGTGCGCTTAATCTTGCTGGTTCATCCCCCTCATACACATAATGGGGTTCAAATTCAACCGATTTACAGGCGGCGTCTACAATACCGCGAATCCCATAACCCCTCTTTACCCCGACAAACCGCTCTTCCCTGAGCTCCAACAGCGTAACGCTGTTTCGGTTCGCCAGCCGATGTCCATTCGGAACGGCAACGAGGATCGGGTCAACAAACACGATTTGGCACTCTATGTCCTCCTCATAAATTGGCGGGGAGGATAAGCAAAAGTCGACTTCTCCTCTATGGAGGAGCGCGATCATTTCCCACAAGCTCGTCATTTGCACGTGGACTTGAATGTTGTTCCTCCTTTTTTGAAACGCTCGAAGGATATTGGGTAACGTGCTTGCGGTCGTTACCGCTAATTCGAGTGTGCCCGGCACCCGGCCAGCTAAATCATTAAGCTCCAGCTTCCCCTGTTCCAGTTCAAACAAAGCCCTTTCCGCACGGCGAAGGAATCGGCTTCCGGCCTCGCTTAATTTCAGTTTTCTGCCTGATCGATTAAAGAGAGGGACACCTAAACTCTCCTCAAGACGCTGAATCGTTCGGCTGAGCGAAGATTGCGTAACGTGCAGCGCTCGTGAGGCTTCAGTCATATGCTCCAAGCGAGCTACCGTGAGAAAATACTGCAATTGAAGAAGTTCCATTTCAACGCCCCATTCATTCCTTTTAGTAAATGGGATTATATCACAAAATGCGTTAGAGTAAATGTAAATACTCAAGTAAGATAGCTATACAAACATAAAGGGGATGATTTGCAATGGGTGCTCAAAGTAGATGGTTAGTGATAGCCGTCGGGCTCGGGATTATGTTGAACCCGTTAAATTCTTCGATGATTGCTGTCGCAATCGCGAGGCTGCAACACGTGTATCATCTAGATTTCAACGTGGTATCCTGGCTGATTTTCTCCTTCTACATTGCAAGTGCGATTGCGCAGCCCGTCGTCGGCAAGTTGAGCGATTTATTCGGGCGGAGGAAAATATTCCTAGCCGGCCTTGTCGTATCTTTCATTTCTTCTTTACTGGCTCCGTTCTCACCTAACTTTGGTTGGCTAATCGTGTCGCGTATTGTGCAATCGATCGGGACAAGTATGATGGTTGCAACTGGAATGGCCATTGTACGCGTTCATATAACGGAGAAGCAGGCGACAGCCCTATCCGTTCTCTCTATTTTCATGTCCGGAGCGGCAGCCATCGGACCCTTCGCCGGGGGAATCTTGCTAGAGTGGTGGGATTGGCCTTCAATCTTTATCGTCAATATTCCGTTTGTGGTCCTAAGCTTTCTCTTAGCTTGGAGAATGATCCCCAGAGGTCGACCGGCTTCCTTTGAAGGCCGCATGTCCATTCGTAAATGGCTGGCTATGGTTGATGCCCCAGGGATTATATTTTTTACTATCGGACTGGTTGCCCTGCTAGTTGGCGTACTGTCGGCTAACTCATCCGGATATGTCTCATTATGGAATGGGGTTGTTGCAGCGATCGGCTTTGCGGCTCTGGGCGTGTTCATCCGACACGAGTTAAGAACGACATCGCCCTTAATTCCGCTGCGTACATTTGCCTTATATCCATCGATAACATGGGTAAATGTACAATTCATGCTGGTCAACCTACTATTCTATGCCCTATTCTTCGGGCTTCCGTCCTATTTGCAAATGGTGCGTCATGTTAGCGAGTTCCATACCGGCATCCTGATGCTGACCTTAGGCGTAAGCTCCCTTGTTGCCTCCCCCATCGCAGGCAAATGGATCGACAAATCGGGACCCCGTCCTGCATTAGTGTTATCCGCAATCTTGATGGCAGTCGGTTCGGTGTGGATCGTGACCTTAAATGAAACATCACCGGTGATCAGCGTGAGCTTTGCATTGACCGCATTCGGGATCAGTAACGGGCTGAATTCTGTCGGTATGCAGGCAGCCTTGTTTAAAAGTTCCCCTAAAGAAATAGCCGGTGTAGCATCAGGACTGTTTAATACTTCGCGGTATCTGGGTACCATTTTATCTTCCTTATTGACAGGAATCATCATGAGGGGGACGTTCAGCTTCGCAGGATTTCGCCTTCTTGGTGTATTCCTCACAGCCGTTGCTTTAATTCTTGTTGTGATTAGTCTTCGATTTCAGGTGTCTGGACAACGGAAAGGGGCTAGTGCGAACAATGGAGTTGGCTAGTAAAATTAACTACCCGACAGTCCAGAAGCACCTTTTGAGTTACCCCCTTCCGCAAAACTGCGGAAAAGCTCACTGAAGCCTGTTTACACCGAATTTAAACGCTTCAAAAAAAATCGCGTCATTTACGATACGGTTCTCCGTATCATAAATAGGCAAAAAGGGTGCCCCAAAGTAAACTTTGGAACACCCTCCACTTATGAGGTACCCTATGCTCATGCCTACAGCCGCAACCTAACCTCCGGCCTTCTTATGGTTTTCCCTCTC
Source organism: Paenibacillus sp. A14 (assembly GCF_036864815.1). Classification (NCBI taxonomy): domain Bacteria; kingdom Bacillati; phylum Bacillota; class Bacilli; order Caryophanales; family Paenibacillaceae; genus Paenibacillus; species Paenibacillus sp. A14. The sequence continues at coordinate 703,924 of NZ_JBAGJD010000002.1, forward strand.
AATTCAACCGATCGTCCAGCATAGCGTCAATAACTTTTAATATCCTCTTTTGCTCATTTTCACTTCTGCTTCGGAGCCTGTCCACAATTTCTGTAAGTATTGACTCACTCTTCTCACCGCTCACAGGCTGGATATAACTAAAGAACTCCACCATCGAGAGATTGAGCGCATTCGTAATTTTGGCCAGTACCACGACAGAACATACTTTTTCGGAACGCTCCAGCTTACCAATATAAGTTTCGTGGACTTCAGCCTTACTGGCAAGCTCCTCCTGGCTTAGTCCACGCAGTTTTCGGAAATGCCGAATGCCTTCCCCTACCATCTTCATCAAATCACTCACAGCGATCACCCTAAGCAAACCATAGACCAGCCATATAATTACTCCAAGATACTATAGAATTTATTTTATAAAAATATACCCCATAAGGATTGTTGTTGATATATTAAGAATGTCCTTTTTTTTCAAAAGTAAACCTTAATTAACCATGAAAAGACGCCATCCAGGGCTTTACGAACAGAATTAAAAAGTGAATGTAGACATTTTCAGAAGGAAAGGAATGAGTCCCATCAGAGTACTATGCATATTCCCCGACAACTCAACGACGGATATCTATGTTACCGAAATTGGAGAATTTCTTCGGCTTACCAATTTAGTGGCTAAGGAACCCTACAATAGTCGTGGCTCCCGCGCTGTCTTTATCGGCAAATTCCCGGATAGAAATTTTCCCCCATTGACTTAAACCATGGTTTAAGTCGTATCCTATTCATGTCGACAAGCAAACCATAAAATGTAAAGTTCGGAGGCCTCCAAATGAAGTATTGGTCTATTAGCGAAGCCGCAGCCAAATTCAATATACCGGAATCCACGCTGCGCTACTATGATAAGCAAGGTCTACTGCCGCTAATCGATCGTGATGAAGCAGGCAGGCGGTTATTTTCGGAAGACCAGATGGCGCTTCTGCAAACCGTGATTTGCTTAAAGAACACGCATATGCCAATAAAGGCCATAAAGCAGTATTTGAGTTGGATCTTAGAAGGGGATACTACCATCGAAAGCCGACTCGAAATGATGAGAAACCACAAACAAGCGGTGCTGGACGAGATCGCTTTAATGACAGAGTCCTTGCAGGGGATTGACGAGAAAATCGAGCGCTATACAAAACATATCGGGGAGGAACGATCATGAAACTTTCAGGGAATACCATCCTTATTACAGGCGGAAATGCCGGAATCGGGCTTGCTTTCGCAGAACGGTTTATCAAGGCTGGGAACACCGTCATCGTTACCGGACGACGTGAGCATGTACTCCAACAGGCGAAAGAAGCGTTGCCGAACCTGATCACTTATGTAAGTGATTTAACGAAGGAATCTGAACGTACAGCCTTGTTTGACTGGGTAACCGCGAACTATCCGGAAGTGAATGTGTTAGTGAATAATGCAGGGATTCAACAACGTTTTAACGTATTAAAGGCAGACGCAAAGGACAGCTGGCCTTTTTTCAACCAGGAAATCATAACGAACATTGAAGCGCCTTTTCATCTTTCTATGTTGTTCGCTCCGTTTTTTGCAACCAAAGAATCGGCGACCATCCTGAACGTGACATCCGGGTTAGCCTTCACACCTCTTGCGATTGCTCCGATCTATTCCGCAACGAAAGCGGCCCTTCACTCGTTTACGATGAGTCTAAGACACCAGCTATCGGATACGTCCATCGAAGTTATCGAAGTTGCCCCTCCGGCCGTTAATACAGATTTAGGCGGTACGGGATTGCACACCCATGGCGAACCGTTAGATACCTTCGCGGATGGAATTTTCAAAGAACTAGCACAGGGCCATACGGAAATAGGGTACGGTTCTTCTGTGGCCCGTCTTCGCATGTCGCGAGATGAAATAGACGAATACACAGAGCAGATGTATCATGCAATGAAAAATACGCTGGAATAATAGTTGCAGCAGCTACGACTTGGAATTGGCACATGTCCGAAAAATGATTCAAGCAATTTTACATGATCCAGCTCGTCTTACCACCTCAAACGGCAAAAGAGGCCTGTCCCTTCTTTTTATGGGGGACAGGCCTCTTTTGATTTATTTAACCGACTCCGTCATATTCCTTTTTAGCCAGAAGCAGTCCTCCGGTTATCCCTGTGTCGTCGCCTAATGCAGGTAAGCATATATACTTATCGATCGGCGGGGTTTCCACATAATTGGCTATACGTTCGACCAGTTCTCTCTTCACCTTCGGGAGAAGCTGTCCGCTCTTCATAACACCACCGCCTAGAATAATGATGTCAGGGCTTAATACAACGGTATAGGCATATAGAGCTTGCGCCAAGTAATGAGCCAAATAGCTCCACACTTCATGATTCGGGTCGATCTCGCTCCCTTTTTGCTTTAATCTTGCTTCAATCGTTGGTCCTGCCGCCATTCCTTCTAAACAGGTATGGTGAAATGGACATAACCCTTGAAACTCATCCTTGGGGTGGGACTCGACCTTGATATGCCCCATTTCAGGGTGGCTAAATCCCTCCAAAATTTTCCCGTCAACGACGGCGCCGCCACCGATTCCCGTGCCAACGGTCAGATAAAGAACGCTGTTTAGTCCTGCGCCTGCTCCTTTCGTTGCTTCACTTAGAGCCGCTACATTGACATCGGTTGACCATCCGATCGGAATCTCATACCGACTTTTTATTGCACCGACAAAATTATAATTGGCCCATGACCGTTTCGGTGTATTCTTAATATAGCCATAGGTTGGAGAATTCGGATTCACATCAATCGGACCAAAAGAACCGATCCCCATCGCTTTCAGTCGATAGGAATCAAAAAATTCAAATACTTGATTCATGGTTTCATCCGGTGTTGTAGTAGGAAACGTTACCCTTTTGACGATTTGACCGTCCTGATCTCCCAAGGCACAGACAAATTTTGTTCCCCCTGCTTCGATCGAACCAAACAATATAACCCGCTCCTTGTATCACGTACTATTTAAGTTTAACTGCAAGACCTTGCTTGGAATCGATATTTTTCTCCATGGTATCCGCCTGTAATTCCCAATTGTCGAATTGTCCGTAAGCCGAATAAATCGTTGACCCCGTCGGTAATTCCGGATGCTCGTTCTCACCATTCGTGCCCCAATTGACCCATCCGGAATCATTGCGCTGAACAATTTGGTAACGGGCTACCACATTGCTCGTATACCATACCATCGCATAGCCAGTCTCCTCATTTAACTCGGCCGTTTTATTAGCACTCATCGGGAAAATGGTTTGTTCCGGAGCGCTGTTTACATCCACAAATCGATCAAACAATACCTTCTCGTTTCTCTCACTTTGATGTACTTGTGCGTGAGACTCCGGAATAATGGTAGAGATATGGTGTTTGATTTCTTCCGCACTAAGAATTCCTTCTTTTACACAGAATAGCCTCCAGAAATAATCCCAGGAAACTTTATTAATATCCTCCCCGATACTATCCTTATATGTTTTGATGTTCGGGTTAGTTTGTTCATCGGCATGCTCGAGCAGCTCATGAACGCCTTTAGACAAAATGTTTGCGTATAAATCGCCTTCTCTGTAATAAGTGCCGCCATAGGAAGCAAAGGATGTAAAGACCCTATCCCCTTTGCCGCTCTCGAATTCATCGCCCACCGTAATCTTGTTTACGACAGGAATACCGTCTACCGTGGTTGAAAAATCGTCTACATCATACTTTCTTCTAAACCATGGGGAATTGTAAAAAAACTCCCACGTGATCGTGAACTTTTTCCCCTTCAGATTCTCATCCAATCCATCAGGCACCGTGCCTTTAAACAGATATCTGCAATACAACGGGCCTTCCTCTTCAACGATACAATCTACCGTAGTATGCTCGGGAGGGTTGATCAGCCCATTTTTCGGGGTGAAAAACGGTCCATAGAATCCGCCAATCGCATTGGAGTAGTCCTTAATCAGGTTCTTCCCTTCCGCTTTGGCTTCAAAATATCGGATTCCCCATTTACCGTAAGAGGTTCCGTCAGCAGTTCCGGAGCAAAGCTCCAAAATGTAGTAACCGGTGTCTAATCTTCTAAACCCGTCGTCTTGGGTGACCTCCAGCTTCTCGATCCCTTTAAACGCCCTCTCAACCGCAGCAGGCTTTTCATCCGCATACAGCCAGTAAGAGGTAACTAATTTATCCATATCCACTAGATATACAATCGAAGCTTCTTGAATAAAGTCCCCTTCCAACCTAGCATCAATCAGCTGAAAAGGAATGGCATTGTCCGCATCGTCATTTAAGACAAGACTATCCTTATGAACGTGATCCTCCGTAAAATTCAATTTCGTGATGACCGGCTCCTTCTTCCTTACTAGATGATCCGGGTTATTGAGCATAATCTGATATTTATATTTGAAGCTTTGCTTATTGTTGTCCACAGATAAACCTCTTTTCTTTTGTTTTCAATCTCCGGTTGGATTTTCGTCTTAATGTTTAGCTGCTTTTAAGGAAAAGCTCAGTTTTTTTCCTTTTTGAGCATCAACCAGGATGGCAACCAAAATAATTACGCCTTTGACAACGAGCTGCCAGAAAGAGCTTACTCCCAGCAGGTTAAGACCGTTGCTGATTACACCAATCACCATGGCGCCGAAAATGGTTCCGCTAATTCTGCCTCTGCCGCCGGCCATGGAAACTCCGCCCAATACACAGGCAGCAATGGCATCCATTTCATAGCCTGCCCCTACAGAAGGCTGACCGGAGTACATTCTTGCGGAGAGGACGATTCCTGCAAAGGCTGCTAGCAAACCGGTAATCGTATAGACCCCTATTTCCACCTTTTTAATAGGTACGCCGGAAAGACGTGCAGCTTCTCTATTCCCACCAATCGCGTAAATATAGGTTCCAAATTTCGTTTTAGTTAGTAAGATGGAAAAGATAAAAACTAAGATAAACATATACAGGACCGGCAGCGGAAGAAACCCAAAGAGCTGTCCTGTTCCAATCAAGGTATACGCTGCATCTCTAATCCTTACGGATTGACCGCCGCTGTACAGATATGCAATCCCCTGCGCAATATTCATTGTAGCTAATGTAACAATAAAAGCGGGCAGCTTAAATTGGGTGACTATACTCCCGTTAACGAATCCGATAACCGCACCGATTAGGAGGCCTATTAAAATGGCCAGATAAACAGGCATTCCCGCGGTAACAATTAATCCTACCGTTAAGGTTCCCGACAAAGCCACGATGGCCCCGACGGAAAGATCGATCCCTGCGAGAATAATAACCAGCGTCATCCCAAGAGCCAAAAAGACGTTAATCGAGATCTGTCTCAAAACCGTGATCAAATTGTCCTGGGTTAAAAATACCGATGAAGTGAAGGATAACGTGATAAATAAAAGCAATAACACAGTAATAATTCCAATATTCCCTCTAATGACTGACATGATGGGGTTGTTTAATCTCTCCGCTTTTTGAGTCATGCTATATTAACCTCCTGTTGCATAGCGCATAATATTTTCTTGAGTTAGTTCGGACTGGGTTAAGTGTGCGGTCAATTTCCCTTCTCGCATGACACAAACAGAATCACACATATTGATGATTTCAGGAAGTTCAGAGGAGACTAAAATAATCGCCAGCCCCTGTTTGGCAAGCTCGTTAATGATGGAATAAATTTCGGATTTCGCGCCTACATCAACGCCTCTTGTCGGTTCGTCAAGAATTAAGAGCTTCGGATTCGTAGCCAGCCATTTAGCTAATACCACTTTTTGTTGGTTTCCTCCGGACAAACTGGAAACTTCCGCATCAGGCGAAGCCGTTTTTATATTTAAACTCTTTATATAAGTGCTGATTAATGCGCTTCTTTTTTCCTCACTCACAATCAGTTTATTTTTCATAAGGTGTTTCAGCTCGGACAGCGTCATATTAAAACCAACGGAATTCATTAACACGAGGCCTTGATCCTTGCGATCCTCCGGAACCAGTGCAATCCCTTTTTCAATGGCATCCCTGCAGCTTTTAATCTTCAGCTCTTCCCCGTTCAGAGAAACAGATCCGTGATCATAACCATAAGCGCCAAATATAGCAAGCATAAGCTCGCTTCTTCCCGCACCCATCAAGCCGGAGAAGCCAAGGATTTCACCCTTGTGTACGGAAAAGCTAATATCTTCAAAAACATTCTGTTTTGACAAATGTTCGACTTTCAACACAACCTCATCTTGACGAGAATAGGTCCTTGTATAAAAGTTTTTTAACTCTCTGCCTACCATCATCGCCACGAGCTCATCAGGGCCGCTCTTTTTCGTAATCACGGTTCCAACATACGTTCCGTCTCTAATGATGGTAATTCGATCAGTTATGGTAAACAGTTCTTCAAACTTATGCGAAATGTAAATGATGCTCACGCCATTTTGTCTTAAACGCTCCATCGTTACAAAGAGATGTTTGACCTCTTCATCCGATAACGAGGACGTAGGTTCATCCATTACTAAAATTTTTACATTAAAAGAAATCGCCTTTACGATCTCTACTAACTGCTGGTGAGCTACCGATAACTCGCCGACTAAGGTGTTCACATCAAGGTTTAGTCCCAATTCCTTAACCATTTCTTGGGCTTGAGCGTTCATTTGCTTTCTATCGATCAATCCCAATTTCGTAACGGGTTCTCTTCCCAAAAAAATGTTCTCTGCAACGCTCAGATAGGGTACGAGAACGATTTCCTGGTGAATGACACCGATCCCATGGGCTTGTGCATCGTGAACGCCTTTGATGTCCACCGTTTTTCCATGGATCAAAATTTCACCGTGATCGGGTTGGTGAATCCCGCCCAACACTTTGATTAACGTGGATTTGCCAGCACCATTTTCACCGAGTAAAGCGTGAATTTCTCCTGATTTAAGCTCGAAGTTGATTCCGTTTAAAGCTTGTGTTTGACCAAAGCTCTTAGCAATCGAATGCATTTCCAGGACGTTTTCAGCCAATGAGGTTCACCTCCGAAAGTAAAAAAAATGTAGAATGCAAGATAAACCTGAATTCTACGAAAATGAGACTATGCGAATTTAAGGGCTTTATCGTGAATTATTGCCACTCGCCAGCTGTTTCTTCAGCCATTTCTTTGGTTACCACGTGAGAAGGCAGCAGCATTTCTTTCTCAATTTCTTTTCCTTCTATTAAATCAAGAGCTGCCTGGAAAGATTTTTCGGCAATTTGAATAGGTACCTGAGCCGCTACCGCCTTAAGGGATCCATCTACTATCGCAGCTTTTCCATCTGGAGAAGCATCGATGGAGTACACGCTAATGTTCTTGCCGCTTGCTTCTACAGCTGCAGCTGCACCCAGTGCGGAAGGGTCATTGATCGCAAAGATGGCCGCTAAATTAGGATTGGCTTGGATAATGTCCTCAGCGATCGGCAGCGAAGCATCTAATGCGGCTTTACCGTCTTGCTGTGCAACAATATTGAATTTTGATTTACTATCCCCTAGACCCTCCAAGAAGCCTGCGACACGTTGAACACAGCTTTCATTGGAAGGGAAATCCAAAATCGCAATTTCTCCGCCGTTTGGAAAGTCTTTTACCATTTGCTCTCCCATCAATTTTCCCGCCATGAAAGCATCAGTAGCGATTATACTCTTAACTAAGTCCTGGTCGTCTTTGATTACCGCAGTATCCACGTTAAATACCGGAATATTTTTATCATTTAATTGTTCTAATCCTTGACGAATTCCCGCAGAATCAACCGGAATGATAAACACCGCATCAAATCCTTGGTTTGCAGCGTCAGACATTTGATTCATTTGTTTGTTCAAGTCGTAATCCGGATCCAACATAGTGAGCTTTACGCCTTTTTCTTTAGCCAGTCTTTCGTAGGTTTTTGTCATCGCCGTCTGGAACGTATTATTTTGCGTGTTTGGCAGGAAAGCAAAGCTTAATGTGCCGTCACCCTTTGCCGCATTGCCTGCATTGCCTGCATTGCCGGTAGTTGCTTCGTTTTTAGCGTTACCGCATGCGGCAAGTGTTAAAGCCAAAACCGTCACTGAAAGTGCTTTAAAAATTTTTTTCACTCTTATAACCCCCTATGGCTTAAATGAATTTCCTTTTTTAGCTAATAAAGCGTCCGGAGTAGCTGTATAAACGAAACAGTGCAACAGATACTCTATGTTGAAGCGCTTTCAAGCTATTGATTACGTAAAATATAGCATACTAGTGTTTTTTAAGTCAACGATTTCAATAAAATTTTATTGAATAGAGGGGGTTTCCTAATTTTTTACGTAAATTTATTTAATATAATGCTCTCAATCTCAGGCGGAGCCGGCTCAAGTGTTATATCCTTCCATGCTTTCAATAAATTTTTTGCCTCCACCCGATACGGTTGTACGCCGATATATTTATAACCATCTTGTCCCAACAAAGCTTTTGCCGTCGCTAATCCAACCGCAATACCTTGCTGATAAGGCCTTTGACTAGAAAGCCCCTTCACCATTTCTCCTCTTGCTAAATAAGTTGCAATTTCAACTTCCAAATCAAAGGTAAACATCGATATATCTTCTCTTTTTAATTCCTTTAGTGCTTTGATCGCTTCAAGTGCCGGCCGATCCCAGGATATATAGAGTCCTTTAATTTCAGGATTGGTCTTCAGCATTTCTTTGCATATTTCATAAGTGTTTTCGATTTTATGGAAATACTGCTCATTCACAATTTCAATGTTTTTGAAATTCGTGGTAATGACCTCTTTCGCCACAGCATCGCGCAAATGCGTCCCATAAAACGGAGCGCCGTGACCAATAAAACCGATCTTGACGTCTTTCTCGTTCTTAAAGTAGTTCCCCAACAGCAAAGCTACATTTTGACCGCTTTCCCGTTCATTCACCGAAACACAGGATGCATACTGGTCTTTGTTCATTCCTTCGGGAATATTACTTATGAAAATGAGTTTGACTTGTTCCGAAATACTGTGGAATTTCTTTGCCGTCACCTCGTCATCGACAGGTATAGCGATGATCGCATCCGGCTGTTGAAGCCTCAACCCTTCCAACTGGTTGACTTGTAATATAGGATCGAAGTGTGCATTGGTAATGGAAAGAATCGAAATTCCGTACTTATCCAGGGTGTTGCGAATTCCATTCTCATACAGTCTTGCCCATGCGGTGCCCCCATAGTGAAAGGAAATCGCAACCTTATAATTTCCCGCCTTTAATTGATCCGCCTCTGCTTGAGAAATCGTCAATTCTTCTGGGGAAATCGTTCTCTCTCCGAATGGCCCCTTGCCTATAACTTGGGTCGACCGTTGTATAGAGAGCTCCATGGGAATATTAATTTGTTCAGCCCCTTTGGAAAGGTCCTCCATTTGTTTGAGCAAAAGCTTGACCTCTTGAATTCCTATTTCCTCTGTATCGTGCTTAAGCATGGTTAAAGGAGGGGTCACAATTTCAGACCACTCTTCATCGCCGAATCCAATAACCGACACATCCGTCGGACATTCCAGGCCTAATTTGTTCAACACCTTTAACAGATTTAACGTCATTCGATTACCACTTGCAATAAAAGCGGTCGGCTTAATGCGGACCCATACGTCTCTAACCTTTTTTTCGATATCCTCATAACTATTGTTGTCTGCGTCTAACACCAATTCGCTTCTAAACGGTAGCTTGTACGAATTCAAGGCGCCCCGGTAACCTTCGATCTTGCTCTCCGATGAGGAAAAGCGGCCTCTCTCAATAATTAAAGCGATCTCTTCATGTCCGGATCTCAACAAATGCATGGCCGCTTGATAAATTCCGCCTTCACCATCGGAAAGCACAGAGCTAGCCTCTATATTCTTAACCGTTCGGTCTAGAAAGACAAAAGGAATACGATGCTGCACTAATTTATCAAACTGCTTGCCATCCGTACTTACAGGGACAATAATGGCCCCGGCAATCCGCTTATTGAATACGATATTCGTAATGATATCTTTTTCCTGAGCGACCTTGTCATGATGAAAATGAACAACCGGATTATACCCTTTTTCAATTAAGTACTCAGAAATCGTAGAAACCAATTTCGCATACAAAGTACCGCATAAATCAGGGACGACGATGGCGATTTCGGAGCTTTTGCCGATTTTCAGCTTGCTGCCTTTATTTTTTAACTTTTTGTCATAGCCGGTCCTTTTGATGATCTCCTCTACTCTTTCAACAAGTTCCGGACTGACATACCTTGACTTATTTATTACGTGGGAAACCGTAGCAATCGAAACCCCAGCTTCTTTAGCGATCTCGTTAATAGTAGCCATCAAATCACAACTCCCGATATTTTTTACGTAAATTTTTAAAAATTGTATCACCTTTCTAGAATGGGGTCAATGAACCGCGGCTTTGAAAGGGCTTGTATTTTTAAACTAAATCCACCAACCTCCTAAGTTTACGTAAATAGTTGTCTTTTGCGATAGATGGCTCTTCAACAAAAGCCCCTCCGGATTACGGAAAGGCTTCCTGTGGATGAGTCTTAATCATCTCTATTTATTACTATTCTAGCCCAGGCCTTCATGATAGACGTTCTTTCACTATATAGGTAATTTCCACATTTCGTATTAGTTGATTAATAATTTTGGTTGCTCATTTGCAGGCCCTACAATCGTGTTTCCGCCGAAACTGAGATGCTGACCATACTTCTCTACTATAAAGTCGTTAAACGATCCGTCTGCATCCACTGTGGCAATGACTGTGGGAGCCCCTTTTTTGGTGAACGTCATTTGATCCTTGTCCCATGCATTTGTTCCTCTTGCTCCCTTGTATCCTTTCAAATCCAGATTTAGCATCGTTTTTGCGTCTTTCACTGCATTCTTCATTAATGTATCCAACGTCAGCTTCTTGATCTTTGTATCTTTTGCTTTTTCTCCCTTTTGGAATTCTTCGTAATTATCTATGCTTTTACCATTACGACCGACGAACAGCTGGAACAGCTGCTAAAGTAAGTTCAAAGGACACTCCAATGTTAAGGCTGACTTCCGTTTGTACTAAGCGCCAACAAGCGTTTTAGATTGTCATCAATAAATGTATTATCGGCCCTGTTTATGCCGCGACCGGCAAAATGGCCCCAGATCGACTCTATAGGCTTAAATATAGCGTTCGGTATACGCTCAGCCTCGTATTCGCTATCGTCCGCCGGGCAGAAGAGATCCGTGCTCCCTGGCATGACGCAGGCAAGCGCCTTAATGCTTCCCAGCGCCTTATCGAAATCTCCGCTGTAGGCGGGATTTGCACTAATATCTGCATTTTGTCCCGTCCATAACATGGCTAGAACATTGTGCGGATCCATCCGCATAAAGCTGTTTTCCCAGACGCCGACCATAAAATCCGCCAAGGAGTCAAATCCCAGCTCACGATAAAGTTCCTCTCTGTAAAACGCCTGCGATACGCCCCATCCCGCATAGACACGACCAACGGCACGCATATCTGCAGCAGTCAACTGGTTGAGTTTGCTTGAATCGAAGCGGACGGCGGCCATAAGCGAAGCTTTCATGCCTTCCAGGACCACATATGTTTGAGGCCAAGTCTTGGCAATGCCGGCGAAAGGCGCAATGCGTTCCACCATGTCGGGATAACTTGCCCCCCATTGGAATGCTTGAATGCCTCCCATGGACCATCCAACGACGAGAGCGATCTTTTGGATGCCGAATTTTTCAGTCACCAGCCGATGCTGGAATTGAACGTTGTCGTAGATGGTTACCTGCGGAAAATTCGCCCGGTCGAATGGCGGAGGCGTGTTGCTGGGAGACGAAGATAAGCCGTTGCCCAGCAGATTTGGAACGATGATGAAATATTTTTGCGGATCCAGTGCCATGCCGCTGCCAATCAACCATTCATTCTGAACATGCTGATCGCCAAAAGCCGTCGGATAGACGATGACATTATCTTTTTTTTCATTTAATCTTCCATAAGTTTTATAAGCCAGAAAAGCGCCCGGTAACGTCACTCCCGACTGCAAAGTTACGTCGCCCAAATCGAAAATCTCATAATCCATCGTATAGCCTCTCCCTTCAAAATGAACCCTACCCCATGCCTAAAAATGTATTCCTTGTTGTTAGTATAGAACTGTGCTACCTTCAATAAAAGTGAATGAATTTCAACTTAGCATTCAATAATATTGAAAGTTAAAGGGGAATCATAGGATGGAATTGCGCCAACTTATTACGTTCCGTACGGTTGCGTCTACTTTAAATTTCAGTCGGGCTGCGGAAGCGTTGAACTACGTTCCCTCCAACGTCACAATGCAAATCAAAGCGTTGGAGGATGAGCTTGGCGTTCGCCTCTTTGACCGCTTGGGGAAGCAGCTTGTTCTCACCCATGCGGGCAAGCGCTTTTTAACTCAGATCCAAAGTGTTCTGGATAAATTGGACGAAGCTCGCAGCGCCGTTCACGACAATGAAGTGCTAAACGGCACCCTAACGATCAGTGCTAACGAGGTGATTTGCGCCTATCGGCTTCCGGCTGTCTTTCAACGATTTCGTGCGCAGCATCCGGGCGTTCGTTTGATCTTCCGCTCTGTTCCCAATCAGGAACTCAAGCAGGCACTCTTTGAGGGAACGGCCGATATCGTCTTTATGCTGGACGAGCCCGTTCGCTCGAACGGACTTACCGTGGAGCCTCTACTGGAAGAGACTTTCCGCCTTTTCGCCGCTCCAGACCACCCGCTCGCTAAACGAACAGTACTGCAGCTGGATGATTTTCACGGAGAAGTGTTCCTGACGAATGAAAAGGGCTGCCCCTATCGAACCATGTTTGATCGGTCATTTGAGAAAGAAGGCATGGATAGTATTACGTATTTAGAGTTTCAAAGTGCGGAAGCCATTAAACAATGCGCCATTTCGGGAATCGGCATTGCCTTTCTTCCCGAAATCGTAGTGGAAGCCGAAGTTGAACGGGGCGAACTTATTGCTCTTCCCTGGCAAATTCCAGACCTTCACGTGTATACACAGATGGCATGGCATAAAGACAAGTGGCTTTCACCCATCATGTTGTCTTTCATAGAAGCGGCAAGGGGGGGTTCTCCTGAGGGATATTTGAGCTTTGAATCGTAACGGTTGGAGAACAAGGGGAGAGATTCAAGATAAATAAAGGTTAGTAGTTAGTTGCCCCTTACAAACGTATTATCAAAAAACAGGAACATTGAAGGAACACCGAATAACCCCGTCTTGGGTGTAACGGGGCTGAACGACGCTTATTTGGAGTAGAGCTTCTAACCAAGCTGGGAACGCGGCCAAGATTGGCCGGCGCGAATCCCAAGCCCGTAGGGGATTGATAGCTCAAGATTCCGCCGTTAATTATGATAGGGTTAACCGTAACAACTATTGAGCAAAAAAGAGAGCTTTCGAATTGTGCTTTTTTTAATTATTCCTACCAAGCAGCAAAAAATTGACTTGAAGGATATAATAATCAATTTTTCATGTACTCCTCAAGGGTTACAGCAACTTCTGGATTAGTTACTTTTAATGTACTGTGGAATTCTTCAAAAAATTTCTCAAGATCATTACTAGCTTGACTATTTGTTCTATTTTCACTATATATAATAAGCGCTTCTCTGAATAAATCGCTATCTTTTATTATTTCTTTAATTTTTTTTATATAATTTGAATTTGATGCAATTAATTCAGCAAAGATAAGATCTTCTAAACACTCTTTTATTAAACCAAGTTTTTTGTTTAGTCCTGATCTATTAGAGTAAAGAACGTTACTCTTTTTTAGATTTATCGAATTTGTATAGCTTTCCTTTGCTTTTAAATATAGATTCTTTTTCTCAATTTTGTTCTTCTCTAAGTCACCAATACACTCTAACGAAATAGCCCTATTATTATAGAAATGATGATCAATCTTACTCTCTTTAGCTAGCGTAAAAAATTCGTCGTACTCTTTTATTGCCAGCAGATAATTATCCTTGTATTCCTTACTATCTGAAGGATACATTCGTGCTAAATAGAAATAGGAATTAGCTATATACTTATGAATAGACGCTGTATCTGTATTGGTATTCGCTTGCGTCAGTGCTTCACGATAACATAAAATAGCGGCATTATATTGTTCCACCGATTTAAACGTTCCATGTGCATGTCCTTTTAAAATAAAAAACCGAGGTGCTACATAGTTTTTTCCAGATCCTTCAATCCCCATTTGAAAATATTCTGCTGCTTTTTCATAGTTCTTTTTGTTGTAAAATGCCTCTGCTACCTTAAAGAACAAATGATAATCAATATATTTATATCCAGTAATGTTTCTTTCTATTTCAACAATTAACTCCTCTTTTTTAGGAGCTTCCTGATTAATTAAGTCGATGAACTCTTGAAAGAGCATATACAACTTTTCTTCATTATCTAGTTCTGGAATTAGATCCACTATCCCATCTTCAGATATTACTACTATCAGACACTTTTTCTTAAGATCAGTTATTTTCTCAAAGTAACGATATGCTGAATTAAATCTTGCGCCTCGGCTTGAATCACCTAAATTCTCACGGGCAATTCCATCTAAGATTACTCCTATCGCGTGGCATTTCCCATGAATATCAAAGTAAATAGCTCCATCGATGGACGTTATAAATTTAATATATTCGGGGTCTATTTTAGTCGGTTCAATCAGTGTTGACTGTTTTTTTAATGTTACTAATTCTGAAACTGCAGTATCATAATCAGTGATTACGACCATGGTACCATGTTTCTGCTCCTTAGATTTTCTGACGATTCTTTCCAGGTATTTAATCGATTCATCAAATTTATAATCAGCAGCTTCGTTTAGAAACTGAGACCTCATTATCGCTTTAAACTTTTCTGGCGAATAACCTTCCTCCCCTAGTTTTGGGCTTTTAAAGACCACGTTAATCAATTCTTTTGAAAGAATCTTCAAATTTCTTTCAAACCGATATACCTTTTGTTCGTTATGCGTGACTAATTTTCCGTTACTCTGATGATCATCCCTAATGGTTATCCAAGAAAGCGAATACTTGGAGATTCCTTTAAACTCTACTTTCAATAACAGTTGATCTTCTAATTCACTCCACTTAATTTCACCCAGACCATAAATATGTGTACCGTCAGAAATCAAATATAAATCTTTTTCTGAGTCTGTAAGTTCTAGTAATTTTCTAATTAGTTTTGAGTCTTCTAGCTCAATACAATCTTGACTTTGAAATTTTATTGTGAAATGTATCAATTTGCTTTTTTCTTGTAGATGCCCTTTATTTAAAAACAAAATACATCCGAAAGGACTACTGTTCTCATAAGTTCTTGTCGAAATATCATCTATTTTTTCAAGCAAATTATTAATGTAATACTGATTATTAGGTTGATCATTAAAAACTTTCAGTGAAGAAGTGACTTGTTGATTATTGTAAAATAAATTTTGAGACTTCCCAAAAAACAAACGTGTCATTCTACGAGTAAACTGAATACTATCTTCATTGTACTTTCTTCCTATTTCCCCATTTTTATCAATTAAAATGCCTTTACTATTATGTAAGGAAAAGTAATCCAGAAAATAAAAATCAAGATTCATTCTGACAAAAGATAGCTGCGGGGTTTTATAAAACAACTCAGATTGTTCTGGTGTAATATTACTAATTTCTATAATGTAAATAACTTTTTGAGTACTTTTCCTTGCTAACAAACTTAATGTATTTACATAGAATATTCTCTCATCTATATCTCCAATTTTCGGTATTTCAATAGAGTCATATGAGCTAATAGATTCTATTGCAGCTATTTCTGATCTATTCGTTCCAATATCATATTTTCTTTCATTGAAGTACTCTTGCAAATTGGCAACAAAATCTTCCTCAAGGTTAGGAATGTTATTTTCGACATCTAGTTCTGAGAAAACAGTGTAAATATTATTTATTTCTTCCTGGTTTATTTCTCTGTTGTTTTTAGAAATAAGATTCTTAATTCTAATAATTCTTTGTATTTCGCCATCACTGCCCAATAAAATACTATAACATTTAATATTGAGTCTTTTATTTAGTTTTTTTAAAATATTATCAAGATTTATGTAAACTATCTTATTTAAATTGAGTAAATCATCAGTCATAGACGCCATGATATATATCCCTTCTATGATTAAAATATTTAATATGATTTATTCTATACATAGATGATCTTTCCTTTTCCAGTGTTAATAAAAGAATTTATTCCTTTTTATTTATGATGCGGTTCAGCCTAACGGGGCTATCAGCGAAACTCCTTGGATAGCTTTGAAGTATACCCCGAAGGATTGTGAGAAAATTAAAATAGCCTTATGCTGGGGAACAACCCGGTATAAGGCTTTAATTGAGGTTTAAGTCTCCTTCTGAACTATTTATACTTTTTGCATTAGTTTTTCATGCTCACCAGAAAAACTCCATATTGGAGCTGAATCTAACTGTTTTCTACGATGGCCGCTATCTTTTGCCCAGAATTGTCTGAAAACAAATCCCCGCTTCATTTGCTTTTGGGTTACATAAAAACTCATATCTACCAAGTATGCAACGAACTCCTCTTTTTTTCTTTTTTCTGAGGAAGTTGACTCTTTAATAACGTGTAGATATCTCAAGTTAACCAAATTATTTAGTAAACGCTCATCTTGCTTTGCTAGTACAGTTGGATATAGAATAACATTTGTATTTAATTGCCCTATTATTTCTTTTTCAATCTTGTTTAATGCTGCCCTTAATTCTTCATCAGTCAAGTCAGAATCTGTCTCATTATTATTATCTTTATCAGCTCTTAATTCACGTACAACCGAGTAAATATGCTCCTTGCCAATACTATCTCGCTGATCTTCTCTTGTAGCCTTTACTAACTGACCAAACATAATAAGGAAATCCCTTGGAATACCTCCTGTTGCAACAAGTGAATAATTAAGCGCATCTTCACTACTGAATAAGGATTCTATATCCCTTAGTGATAACTCGAGTGATGGATCGATCGAACATACAATTCTTAATAAATGTTTCTTTTGTCGATCAATTTCAGAGAGATCATTGTCTAAATTAATAGGAGAATAATCATCTTTGTGGGAAAAATTGGATTCCCCCTCATTGTTCATTCTTAGTCGATGAGGTAGTGTTGATACCTTAAAACAAAAGCTGTTATTCTTGGAGTTTTTATATATATCGTGAAGGTATTGTAATATTCTTGGTTGTTTAATAAGTGAAATTTGATAAAAATCGTCTAAGTAAAGAACTATGTGTTTTTGTGTTAAATCAAAAAACTCATTAGTAATTGTTACCAGCGCCTCCTTTACATTATCAATTAAGGCTGTTTTTGTTACAGTTTTACTGTCTTCTACCTCTACAGTAACCTGAAGTGTATCGTTTTTCTCCTGCTCAACCGTATTTGTAGAGTTATATGCCATACTTGTTAAATTATTAATTGTTGTTGACAGTAATTCGTAGCTCGCCTTTACTTCCCCTTTAAGTTTTGTCTCACTCTGGAACTTAACAACTTTTTCATTCTTTTGTTTCATTGAACTTGTAGTTGCCATCTTAGTCCCTATTTTATAAGTTACTTCAGAAGGTGTACTTTCGATTTTATTGAGGATACCAATAAAATCACCTACAGCGCTATAGAAAAGCTCCAATCTCTGATATTTATCTAACACAGCAACATCACGTTTTCTTGTTATCTTCGCATAAATACCCTTTATACCTTTATACTGAGACTTATATATCATTTCAGCTGGTACTAGATAATCATCTCTTATCAAGCCTTGAATTTTGGTTAGCATTTTCAAAACAAGTTTTATAATTATAGTATCCGCATCCATATTGCGAATGGGTTGTAAATCATAAACTATTGGAAAATCGGAGCTTGAATTCTTTATTGCAGCCGACATAAGAGTGGTTTTTCCACTGCCCCTTCGCCCGTAAAGAATATGATTATTATGTACACTAAGCCTCGCTAAATTTTCTGAAGAATCAATATAATTGACTGTATCATCAGTTTCAGCATTTACTATTTTCCTTCTCCTAATTTCCTCAATCTGCGGTAATAGTTTATTTAGTTTTTCAGAATTAATCCCCAGACTCAATACAACCTACCCCCAAATAATGTCCCTGACTCTATACCATCAAAATTAATTGTCCTATGCTTATCGTGTAGTCCTTCTTTATATTATCATTTTTTGTAATATTTTAGGGGCATTTTTTGCAATCATTTCTCTTCTCTATTACTGAACTATTTTACAACTACCACCTCTCGTTAAGATTTTACGTCATTTATGATACGGTTCCCCCCGATTAATCTTCACCGCGCGATAAATCTGCTCCACCAGCACCAGCCGCATGAGCTGGTGCGGCAGCGTCATGCGCCCGAAGCTGAGCTTCTGCTGGGCGCGGCGCAGCACGTCATCGGAGAGCCCGTGGCTCCCGCCGATGACGAACACCACATGGCTCGTCCCGTACGTACCGAGCCGGTCCAACTGCGCGGCGAGCTCCTCCGAGCTCCACAGCTCGCCGCCGATCGCCAGAGCGATGACATGGGCATCGCTCTTCACGTGCGCCAAGATGCGCTCGCCCTCTCGAGCCTTCACGCCAAGCACCTCCGCCTCGCTCATCGTCTCCGGCGCTTTTTCGTCGACCACCTCCGTCATCTGGAATTTTACATACGGCCCCAGCCGTTTGGCGTATTCCGCTATCCCCTGGACCAGGTATTTTTCCTTCAGTTTGCCGACTCCGATCAGTTGAATAAGCATGGCTACCTCCCGCATCTGCCTCAAAATATATTATGATTATACTTTAGTCTCCCGCCGCAACAAAACGACACCCAGGTGTGAAATGTTCTCCCCATGGCTGTTCTCACCAATCCACTTTAACCACCCCGGGAATCCTTTCTCACTCTTGCCATGTCTACCGCATTGTCGCGCTGCTGATCCCTCGCCGTCAGGATATCGAGGACATTATGACCTGGAAATGGCGGAATAAAACACATACGGAAAGAGGGCAGCCTTTAAGACGGGTCCTCCTTTTTCTGCGAGACCGGAGGCCCCGTCGCAACACATTAACGGGAAAACCTCCCGCTAATTCGGTCCGAATCCCACGAAACTCGAAATTACCTGGAATTTCTCCCGTTAATCCTCCCCCGGCAAGGCGGTTTTGGGCCATGTTCCGCTAAATTAGCTGGAGCTTTTCCAGGTAATTGAATCCCGGAAGTTAGAATCTGCCGCATTAGCTGGAGAAAATCCCGCTAAACACCTCATCGCCTTGACAATGAACGGACTGTCCGAAGTTCACTCTCCTTTTCCACGCAAAAAAGGCGGTTTCCTCCCGCAAGTGGAGATGACCGCCCCATCCATATTATAGTCCATTCCTATACGATCAAAAACCTCGCCTCATGCTCGCATTCCTGGCATTTTACCGGCGGATCCCAATCGATAAATTTTGTGTGCTCCAGGTCTACCACATCCGGCGCGTCCTCAAACTCGTCGACAAACATGTCGATCGCCAGCTCCACATGATCTTTGCATACTACGTACATTCGCTCAAAGCATCCTTTCTTGCCGCCATCGCGGCGGGCTCCGTATTTACAGGTTGTCCTTTATTTGTTCTACCATACTCGGCCCAAAAAAGGAACCGTCCAAATCACACCGGACCGGACGGCTCCTGCCAAATGCTCCGCATTTCCTCAACGCGGCGTATAGAAATTTTGCGTGAAGTACGTATGGTATTCACTCTTGTCCGAACCCAACGCCATGCCAACGCCCAGCGTCGTGAATCCGCTTTTCAGAATATTGGCCCGGTGGCCCGCGGAGTTTATCCAGCCGTTGTAGGCTTCAATCGCATCGTCATAACCGGCCGCGATATTTTCGCCCCACGTGCGGTATTCCTTCAGGCCCTGTGCCGCCATCCGGTCCCCGGCCGACAGTCCGTCCGGGCTATCGTGCTCGAAGTAATTCCGCTTGGCCATATCCTGGCTGTGCAGCCGGGCCGCGACGGCGGCCTTGTCGTTCCAGGCCAGCGGCTGAAGACCTTTTTTCACCCGGAACGCATTGGTCAAGTCAAAAACTTCCCGCTCCGTCGCACCCAGAACCGCCTCTGTCGGATTACCTGATTTCACGCCGTCAAAATAAACCTTCTCCTGTACCAGCACGCCATCGACGCTTCCGCCCTCATGGGAATCCAGGAATAAATGCAGATAGCTTCCTTCGGTCCGGTAGTTCAACGTGCGGCCTTTCGTCTCCTCGGCTTTGCCCCAAAGCTGTTCCGCCCGGGATTTGACTCCCTTTAGCCCCTGGGTGTCCCCGGCTTCAAACTGCCAACCCTCGGCATTGGAATATAGAGCGACTACCCGTCCTTCCGCAATCCCGATCTGCGCAAAGCGCTTGTAGTCGCTGTTGTAGATGTACCAGGCCATTTTGTGGCCGGTCACATCCTTACGGGCCGGTTGGCCCAGCAGTTCCACGACCTTCGACTCGACATCGCCGATCGCCACGCCTTGCAGTGAGATTCCCGCTTCCGCCTTCGCCGGCTTGTCCGCCGCCGCTGGTACATCGCCCGAAGAGGATGTCTGCTGCTTCAATCTATACAAAAAAGTCTGCGCCTCCGCACGGGACAGCGCATCGTTCGGAGCAAAGCCCGCCACGCCGGAAGAACCGGCCTTCCCCTGCCCCAGACCTTTGTCCAGCACCAGTTGAACCGCTTCCGTTTCCGCTAACTGCTGACCCATGACGGCCGCCATCAAACGCGCCACCTGGCCGCGGGTAATCTTCTGTTCCGGCTGATTCGCCACGGGCCAGCCCGCATCCGAAGCCACTTTGTAATAAGGGGTGTACCATGGCCCCCCCGTCTTGTTCTCCCCGACGGTTTTCTCCGGATAGGCGCGAACCAGCATAACCAGAAACTCCGATTCCGTAACGGCCTGCGTAGGCCGGAAGGTCCCGTCCGGATATCCGCTCGTCACCCCGTTCTCCTGCGACCACATCACCATGTCGTAGGCCCAATGCGACCCCGGTACATCCGAAAACCCGGCCGCCTTGGCGACACCTGCCGGTCCCGCCGCACCCATTAAGGCTGCTCCGGCCATCCCAAAGATGGTGAGACTACTCATTCCCCGCTTCAGCATTCTCTTCATCGTTCTTTGTCCTCTCTGCACTAAGCTGAAAAATTCTTTTCCCGTTAGTTCGACAAAAAACGATGAATTCCTTTAATATTTAACAGTTTTCTTCCCCGGTTCCCTGGCCTCCAAATGATGTAGAATCGATCGTTCTCACCTATCGCTTGATGAAGCGTCTTTGTTAAAAGCCAAGAAAAGAATCATTGCCATGATGCAAGATGTCCCTATCCATTGAAACAAACCGAAGGAATCCTTTAACCAAAAAACGGTTGTCAATACAGCCGCTAATGGCTCTATGCTTCCCAAAAGACTTGACTCTTTTGGAGATAAACTTTTTAAACTTTCGATAGAAAACCAAAAAGCCAGCATCGTGCCAAAAATAATCACAAAAATCAAATATAAATAGGCTTCTAAGGGTAGGTTCGTAAATTTCATATGCCAAGGCGGGTGGATAAAACTCAAGGCCACCCCCCCGATGATCATAGCCCAGCCAACAATAACCAGCGAATCGTATTTCTCGAGGAATCGGACCGCATACAAGGTATAAAAGGCAAGGGCAAACCCGGATAATAATCCCCAAATAACTGCATCTGACGGTACGGATAATTGAGACAATGAACCGTCGGTCAGTAGGAAAAAACAACCCGTTAAAGCAAGCGATACCGTATACATATCTTTCTTTTTTGGAGCGGATTGTTTACTGACAAATAAGTATATAATAATGATTACAGGTGCCAGATATTGCAATAACGTTGCTACAGCAGCGTTTCCCCTTTCTATAGAAGCCATATAGGTGTATTGAACCCCGAGCATACCCACTAATCCAAATATAAGGAGTTGAAAGGAAAACTTTTTATTTTTCCAGATCTCAAGAATGCTTGTACGGCCTTTTCTAAAAGATTGCACCCCCAGGAGTAACAATCCGCCAATGAGTAACCGAATCGTAACGAGCCACCCCATATCGATGCCGTATTGTTGGAATAGCTTTTTTGCAACTGTACCGCCAATCCCCCAAAATATAGCGCCAGTTATGATGAAGAAAATACCTCTCCCTCTACCCATAGCCAACCCCCGCTAAAGTATTAAAATTGTGTTTTATTTTGACTATAATAAAGAGAAAATGTCTAAATATATACTAAAATCAAATAATAAAATATAAATATATTGAGATTGGGGCCTGTCAATGCAAATCAAAGATTTCGCCGTTGATCCAAATTTTAAAGAGCTGACGGAACATCGTACCACCGTGTTGCCCATCGCATGTTATCACACAACGATTAGTCACAATATAAATGGCTATATCCCTTTGCATTGGCATGAAGAGTTTCAATTTGTTCTCATCATGAAGGGACAAGCTGTCTTCCAAATCCAAGAGGAAAAAGTGACGATGGACGAAGGGGACGGACTATTTATCAATAGTGGTTGCCTCCACCTGGCCAAAGACGATAACCATTCGGGATGCGTTTATATTTGTTTAAATGTTTCTCCGAGTTTTATTCTCTCGCAAGAACTTTTTAGAGCTTATGTGTATCCTTATATAGGAGCGACGAACTTACCTTACATTCGCCTGACTACCAAGGAGGACTGGGCAAAAAACATCGTCGATGCCATGCTGGAGATTGACCGTTTGATCCGGCAGAGTTCAGCTTTTTATGAAATAGATATTACGATACAGTTAGCTCATATTTGGAGAAATTTGGTCGCTAGTGGTTTTCAATTAGAGTACAAAGAAGCTGAGATGTTAAAGAATCATAGAATGAAGAAAATGCTGAATTGGATCCATCTCCATTTTGCCGAGAGGATCGTTTTAGAGGATATCGCAAGGGAAGGGCAATTGAGCAGGTCCGAATGTTGCCGCTATTTCAAACGGTTTCTAAAGAAAACCCCTTTGAATTATGTGATGGAATACCGCATTCAAAAAAGCCTGACATTACTGCAACAACCCGAGTACAATGTCACCGACGCGGCTTATCAAGTAGGATTTAATAGTACAAGCTACTTCATCCATCAATTCAGAAAATCCATGAATATGACCCCGTTAGCCTACAAAAAGCAGCACCCTGTCAGGTTGGATGCAACGTGAGTACACATTAACGGGATTTCCTCCCGTTAATTCCGCTCACTCGGCGCTGTCCGGCCCATTTACCTGGAATTTCTCCCGCTAATTCCCCCGAATCCGGCCGCTCCGGGCCGATCACGGCAAATTAGCGCCACTTTTTCCAGGTAATCCCTGCCTGCGCCCGGTCTGCGCCGAATTAACGGGAGGTTTTCCCGTTAATTCTCCGCGGGGCCAAACACGGCCAAACGCGGGCCAAGCCCGTGGTTTTCCCGTTAATCCGCCGGTGGGGGGAATAGCGCAGGAGCCGAGGCGTTGACGCCAGCGGTGGCACCGTCACCGTCACCGGCGAGGACTCTGCGCCGTTGAGGGCTCCGCACCGGCAAGCCTCCCCGCCGGTGAGCACGCCGGCCGGAGCGAAGCCTTGCCGACCCACAGCTACCGCCGCCGACCCGCCCGCACAAAAAAGACCCCGCCCACACCGCAGCGCCATTCGGCTGCTGCGTATGCAGGGGGATCTTCCGCAGTATTATTTTTCGGCTTCCTCGGCCTCCAGTTCCGTCTCGGACGGCTTGTCGGTGAGCTTCACGGTCGCCGTATGCGGCTCGCCGTCCCGGTAGTAGGTGACTTCAAGGTCTTCGCCGATTTTCTTGTTCTCGTAAAGGTATCTGCGCAGCTCCAGCGTCGAGGTGATCGGCTGTTTGTCGAACTGCGTGATGACGTCGTTCAGCTTCAAGCCGGCTTCCTTGGCCGGTCCGTGCGCTTCGAGCACGATCACGCCCTCGGTCACATGGCTCGGCAGCTTCAGATCCTGCTGCTGCTCCTCGGTGATCTCGGCGTAAGGATTGTTCAAGTCCAGCGTGTACACGCCGAGGTATGGGCGGACGACCTTGCCGTACAGCATCAGATCGTCGACCGTCTTCATCACCTCGTTGATCGGGATGGCAAAGCCGAGCCCCTCCACGCCGGTATCCGAAATCTTCATCGTGTTGATGCCGATCAGCCGGCCGTTCAAATCGACGAGCGCCCCGCCGCTGTTGCCTTCGTTAATGGCCGCGTCGGTCTGAATGACCTCCTGCTCCCAGTCATAAATGCCGTCCTGACTCAGGGAGATCGGAATCATCCGGCTCGTATAGCTGACGATGCCCGAAGTGAGCGTGCCGCCCAATCCCAGGGGATTGCCGACCGCGATCACCGTCTCGCCGGGGCGGAGCTTCTTGGAATCCCCGATGTCGATCACGGCGCTGATGCCTTTGTCATCCACTTCCAGCACGGCGATGTCGTTGATGGAGTCTTGCCCGATGATAGCGGCTTTCCGGGAGCCTCCGTTACTCGTCACGACCTCCAGATTATCAGCGCCTGAAATGACGTGCGTGTTGGTGATAATGTAGGCTTTCCCCTTATCCTTCTTAAAAATCACGCCCGACCCGAGCGCCGCCCGCTCCGGGTCTTCCTTCCCGTCAAGCTCGCTGTGGTTAAGAATGCTCACCACGGCCGGAGCCACCTTGGCCGCCGCCGAACTGATCCGGTCGAACGGATCACCTCCGGCAAACGCGATATTGCCGTTCGCACCGGCTTGCCGGGAAGCCGAGGGGAGCCCGGTGATCAAGCTGTACAGCAGCACGGCCAGCACCGCGCTCAGGATGGATGAAACCAGCGTGACCTGGAGCGTAGTCCCTCCGGTCCTCCGCCGGCTTCCCTGCCATTGCGGATTTTTGTCCGAACTTCTGCGAAGCTGGCGTCTGGACACCTTTGTGGAATAAAAGTCATCATCGAACAATCCCATCCCGTAATCTCTCCCTCCATGGCACTACCCGGGCTCCCGCCCATCTATCTTTGTTTCTTTATTACCCAACTGTCGCTGCTCACTTCACTCTATGCGATAACGGCAAATTCATATTCCCGTTCATTGCGGTACTCTCTTAACGTGCTAAATTGGTGGGATGTTGCTCGTTCGAGCAAATTAATTGCTGTCCATTTTACTCCGTTAGGAATGTTTACGGCAAAGTAAGACTACACTAAAGATATAGCGCTAGATTGATAGATTCATTCTACCATAAGCCGGGCAAACTGGCGCAGTTTTCATAAAGGGAATTTTCGGGAGAAAAATACAGTATTCCGTTCGTACCGGCAGTCACTAAAAAGGGGGCTTTGTCATGAATTCGCATTATTCGTCGCCAATGAACGAGGTGAATATCCTCGCCAAGCTGGCAGATATAAAAGAAGAGCATTACCACCAATTGGTAACGCTCAGCGCAATTATGGAGCTGTTGATTGAAAAAGGGATCTTGACCCGGCAAGAGATCGAGCAAAAAGCGGCGGAACTCGACGGTTTTATAATTCCGCCACCGTATCCCACGGCGTAGGCCGGTCGTAGAAAGTGTCCCGCAGCTTGAACTCGCTGTCCTTAAAGAAGCAGCCGCGATCTTCCATCGCGCCCCGCACGGCCATCCGGGCCAGGTCCGGCATATTGTGCTCCCGGCTCAAATGGGCAAGGTACGTCCGCTTGATCCGGCCGTTCAGCAGCTCGCTCAACAGCTCGCCCGTGGCTTCGTTGGACAAGTGTCCCATGTCGCCGAGAATACGGCGCTTGATGTTCCAGGGATACCGGCCCATGCGGAGCATTTCGATATCGTGGTTCGCCTCCAGCACCAGCACGTCGGAATCGGCGATCGCCGCCTTCACCTTGTCGCTGGCATAGCCGAGGTCAGTGCAGACGCTCAGCTTGTCCTTTCCATCGTAGAAGCAATACCCTACCGGCTCCGCCGCATCGTGCGAAATCGCGAAGGATTCCACGCGCAGCGACCCGAAGTCCTTCGCCTCGCCGGTTCCGAACAGGCGGCGGTTCTCCTCCGGAATCTGGCCGATCGCCTTCTCCATAGAGCCCCATGTCTTCTCATTCGCGTAGACCGGTAAATTGTATTTTCTCGCCACGGCTCCAAGTCCCTTGATATGGTCGGAGTGCTCGTGCGTCACCAGAATGCCGCTCAGCTCCTGCCCGGATACCTCGCGCTCCGCCAGCATCTCGTCAATCCGACGGCAGCTGAAGCCCGCGTCGATCATCAGCGTTACCTCTCCGTTCGCAACCAAAGTGGCATTTCCCGTGGAGCCGCTCGACAGCACTGTAAATTTTAAACCCATTTCCCCATTACTCCTTTGCTTTCTCGATGTTCGGACTGATCACGTCGCCGCTGATGCCTTGCACGTAATACTCCGTCCCGCTCTCCAAAATAAACCTCCAGGCCGGAGCCGCCGGCAGGTGCGCATCGGAATTGAACACCTCGCCATAATACCCCAGCTCGATCCCCGTGACGACCGAGCCCTCCGGCAGAAAGTTCTCGATCAAGTTGCCGAGCGCCTTGGAAGCGGACAGCACCCGCTGCCGTTTCTCGCCTTCCGAACTGCTGATCTCGATGCTCTGCTCGCGATAGGAGATAATCTTCTGATTGCTGTAGTACAACCTCAAGTCTATTTTAAACAACGGCCATTTCCCGTCAACCAGCGGATGGAGGACAAACTCCCCGTCCCGGCTCGCCGCCTCGTCATACCGGTAATTTCCGATACCCGGAAGACGGGTCTTTAACGCGCTGACCAGTTCCTTTGGCGTAAAGATCAGCTTGCTGTCCACCGGCGTCGGGAGCTCGACGATATTACCGTTTTGCCCGCCGTTCACGAACCGGTACGATATTTTCGGCAGCTCCGGCGTCTCGCTGGGGATTTTCGCCAGCACCCGAATCCGCTTGTCGTCCATCGCTTTCTGGATATTGCTCTCCAGCGAGGTGAAATCCGGATTGGAGTCCGCCTGCTCCCGCAAATCGTTCCACAGCTGATAGCCCAATACCAGATTCAGCAATAAAAAAGCGTAGATCAGCACGTTTTTCGCGCGGCCCCAATCCATCCTTCCACCTCCATCAAGCTACCTGACTAATATAAATAAATTCCTGCAAATCTGCAGTTTTTTTCTCCTGTTAGGGACAAAATTTCAAAATTCCTGCAAATCTGCAAGCATTTTCGGCGAAACAGCCTTGTGTCTGAAAAATCGCTAAAAATACCTGCAGACTTGCATCTTTTTCACAATACCCTCGCGGATCGGCCTGAATTCCTGCAGATTTGCATCTTTTCAAGTTGGAAATGGGATCGGCAAGATCCCCCCTCTACTGCAAGATCTTTGTCGCGCCGTTGCGGAGCTCGGCCACCCATACGGGCTTCAGCAGCAGCCCGTCCTTGGTCAGGGAAGGCTGGTAAGCCGGATACAGACTGACGATCTCGGCATCTCCCTTCAACCGGGCGACGAATTTCCGCAGCTCGTTCCCTCCGGGCAGATCGACCGTTTTTTTGCTCCAGAACTCGCCCGTCGGATAAATCAAGGAGCGCTGGTAGCCCGTAATCGTCCCCTGCCTTAATTCAAGCGTGATTTCTCCATAGTGGAACGAGGAGATATCAATGATCGGCAGCGCGCCATACTGGCCTTCGCCGTAATACTGCTGAAAAGCTACCGTATGCTGGTCGTTTCCGCTGTCTTCGGTCTCCTTTAGCCGGTACTGGCCGTTCCACCCGCCGTGCTGGTTGACGAAGTCCACCGCGGACAACGCGACGCGCCCGGGGTTGCTCTCTCCGGCAGCCGGCGCCGCCGGGTCGGTATAGTTGATCCAGTTCCGATCCTGCCTCACCTGCAGGCTGCGCTTGCTGTCCGTATAGATCTCGGAGCCGTCTTTTTCCCGGATATACCGGGTGATGCTCGGATCAAAAAACAAACTGCTCTGCATCTGATCCGTCGAGAACACCCCGATCTTCATGCCCGCTTCCACCATGCGGATCGGCTTCTCGGGAAGGTAGTAACCGTTCTCCAACGTATAGGGCACCCATTCCTTGCCGAAGTCAACCTGCTGCTTCACATCCTGCACGGTCAAGTCGGCCTTGGTCGCTTCGTAAACCACATCCCCCCGCGAGCTGAAGAAGAATACCCGCACCTGCGCCCCATCCTCGGCATTATAGATCAGCACCCGGCTGATGCTTTCGCCTTCAAACAGGGAGTCGGGTTCGATCTGCATCACCCTTTGCAGCAATGATACCGGGATGCCGCTGCCGAATTGCAGTTCGATGCCGGGATAGCGGCTGCGGATTTCCGTCCAATCGAGGTTTTCCAGGGCGTACCGCTGAAATCCCTCGAATTGCCGTCCTTTTAGCCGGGAGTAAATCAGGTTGTAAAAGGCCGACTCCGGGTAAAACACCGTGTGCCGGCTGTCGCCCAGATGTACGGCGATTTGCACGGGAAACAGCATCTCTTCCGCTTCCGCTTCCTGTCCCATATCCTCCGTCTTGATATAGTCGCTCGCGGTTTTGACAACCGGGTTGCTGCCCGGCAGGCGGTAGATGAGAAAATAACTCTGCACCAGACTGCACACGACCAAAAGGGTCAGCACCAGCGATTTCACACCTTCCTTCACGCGCCGTCGCCTCCTTGTCCATACTGGGGCAGCGTAAAGGTCACTTTGGTGCCCTTGCCCAGCTCCGACTGTAATGAGATCGTTCCGCCGTGCGCCTTGACGATTTCCCGGGCAATGGAGAGTCCGAGCCCCGTACCGCCCATATTCCGCGACCGGGCCTTGTCCACCCGGTAAAAACGCTCGAAAATCCGGTCCAGATCCTTTTTCGGAATCCCGATTCCGTTATCCTGCACCGAAATTTCCAGCGCCCCGTCTTCCTTGACCCTGGCCTCGAGTCCGATTGTTCCGCCTTCCGGCGTGTATTTCATGGCGTTGGACATCAGGTTGTCGAGCACCTGATCGATTTGGTCGCGGTCCACCCACGCCGTGCTTACCCCGTTGCCGACGAAGAGCGTCGGCTTGATGTCTTTTTCCTGCATCTGAAAAGAAAACCGGTCGGTCACTTCCTCCAGCATCTCCATCACGGGAGCCGGCTGCTTCCGCAGCTGCGCTTCCTTGGAGTCGAGACGCGACAGATGCAGCAGATCGGTCACGAGCCGGATCATCCGCTCGGTCTGGTTCTGAATGACGGAAGCGAATTTCGGCCCAAGCTCCGGGTCCGCCATCGCTCCGTCCTCCAGCGCCTCCGTATAACTCTTGATCGTCGTCAGCGGCGTGCGCAGTTCATGGGAGACGTTGGCCACAAACTCCCGCCGGGACGCCTCCAGCTGCTCCTGCTCGGTGACGTCCTGGAGCACGGCAATGGTGCCCACGACGCCGGTCTCCCGGCGGTGAATCGGCGTAAACGTGACCCGGATCAGGAACGTTTCCCCTTCCGAGGTCTCGTTCTCCAGAATTGTGGAGTGCATCGTCCCCTGCTTCAATATTTCACGTTCTTCCGGACTCAGGCAAAGCAGCGAGATGATGTCGGTTTCGCCGGTCGGGTCCTTGACGATCCGCAGCATTTCCCCGGCCCGGCGGTTCATCAGAATCACGATGCCGGCCTCGTCCGTCGCGATGACCCCGTCGCTCATGTTGGTGAGGATCGAGGCCAGCTTCTCCTTCTCTTCCTCATTCTGGGCCAAGGCGTCGCGCAGCCGGCTGGTCATATAGTTAAACGCCCGGCTGAGCTGGCCGATCTCGTCGTTCCCCAGCACCGGCATCTGTTGGTGAAACTCCCCTTCGGCCACCGCCGTCGCCCGCCTCGTCATTTCCTTGATCGGCGAAGTGATCGTATGCGCCAGGATCACGCCGAGCACCGCGGTCAGCCCAAGCGCCAGCAGAATCCCCGATATAAAAATGTTATTAATCCGTTCCATCGTATCGTACAGCTCGTTCATCGAGGCCGCGATGTAAATCGCGCCCACGATTTTGCCGTCATTGAAGACCGGCTTGGCCACGACTTTCTTGCGGACATTATCCTCGTCGATAATGTATTCCTCGTTGTCGCGAATCCCTTGCAGCGCCCGGTTTACGACCGTCTGCGTATTCTTCGTGCCGACATAATCGGCATGCGAAGGCGTGGATGTGGTCAACACCTTGCCGCTGGCATCCAGCACCTGAATTTCCGCGCCGTTAATGTTGAACAGATTGTTCACCAGCACGCGCAAATTCTCCAGCGACTCCTCCGCCGATTCTCCCGACACGCCCAGGTTCTGCGCCGCCAGCACCGAAAGCAGCTCCGCCCGCTCCTGCAGCTCCTTTGTGAAGTTGTTCGTCAGGGAAGTCTTCATCGCGCTCACAAAATAAACCCCGATCAGTTGCATGGCGATCAGGATCAGGAGCACATAAATAATAATCAGCTTCGCCTGGATCGTACGGAAGAAGGAGGGCAGCTTCATCCTAGAATCCACCCGCCTTGGAGCTGCGCATCATATAGCCGAGTCCCCGCCGGGTCAAAATATACTCCGGCTTGCTCGGATCTTTCTCGATTTTCTCCCGCAGCCTCCGAATGGTCACATCGACCGTCCGGACATCTCCGAAATATTCAAAGCCCCACACCGCCTGCAAAAGATGCTCCCGGGTCATCACCTTCCCGGCATTCTTCACCAGATAATGCAACAGCTCGAATTCCCGGTGGGTCAAATCGAGCGGCTCCTCGTTCTTGGACACCGTATATGTATCGGTGTCCACAAACAGCTCAAACAGGCTGAGGCCCTGCCGTTCATCGGCCCCCTCCGGCGCCGCGGGCTTTTGCTGCCGCCGCATCTGCGCCTTCACCCGGGCCAGCAGCTCGCGGGTGCTGAACGGCTTGGTAACATAGTCGTCCGCCCCAAGCTCCAGGCCCAGCACCTTGTCGATCTCCCCGTCTTTGGCGGTCAGCATGATGATCGGGGTCTGCAGCCTGGCCCGCACTTCCCGGCATACGTCCATGCCATCCTTGCCGGGCAGCATCAGATCGAGCAGAATCAGGTCCGGCTGTTCCGCAAACGCAAGCTCCACGGCCTCGATGCCGTCGAAGGCCAGGATCACCTCGTAGCCCTCTTTTTCCAGATTGAATTTCAATATATCCGCAATGGGCCGTTCATCGTCCACGACCAGAATTTTCCCTTGCATCTTCCCAGTTCACCCCATACTCTCGGGCATTGGCCCCATCTTCCTCTATCTTACCATACCTCCGCCCGCATCAGCCAACGGCTTCCAGGAAGCGGCAGCGCTCAAAATCTGTTGAATCCCCCTCCCTCCTGCTGGTAATCTAGAAACGACGCCAAATAATAGAATTCAGCCGCATACATAGAGAGGGGAACCCGCCTGAGATGACGACCATTCTGGTAGTGGATGACGATCCGAACATTCGGGAACTGATTTGTCTGTATTTAAAAAGAGAAGGCTTTCATTCGATGCAAGCCGCCGACGGAAAAGAAGCGTTGGAAGTGATGGAGCAAACGCAGGCCGATCTCGTGGTGCTCGACATCATGATGCCGGTGATGGACGGCTGGGAGCTGTGCAGGGAACTGCGCAGGCTGTATCCGGACACCCCCCTGCTGATGGTGACGGCCAAGGGCGAAACCGGGCAGAAGGTCAAGGGCTTCAACCTGGGGACCGATGATTACCTCGTCAAACCGTTCGATCCGATCGAAATGGTGATCCGCGTCAAAGCGCTGCTCAAACGATACCGGATTTCGGCCTCGCAGAGCATCCAGTTGGGCCATGTGTGGTTGAACCGCCAAACCTACAAGGTGATCCGGGGCTCGGAGGAGCTGACTCTCCCCCCTAAGGAATTTGAATTATTGTTCAAGCTGGGCAGCTATCCCGGGCAAATTTTTACGCGAGAGCAATTGATTCAGCAAATTTGGGGGGCGGACTACAGCGGGGATGACCGGACGGTCGACGTGCATATCAAGCGGCTGAGAGAACGGTTCGCCCAAGACGCTCCTCCCTCGTTTCGCATCGAGACGGTCTATGGATTGGGGTATCGGATCGAGGTCTTCAAATGATCAAATCACTATATATCCGCATCGTTCTGATGTTTCTGTCGGCCATCATCGTCAGCCTTCTGACATCGGCCATGATCACCGGCTATCTTTACGAAAAATCAGTGACCAACCAGACCCAAACCTATTTGATTCACCTGGGAGAAAGCCTGGTCCGGCTCTTCGAGCGCGCGGGCTTCGACAATCGGGCACTGGTCATGGACGATATCAAGGTGCTTGTTCAGTCCATCAGCTTCGAAATTTACAATGAGAACTTCAACCGGGAAACCTACGGTTACCAAGCGGGGAGTACGTCTTTTGTCAGCAGGGATCAGGTCGAACGGGTACTGCAAGGGGAGACCGTTCAGGGAAAAGCCAGCGATGATAAGATGTTCGTCGGGTTTCGCTTTGAGCACCAAGGGCATGCTTACGCCCTCTTTATTCAGCCGGGTCCGGCCAATCAGGTCGGTTACCCGATCAACAACATCATCCTGACGATGATCGGGATCGTGCTGATCGGCGGGAGCCTGTTTTTTACCGCCGAAGCCACTTTTCTGATTCTGCCGCTGCGTAAAATGACGGAAGCGACCAAACGGATGGCCCGGGGCGATTTCAGCACCGACCTCAAAGTCAGGCGCAAGGACGAACTGGGCGTGCTGGTCAAAAATTTTGACGAAATGCGGCAGCAGCTGCAGCAAATGGAGCAGATGCGGCAGGATTTCGTCTCCAATGTGTCGCATGAAATCCAGTCTCCGCTCACCTCGATCCGCGGGTTCGCCAAGGCGCTGAAAGACGAGACCCACGATGCCAAGGATCACGACCGCTATCTGGATATCATCATTGCGGAGAGCGAACGGATGTCCCGCATGAGTGACAACCTCCTAAAGCTCGCGTCGCTGGATTCCGAGCATCATCCTTTTCATCCGGAAGCCTTCCGGCTGGATGAGCAAATCCGCCAGGTCGTCGTCGGCTTTGAGCGGCAGTGGTCGGCCAAGTCCATCCACATCGACCTCCAACTGCCGGCTGTCGTCATCAAGGGCGACCGTGACGGGCTTAACCAGGTATGGACCAACTTGCTCGGCAACAGCCTGAAATTCACTCCCGAGGGCGGGCATGTCTCCATTTTTCTCCGCCAGGAGATTCATAAAGTGGTCGTAATCTTCAAGGACAGCGGCATCGGCATTCCCGAGGAGGACCAGCCGCATATCTTCGAGAGGTTCTATAAGGTGGACCGCTCCCGAAACCGAAGCCAAGGCGGCAACGGCTTGGGATTGGCGATCGTCAAAAAGATGATCGACCTGCATCACGGCCGTATCCGCGTTCACAGCCGACCGGGCCAAGGAACTTCCATCGCGGTCACCCTTCCCTATTACGGCCTCAAGCCTCCCAAGGAAGTATGAAAGCGATCCTGTAAACCTATGCAATTTTTTATGAAAATGAACTTCATTCACATTCAGTTCACATTCATTTGGTACCCTTCCTTCCAGATAGGAGGATTGCCATGAACAAACTCACCAACTTCTCCATGAAAAATGTTGGAGCTCTCATCATTATGATTGTAATGCTGTTCGGAGGCGGCATGTACGCGGCCGGCAATTTGAAGACCGAAATTATGCCGGACATCTCCATACCCCTTGTGTTCATTACGACGCAATACCCGGGGTCTCCGACCGATGTCATGGAGCAGGTGACGAAACCCCTGGAGAAAAAAATCGCCAACATGGAGGGCGTTACCTCGCTCCAATCCACATCGAGCGACAACTTCTCCACCATCATCGTCAATTTGACCGAGAAATCGGACCCGGAGAAGAAAAAGCTGGATATCGAGAGTCTGCTGCAGGAGGTGGATCTGCCTAGTTCGGCGGGCACCCCGAAAGTCGCCACCTTCGGGTACTCCTCGATTCCGGCGTATTATTTTGCCATTTACGCGGAAAACGGCATGAGCCAAACCGATCTGGACCATTGGTTCGCGAACGAAATCAAACCCGGCCTGCAATCGATTCCGGGCTACGACCATATGGACGAAATCGGCTCGCGCAAAACAACGCTCAGCATCCGGCTCGATGCCGATAAGTTAACCGCCTATGGGTTAACGCCCCCGTTAGTCGCCAACGACCTGCGCCAAAACATCAACTCGGTTCCGGCCGGAGCCGTCGAACTCGACGGCAATGAGTTGATGGCCCGGGTAAAAAGTGAGACGGACAGCGTCTATGCCCTGGAAAATATGGAGTTAACCACACCAAGCGGCACCCAAGTACGTCTGAAGCAGTTGGGCACGATCCAGTCGGTCACGGAATCGGGATACATCGCCCGCCTGAACGACAAACCGGCGATCGGGATCCAGTTGTACAAAACGCCCGACGCCAACGCGGTCGACTTCGCGGATGAAACCGAGCGGCTGATGAAGGATTGGTCCACGCAAAATCCCGATATTCAATTCAAAACGATATTTGACACTTCGGATGAAGTAAGCAAATCGATTCACGGGATGCTCAAGGAAGGTATCACCGGAGCCCTGCTTGCGGCGCTGATGATTTTGCTGTTCCTGCGGAACGTGCGGATGACGCTGATCGTCCTGATTTCGATACCGCTCTCGATTCTGATCACGCTGCTCGTCATGAACTATCTGGGCATCTCCCTGAACATCTTGACGCTCGGCGGAATGTTTATCGCGATCGGCCGCGTCGTGGACGACAGTATCGTCGTTATCGAAAATATCTACAATCATTTGCAAAAA
Organism: Paenibacillus sp. A14; assembly: GCF_036864815.1. Taxonomy (NCBI): domain Bacteria; kingdom Bacillati; phylum Bacillota; class Bacilli; order Caryophanales; family Paenibacillaceae; genus Paenibacillus; species Paenibacillus sp. A14. The sequence goes on from NZ_JBAGJD010000002.1 coordinate 738,582, forward strand.
GCGGAGGAACGCGGTGAATCCGTCATTAAAAAGGCCACGATGGAAGTGAGCGCCGCCATCACCTCTTCCACTCTGACCACCGTCGGCGTATTCGCTCCGCTCGGAATGGTCAGCGGGATCGCCGGCCAACTGTTCCGCCCGTTCGCCATCACGCTCGCTACGGCGATGCTGGCCTCGCTTCTCGTCGCCTTGACGGTCATTCCGATGCTGGCGAAGCTGCTGGTGCGCGGCGATAAGATCAAGCACCACGAAGAAGGCCGGGAAGGCCGCGTGGTAAATTTCTACCGGCGTACGCTGGAGTTGACGCTGCGTCACCGTATCAAAACCCTGCTGTTGGCCGGTGTACTGTTCATCGGATCCGTTATCGGCACGGTCCCGTTCTTGTCAATTACTCTGATGCCCGATACCGAGCCGCCGCGCGAGTTTTATTACGTCGTCAAAATGCCGTATGAAACTTCTCTTGAAACGATGGATGCCAAGGTAAAGGACATGGAGGATATTTTGAAGAACGCCAAGGATTCCGCGGGAAACCGGATGTTCACGTTTATCGAATCCCTGGTAGGTTACAGTGAGGGTTCCAAAGACCCGTTGAATTATAGTGCGCAAATTTTTACAGAGGTTAGCGAAGGCAGTGACGTCAAGCAGGTGAGGGATACATACAAGGAAAAACTTCTGGCGGAACTCCCTCCCGGTTCCGAGCTGGACATCCGTACGTTGGAGGGCGGCTCAACCGGAACCGCGGATTTCCAATATGCGGTGAAAGGCGATGACTTGCTCAAACTGACCGAAGCATCGGCACTCCTGAAAGAGAAACTCAAGGAATTCCCGGAGCTGAGCGAAGTCAAGGATTCCTTGAGCGATGCCAAGAAAGAGCTGCAGATCGAAGTCGATCAGAGCAAAGCCCAGCAGTATGGGCTTAGCGTATCGGCCACCCAGCAGACGGTTGCCAGCTGGCTGATGAAAGATGAAATCGGCGATTTGAAGCTGGACAATACGACATACACCACCACGCTGGAATTGGATAAAACCGACATGAACAGCTTGGCCAAGCTCGGGAATATTCCGTTCCGGACAGCCGGCGGTTCGGTCGTCTATCTGAAAGAGATCGCCGAATTGAACATTATCAACGCCGCCTCGGGCATTCAGCGCGAGGATCAGGACCAAGTCATTACGATCACCGCCAAAATCGACAGTCAAAACAAGGGCGGCGTCAGTTCCCAGGTCGCTCTCGCCCTCGACCAAGTCGAACTTCCGGACGGCGTGAGCCGCGAAATCGGCGGCGTCAGCGAAGAGATCGGCAAAAGCTTCTCGCAGCTGTTTGTCGCCATGGCGGCCGCAGTCTTTATCGTCTATCTGATCATGGTCATCTCCTTCGGCAACACCAGCGCGCCGTTCGCGATCCTGTTCTCGCTGCCGCTGGCGGTCATCGGGGGCCTGGTCGGACTGTTCGTGACGGGGGAATCGCTAAGTATCACTTCCCTTATCGGCTTCATGATGCTGATCGGGATCGTCGTCACCAACGCGATTCTGCTGATCGACCGGACGCAGCAGCTGCGGCAGGAAGGTTATACGGTCCGCCATGCGCTGGTTGAAGCGGGGATGATCCGCCTGCGTCCGATCATCATGACCGCGGTAGTTACGGCGATCGCCATGCTGCCGCTCGCGCTCGGACTTACTGAAGGAGGCACGATCATTTCCAAAGGCATGGCCGTTGTCGTTATCGGCGGCTTGGTTTCTTCCACGATTCTGACCCTCGTGGTCGTACCTGTGGTTTATGAATTGATCGAATCGTTCAAAAACCGGATGAGCGGACTGTTCCGCCGCCGGGAAGGCAAACCGAAACCGGCCAAAGGCAACAAGAAAGGGGTTGTAATCGATGAGTAGCAGAACATGGCATAAACTTATGCTGGGCAGTGCGATGCTGGCCATGGTCGCTATGACCGCGGCCGGCTGTACCAAGGCGGAGGAACAAAAGCCGCCGGTCCAAACCAATGCGCCGCAGAAGCCGTCCGTAAAAGTGAGCGTGGCGGAATTGCGTACGATTGACGACCCGCAGGAAGTTGTGGCGGAAATCGCCGCCTCCGACCAGCGGGACGTCGTCGCCAAAGCCAGCGGTGATGTAAAGAGAGTATATAAACAGCGCGGAGATCAGGTTAAAAAGGGAGAACTTCTGTTTGAACTGGATACCACCGATGTGCTCCTCCAGAAACAAAAGGCCGAAATTTCGCTGCGGACGGCCCAGCTAAACTTGAAAAACGGGCTGTTCAACAATCCGGACGACCCGGATGCGCTGCAGCCGCTGAAAGACCAAATCCAGCTGGCGCAGATCGGGATCCAGGAGGCCAACCGGACGCTGGAGAATTACAGAGTGGAGGCTCCGATCAGCGGCATTTTAACCGATTTTTCCGTAAAGACCGGTATGACCGTGTCACCGGGGAACGTGGGGGTCATCCAGCAGATCAACCCCGTGAAGATCAAAGCGAACATCACGGAGGATTCCGCCGAACTGGTTAAAGGCAAGAAGGAGCTGTCCTTCTACTCCGCCAGTCAGCCGGACGTCCTGCAAAAAGCGAAAATCGTTTATTTTTCCGACATTATGGATACCCAACAAAGAACGTACGCGATGGAATTGCAAACGGACAACGCGAAGCACGCCTGGAAGCCGGGGGCCAAGGTTCAGCTCCGGATCACCGAAGAAGCCGAGCAAGAAGTGCTCACCATTCCGACCACGGCGATTGTTCGGGAAGAAACCGGCACCTTCGTCTATATTAACGCCGCCGGGAAGGCTGAGAAGCGTCAGGTCGAACTGGGACGGTTAAACGGCATGTACCAGGAAGTTACCAAAGGAATCAAGCAGGGCGAGCAAATCATCGTCTCCGGGCAGCATCAGCTTAAAGACAAGCAAGAGATCGAGATTGTAAAGGCAAAATAAATCGCAAAAAGAGGGTGTCCCAAAAGTAAACTTTGGAACACCCTCTTTTGATTTTTATAAATATTTCATCGGATTCTGCACGCTGCCGTCCTTGTGGATTTCGAAATGGAGATGCGTCCCGGTGGAACGCCCCGTATTGCCCATCACGCCGATCTCCGAGCCTTTCTCGACGACCTGGCCCTCTTTCACATTAATCTTGCTCAAATGCCCGTACAGTGTCTCGTAGCCGTTCTTATGATCAATGATAATGCAGTTGCCGTACCCGGACTTGGTGCCCGTGAAGACAACAACGCCCTCGTCCGCCGCGAGAATGCTCCGGTCGGAAGAGACGAGGTCGACGCCCTTATGCGTTCTGCCCCACCGCTCGCCGTAGCTGCTGCTCAACGTGGCGCCCGATACCGGCCAGGCAAAATCGCCGCTCCCTTCGCCTACCACCTTCGTGCCGCGCACCACGACCTTGGGCTTCGACTCCGTAAGAACCTCCTGTCCAAGCCATTCTTCGGCGATCACGTCGCCGTTTTCCTTGGTGAGCCGGTACTTCATCGTCTTGAGTCCGCTTGTCCCCAAGGAGAGCACTTTGGTTTCACCAGCGCGCAGACTATCGCTTTTCCGCACGATCACCTGGGGCTCGATTTCGATTTGCTCGGACACCTTCTCCACCGTTTTTACCGTCAACGACGGCTTCACTGTGTTAATCTTCAGTTCCGTTCCGATCTGAAGCGTACGCTCCTTGATTCCCGGATTATTGTGGAACAGCTCCTTTTGTGTGGCGCCAAAACGGGCCGCGATCGAAGAGATCGTATCCCCTTCCCGCACCGCATAAGTCACCGCGGCTTCATCGCCCTGCAAAATCCGGGCGACCGCCTTGTTCACATCCATCACTTTGTTCGGATCTGCTTCCACGGAAGCCGTGGAGACATCCTCCTGGATGGCGACCGACTCCAGAATAACGCCGCCCGCTTCACTGCTGCCGGTGGCTGCCGCCTGCTGAATTCCGCCGGTTTTCTTCACCTTGCCGGCCAGCCGGGCTGTCGCCATGACGGTCTTGTCCGCCGGCGCGTACTTGCCCTTGATCCTTTCCAACACCGCATCCGCCGTAGCCTGGTCCTTGACGATGCCGATCGTCTTGCCGTCGACCTTCAGCTCCACCCCTTTGGCGTAGCCGGTCAGCAGGCCTTCCAGCTTGCCCAGCGTCTGCTTGCTGTCCACCTTGGCCTTGAACTCTTGCGCTTCCACCGTCGTGATCCCTTCGGTATGTACCGCCATGTCCACATTCGGGTATTTTTCCTTATATTCCTGCTCCTTCTTCTCAAAAAGAGCCTGTAATTGCGATTTGTCGGCAATCGTGCCGATTTCCTTGCCTGCGACGTAAACCCGGTAATAAGTTACCGTATTGGCTTTCACATACTGCTGACCCGCCGTGTAGATTCCTCCGGCAACCAACAGAGCGGCCATCGCGCTGACCGCGACCATCCGCGGTTTTGAACCGCGCAGGGCGGCAAAAAGCCCCGTCGTTTTATCTTCGGACATCTCCTGATCGTTTTCCGGGCGGCCGTGATTTGTCTGCGCCGGGTCTTGGCCCTTGCGCCACAGCTGCCAACGTATCCCCCTGAAACCCCTCATGCTGATCTCCTTTTCCCTTTTCGACTCATTGCGACAGAAAAAAGTTTCAAAATTTTAACCTTTTTTCCGCTACTGTTTACTTTAACACAGTCGGCAAAGGGATTTCAACCAAAGCCAAAAATGCCGAAACCCCGCGTCCGGCAAGGTTTTCGGCATTTTTTAAGAGCTGGAGGGAAACCGCCAATTATTAACAATCCTGTGAATGGGACCGCTAACATGGTTCCAGGCGGGTTAATCGCCTTTTAACAAATCCATGATTTTCGCATACTCCGTTTTGTTCAAATGTTTTGACAAAATCTGTTCGATTTCGATCATTTCCTTCTCCGTCAGACCGTCTTCCATCAATTCCGTAATCCGCTGCATCTCCTCTTGGGGCAGCTTGGCCATCAGCATCGCAAATACCTCTTCTTTCTCCTTGTCCGGCAGCCCATCCTTCATCGCCACCATCTGATCCGGCGTTACGATCACCTGCTGGTCCTGTCCGGCTCCGCCTTGTCCCCCACTGCCGCCGCTGCCCGAAATGCCGCCCATAACCGGCAGGGAGTCTTCCGGCGGCTTCTCACCGGCGTTGGCACCCGTCCGTGACTCGGTCCCGCGCGCAGCACCACCGTCACCGCTCACCGTCCCGGTTGCGGCTCCTGGGACGCCTGCCGCTCCGTTTGCCCCTCCTGCACCGCCTGCGGCTCCGTTCGCGGCCCCTGCACCCTCTGCCGCTCCCTTCCCGGCTCCCGATCCCGCATCATGACTCCCGACGCTTGATCCAGCGACGGAATTCGCCCGCTTACTTGCATCCGCCACGCTATTTTTTGGATCGCTCCCCCGGTCCTTGCTTCCGCCAAACCCGAACATCCCCTTCACGACGCTGCCCAAGCTTGGGGCTTCAGCCGTGATCGGCAGATGATAGCTTTCCAGCAGCGACTGTATATACGTATTCACAACATACCCCGTCGTCAGCACCGTCAAAAAACTCACAATCACCACCGTGGCAACCAGCCTCAGCAGCCACCCCACCCATCTCATAATCCTTCCTCCTTCTGCCGCCGGCCCCTACCACCGGACCCGGCTATCCTATCTCCTAAATTCCAGTATGGACGGCAGAAGCCAAATGTAATCTTGTAAAAGTAGAATTGCAGAGAGAGACTCCCGGCCCATTTAGCTGGAAAATCTCCCGCTAAGTCTTCGGAAAACCAGCTCCCTGCCTCATTTAACCGGAAAAACCGGCGCTAATTGAGCCTAATTCTCCAAACTTCCTGCCCATTGCAGGAAATAGAAGGAGTTTTTCCAGTTATTTTATTCAGCTCCCCAATGCCGAGCAAATTAACGGGAAAAATTCCAGCTATTCTTGCTGTCCAGGAACGCTGGGGCACGGACCGGGCGATGGCCCACCGGCAAAAAAAGCCGCTCACCGGGATCGGAGTCACCTCCCTATCCCGTGAACGGCTTTACATGATAATACTAACGCTTCAACTTCTTATTATTCGTAAATCGGCAGAACCTGGTTCGTCTGGCTGCGGTTGCGGCCGACCGAGAAAATCGTGATCGGAATGCCCGTCAGCTCCGATACCCGCTTCACGTAGTTCCGGGTCGTTTCCGGCAGATCCTCCAGCGTCTTCGCCCCGGAGATGTCCTCGGACCAGCCCGGCATCTCCTCGTATACCGCTTCGCACTCGGCGAGCATTTTCAGGCTGGCCGGGTAATGCGTGATAACCTCGCCCCGGTATTTATAACCGGTGCAGATTTTGACCGTTTTCAGCCCTGTGAGCACGTCCAGCGAGTTCAACGACAGCCCGGTAATTCCGCTCACCCGGCGGGCGTGACGCACAACGACGCTGTCGAACCAGCCGACACGGCGCGGACGGCCGGTTATCGTACCATACTCGTGGCCGGTTTCCCGGATGAAGTCGCCGACTTCGTCCTCGAGCTCGGTCGGGAACGGTCCGTCCCCCACCCGCGTCGTATAGGACTTCGCCACCCCGATCACCTGATCGATCTTGGACGGTCCGACCCCGGACCCGATGCAGACCCCGCCCGCCGACGGATTGGAGGACGTAACGAACGGATACGTCCCCTGGTCGATGTCCAGCATGACGCCCTGTGCGCCCTCGAACAGCACTTTCTTCTTGGCGTCGATCGCATCGTTCAGCACCACCGAAGTATCCGTGACATATGGGCGAAGCACCTCGGCATACTCCAGGTACTGCTTCAAGATCTCTTCCACATCCAGCGGCTCCGAACCATAGACCTGTTGAATCACATGGTTCTTCTCCTTCATCAGATGGCGCAGCTTCAGCTCAAATTCCTCCGCATCCATCAGATCCGCGATCCGGATGCCGCTGCGCGCCGCTTTATCCATATAAGCCGGTCCGATCCCTTTGCGGGTCGTACCGATTTTGTTCGGTCCTTTGCGGTCTTCTTCCAATGCGTCGAGCACCAGGTGATAAGGCATAATCACATGCGCCCGGTCGCTGATGACCAGATTTTGCGTACTGAAGCCATTATCGTGAATATAATTGATTTCCTCGATCAGTGCGGCCGGATTGACCACCATACCGTTTCCGATCACGCACTTCTTATCCGAATAAAACACGCCCGACGGGATCAGGCTGAGTTTGTACTTCTTGCCGTCGATAAGAATGGTGTGACCGGCGTTGTTACCGCCTTGATAACGGGCCACCACATCTGCGCTCTCCGCCAGATAATCCGTGATTTTACCTTTACCTTCGTCTCCCCATTGGGTTCCTACAACAACTACCGTTGACATGTACATTCCCCCGCCTGGTGCGCCAAGCACCTATATTTGAACATTGCAAAAGACAGCTTCCGATTCCCTTCCGGTAAAATCGTCGGCCGATAAGTTTGAGACCAACCTGACTTGAAGCTGGTTTAAGCGTCCTGACAAACACGTTGCAGCAATGCTGCAGTCCATATGCCGCTTTAGCGCAGCAATATAAGTTTAACAGTCTCCATTTTCAAAGTCAAATTGAAAAACGAACGATTTTTACACTGCATTTTACAATCGTTCGGAATTACTGCGGTTTTTCCAGGAAGACGCCCCCCTCCGAGCCCTGAGCGAAAAAAAGAGGATGCCCCTTGCCGAAGTCCAAGACAAACCTCAGGCCTCATAAGGACATCCCCACATGTCGATTTACAAAAATCAATTACAACTTAAAGATCGCTACGGCTTTCTGCAACTCTTCGGACAGTGCCGAGAGCTGGCGGATGGCAGCGGCAATCTCCTGCATCGCCGCGCTTTGCTGCTCGGACGCGGCCGCTACTTCCTCGGAAGAGGCGGCCTGCTCCTCCGTCACGCCGGAGATTTGCTGAACCGATGCGGAAATGCTCTGATAGGAGTTTTCCACCACGAGCAGGGATTGCAGCAGTTGATCGGTACGAGCCGAGAAATCGCTGATACCGTGGAAAATATCCTGAAAATTCCGGTACGTCTGGTTCATCCACTTCTGTCCCTCTTCAACCGCCTGGCTGCCCTCGCCGATGCTCTCAATCACAAGGCGGCTGTTCTCCTGCGTTCCCGCCACCAATCCGGTAATCGACGTAGCGGCTTCAGCCGACTGCTCGGCCAGCTTGCGCACTTCGCCCGCGACTACGGCAAACCCCCGGCCCATCTCGCCGACCCTTGCCGCTTCGATAGAAGCGTTGAGGGCGAGCAGGTTCGTCTGCTGGGCAATATCCGTAATCATGCCGATCACTTCGCCAATCTCCCTGGACCGTTCTTCGAGCTGGCCCGCCGTCGATTGCGAGTGCCGCATCACTTGCTCAATCTTATTGATCTGACGAAGCGTCTCGTCCACCATGCTTTGACCGTCAATCGACTGCTTGCTGACCTTCTCGGCAATCGACTGCATCTCGTTGACTTCCGTGACAACGCCCGCCAGCTGCTGCTCGATTTCCATGACCGACGTCGTGCTGCGGGTGACCGACTCTACCACTTCATTGATCCCTTCGGTCATACTGTTCATCGAAACCGCCACCTGCTGCGCGCTCTCGCTCGATTCTTTGGTGACGTGCAGCAACTGCGAACTGGTGTCCGATACCTCGCGGGAAGAGTTGGAAATATGGCCGATCAACTGCTTTATATTGCCGCTCATCGTGCGGAATGCCCCGGCAAGGCGGCCGACTTCATCGGTGCTTCCGACCTCGACTTCCTGGGTCAAATCGCCAGTGGCGAAACTTTCGGTCGCATACATCAGCATTTTAAGCGGCTTAGCGATAATCCGGCCCAGCGTGTAGGCAAAGAGCACGCCGATCACAAGGACGATCAGCGTAATGACCAAACTGTACCATAGCACCTTTGCGGTGGTATCCGGAATCACGGAAGCGTTGAGATCGAGTCCGAGCAGCCCTGCCGTGGACCCTTCGGCATTTTTTAAAGGCACGAAAATCGACTTATGTACTCCATACTCATCTTTATAGATGTTGCTGAGAGTTTCCTTCCCCTGGGCGATCGCCTGTTTCATCTCCGCGGAGAACACGTAATCCTTGTTGTAATCGTCCTCTGTGTCGGACAAGGCGATAATGCGTTCGGTTCCTCCATCGTTCGACAAAATATAGATATTTTCCAGACTGTACGTTTGCTTCAAATTATCCATAGCCTTGCGGGTTTCCTGATAAAGCGCGCTTTCCGTCCCTTCAATCTCCAGCTTGTTGCCTTCAATCCGATCCAGTTCGCTCTGGATGATGCGGATATCGCTCTCCAACCGGTGGTCGAGCTCGCCCTTAAGCTTTCCGCTTAAGGTGGAGTTAACTAAGATAAGCAGTCCGCTAAAGCAGAGAATAACGACGAGGAGCAAACCGGTCGTACCCAACATAATCTTCGAAGAGATATGTCCGAATAGCAACCGTTTGATCTTTTCCTTCACTTCAAGTTCATCTCCCGGGTTGTTAATTTAAAAAAGTTGTTCAAAAAGTCATCTATATAAGTTGAATTATAGAATTGGCGGTCTACACATTTAACCACCTATTAACGGGAAAACCTCCCGTTAATTTTCTGCTATTGTCTCTTGGATCCGATTTAGCTGGAAAAACTCCATCTATTTCGCGGCCCTGACTTCCGATATTTCAATTTCAGGTGAGTTAGCGGGAGGTTATCCAGCTAATTCACCTTAGCTGCCGCATAGGCACTTAATTAACGGGAGGAAATCCCGCTAATTTGCCCCCCGCTCCTCCAGCGTATGTCGCCATCATCGATTAAGCCATCGATACACGAAACTCTTCACACACCTCGGATATGCAATCTTTCAAATATTGCACGATCCCGGGGACATGCTCCGGCCGGGTATGAGGCGAAATGACAAAAAATTTGCTGACATAAAGCGGAACCTCCCGCCCTTCGGTAGTACTGACGAGCAGATGCTTCTTCGTGTCGCCGAAGAACATCCGGTCGCGGTGCTTGCCCAACTTCTCGAACAGCCGTTCATTCAAGCGGTTGTTCCGTTCGATGGTCTGCCAGGAACAAGTGCCGCCGAGTTCCTCGACAAACCGCGGGTCTTCCGGCAGATAAATGCGGATCAGCGTGGATATGCCCGGATTGTCCGGGTTGGCGATATCGGCCTGCGGAATTTCCGCAGCCAGAAGGTGACGAAACCGGAAATTGACCTCCAGGAATTGCGCAAGCAAGCGCTGATAACCTTGGATGCCGAAGGACAGCAGCAAACTGTACATGCTGATGGAGCTGGCCATGCGCGAGCACTCCAGCGTATAACCGGTGTGGTAATCACCATAACCGCGGTGTCCGACGTAGGGGGTCTCGTCCGCCTCCAGATCCATTAAACGGAGATCGGCCGCATTTTTTACCAGGAACAGACTGGAAACGTAAGGAGCCTGGCCGAGCTTCTGGAAATCGAAGCACAGGGAATCGGCCAGCGAGAGCAGCCGCATCTTTCTTTGAATCGGCTCCAGCATCCCGATAACTCCCGCGCTGAACCCAAGCGGATTTTCCTCCAGATCGTAATCGTTGAAAAACGCAAAAAAACCGCCCAAAGCCGAATCAGCATGGATATGCGGGCATGGCAAACCGAACCGTTCCGCGGTTTTCTCCGCAGCGGCGCGTATTTGACCGAGATCGTCGATCCCGATGGCGTCCGTGGTTCCGGTGGTCGCGACAATATAGACAGGTATGCCTCCGCTCAAAGCCACCTGCTCCATTTTTCGCTGCAAATCATCCACATCCATCGAGCTGTCGGCTAACGTTTTAATTTTGACGAGATGGTCGCTGCCGATCCCGGTCGCTTCCACCGACTTGAGCAGGGCGTAATGAGCCGACTCCGAGCAAAATGCGTACAGGTTGTTCGGAACCCCGTGCTTCAGCGAGTCCGGCGCGTATTTGGCAATCGCGATGCGCAATCCGGAAAATACAGCCCCTTGCCCTCCCCAGGTAGTATAGCCCCCGCTTGTCCGGGCGTCATATCCTACCAGCTTGGACATCATCGCGATGACCCTGACCTCCGCCTCGGCCCCGCCAGGACCGTAAACATCCCACAGATTGTTCCCGTTCACCAGCATGGCGGTAAGCATGCCCAATATCCCGGGAATGGAGGCCATCGGCAAAATATTCGTTAAAAAATACTTGGTGTGATACGGATGATCGTGCAACAACTTCAATAGTTCGCCATTTACCTCCTCCATGGGGGCTCCTACATCAGGAATGATGCTCTGCGCCGCCAATCGGCCGTAAAAATCATGATCCCTCCGCTTCTCCCCTTTCAGGTTGACTCCTTCGGGATCCTTCAGCTCATCCACGCCATGGACCAGTTGCTCGATCAATTCCATCATCCGTTCGCGCTGCGCCGGGTTCCCGTCCTCGCTTGGAAACCAATCCCTTACATCCGGCTTGCTGCTCGTTTCCATCTTCTACCTCTCCTCATCACCCTGATTTGAGTATCTTTATCGTTGGATAATTCATTGAAAAATCTATCCTCCCCCTTGCCGGGAGCTCATAAAAATAAATAATCCTCCTTTCAGGATGTTTCATTTCCTTACAATTCCAATTATACAAGTTGGCCCTATTTCGTACAGATATTTTCCGACATACCTGCCACGAAATGGAAGTTTCCGATACTTGTCATATAACCTTAGAATCTCCCAAAAAACGTTACAGAGGCAATCCGGTGAGGCAGGCCGAGATGAGCGGCAGATTTAGGGGGGTGTTGTTGGGGGAACGTGGCTGCTGTCGAGATGTGCGGGATGCTTGGGAGATGAGTGAAGGAATGAAAAAAAAAGAGCCGACGATATTCGTCCGCTCTTCACGCCATAAGACGTACATTCTAGCAACTTCAAAGCCTGTAACGAGCCACCTTGACCGCCCGCGTCAGCACCATTCCACTCCTAGCCGGCAAAGGCATCGGCATGCGCCCGCTCGTAATTGGCGAACTTGTTAAAGTTTTTCAAGAAGACCAGTTCGACGGTGCCGACCGGACCATTCCGCTGTTTCGCGATAATGATCTCGATGATATTCTTCTTCTCCGTCTCCTGGTTATAGTAATCGTCCCGGTACAGAAACGCGACGATGTCGGCATCCTGCTCGATCGAGCCGGATTCCCGAAGGTCCGACATCATCGGCCGCTTGTCCTGCCGCTGCTCGACGCCCCGGCTGAGCTGAGACAGCGCAATGACAGGCACTTCCAGCTCCCGTGCAATCTGCTTCAGCGTCCGGGAGATTTCCGAAACCTCCTGCTGCCGGTTTTCTCCCGGCTTGCCGCGTCCGTGAATGAGCTGCAGGTAATCGATCAGAATCATCCCGAGCCCTCTCTCTTTCTTCAGCCGCCGGCATTTCGCCCGAATATCGGCCACGGTCACGCCCGGCGTATCGTCGATATAGATCTCCGCTTCCGATAAAGCCGCAATGCCCATCGTCAGCTTCGCCCAATCTTCGTCGCTCTTGAAATCGCCCGTCCGCATAATCCCGGCGTCGAGATTGGCCTCGGCGCAGATCATCCGTTGTACCAGCTGGGCGGCGGACATTTCCAGACTGAAGATCGCGACGGTTTCTTTGGCGCGCACCGCCACGTTTTGAGCGATATTGAGCGCAAAAGCGGTTTTCCCCACGGATGGACGGGCCGCCACGATAATGAGGTCGTTCCGCTGAAAACCGGCCGTCATCCTGTCCAGATCGACGAAGCCGGAGGGAATTCCGGTCGTATTCCCGCGATTCTGGTGCAGCTGCTCGACGCGTTCGAACACTTCCATGACCACGTCACGGATCGCGATAAAACCGCTGCCGGAGCGCCGATTCGAAATTTCAAGAATGCGCCGCTCGGCGTCGCTCAGCATGCCGGAGACGTCCTCGCCGCCGGTATAACCGTCGCTGACGATTTGCGTCGCCGTGCGGATCAAACGGCGGAGCATCGACTTCTCTTCGATGATCCGCGCGTAATGATCGACGTTCGCCGCCGTCGGTACGGCATGAGCCAGCTTCGCCAGGTAGCTGACGCCGCCGATTTCCTCCAGCTCGCCCTTGTCCTGCAGCCGGGCCGTCAGGGTCACCAGGTCGATCGGCTGCCCTTCCTCGCCGAGCTGCACCATCGCTTCAAAGATCAGCTGATGGGGCTTGTCGTAGAAATCCTCGGTACGCACCCGCTCCATCGCCGTAATCAGCGCCTCGGACTGGAGCAGAATCGCTCCAAGCACCGCTTGCTCCGCCTCCAGGTTTTGCGGGGGAACCCGGTCAAAAAATGGCTCGCCGTTCATGTTACTCCTCCGTAACCTGAACCTTGAACGTCGACTTCACTTCAGGATGAAGCTTCACCGGTACCTGAGTTACGCCCAGCGTACGGATCGGTTCCTGCATTTCGATTTTGCGCTTGTCGATTTTGACGCCGGCTTTCTCCAGCGCTTCGGCTACCTGCTTGCTCGTGATGGCGCCGAACAGACGGCCGCCTTCACCGGCCTTGGCCTTCAGCGACACCGTCAATTCCTCCAGCTTTTTACCGAGCGCGATCGCTTCTTCCTTTTCCTTCTCTTTGCGTTTCAATTCAGCCGCGGTTTGATGCTCCAGCGTTTTCACGTTGCCTTCGGTTGCCGGACGAACCAGCCCCTGCGGTATCAGGAAGTTCTGTGCATAGCCTTCCGAGACATTCTTGATTTCCCCTTTTTTCCCTTGACCCTTAACATCCTTCAAAAAGATAACCTTCATTCGAATAACCCCTCTTCCTTCTCTATTTCCTCCAGGACGGCGAGCAGCCGTTTCTCCGCTTCCGCCTGGGTGCCTTCCAACTGTGTGGCGGCATTCGTCAAATGCCCGCCGCCGCCAAGCCGCTCCATGACAACCTGCACGTTCATCGTCCCGAGCGAGCGGGCGCTGATGCCGATCAGGCCGTCCGGCCGTTCGCTGATCACGAACGAGGCCAGCACGTTTGTCATATTCAGCAGCGTGTCCGCCACCTGGGCGATCAGCAGCTGCGGAATTTTGCGGTTCGGCTCCGCCACCGCCAGCGCGATGTGCCCGTGAATCATCCGGGCATGCTTGATGATATCGGCCTTGGCGATGTATTCCTGCAAGTCTTCCTTCAACAGGCGCTGCACCATCGCGGTATCCGCGCCCATCCGGCGGAGAAACGCCGCCGCTTCAAACGTCCGCGATCCGGTGTGCAGCGCGAAATGCTTGGTGTCCACCGTAATCCCCGCCAGAATGGTCGTCGCCTCCAGCGGACTGAGCTCGACCTTCTCGTGGATGTACTGCAGAAGTTCGGTCACGAGCTCTCCGGCCGAGGAGGCGTAGGGCTCCAGATAAACGAGCACGGCGTCGTTGATGAACTCCTCGCCCCGGCGGTGGTGATCCACGACGACCACCCGCCGGGCGGCCTCCACGAGCCGCGGCTCCATCGTCATCGACGCTTTGTGCGTGTCGACGACGACCAGCAGCGTGTGCGGGGTCATCATGGCGAGCGCCTGCTCCGGCGAGATGAACCGGCGCGCTAGCGCCTCCTCTTTATCGATGCGCTCCATAAGCCGCTCGATGCCGGGGTTTGGGCCATCCAGCACAATGTGCGCCTCGACCTTGTACATATCGGCCGCCTTCACCACCCCGATGGAGGAGCCGATGACGTCAAGGTCGGGCATCTGATGGCCCATGATGATGACGCGGTCGCTCTCCTGCATCAAATCGCGCAGCGCATGCGCGATGACGCGGGCGCGGACGCGCGTCCGCTTCTCTACGGCGCCGGTCTTTCCGCCGTAGAACGAGAGCCGCTGACCGGCCTTCACCGCGGCCTGGTCGCCCCCCCGCCCGAGCGCCATGTCCAGACTCGACTGGGCGAGTTCGCCCAGCTCGCTGAAGCGCTCGGTGCCAAAAGCCAGGCCGATGCTCAGCGTCATCGGCACCTTCAGGTCCGCGGTCATTTCGCGGACCTCGTCCAAAATCACGAACCGGCTTTGCTCCAGTTCGTTCAGCGATCTCTGATTCAGCATCATCAGATACCGCTCGGAGGACAGGCGCCGCAGGTAGATCCGGTGCTGCTTCGCCCACGCCGTGAGCGCCGACGCCACCCGGGCGATCAGCGCGGTGCGCTGCTGATCGTCCATCCCCTGCGCGGCCTCGTCCAGATTGTCCAGCATCACGATGCCCAACGCGGCCCGCTCGTTCTCGTAGCGTTCGCGCAGCATCGCCAGCTCCGTCATGTCGTGGACATAGATCAACCGCTCATCGTGGTCGATCGTCAATTCGTAATGCCGGTTATTGGCCGCCACAACCTCAACCGTGTTTTTTCCGGCCTTATGATCCTTGTGATCCTTCTTTTCCTTCTCCTTTGCTGTCTGCGGCTGGGGCAGCGGCGGCAGCAGTTCCGTCAAGGGTGCTCCCACCACGCTTTCCCGCCCGAACATTCCGCCTACAAAACGATTGTGCCATTCGATGACCCGGTCATCACTGTACAAGATAATGCCGAAAGGCAGGCGGCCGACCGCCTCCCCCTCCACTCGCTTGATCCGGTACGTCAAATCCGTGACGTACTTGACGAGATCCTTGCGAAAGCGCCTTTCCGCTTGCAACATCAGGTACGCGAGCACCCCTACCAGACACAAGCTGACCAGACCGAGTATCCAGTTGTAGTAGGAGATGAATATGACAAGCAGCAGTTGGAGCATGAACATCCACACGGTTTGATAACCGTGCCAACGCTTTTGCAGTAAACTAGGCATGCCTTCTCACCCTATCGTCTTGGTCTTGTAAGCATCTCACGCAGCGGGAAAGCGATGTCCAGAATCCCGACAATGCGTAGCGGCGGAAAAAATACCATCGCCACCACCAGGAGGACCGGAATCGCCGGATTCCACTTTCGGTGGTATGCCGCAAAGAAGAAAAGACTTGCGGATTGGATCATGAACAAAAACTGCAGAAGCGGCGTCAAATTCAAGAGAATCGTACCCAAAAAGCCCTGGGTCACGCTCTCACCGCCAAACATTTGCAACAGCAATGCGGCGAAATAATACCAAATTAGCGAACGGGGCAAACGCCAGTCGCGAATCGGCGGCAATTTCGGTACGACATGTCCCATGCTGCCTAACGTCGGGCGAACCACGGCGTGGGCGATCGTCGTAATGATCAGGGAACAAACGATCATCGTAAAAGGAATCAGCCGTACCGTTAAATTTGACAGCTGCATGCTTAGTTCCGGGGACCAGACTGCGCCGGTATAGAGCGGGCTGTCCGCCATATTTTGCAGCGGGGCCATTACCGTATTGATCATATCCTCAATGGACGCAGCCAAGTTGAAGTTAAAGAACACGGTGCTGATGAGCAGCACCAGCAAAAACAGAACCATAATCGTTCCGGCTCCCGACAGGATCGTCCTGACCGCCGAGGCCTTTGCCTTATACAAATGTCCCATCACCATAGCCGGGACGATAAAATAGATCGCCTGCAATAGCATGAACGGTCCAAAGATAAGAGTACATATGAGCAAAACCGGAATGACATGCAGCGCGAACGCTTTGAACGATAAGGTTGTATACAGCAGAACGCCCGGCACAATCAGAAAGAAGGCCGTGACGACGGTAAGCGGAGTAGCCAGTGACAACAGGAGCAGCAGATATACGACGCTCCAGGCCACGGATGTCCAGCGCAGCTTCAAATGGGTTCACCTCTTACGCATATGTTCTTCCAATGTAGATATATCCTGATACCAATCCTCGAGTTGGTGCCCCTCCTGTTTGTGTTTTCTCAACTTATCCAAGATGGCTTCATCCAGGTCCCGATAGGAAACCCCCAGTCTGCGTCCCAATATATAACCGCTGACAATCAGACTGGCGAGACTGTCCGTTATCCGTGTCGTGCTGCCTTCCCACAATGCTTTGAATAAACGGGATACGTGATCGACTACCTCGGTTTTCAGCCATTCAATCACTTTGGCGCGCTTTGCTACATCCATCTCCCTTTGCATGGCCGACAGCTTCCACCCTCCCCGAAAAAGTTTTATTCTTCATTATAGCATAAAGCAAGCGCGGTAAGGGACGCAAACGGACACAAGCAAGTTTTAGCAACCGGCTTTCGTTTGCCGGTTTAAGGCTTGGGCACCGACTCGTTGCGCGTCACAAATTTCTCGCAATATTCAATAATCTGACTCCGGCGGACGATTCCGATAAATCGGCCCATATCGTCGACCACCGGCACAAAGTTCTGTACCTTGGCCAGGTTAATCAAGTCTTCCATATCGGCATTGATCGATACCGGTCGGATATCCATCTTGAGGGGAACATCCCGCAAATGAAATTTTGAAGCGGTCTCAAAATTAACCTTGCCATCCGAATTTTTCATATACCAAAGCAGATCGCCCTCCGTCACCGTACCGACATATTGCCCATCCCGCCCCAGAATCGGCACGGCCGTATACCGGTGGAATTCCATCCGTTCCAATGTCTGCCGCAAGGTGGAGTCCAGCGTAACGCTAACGACATCATTCTTTGGAAGTAAAAAAAACGCGATATTCATTTCAATCGTATCCTCCTCAAAATAATAACCTTTCCTTCGGCACACCTTTATTTTTACGGATCAGGCTGTCGTATGTTCCAGGAAAGGTTGAGAAATCGGCAGCCGGAAACCGGACTGCCGAATCATTCATGTGATGTATGATTGCTATCGCTAATTGATAAGGTTATGGGTTCGTTTTCTTGTTCTTGTTTCCACTTTCCGAGCTTTTCCCGCTGGACGTTTGCGTTTCTTCAGCATCCGCATCCTTGGCCTTTTCCCGGGCGTCCGGCATAATCAGCTGCTCCGGTGTCGTGTCGGGATCGTTCCAGTTCTTGATCATCTCTTTTGCAAACTCCAGATCCTCTTCATCTACCGCATCATAGTATACGCCGTTCTTTCGGAAGCCTTCCCCCATGATCGTAAAACCTTGAATGGAAGGTGTGTTGCCCAACAAAACCTTTTTCGACAAATCGATAATTTGGCTCGGCATCATATCGGTTTTAAAATTCTCGCCCAGCAGATCCAGCAGATCCGGAATCTTCGATACCTGATTCAGCTTCAGCACGCGGTCCGCGATAGCATTCAGAAATACTTGGTGCCTTCTGGTCCGGTTAAAATCGCTGTCCTCACGGTAACGGACGAAATTAAGAGCTTCCTGCCCGTTATATAAAGGCTTGTTGGCTTTTATGGTGAATTTCTCATGATCCTTCTGCTTATTGACGATGTCCTTGGTGATCGGCAGCTCGACCCCGCCCAATTCGTCTACGACCTTGCGCAGTCCTTCAAAGTTAATGGCCGCATAATAATCGATAGGATTGCCCAGGAAATGTTCCACGGTATCTTTGGCCATTTTCTCGCCACCGTACGCGTATGCGTGATTGATCTTATCCTCCCGGTCCTTGCCGACGATCTCCGTGTAAGTATCCCGCGGAATCGATACCAGCAGAACCCGGGATTCTTCGGGACGCACTACGGCGTAGATCATCGTATCCGACCTAGCCGGCTCATTGGCCCGCTGGTCCACACCGAGCAGCAAAGCGTTGAACGGCTTCATCTTCTCTTCCTTCACGACGGGTTTTGGCTGTTCACCTTCCAACGGAGCGTAAGATCTCTCCAGCTTCTCCTCCACCTGACCGGAGAGAAACAGATCGAAAGCCATGACAGCCAGCGGCTTCCGGAAGGTATAGGCTCCCGCCCCGAGGATGACCACAACGGCCAGTGCAATAAGCCATTTCTGCTTCCTTCCCAGTCTCCCTTTTCCTTTTACCTTTTTTTCTTTTACCTTTTTATCTTTTCGTTTCATCATATGCCTCCAATAGAATCAATTATTTCCTATATCGTACAAAATCTTAATCTCGATATTTACTCTACCGTTTCGTACTATACCATATAGACGTTTTTCGGCACAACAATGTTACCCATACTTGCGATATGATGCGGGGTGGTAAGTCCGTTATATATGGCGAAATTTTGACTCGCTATTCCCGAGATATCCACTTATCCATTTTTTCCGCTAAAAAAGGCCCAGCCTCCTTATCGGGGGCGAGCCTTTATCTGCTTGATTTGGCGTATAGGGAAGGAGCAGGCAACCTGCCCCTAATTTGAGTTACTATATGAAGTAATCTTATATAGCAAAATGGCATGAAACAAAATGATGATTCCCCGCATCCCGGTACTCGGGGACTTGTTGTTTGCAAATATCCTTAGCGATGGGGCACCGCGTATGAAACTTGCAGCCGGAAGGCGGATTAGCCGGGCTTGGGATATCGCCCTGGAGAACGATGCGCTCCCTTTTCAAGGTAGGATCGGGAACCGGAATAGCCGACATCAACGCCTTCGTATAAGGATGAAGCGGATTTCGGAACAATTCCTCCTTACTGGCCAGTTCCACCATGGAACCCAGATACATCACGCCAACCCGGTTACATAAATGTTCCACGACACTGAGATCGTGCGAGATAAAAAGATAGGTAATTTGTTTCTCCTTCCTTAAGTCGCTTAACAAATTGATAATTTGGGCCTGGATCGAAACGTCGAGCGCTGATACGGGTTCGTCGGCCACAATAAAGTCCGGATCCATGATCAATGCGCGGGCGATGCCGATGCGCTGCCGTTGTCCGCCGGAAAACTCATGCGGATAACGATCATAATGGTAGCTGGCCAGTCCGCAAATTTCCATGGTCTCCAGCACTCTTTTTTTCACTTCCTTCCGATCGGTCAGCCCGTGATCCAACAAGGCCTCTCCGATCGCGTCGCCGACTTTGATCCGCGGGTTGAGCGAACTGAACGGGTCCTGAAAGACGATTTGCAGCTTCGGCCGCAATCGTCGGAGCTCCTCTTTGGACAATTCGTAGAGTTCCTTCCCCTGATAGACCACTCTCCCGCTCGTCTTATCGTTGAGCCGCAGCAGCGTCCGGCCAATCGTGCTTTTGCCGCATCCCGACTCCCCTACGAGACCGAACGACTCTCCCCGCTCGATATGAAACGATACGTCGTCTACCGCCTTAACATAGCCGACGGTACGTTGAAAAACCCCGCCGGTAATGGGAAAATACTTCTTTAACCGCTCCACTTCTATTAATGCGCTCATCGTGTTACCCCCACTTCCTCATACAGCCAACAAGCGGTTTTATGTAACTTTTCACCATGCTCGCGAAACGGCGGTGGCTGCTGTCTGCATATATCCATACAGAATTCGCAGCGGTCATGGAAATGACAATTATCTTCGAGTTCTATGGGATTGGGCACCTGGCCGGGAATGGAATATAATCGTTCCTGAGACTGCCCGAGAACGGGCTTCGCTTTAAGAAGCCCCTTGGTGTAAGGGTGCTTCGGATTTTGAAACAGCTCCAGCACCGGCGCTTCTTCAATGATTTTGCCGGCATACATCACGATGACGTAATCGGCCATTTCCGCGACAACCCCAAGATCATGCGTAATCAGCATGATAGCCGTTCCTAACTTCTGTTTGATTTCCCGCATTAGGTCAAGAATCTGAGCCTGAATCGTTACATCCAATGCCGTCGTGGGTTCATCGGCAATCAGCAGTTTCGGATTACAGCTCAACGCGATGGCAATCATAATGCGCTGGCGCATGCCCCCGCTTAGCTCATGAGGGTAGGCGTCAAAGATTTGTTCGGCCCGCGGAATCCCAACCAGTTCAATCAACTCGATCGCCCGCTGCTTCGCTTCTTTGCGGCTTAACAACAGGTGCATCATCAGCGGCTCGGTAATTTGATCGCCTATCGTCAGTACCGGATTCAGCGAGGTCATCGGCTCCTGAAATATGATCGATATATCTTTCCCACGGATTCGGGCCATTTCCCGCTTGCTTAACTTAAGCAAGTCTTGATCCTGATACAGGATCTCCCCGCCAGCGATCACACCGTGCGGCCCCTCCACCAATCGCATTAGCGACATGGCCGTCACGCTCTTGCCACAGCCGGATTCTCCTACAACTCCTACCGTTTCCCCCTCGCGGATTGAAAAACTGATTTTATCGACGGCTTTGACAACGCCGGCCGAAGTATGAAAATGGGTCTCCAGATTGCGGAATTGCACAAGATCTTTAGCCATAATCGCATCTCCTTCTATGGGTTAAGAACGTCATCTCTTCATTTTGGGATCCAGGGCGTCGCGCAGTCCATCTCCGATAAGGTTAATCGCCACGGTCGTAATCAGGATGCACATCCCCGGAGGGATCCAAAGCCACGGCCGCTTCCGGAAATCAATCAGGTTGTTGGCGTCCGAAATCAAGTTGCCCCAGGACGGGGTTGGCGGCACAACACCAAGCCCCAAAAAGCTCATCGACGATTCATACAAAATAGCACTCGCCACACTCAGCGTCGCCGTTACGATAATAATCGGTATCGTATTCGGCAGCAGGTGGCGGAATATTTTCCGGCGGTCCTTTAGCCCAAGCGCCTCGGTCGCCAGCATGAATTCCTGTTCCCGAAGAGTGAGAATCTGCCCCCTGACGAGCCGGGCCAACGTCGTCCAGCTTAGCGCCCCAATGATGAACATTAAGTAATAAATACGCAATTTCGGATCGACCTTTAAGTCCGACATCACCGCCCCCAAAATAATCAAAATCGGCAGGGTTGGCAAAGACATAAAGATGTCGGCTATTCTCATAATGATACTGTCGACGCGTTTACGGTAAAAGCCCGCCAACGCCCCCAGCGTTCCCCCGATAACAACCGTAATAATGGTGGCGACCAGTCCCACCAGAAGGGAAATTCGGCCGGCCAGCATCACGCGGAGCAAAATATCCCGGCCCAATTTGTCGGTGCCGAACCAATGACTGGGCGAAGGGGCCATATTTTTGTCAGCCAACGAATATTGATACAGGCTATATGGTGAAAAAAAAGGGCCCACAAAGCAGATCAGAAACATCAACAGCAAGATCACCAGCCCGAAAAGCGCCAGCTTATTCCGGTTAAAGCGCCGTACCGCCATTCGCCAAGGCGATTCCGATGTCATGGCCGGGCCAACCGTATTTTTCTTCATTGCGGCTATTTCTGTGGCCATACCTTCTCCTCCTACTTCAAGCGAATTCGCGGATCAGCTATACCGTACAGCACGTCCGAGAGCAGATTTCCCAATAAGGTTAGCACGGATAAGAGCATCGTGAACCCTAGCATAAACGGATAGTCCCGCATATTGATGGCATTTAGATAGATATGACCGATGCCGGGCCATACGAAGATCTGCTCCATAATCATCGCACCGCCAAATAAGGCGGGCAGTTCGAAGCCAAGTAACGTGATCGCCGGAATCATGGCATTGCGTAGGGCGTGTTTGAAAATAACCGTTCTTTCCTTCAACCCTTTGGCGCGCGCTGTCCGGATATAATCCTGGCGGATAACTTCAAGCATGCTGGTGCGGAAATACCGGGTCAGGCTGCCGGTGCTGAGCATCGTAAGGACCAGGATCGGTAAGAAACTGTGGTGCAGCACATCCTTAATGTAGTCCCAGCCGATCGCTTTCGATCCGGCCGTAACCATCCCGCCGACAGGGAACCAACCGAGTATTAGCGCAAATATCCGAATTAATAGGAGACCGATAAAAAACGACGGCAATGACATGCATATAAAGACGATAAGCGTAATAATTTTGTCAAAGAAAGAATATTGAAATCTTGCTGAAAATATCCCCGTAAACACGGCGATGGTCCAACTCAAGACGAGGGTAGCTATTGCGATGATAAAGGAGTTCCAAACGTAATCATTCACAACTTCCATTACGGGCTTTTTATGCTGAAAGGATTCCCCCATATTGCCGGTTATCATATTTTTGACCCAAGTGAAGTACCGCAGATATTCGGGTTGATCCAAACCATAAATGGCTCTTAATTCATCCGCCCGCTCTTGCGTCATATTGGGGTTGTTCAGTGCTGTTATGTAATCTCCGGGAATCATGGCGGAAATCGCGTAAATGATAATCGAAATGCCGATCAGCGTGGGAATCATTTGCAAGAGTCTTCGGACAATATACGTTTTCATTCCTGTTCCCCCTGGATAAAAAGTGCGAGTGTACCCGGGATAAATTCCCGGGTACATTCGCTTGTTGGTTTACTGCATTTGCACTTGGTACAGGCTATATGAGAAGTATTTATACGGGGAGAAGTCGAAACCTTCGACGCGTCCGTTGACCGCCAGCATATTCTTTCTTTGATAAAGCAGGATAGCCGGTACATCTTTATTCATTTCTTGATACATTTCTTTATAGATTTTCTTGCGTTCTTCAATATCGAGGGTCTTCTTGCCTTTGGCCATCAGTTCATCCACTTTGGCGTTGGAGTAACCAAAGTCGTTCTGTGCCCCGTTCGTAATGTATACCGTATTGTCCGGGTCCGGCGTCAACGACCAGGCGGCAAAGAACATATCAAAATCACCGGTGTTGGCCTTATCCATGATGGCGTTGAAATCCAACGTTTCCGCGACAATTTCGATGCCCAGCTCTTTGTAGTTTTGTGTCATGATCGGCAGCAAGGCGTCTACCACAGGGTTATCCGCCGTTGCCGAGAAATTGATCTTGAATTTCTCGCCGTCTTTTTCGCGCAATCCGTCGCTGCCTACCTTCCACCCGGCCTCGTCCAGCATCTTTTTGGCCTTCTCCAAATCGAAATCATAGGTCTCGATATTTTCGTTCGTATACGCCCAAGATACCGTCGACTCCGGAATATTGATTACATCGGCATACGGGCCGTAAATCCCCGCTACGATTTCTTTGCGATTTAAGCCGTACACCAGAGCCTGGCGAACCTTCACGTCTTGGAACTTCTTCAATTTGTGATTAAAAGCGATATATCCGTAACCATTGTTCGGAAGAAGGTTGATGTCGACAAAGCCCATTTCTTTCAGAGCCTCGACATTGTCTTCCGTTACGCTGACCCCTTCATCCATATCGGTTTCGCCCTGCTGCAGCATCGGCAGGTTCGTTGTTTCCGTCGTCGTTTTGAAAATCACATTTTTGACCTTTGGAGCCCCGCGGAAATAATTCTCGTTAGCCTCAAAAGCGACCTCCTGACCCGGGCTGTACTTGGTCAGTTTGTATTGTCCGCTTCCGAGCGGCTTGGCGTTCAGCGCCTTTACGCCGTCGAGTTTCCCTTGCGTATAGCTGGGGCCATAATAGTGTTCCGGCAGAATGGAAATGTTCCCAAGCTCCACTGGCGTCAGTGCGGAGAACTCCGTAATGGAAACTTCTACGGTGTGATCGTCAATAATTTTTACGCCCGAAATTTCCTTGGCCTTCCCCTCGTGGTACTCCTTGGCACCGACAATGTTGTAGCTCATCGGGTCCAATTGACCATCATAACTCGCGTCAAGTAGCATTTTGAGCGTAAAATAGTAGTCCTTAACGGTCATCGGCTTGCCATCGGAAAAGGTTACGCCAGGCTTCAGATGATACGTATACTTCAGGCCGTCTTCCGATACGTCGACTTTCTCCGCCAAACTGTTCGCATACGTCCCGTCCGCAGCCACTTCTATAAAGGAATCGAAAAGCACGTAGCAGACGTAAGCATCATAAGTGGTTTCTCGGAACAGCGGGTTGAACACCCCTTTGGGATCGGTCATCCCTACAATTAAGATATCCGTGCGATTGACAGCCGCCGGGGGATTCAACGACATATCGGCCGCTTCAATCACGCCTTCCGGAGCGGATTCCGCAGGGGGAGTCGCGCTCTCACCTTTGGTCTCCGTTTTGTTCGCTTCCTCGTTGCCCGTCGTCGTCGTTGCGGTGTTGCTTCCCCCACCACCGCTGCAAGCCCCGAGTACGAGCGAAAATACCAGCAATAGAACCAATGACCCCCACCATGTTCTTCTCATACGTTTACTCCTCCTCATGAATAATTTCATCTATAGTTTGTGAAAAATATTACTGATAGAATTTTAGAATGGTAAACGCCTTTCATGGGATCTTCATTATGATTGTTCAAGGAAGACAATTGATTTTAGATATATGTAAAAGAGATGACGTAATGGCGTGGTATAAACCTGCGGTTAATTAAAGTGTAAACAGGTCCTTTAGAAGAAAGAGGAAGAACTGTATTTGAATTATTGATCATAATACATGTGAATATTTCTAACGTCAAGTATTTTTTTAGTTAAACTTTACAATATAACGAGATAGATTTTACCGTATAGCACACCTAAAAGCATTGGAGTGTAATTATTTATAACACAGTAAGTCATCTATATTCGACATAAGTTTACTTTTTATAACATATTTCTACTCAAATCGTTCTTTCCTAATCAAGAAATCTGTCGAATTTTTTAGTTTCTTTGTTTCCCAATTTCCAAATATGCGAGCATAAAAAAACAACCGATTCCCGAAGGAACCGGTTGTTCTTGGCGTCTTGTCGATTACTCCGTAGTGTACGGAAGCAATGCGATTTGACGGGAGCGTTTGATCGCTACTGTCAGCAGACGTTGGTATTTTGCGCTCGTACCCGTTACACGGCGAGGCAAAATTTTACCGCGCTCACTGATGAATTTCTTCAGCAGCTCAGTATCTTTATAGTCAATGTGCGTAATTTTGTTCACAGTGAAGTAGCACACTTTACGACGTTTGTTGCGGCCGCCGCGGCGAGCCGGTCTCTTGTCGTCTCCGCCTTCTCTTTGCTTGAAGCTCATGCTTTTCAGTCCTTTCCGTAATTAAAATGGCAAATCGTCATCCGAAATATCGATCGGTTTCCCGTCATCGGAGAAAGGATCTTTCTGATTGTCCCGCGAGAAATTGCTGCTGCGCCCGGTGTTGCCACCGCCGCCGCCTCCGAATGGAGATTCCTCACGCTGTCCTCCGCCGCCCGCCCCGCCTTCGCGGTTCGACTCCAAGAAACGGACATTATCGGCAATGACTTCGGTGACGTAAACACGTTTACCTTCGTTATTCTCGTAATTCCGCACTTGGATGCGTCCTTCCACAGCGGTCAACCGGCCTTTACGCAAGTAATTGGCACAGGTTTCGGCCAGCTGTCTCCAGGTTACGACTGGAATGAAATCGGCTTCGCGCTCTCCGCCCTGCGATGTAAATGGTCTGTCCACGGCAATCGTGAACTGGGTGACCGCCACACCCGATGGCGTATAGCGCAGCTCCGGATCCCGGGTAAGACGTCCGATCAGAATGACACGGTTCAACAATCCAATCCCCTCCTTCGGGCTTGTTCAATACGAAACTTGCAATTAGGCAACGTCTTTAGTAATGAGATAACGGATAACCTCGTCGGAAATCTTCAGAATCCGCTCAAGCTCAGCAACTACCTCTGGAGTAGCTGTGAAATTTACGAGCACGTAAATTCCGTCACGGATCTTGTTAATCTCATACGCAAGCCGGCGTTTGCCCATTACATCATGCTTCGTAATTTCTCCGCCGTTTTGGATGATGCCTTGGAATTTTTCGACTGTAGCTTGAACAGCTTCTTGTTCAACGTCAGGACGAATAATGTACATCACTTCATATTTGCGCATCTGGTTCACCTCCTTGTGGACTATGGCCCCCAACCTGTTTCTCTTGGGAGCAAGGAACGAGTCTTAACTCGAACCCTAATAGTATAGCAAACTCCCCGTAGATTCGCAAGTCAGCTCCTTCTTTTTCGACGACAACCGTCCCCACCATACCGGCTACATGAAAGGCCTCCGATCTACACAGACTAGATCCGATGCACTTCCTTTGCATCATTCCACTTCTTCCAAAGAAAGGAGACTTCGTTATGGGCGAACGTACGGAATTTGAACCGGGCGACAAGGCGCCGAATCCTGGAGTTTATGTGGAGGTCGGCGAGGCGCGCAGCTTCCATACCCAAATTAATGATCCGAAGCGGATCACCATGGAGCGCGGCGAAACGTTTCCGGACACGACAAACAAGAACCGCAAGTGGAAAAAAGCCGAGAAGGCCCGTGTCCACTAGGGTTTTGTCGTAGGCATCTTTTTTCAACATCGGTGTGTATAGAACCCGGATCGCTGCACATAATACACTCAGACGGTGATGCAAAGAGAGGTGTGGTTCCGTTGGAGGTATCCGCGAGCAACATTTTTCAGGAGTCTTATTCACTTCATTGTAGAAGCCTAGATCCCGGGTTAGTGAAGACCCCTCTTCTTTAGTCCGGGCTGCATACGCGCAGGATCGACCGTTTCTTGGGTTGTGAGAGAAGAATTCCAATAAGCACGCCGTCAACCAGAGAAGGGACCCTTTCGGGTCCCTTCTGCTGTTTCAAGTAGGGTTACGGCTTAGATGTTCATGAATTAACCGCCAATCCCTTCATAATTATATGTATAAATACAAATGGCCACCTTCTCGTTGGCAGCAAACCACTGAGTGTCCAAACATCATATACTTCTTTATGACCCATCTTACACGCCCTTTTCGCCCCTGGCGATCATAGATTCATAATTAATTAATAAAAACCTCCTACGTCTAAAATGTAGAAGGTTCGAGTTTATTATTTATGAAAAATATGGCGGAGAGGGTGGGATTCGAACCCACGCACGCCTTGCGACGCCTAGTTGATTTCGAGTCAACCCCCTTGGGCCTCTTGGGTACCTCTCCACAGCAAGCAAGATTTATTGTACCATGAATGTCGATGATTTGCAACTGCTTGCCGAAAATTAATTTCCCATGGCCAGTTAAACCTCTTCCGGACCTTCGGAAGTCCCTTCTTCCCTTGCGGCTGATCGTAAAACTTTACGCATGTTCTTTTCAAATTTGGCCCGGGGGACGAGCACACTGTGTTTGCACCCGACACATTTGATCCGTATATCCATTCCCATCCGGATGATCTCCATTTCATTGCTTCCGCAGGGATGATTTTTTTTCATAAGGACGATATCGCCCAACTGAAATGTCTTTCTCTCCATCTCGCTCTCCTCCCTTCCTTCATTCTTCCCGTTTCGCCTCCAAACCTAACCCGGCTGCTGTTCTTGCCCGTGCCTTGATTCCTGCGCCAGTCGCAGGGCCTCTTCCTCTTCCAGCGCTTCTTTGGCATACAGCTGGATTTTCCGCT
The DNA here is from genome assembly GCF_036864815.1 of Paenibacillus sp. A14. Taxonomy (NCBI): domain Bacteria; kingdom Bacillati; phylum Bacillota; class Bacilli; order Caryophanales; family Paenibacillaceae; genus Paenibacillus; species Paenibacillus sp. A14. The sequence goes on from NZ_JBAGJD010000002.1 coordinate 766,561, forward strand.
CCATCTCCGCCCGAATCCCGGGTTGACATTCCACCGCAATCCGAATGACGTACTCATTGGCCGTGAGCGACTGTACCCCCATCACGCTGGGGATCTGGGCAAGCTCCGGGGTCGTTTCGGACAGCTCAAGCATCGCCTTCTTCAGCAGTTCCAAAGTGTCCTCCAGTTTGCGTGCATTGCTGAACGGAAGATCCACCACCGCCAAGGCCGTGCCGATGGAAAAGTTTGTGACATTGGTGATCATCCCATTCGGGATGATATGTACCTCTCCGGTCCAACTCACAAGTCGGGTAGAACGCAGGCCGATCACCTCGACCGTTCCCTTCAAATTGCCGGTTTGAATCACATCCCCCACGGCAAATTGGTCCTCCAGAATAATGAAAAAGCCGGTGATCACATCCTTGACCAGGCTTTGTGCACCAAAGCCGATCGCCAGCCCCACTACGCCCGCACCTGCCACCAAGGGAGCCAGTTGAATCCCAATTTCACCCAAAATCAGCATAATCATAATGAAATTGCTCGTGATCCAAGTCACGTTTTTCAGCAACTCACCCACCGTGACGAACCTCCGGGGATTAACATTCAGCCGCCCCTTCTCTCTACGCTCCAGCGAGCGGTCTATAACCCGATAGATGATCTTCATGAAGAGGCGGGTTAATAGAAAGATTAACACAATCCTCAACCCGGCAAACAGAACCTTCTCCCACATATTCATGTCCGTCAGCCAGTTCCAGAACCTTTCATTCCAGGCTGCCGCCGATTTCGTAATATCGCCAATTTGCTCTTTGAGCGCCCATCCCCTCATTTTGTCTCCTCCTCCAGGTCGATCACCTTGTACTCCGCGTTTACCCGTGAGAAGATCCCGCGAATCTCCACCGCCTCACCTAGGACAATTTCTTTAACCCGCTCCAAGCATTCCGGCGGAAATTGAATAGACAGCGCACAGCCCGCGGTAATCTCCTTGGGTGTAGGGCACAAATCTATCTCGATCTCCGCATATTCCAGTAACATCTCCGCCCGTAAGGCTTGCTGCGTGGAATCAAAGGACATAACAAGCCAATTGTCCAAGGATCTTTCCCCCATTTCTTCATCCCCTGGCGGGAACTTTGCCGTATTTGCGCCTATGACTTTAGTTGGAGTATAGAATTTCATAAATTTCCATATACTATCTACTAATATCCGAAAGCGTAGCCAATGACCCGAAATGCAATCCTAGACGAAGGAAAGGAAGATTCCATGTCGCAAATTCAGCCTAATGTGCCAGGGCCGGAGCAAGATATCCCCTACTTGAAAATCCCTCACACCGATCCCGGTATTCATTCCGCTATCATTCATCGGTTGCTCTTGCACTTTGCCAAAATCTCGCCAGGACAAGATCTGATCATTGTATGTATCGGCACGGATCGTTCCACCGGCGATTGTCTCGGCCCGCTTGTCGGAACGGCTCTTTCCAAGCTGAATCACCGTAATCACTTTTATCTATACGGCACCTTGGATGAACCCGTTCATGCCATGAATCTAAAAGATACGTTGGAAACCATTAATCAAACGTTCATGGACCCTTTCATTATAGGGATTGATGCCTGTCTTGGTCAAACATCGAGCGTAGGCTCCATCCAGGTCGTCCAGGGACCGCTTCGCCCCGGAGCCGGTGTAAATAAAGAATTGCCGCCGGTCGGCGATATCCATGTCACGGGCATCGTCAATGTCGGCGGCTTTATGGAGTATTTTGTATTGCAAAACACACGTCTCAGTCTGGTCATGCGCTTGTCGGAGATTATTTCCAGCAGCGTCTCCACCGCTATCAAAGAATGGAACCGGGGCTTTATTCCCCTAGCCCGGCGAGAGCAATAGCCTCAATTTCCTCCGGGGACAAAGCATGCTGGGATTCCCCTCCCGTCAGCGGCTTGGCATAGACATAAGACCCATCCCGGCTGTACAACCCGGTAATGACAATTCCATTCTTTTGATCGTCCACAAAAGCCACGGAAAAGCTGAGTTCATTTCCGCGCTCTCCAAAAGCATTATAGCGTTTGAGTCCAATCTTTGCTTTTTGCTTGGGGAGCAAGTTGCTTATTTTTTCCAACTGTTGTCGTTGTTCCGCTTGCACATCCTCTATAATGCCTTGCTGGTTTTTCAGATCGATCAATAAACTCTCGAGATCTTCTATCCCTGTTCCCTGCATCATCTGCTCGTATTTTCGTCGCATTTTTCGCAGCTTGGCGCCTTGAACAAAATTCCATATCAGCAGCCAGAATAAAATAATGGCTACCCCGGTGACGATCCATGCCAGCTGATCCGAGAAAAGTTTACTCCACTCCTGCATGTTCTTCTCCCCTATGTTTAAGTATCCTTTGCAATAGTCTGTACCGCTAGTATTAGTTTGTGAACTTCCTCGGACGTCGTGGTGAGTCCGAAACTCGCCCTTACGGCTCCTCCTTGCGTTGTCCCTGCCGTCATATGCCCTAAAGGGCTACAGTGGTAGCCGGCTCTTACGGCGATCCCGTATTTCCGATCCAGCTGGAAGGCGATTTCCGAAGCATCTCGTCCTTCCATCGTAAACGAGACTAACCCGGTTCTCGGCTTTCCAGGCCCCGGTCCCAATACCGAAACGCCCTCGATCGTTTGCAAAGCGGATATGAGCTGCTGAGCCAGTTTCCATTCATGCTCATAGATGGCTTCAACACCATACTCCATAACATAGTTCACTCCAGCACCTAAGCCGGCAATTCCTACGGCATTTTGAGTACCCGCTTCATAACGATCCGGGCGAACCGTCGGCATCTCCATCGCTTCAGATTGACTCCCCGTCCCCCCATGCAGGATGGGCTCCAAATCTACATCCGGATGAATGTATAACCCCCCGGTTCCTTGCGGCCCCAACAATCCCTTATGACCCGGAAAAGCCAACAAGTCGATTCCCATAGTTTGCACGTTGATCGGATATCCCCCCGCGGTTTGCGCCGCATCCACAGCTAATAAAGCTTCATGCTTGTGAGTTATTTTACCTATTTCCCGAATTGGAAGAATACATCCAAGTAAATTTGAACTATGAGAACATACAACCAGCTTAGTTTTGGGACGAAAAGCTTTTTTCAACTGATCCAGATCAAGTTTTCCTTCGGGACTTACGGCAATATAATCAACCGAAACATTACGGGTTCGTTTTAGATATTCCAACGGCCTTCGTACCGAGTTATGCTCCACCATGGTTGCAATGACATGATCTCCCGGCTGCAGAATCCCTTTTATTGCCAGATTCAAAGCCTCCGTAGTGTTGGAGGTAAAAACAAGATTGTTCGGGTTCTCAACATGGAACAGCTTGGCCAATTTCAAGCGGGTTTGAAACAGAGTCCGCCCAGCCTGCAAAGCCATTCCATAGTTCCCTCGTCCGGAGTTCGCCGATGGTCCATTTAGTATTTCCAACATAGCTTCCCCTACACTTGCAGGTTTTGGCCATGAAGTGGCGGCATGATCCAAATATATCAAGGGCTGCTTCACATGGTCCCTCCTCCCCAACCGTCGTTTCAGGAACACGATAAGAATGCAATGACATACCCAAGTTCCTGTTTAAAAGGGCCGTTCATCCCCGAGGAACATTGAGTATGTCATTTGTTTAATTCAGCATATCGAGCAGTCGTTGCAAATCTTCCTTGCTGTAAAAATTTATCTCTATCTTTCCCTTTTCCTTATTGGACGATTTGATTTTAACGGTTGTTTTATACCGGTCACGCAAACTCTCTTCGACTTCGTCAATATAAGGATCCCGCTTCTTACTTGCCGGTTTTTGTTTTTCCTGCTTATTTCGATCCAGCTGTTGAACAGCATCCTCTAGCTCCCGAACACTCCATTCATGATCGATACACTGCTTGGCCAACTGTTTAATCTTACCAGGATCTTTTAATCCGACTAATGCGCGTGCATGCCCCATAGACAATGTTCCACGTGAAACATATTCCTTCACTTCTTCCGGTAATGACAATAACCTTAAGAAATTAGCAATATGCGATCGAGATTTACCTACTTTTAGGGAAAGCTCTTCTTGAGTCAATTGGAACTGATCCATTAAACCCTGGTACGCAACAGCCACTTCCATTGCATTCAGGTTTTCGCGCTGCAGGTTTTCGATTAAAGCAATCTCCATTACCTGCTGATCGGAAAAAGTACGCACGACCGCCGGAATTGTCGTGTTCCCGCAAAACTGTGAAGCACGGAACCGCCGTTCCCCGGCAATAATCTCATAACCTTTAAGAACGCTTCGAACAATAATCGGTTGGATGACGCCGTGTTGACGGATGGATTCCGCTAGTTCCCTGATAGCCTCTTCATCAAATGTTTTTCTCGGCTGATAGGGATTAGCACGTAACTGAGTTAAAGGTATTTCTATAACCTTGTCATCTTCCTGAACGGAAAGTGACGGAATTAATGCATCGAGTCCCTTCCCTAAGCGTTTACTCATAGGAGACCACTTCCTTTGCCAACTCTAAATACACCTCGGCGCCTTTCGACCTGGGATCGTAGGTAATAATGGACTGACCGTGAGAAGGCGCTTCACTAAGCCGTACATTTCTTGGAATGACCGTTTTGTAAACTTTTTGCTGGAAGTACTTTTTGACTTCCTCAATCACCTGGATCCCCAAATTGGTCCGGGCGTCGAACATGGTCAACAGAACTCCTTCAATCTGCAAAGAAGTATTCAGATGCTTTTGAACAAGCCGCACAGTATTTAATAACTGGCTCAGCCCTTCCAGCGCGTAATACTCGCATTGAATCGGGATCAAAACCGAATCCGCGGCGGTTAGAGAATTAATGGTAAGAATCCCCAACGAAGGTGGGCAATCAATGAGAATATAATCGTAAAGATGCTTGACCTGTTGAAGTGATTTCTTCAATCGAACTTCCCGCGAAATCGTTGGAACTAACTCTATTTCAGCCCCCGCCAACTGAATAGTGGCCGGGATAATGTGCAATCCTTCAATTTCCGTAGGCAAAATAGCTTCTTGCGGATTTACTTCATTAATAAGTACATCATAAATACAATTGGCCACGTCCGCTTTATTAACTCCGACTCCACTCGTTGTATTCCCTTGTGGATCTATATCGATGAGGAGCACTTTTTTACCGATTGATGCGAGTCCCGCGCCCAAATTAACAGAGGTCGTCGTTTTGCCGACGCCCCCTTTTTGGTTAGCTATGGCAATTATTTTAGACAATCCATTTCACCTCAATATAATAGAAGAATCTCTTTGTAGTTTAATATGTGCAGTGACTAAGTTGTTGCTACAAAAAGACCACAGCGCTCCTGGCGAGTACCCTTTCTGACTTAACAAGAAAGATTGTTCCATTTTCCAAAAAGAAACTGACCTCAGACCTTTCGGTTCCGGTCAGTAGCATGTCTGCTATCTCTTTGGAATTTGTATTACAATTTCATAATGATCTTCATGATCCTTTTCTGCCGTTTTGATCGCTAAACCCGAGCCAGACACCATATCAATCGATTGGCGAATCGTATTCAAAGCCAGTCTGACATCCTTGGTGAAGGAGATACGTCTGGAAGCCTTCTTGTTCTTAGCCACTTCCTTATAGAAAGCAATTCGCGCTTCCGTTTGCTTTACATTTAATTCTTTGGCAATAACTTCATCCAACACTTTCAACTGCAGTTCTTCCGAATCCAAGGAAAGCAAAGCTCTGGCATGCCGCTCCGTAATTTTTCGTTCCATAAGCGCAACTTTAACGCCTTCGGGTAATTGCAGAAGCCGTATTTTATTCGCAATGGTGGATTGGCTCTTACCCAATCTTTGTGCCAAACTCTCTTGTGTTAATTGATGCAAGTCGATGAGATTTTGATACGCGAGCGCTTCTTCAATAGCAGTCAAGCCTTCGCGCTGCAAATTTTCGATTAAAGCAATGGATGCCGCTTGGGAGTCGTTAAAATCCCGTATAATAGCCGGAATGGTTTCTAATCCCAATTTTTTAACCGCGCGCCAACGTCTTTCACCGGCGATAATCTCGTATTTGTCATTCCGATAACGCACTACAATCGGCTGGATCACACCATGCGTCCGAATCGTCTGACACAATTCATCGATCTTCTCATCATCAAAAATGGTCCGGGGCTGATACGGGCTTCCGACAATGTTCCCCACCGGAATTTGCTTAACTTCATCACCGTTCGTTCGTTCGGTTAAACCAAACAATTTAGAAAATTGTTCTTTCATTCCGCAGATTACCACCTAATTTCATAGTGACATAAGGCACACCTTAGCAGCACATTTTTCAAGCGAATATGCGTTATGCTGCCTATACAAGTGAGAATCCTTATGTATAAACCCTCCTCCGAAGTCTGAACCCCAGCAGCAGGGAATATAAGGATAACCCATCATTGAAGCAAAATGCCCCGACAATGATTCGTGATACCTCTATTCTACCACTTTTTTCTCTATAATCCTATTCTCTTATTGAATGATTTTTAGAAGAAATCACGCATAAAAAAAGCCCCTAACAAATTGTTCCACGTGAAACAAAGAGTTAGGAGCGTGCTAGCTTATTTCCTTATACAATAGGCTGCTTTAACGGAGTTCCCGCTTTCCTCGGATATTTCTTTGGCGTGGGTGCCGTTTTGCTGACAATGATGATGTGCCGGTCGGAATTCTCCATAGGCAGTTCAAAGTGATGGCTTGATTCAAGCTTCCCTTTAAGTTCGCTTAAACTGCGCTTTGCCTCTCGAACTTCTTCCTCCGGGTCGCTTCCCTTCATTGCTGCGAATTTACCTCCGGGCTTAACAAAAGGCAGGCAAAACTCATTAAGTACCGCCATTCGAGCGACCGCGCGAGCGGTAACCAGATCAAACGAATCCCTGAGCCCTTCCTTTCGCCCCAAATCTTCCGCGCGCCCGTGAAGGAGTTCCACTTGGGTTACACCCAGCTTATCCACTACGTTCTGCAAAAAATGAATTCGCTTATTCAAGGAATCGATAATCGTCAGCTTCAGGTGCGGAAAGCAAATCTTTAAAGGAATTCCGGGAAACCCTGCACCGGAACCAATGTCGGCCAAAGTTTGCACCTCATCCATCGGGATATAAAAAGAAAGTGTAATGGAATCATAAAAATGCTTAATATAAACTTGATCCCGCTCCGTAATCCCGGTAAGGTTCATTTTTTCATTCCACGAAACCAGCTCATGAAAATAGGTCTCGAATTGGTCCAGCTGCTGGGGAGTAAGATCGATCTTATGCTTCAACAGAAGGGAGTGGAAATCGGTTTGTATCGTATCCAATAGATCAACCTCCTGCAGCCGTTACCCGATTATAATGCTCCAGATAAACGAGGAGTATCGAGATATCCGCCGGTGTGACGCCGGAGATCCGGGAAGCTTGGCCGATTGAGATCGGACGGATTTTCGCCAGCTTTTGCCGGGCCTCCATCGCGAGTCCATGAATATCCTCATAATTGATATTCTCAGGTATCTTCTTCTTCTCCATCTTTTGGAGTCTTTCCACATGAAGCAATTGCTTTTCAATATATCCCGCGTACTTAATCTGTATCTCCACCTGCTCCTTCATTTCTTCGTCCAATTCCACCTCGGACGGGAATAAGTTACCCACATGTGCATAAGTAACTTCAGGCCGGCGAAGAATTGTCAACAGGTTGCTTCCATCCTGGATCGGTGCCGAGCCAATGGATTCAAGCAGCGGATTAATATCCGAAGGACGCACTTTTTTCTCCCGCAGCCGTTCGATTTCTTTATCAACTTTTTCCTTTTTATCAATAAATTGGTTAAATCTCTCCTGTGTAATCAACCCGATTTCATATCCGATCGGAGTCAAACGCAGGTCTGCGTTATCATGACGCAACAGCAGACGATACTCCGCCCGTGAGGTCAACAGCCGATAGGGCTCGTTTGTCCCTTTCGTAACGAGATCGTCAATCAGAACGCCGATATAACCTTGAGAACGGTCGAGGATCACCGGCTCTTTGCCTTGGACCTTACGGGCCGCGTTAATCCCCGCCATGATGCCTTGGCCGGCCGCTTCCTCATAACCGGAAGTTCCATTGATTTGCCCTGCCGTAAATAACCCCGGCACACGCTTCGTCTCCAGCGACGGCCAGAGCTGCGTCGGAACCACTGCGTCATATTCGATGGCATACCCCGTCCGCATCATCTCCACATTTTGCAGGCCAGGTATGGACCGAAGCATTTGCAATTGAACATCTTCCGGCATACTCGTCGAAAATCCTTGAACGTAATACTCCGAGGTGTTTTTCCCTTCCGGCTCCAGGAAAATTTGGTGCTTCGGCTTATCGGCAAACCGGACGATTTTGTCCTCGATGGAAGGACAGTACCTCGGCCCCGTCCCTTCAATCACCCCCGAGAACATGGGCGCCCGATGCAAATTGGCATTGATGATGTCATGCGTCTCGGAAGACGTGTAGGTCAACCAGCAAGGCAATTGCTCGTTATCCGAGCTTTTCGTTTCATAGGAGAAAAACTTCGGTTTTTCATCTCCCGGCTGAATTTCCGTTTGCGAAAAATCGATGCTGTCCTTGTGAACCCGCGGCGGCGTGCCCGTCTTGAACCGCACTAATTCAAAGCCCAGCTCCTTCAAATTTTGCGACAATTTCACCGAAGGCTGCTGGTTGTTCGGTCCGCTCTCATACATGAGCTCGCCCATGATGATTTTGCCGCGCAAATACGTGCCGGTTGTCAGCACCACGGCCTTAGCCCGGTATTCCGCGCCTGTCTTGGTGATCACACCGACGCATTGACCGTCCTCGACGATCAGTTCCTCCACCATCCCTTGACGCATCGTCAAGTTCGGCTCCCGCTCCATCGTTTCCTTCATCGTTTGCTGGTACAAAAACTTGTCCGCCTGCGCCCGCAGAGCATGAACGGCCGGCCCTTTTCCGGTATTCAGCATCCGCATTTGGATAAACGTCTTGTCGATATTGCGGCCCATTTCCCCGCCGAGCGCATCCACTTCGCGCACCACATGGCCTTTCGCCGGACCCCCGATCGATGGATTACATGGCATAAATGCCACCATATCCAGATTGATCGTGATCATCAGCGTGCTGCAGCCCATCCGGGCCGCCGCCAAAGCGGATTCACAGCCGGCATGACCCGCCCCTACGACGATAACGTCATAACTTCCGGCAACATAACCCATCTTGAAACCTCCTAAAACGTAAGTGTGAACCTTGATGAACTTTATGACTCACTTCGTGTTCTCCACACGTATATTTTAAATTTAAATTAATCCTTCAATCTCCATCATCATACCATGATCCGCCGGATTGCATACGTTGGAATCATTATTTTCCCAGGCAAAATTGTGAAAAAATTTGATCAATCAGCGCATCCGGCGCGGAATCACCGATCACTTCCCCAAGCTGTTCCCAGGCTAAACGCACATCGATTTGCAAAATATCGATCGGAACTCCACTGTCTGCCGCCTCATAAGCGTCGGCCAGCGACTGCTTGGCTTTCTTCAACAGCGCGATATGCCGGACGTTGCTGACATAAGTCAAATCGCCGGACTCCAGTTTGCCTCCAAAAAACAGTTCCGAGATCGCATCTTCCAAATGATCCAATCCCTCCTGGGTTTTGGCGGACAATTCGACCACAGCATTTTCCGGGAAATAATGAGCGATTTGAGCGCGATCCAACTGCTGAGGAAGATCGATTTTATTTAACAGCACAAGTGTCGGTCTATTTGTCAATTGCTCCATCAGTTTCAATTCATCCTCATGCAGCGATTCGGCACTGTTGAGGACCAGCAAAATCAAATCTGCTTCCACTACGGCCGCCTTGGACCGCTCCACGCCAATCTGCTCCACCACGTCCATCGTTTCCCGGATCCCCGCCGTGTCCAGCAGCTTCAAAGGGATATTGTTAATCGTGACGTACTCCTCGATCACGTCGCGCGTCGTTCCCGGAATATCGGTGACGATCGCTTTATTTTCACGGGCCAGCGCATTCATCAAGGAAGACTTTCCTACATTCGGGCGTCCTACAATGGCTGTAGTGATCCCTTCCCGGAGGATTTTGCCCTGGTTTGCGGTTTTCAGGAGCCCGTCGATTTGCGTTGTTACTTCCGTACACTTGTCTTTTATGAACTCCATGGTCATCGATTCCACATCATGCTCGGGATAATCGATGTTCACTTCGATATGCGCCAACGTCTCCACCAAACTATGCCGCATGGCGTTGATTCTGCGCGACAAATCACCTTCCACCTGCTTCAGGGCTACCGAAAAAGCCCGGTCGGATTTCGACCGGATCAAGTCAATAACCGCCTCCGCCTGCGACAAATCGATCCGTCCATTCAAAAAAGCGCGCTTCGTAAACTCCCCCGGCTCCGCCAGGCGAATTCCCCGCTGCAACAGCAGCAGATCCATCACGCGCTTTACCGATATGATGCCCCCGTGGGTGCTGATTTCCACCACATCTTCCGTCGTAAAAGAACGCGGCGCCCGAAACAAAGATACGAGCACTTCTTCCAGTTTCTCGTCCGTCTCGGGGTCCACGATGAAACCGTAATGCACGGTGTGGCTCTCCGCCTCCGATAATGCCGTTTTGGAGCGGAACAACCGCCCCACTTCGCCGATCGCTTCCGGGCCGCTGACCCGGATTACGGCGATTCCGCTCTCGCCGACCGCAGTCGAGATCGCGGCTATTGTATCGCTAAGCATGGTATGTCACCTCGAATTTTAATAATAATGCCGGTGGGCGAAACCCTAAGTCGTGAATCCTTGGCGCTTCGCAGACCGAATGATCTTCCGATCGCTGTTGCCATTGGATTGCTTCATTCACCTGAACCTAACTCGGAGGCAATCCAATGGCAAAGGCGAGCGCTACCGCTTCTCCAGATTCATTCGGCCCCACTCCGCTGGTGATTCACCGTGCTTGCCAAACCCTGAGTCGTGAATCCTGGGCGCTACGCAGCCCGAATGATCTTCCGATCGCTGTTGCCCTTGGATTGCTTCATTCACCTCAACCTCAAGCGGCGGCAATCCAACGGCAAAGGCGAGCGCTATCGCTTCTCCAGATTCATTCGGCCCTGCTCCGCTAGTGATTCACCGTGCTTGCCAAACCCTGAGTCGTGAATCCTGGGCGCTACGCAGCCCGAATGATCTTCCGATCGCTGTTGCCCTTGGATTGCTTCATTCACCTCAACCTAACTCGGAGGCAATCCAATGGCAAAGGCGAGCGCTATCGCTTCTCCAGATTCATTCGGCCCTGCTCCGCTGGTGATTCACCATTCTGCGGGCACAAGCCCCTCGCGCTTTCGGGGCGGCCTCTAAAACCATAGGTAAATCCTTGGCGCTTCACAGCCCGAATGATCTTCCTCACCAATAAGTATATCCTAAACGACCGAAAGCCCCGTTTTAGGAAATGTTCTGCCCAACAGCAAGCGCATCCCGCAGGGACAGCGCCCTCTTTCCACCACCTTACTCCCAGCCACTAACTTACCGCCTTCCTTCCCGTAGGAGCTCTACCGTAAAGCGTGCCCCAACGGGGAGAAAAGCGGCTGTTTCCACTACAGTTCACCCGGGGGCGCCGAAAGCAGCAGTGCCTCCAACCCTCAGGTGGCACGGGTGCACCTTAAGTAAGACGGACCCGTAGGGGGAAAAGCGTGCCCACCATCACAGTTCAGCGCATCCCCGTAGGGGACAGCAGGCAGGAGCGCCTCTGTAACTCCTACGTTTCTCCCCTTGCGGGTGTCCCGAGGGCTGCCGGCCCTGGGGGCCCTCCCTTACGGTAAGGGAGGGTTTGGGTGGGTTGAGAATCCTTAGTTAAAAGAAAAGCAATGACATTTGCCGGAGCAAGACGCCATTGCATTTCACACTTCATTTGCTTTGCTTCAATGTAATCACGACCCGCCGGTTGGGCTCGTCGCCTTTGCTGTACGTTTTGACCTCCGGATGATCTTGAAGTTTGGAGTGAATCACCTTGCGCTCCTGGGGAGACATAGGTTCCAGGGAAACTTCCTTCCGGGTTCGAACGACCTTGGCGGCCAGACGCTCGGCCAAGTCCTCCAGGGTCTTTTTGCGGCGTTCCCGAAAATTCTCGGCATCCAAAGTCAAACGAATAAAGCTGTCCGAGTACCGATTGGCAATGATATTAGCCAAATACTGCAGCGAATCGAGGGTTTGCCCTCTGCGGCCAATCAGTACGCCAAGGTCGTTCCCTGAAATGTTTAGGACCGTACTGTCTTTCCGGTGAACGATCTCTACATCGACATGAATGTCCATGCTCTCACCGACGTCCTTAATGAATGACGCCGCCGCTTCATAAGGATCCTGTCCAGGGGAAGCCTCTTTCTCGGGCTGCTCCTTCGGGAACACCGTCGCTTGCTTCTCCGGCGTGGTCCCTTGCGGCGGAACCGATGACTCTTGCTCGGAAAGTAAAGTCAATTCGACCTTGGCTTCCTTTACGCCAATCAGTCCCAGGAATCCTCTTGATGGCTGCTCCAACACATTCACGGTGACTTTGTCCTCGGTGGTGCCGAGCTTAGCCAATCCTTGTTTTACAGCTGCTTCAATGGTTTTTCCTGACGTCACGATCTTGTTCATTTCGATTTTTTGGCCCCCTTGGCACTTTTACCGGGATGACCGGCTTTTAAATTAGAACCGCCCTTTTTCGACTTTCCGGAAGGCACTGAACTTGCCCCCGCTCCGGCAACATTAGCCGCAACAACCGGGTCCTTCTTGCGGTAAATAAAGAAGTTCTGCCCGATAGTGTACAAGTTACTGAAAATCCAGTACAAAGGAAGCGCCGCGGCAAAATTCATCGCCATGACGAAGATCAAAACCGGGTAGATAAACATCATGAACTGCATTGGGCCCTGCATGCCGCTCGGGTTCATGTTCGACATCATCTTCGTTTGAATGAACGTCGTCAGCGCCGCTACGATCGGCAGGATATACCATGGATCCGGCTGGCCGAGCTGCAGCCAGAGGAACGAGTGACCCGCGATCGCCGAGTTGTAATAAATCGAGTTATATAGAGCGATGAACACCGGCATCTGAATTATAAGCGGAAAACAGCCGGCCATCGGATTTACCTTGTTTTCCTGGAACAGCTTCATGGTCTCTTGCTGTTGCTTCTCCGGGTTGTCCTTATACTGCTCGCGAATCTTTTGAATTTGCGGCTGAATCGCCTGCATCGCCTTTGAGCTCTTCACCTGCTTCAACGTAAGCGGCAGAATGAGCGTCCGCACGATCAGCACCATCACGAGGATCGCCAATCCATACGCCCCGCCGAACCATTTCGCAAACGTATCCAAAGCTAATGAAAAATAATAAACAACATTCGCCGTCCACCAGGAACCGCTTTTTTGCATGTCCTCGGTAGTACTCATGTGATTAGCTGGATTCGCGCCGCACCCCGCCAGGACGGCCATCAGACCGATTGCGAGGATAAGCAGGAGCCATTTCTTTTGATTTTTTGTAAGACGCGACACTTCAAAACCCCTCTCTTAACCTATCCATACATCGTAAATCATACCATATTTAATGGGACAAAGAAACAAGCATGCTTATCGTCCGGAAGGCTTGAGCAGCGCGGCTTTACGCAGGACATGAAGCACGCTTTTCTCCAGTTCTTTGTACTCCATACCGACCGCCCCGTTGCGAACGATCAGAATCAGGTCCAAATGATCCCGGATTTCCGGTTCATGCAGGCGGACGATCTCCTTCAACATGCGGCGCATCCGATTGCGGACGACGGCATTGCCGATCTTCTTGCTGGCGGAAACGCCGAGCCGGAAACGCTCGATTTCGGGCCGGGTCGAATAGTAAACGACGAGCTGACGATTGGCAAAAGATTTTCCGTACCGGTAAACCCGGTTGAAGTCTGCCCGATTTCGTAATCTCAACTTTCTGTGCACGAGCTTCTTCTCCTCGGTCAAGCCCCTTAGGGCTCGCTGTCATTGTAGTTATAGACATGTCCCATCTGCGGCAAACGATACAAAAGAACCCCACAAAGTTAGGCGGTTACACCTCTGCTTCTTCAAGACGACTTTGCGGGGCTCCGGTTCAAACACATCTATGACAATGTAAAAAAAGACCACCGTAGTGGTCTTCATGCACGCATTACGCACTCAATACTTTTCTGCCTTTTTGACGGCGAGCAGCGAGAACCTTACGGCCGTTTTTCGTGCTCATTCTTTTGCGGAAACCGTGAACCTTTTTACGTTTGCTCACATTCGGCTTAAATGTCGGTTTCAATGTATTGCACCCCCTTAACAGGAATCGATCACTGTATATTTACCATTTTCATATCCACAGAAAATGCCTTTTTACATTTAATCATAACCCCCCTGAAAAGTCAACAGAGCCCGGCATTTCTTTCTGGGCCAATTTGTGATTTTTCGGAGCCTGTGCATATTTTATTCGAAAAAGTTCTCCACAACCTGCTAGTTTTTACGTCGGAATAGAAGTTATGCACATGTGGAAAAGTATTAATAAGATGGTTTTTTCGGAAGAAATCGCTTTCTTACATGATTTACAGCGGCAACAGATCGGAGTAAGATAAATCATAATTAAGTTGTATACAAGTATACCAATTGCGAAAGGATGTTGAAATTTATGAAATTGGGCATGGTCGGTCTTGGCAAAATGGGGTACAACCTTGTGCTTAATCTCCTGCATCATCAGCATGAGGTGGTGGCGTTTGACATGAATGGCGAAGCCGTTCAAAACGCCGCCAAAGAAGGTGCGGTTCCCGCGTCAGGCCTGGAGCAGCTGGTTCAATCGCTGGAAGCTCCCCGTATCGTATGGGTGATGGTTCCCGCCGGTCCCGCGGTTCAATCGGTGGTGGACTCCTTAATCCCTCTGCTCTCCCCCGGAGATATCGTGATCGACGGCGGTAATTCCCACTACAAAGATTCGCTGGCCCTTGCCGAAAAATTGTCCGGCCACGGCATACACTTCTTTGATGTGGGTACCTCCGGCGGTGTTGAAGGCGCCAATCAAGGCGGCTGCTTTATGATCGGCGGCGACGAGGCGGTTTTCCGGACGATTGAGCCGATTTTCCGGGATATCGCGGTCGACAAAGGCTATCTATATGCCGGAAAAAACGGCAGCGGCCATTTTTTGAAGATGGTGCATAACGGAATCGAGTACGGCATGATGCAGGCGATCGCCGAAGGCTTCGAACTGCTGGAGAAAAGCCCGTTTGACTACAATTTCGAAGACGTGGCGCGCGTCTGGTCCAACGGCTCGGTGATTCGCGGCTGGCTCATGGAGCTGACGGAGAACGCTTTTTCCAAAGATCCCAAGCTGGAAGGCATCCGCGGCGTGATGAGATCCTCCGGAGAAGGCAAGTGGACGGTTGAAACGGCCCTGGATCTGCAAGCCAGCGCTCCGGTCATCGCCTTGTCCCTTTTTATGCGCTACCGCTCCCTTGAATCCGATACGTTCCACGGTAAAGTCGTTGCCGCCCTACGCAACGAATTCGGCGGCCATGCCGTGGAATCGGCCAAATAAGGGGATGACTTTATGAAATTCCCGTCTTCCTGGCTGAAGGGCAGCTCCTTGGGCGAATTTATCGCTTGCGAGCTGCGCCTTCAGATGATTAACGGCACCATTCAGCCCGGTACCGTCTTGTCCGAGAACCGCATCGCCGCCGAGTTCTCGGCAAGCCGGTCTCCGGTTCGCGAAGCCTTGAAAGCGCTCTCCAGCGAAGGTCTGATCACTTTGCAGCGAATGGGCGCCGTCGTTAACGGACTGCAGGTAAAGGATATCGAGGAGCTGTATGACGTCCGTTACTTAATCGAAAGCTTTTCCTGGCGGCGGCTTGCCTCCACCGACCCTGCACCCCTAATCGCCGTTCTCCAGCAAATTGTCGACAAGATGGAGCTCGCCGCCAAGTATCGTGATGTCGTGGAGTTCGCTTACCAAGACCTCACCTTCCATGAGCACATCATCACCGCGGCCAACCATGCCAGGCTGTTGCACCTTTGGTCCAGCATCCGGCCCATTGTGATGACCGTGATGTTGATGACGACCGAAGAGGTATTTTCCGGGGGCGAACCAAAAATCAGCTATGTGGTGGAGAAGCACCGCAAGCTGCTGAAAGAGCTGCAATCCCGAAGCCCGGCGGTGATCGCGGCCGGAATTGAGGAGTATTTCGCCGATTCGGTAAACACCGTGCATACCAGCATGAAGGAAACGAAATAGTAGTAAAAAAGGGTTAAAAAATAGAAGGAGGAACACCATGAGCACGTTATTCAACATGAGCCACAACGCCACCTTGTTATTTTGGACCCTGGTGACGATTGTTTTTCTTGTCGTTCTCATTTCCAAATATAAATGGAACCCATTCGTGACACTGCTAATTTCCGCACTTTTGCTGGGCCTGCTGGCCGGCATGCAGCCGCTTGACGTCGTCAGCTCGATTACGAGCGGGCTTGGGGGTACGCTGGGCACCATCGCGATTGTCATCGCTCTTGGCACCATGCTCGGCAAGATGATGGCCGAATCGGGCGGAGCCGAGAAAATCGCCACGACGCTTGTAGACCGGTTCGGGCAAAAGAAAGTCCATTGGGCGATGATGGTCGTCGGTTTTATCGTCGGGATTCCCGTCTTTTTCGAGGTCGGCGTCATTCTTCTAATCCCAATTGTGTTTACGGTGGCCAAAAAAACGAAAATGTCGCTGCTGCAAATCGGCATTCCGATTTTGGCCGGACTGTCCACCGTACACGGACTTGTCCCTCCGCATCCGGCTCCGATGATCGCTATCGACGCGTATGGCGCGGACCTCGGCCGAACGATTCTGTATTCGATTCTGATCGGCTTTCCGACCGCGATTATTGCGGGGCCCCTTTTCGGCCGATTCATCGGGAAACGCATCGTCCTGGAACCGCCCGCGGAGCTGGCGGAGCAATTTGCGGTCAAAGGATCCCGCAAGCTGCCGGGCTTCGGCATCACGCTGTTTACGATTCTGCTCCCCGTCCTGCTGATGCTCATCGGATCGATCGCCGATATTCTGGATCCTGAGGCCACGCGCAGCTTTACGCTGTTCTGCGAATTTATCGGCCATGAAATCATGGCTCTGCTGATCGCGGTTGTCTTTTCCTTTTTCTCGCTCGGTTTCTCCCGGGGCTTTACGAAGCATGAAATTTCGAAGTTTACGAGCGAATGTCTGGCTCCGATCGCGACGATCGTCTTGATTATCGGGGCGGGCGGCGCTTTCAAGCAGGTGCTGATCAACAGCGGAGTGGGCGGCGCCATTGCCGAAATCGCCACCGGGGCGCATATTAACGTCATCCTGTTCGCCTGGTTCGTCGCCGCCCTGATCCGGGTAGCGACCGGCTCGGCCACCGTCGCCATGACGACCGCCGCGGGGATTGTCGCCCCGGTCTTGGCGCTCTCGCCCGGCGTCAACGTCGAGCTTGTCGTGCTGGCCACCGGCGCCGGCTCCATCGTGCTTTCGCACGTCAACGATGCGGGGTTCTGGATGGTCAAGGAGTTTTTCAATATGACCGTTCCGCAGACGCTGAAATCCTGGACCGTCATGGAGACGATCCTTTCGCTTGTGGGATTGGGACTGATTCTCCTCATTAACGCTTTTTTCTAATATAATGATAAAAATATTCAAACATGGAGAGAGAGGGTAATATCGGATGGAACAAAAAGCTTATATGATCGGCGTGGATATTGGAACGACAAGCACCAAAGCGGTGTTATTCGAAGAAAACGGGACCATCGTCGCCTCCGCCAATGAAGAATATCCGCTGTATACCGAAGCGGCCGACGTTGCCGAGCAGGATCCGGAGGAAATTTTCAGCGCCGTCCTGAATGCGATTCGGCATGTCATGACGCAAAGCAATGCCGCGCCGGAGCGGATTTTGCTCGTTTCCTTCAGCACGGCTATGCATAGCGTCATCCCGATCGACCCATCCGGCAAGCCGCTGATGCGGTGTCTCACCTGGGCGGACAACCGAAGCGTCGAATGGTCGAAAAAATTAAAAAATGAGCTCGGCGGACATGAGATTTACCTGCGCACCGGAACCCCAATCCACCCGATGTCTCCGCTATCCAAGCTGCTGTGGCTGCGCCATGACAAAGCGGATATTTTTAAGCAAACCTTTAAATTCATCTCCATAAAAGAATATGTCTTTGCGAAGCTGTTCGGAGAATACGTCGTCGATCATTCCATCGCCTCCAGCACCGGACTTTTGAACTTGGAGCGGCTGGATTGGGATGAGGAAGCGCTGCGGGTCGCCGGCATCACGCCGGATCAACTGTCCACACTGGTACCGACCACCCACATCATGAACCGACTATCCGAATCTTATGCCGAAAAAATGGGGCTCCTCCCCTCCACTCCCTTCGTCATCGGGGCCAGCGACGGCGTGCTGTCGAATCTGGGCGTGAACGCCATCGCCCCCGGTGTCGTTGCCGTGACGATCGGAACGAGCGGCGCCATCCGTACGGTCGTGGATCGTCCGAAAACCGACCCCAAAGGCCGTATCTTCTGCTATGCGCTGACCGAAAAACACTGGGTCATCGGCGGAGCGGTCAATAACGGCGGCGTGATTTTCCGCTGGGTGCGCGACGAATTCGCCGCTTCCGAGGTGGAGACCGCCAAACGGCTGGGGATCAGCCCTTACGATGTATTGACCAAAATTGGCGAAAGAGTGGCGCCGGGATCGAACGGCCTCCTGTTTCATCCTTATCTGGCCGGCGAACGAGCTCCTTTATGGAACCCGAACGCCCGCGGCTCGTTTTTCGGCTTGACGCTGCATCATCAGAAAGAGCATATGATCCGCGCCGTATTGGAAGGCGTTATATATAATTTGTATACCGTACTGCTGGCAATGGAGGAACAGATTGGAGAGCCGCGAAAAATCCAAGCTACGGGCGGATTTGCCCGCTCCCCGCTCTGGCGTCAGATGCTGGCCGACATCTTCGATCAAAAAGTTGTCATCCCCGAAAGCATCGAAAGCTCTTGTCTCGGCGCAGTCGTCCTGGGGCTGTACGCGCTAGGCAAAATTGATTCCTTTGACGCCGTTTCCGACATGGTCGGCGGCACCTTCGAGCATTCGCCAATCAAAGAGCATGCCACGGTGTACAAGGAACTCCTCCCGATTTATATCCGGATCTCCCGCAAGCTGGAGGAGGATTACGAAGCGATCGCCAAATTCCAGCGCGGCCTGAAATAGGATTAAGGAACGAAACAATCGCACCTGAAAAAAGACGGTCTCCGAAGTTTTCTCGGAGAACCGTCTTTTTTGTCTATAAAAAGTATTCACAACCCCATTTAGGAAAATGTCGGACTTTTGGATATCCTGTGTATAATTTTATTTAAAACAACTCGGATGTTGTCGAAATTTAAACAATTTATAAACAATATGTAGTGTTGTGGGTTAAAATTATACACAAGTTATTGAATTTGTGGATAAAAAACAGCAACGCATTGAAATATAAGCCTTCTTTTGCTATGATTATATTGTTTTTTGGTGTGAATATCTATTTTAAAGCCATAAATTATTAACAGCCTGTGGATAACATTGTGAACAATTCAAATTTATCCATGTTTATAATCATTCCACTTTACTGACTCATGGGGATAAATGTCCCCTTTATTTATGTTTTTTCGACCCTTTCTGCATGGCTCATGCCACAATTGGAAGATTTTAAAGGAGTGACCGTCTGTGGATAGCCATACCTCCGACCTATGGCAGCAAATCTTATCCATCATTAATACAAAACTCAGCAAACCCAGCTTCGATACCTGGTTCAAAGCCACCAAAATCGTATCCCTGAACGATCGTTCGATCGTCATCTCCGCCCCCACCACTTTTGCTGTGGAATGGCTGGAGAGCCGTTATACGAAACTGGTCGCAACCACGGTTTTCGAATTTCTCGGCAAACAGGTTGACGTATCCTTTGTGATTGAGGAATCCGCCGCGCCCGAGCAGACGCAGGTTTACAAGGAACCCCCCGCACCCGTCCAGCTGGAGGAAAGCGTTTCCAATATGCTGAATCCCAAATATACCTTTGATACGTTCGTTATCGGTTCCGGCAACCGGTTCGCGCACGCTGCCTCGCTGGCTGTTGCCGAAGCGCCGGCGCGCGCCTACAACCCGCTTTTTCTATACGGAGGGGTAGGTCTCGGCAAGACGCATTTGATGCACGCCATCGGTCACTATATTTTGGAGCATAGTCCAAGCAGCAAGGTGGTCTACATCTCATCCGAGAAATTTACGAACGAATTCATTAACTCCATCCGGGATAACCGGGCGGAGAGCTTCCGCAACAAATATCGGAACATCGATATCCTGCTGATTGACGACATCCAGTTTATCGCCGGCAAGGAATCGACGCAGGAGGAGTTTTTCCATACCTTCAACGCACTCCACGAGGAGCGCAAGCAGATCATCATATCCAGTGACCGGCCGCCCAAGGAAATTCCGACTTTGGAAGACCGGCTCAGATCCCGGTTCGAATGGGGGCTGATCACCGATATCCAACCGCCGGATCTGGAAACCCGGATCGCGATTCTGCGCAAGAAAGCGAAAGCGGAGAATCTCGATATTCCGAATGAAGCGATGATGTATATCGCGAACCAAATCGATACGAACATCCGGGAGCTGGAAGGCGCGCTGATCCGCGTGGTGGCGTACTCTTCCCTCATCAATCAGGATATCACCACCCATTTGGCCGCCGAAGCCCTGAAGGACATCATTCCATCGAGCCGGCCGAAAATGATTACAATTCAGGATATCCAGCAAAAAGTCGGCGAATATTACAACTTGAGGCTGGAGGATTTTAAAGCCCGGAAACGGACCAAGGCGATCGCTTTTCCCCGTCAAATCGCCATGTATTTATCCAGGGAATTAACGGATTTCTCGCTTCCCAAAATCGGGGATGCCTTCGGCGGACGGGATCATACCACGGTCATTCACGCCCACGAAAAAATATCCCAGCAGTTGAAAACCGATCAGGATCTCTATAAAGTTATCAACAACATTACGGAGAAAATCAAAAATTCATCCTGAATAAGCTATAAGCCTATGCACATGATATTCACATGTGGATAGGCTTCATTTCATATATTTTGTTCCGTTATCCACATATTCAGGGCCCCTACTACTTCTTCTATATATTTTAAAGATATACATCATCATAAAATAGCGGCCAAGCCGCCACGGGAAGAGCAGTACAACCTATGCTGAGATCAACCGGCTATTAAGCTCCGGTTTTCTATCCATTTCAGTTCGGATTAGCGGAAATTGCATTTACTTGCTAAAATCAAATATATGCAGGTACGGGCCGATAATATGCCTACGAAGTAAAGCTTTATTGCAAATAGGGGTTGAACTCCACAATTGTAGATATAAAGCGCCACCGTCGGAGTCACCACTTTAACGGGAAAGTCTCCCGTTAATCTACCGCTCTTGACTCTTGGATCGGAATTAGCTGGAAAAGCTCCATCTATTTCTCGGCCCAATTGCCGGTATACGCAATTTCAGGGAAACTAGCGGGAGGTTTTCCAGCTAAATCACCTCTGCAGCCGCGTACGCACCAAATTAACGGGAAGAATTCCCTTTATTTTGAACCAACCAAATTAGTTGTAGGCCAAGAGTGTGAAAAGAACCCTTTACACCGCCGCCTAATATGCAAATCAATAGTTCAACCTATAAAGTTAAATCAAAAAAGTAAAGCTCCATAAAACAAAGCAATTGCTTACGAAGCAAGTTTTATTGCAAAGGCTATTCAAGATGTGATGTTCCATAAAACTTTTAGGAGTTGAAGTTATGAAAATCCGCGTTTTAAAGCATGATTTGAACGAATCTATCCAGCATGTGGCTAAGGCGATTTCCAGCCGCACCACCATCCCGATTTTGACGGGGATCAAGCTGGAGGTTAATTTTCAGGGGATGACGCTGACGGCCAGCGATACCGATATTTCCATCCAGGCGTTTATTCCGGCTGAAGATCAGGAGAAGCAAATCGTGCAAGTTGAACGCCCGGGTAGTGTAGTGCTGCCGGCGAAGTTTTTTGTGGAAATCATTAAAAAACTTCCTTCCAGCGAAATCGAAATGGAAGTGGGCGAAGGATTTAAAACGCAAATCCGTTCCGGCTCCACCGATATCCAAATGGTCGGCCTGGATCCCGAAGAGTTCCCGGTGCTGCCGAATATTGAAGAGAATCAGGTCATTTCCATTCCGGGCGACCTGCTTAAAAATATGATCAAGCAAACGGTCTTCTCGATTTCGACCAATGAAAGCTCCCCGATTCTGACAGGGGTGTTGTGGAATTTGAGCGATAACCAGTTCAAATTTGTGGCTACCGACCGTCACCGGCTGGCCAGCCGTACGGCGGGGCTGGACGATGCGGAAGGCGTGCGTTTCAGCAATATCGTCATTTCCGGTAAAACGCTGAACGAGCTCAGCAAGATCGTTCCCGACCAGAATACACGGGTGGACATCGTCGTAGCGGACAACCAGGTCTTGTTCAAAATTGACCGGGTACTCTTTTATACCCGTATTTTGGACGGAACTTATCCGGATACTTCCAAGATTATTCCGACAACCTACAAAACAGAACTGGTTTTGGATACAAAAAAATTAAGCGAGTCCATTGACCGCGCTTATTTGCTGTCCCGTGAAGAAAAAACGAATATCGTGCGGCTGCAGACGCTGGAGAACGGAACGATCGAGATTTCGTCCAGTTCCTCCGAACTGGGCAAGGTCACCGAGCAGTTGGATCTGGCGGAATTTACGGGCGATCCGCTGCGGATTTCGTTCAACTCCAAATATATGCTTGATGTGTTGAAAGTGGTGGAGAGCGAGCAGCTTCACATCGGTTTCACCGGGGCCATGAGCCCCATCATCATCAAACCGGTGGATGACAGCCAAAGCCTTTATCTGATCCTGCCATACCGGACTACAAATTAAAGAGAGGTCGTTGGACACGCGATGAAGACGATTCCGATTTCCAGTGAATATATCAAACTGGATCAATTTCTGAAGCTGGCCGACTGCGTTTCGACCGGCGGCATGGCCAAGGCGCTGCTGCAGGAAGAAGCCGTCAAGGTAAACGGAGAGCCCGAGGACCGGAGAGGCCGGAAGCTGTACCCCGGCGATACGATTTCCGTGGAAGACTGCGGTACTTTCCAGGTAGTTCGCGGCGAGGAGTAACGGCTCCCTAACCTGGACGTCAGGGGGACACGAGGAGGGCCTGGATACCATTGTTTGTTAAATCGATATCACTTGCGAATTACCGTAATTATGAGGCGCTGTCGCTGGGCTCCTTCGGCAGCGTCAATCTCATGATCGGGCGCAATGCCCAAGGGAAGACGAATCTGCTGGAGGCGCTGCTTGTACTTGCGCTTACCAAATCGCACCGGACGGCGAAGGATAAGGAACTGATCTCCTTTGGCAGCGCCCAGGCTACGGTGTGGGCGGAGGTGGAGCGGAAATACGGGACGGTCGGTCTCGAGCTGCGCTTCTCCCAACAGGGAAAACGGGCCAAGCTGAACGGCCTGGAGCAGCGGAAGCTGAGCGATTTCATCGGGGCGCTGAACGCCGTGATGTTTGCCCCGGAGGATTTGGAGATCGTCAAAGGAACTCCCGGGGTCCGGCGGCGGTTTCTGGATATGGAGATCGGGCAAGTGCAGCCCAGCTATCTTTTTCACCTTCAGCAGTATCAAAAAGTGCTGGTTCAACGCAATAACCTTCTGAAGCAGGCGTGGGGGGCAGGACCGGAGGTCACCACTATGCTGGAGATCTGGAATGAGCAGTTGGCGGAGCATGGTGTTAAAATCATCAAGAAAAGGAAACAATTTATAAGAAAACTGCAAAAATGGGCGCAGCAGATTCACGAGGGCATTACCGGGGGCGGGGAAAACCTGAAATTATCCTACCTTCCGTCCTTCGGCGAAGCCGAAGAAGAAGATGAAGCTGTCTTATTGGAGCAATTTATGATAAAGTTATCACAAACGAAAGATCAGGAAATCCGCCGCGGAATGACCCTTGCGGGTCCGCACCGGGACGATTTGGCGTTTCATATCAACGGCAATGAAGCGCAAAGCTTCGGCTCTCAAGGGCAGCAGCGGACGACGGCCTTATCACTTAAATTGGCGGAGATCGAGCTGATTCACGAGGAAATCGGGGAGTACCCCATTTTACTTCTGGACGATGTACTGTCCGAACTGGATCCTTACCGCCAAACTCAATTGATTGAAACGTTTCAAAGCAAAGTGCAGACGTTCATTACGGCTACCGGGATTGAGAGCCTCAATGCCAGCCGTCTTCAGGACGCCAGCATTTTTCATGTTCAAGAGGGACAGGTTCATCCATAGAGACGGGGGGAATCGCGTTGTACATTCATCTGGGCGGGGAGAAGGTGGTCCTATCCTCGGAAGTGGTGGCGATTTTCGATATTTCGATCGAGAAATCTTCGAAAATCTCGAAGCAATTCGTCAGCCATGCTATCAAGGAGAAGCAGGTCATGCGGATCGGAGAAGAGGAGTCCAAGTCGATAGTCGTCACCGGGGATACCGTGTACTATTCGCCGATTTCCTCCGCGACGTTGAAGAAGAAGAGCAACGTTTCATCCATGATTTAATCCACCCGACATAGAATTTATAGAAGTAGGTGAAGGCAGTGTCTATGAACGAGCAATCGTATGATGAGAGTCAGATACAGGTACTGGAAGGTCTGGAAGCGGTACGGAAACGGCCGGGGATGTACATCGGTTCGACCAGTTCCCGCGGGCTGCATCATTTGGTCTGGGAAATCGTCGATAACAGTATTGACGAAGCCTTGGCCGGCTATGCGAACAAAATCGATGTCACGGTTCATGAAGACAACAGCGTGACCGTTGTCGATAACGGTCGCGGTATTCCGGTCGGGGAGAATCAGAAGCTGAAGAAATCCACGCTGGAGGTCGTCATGACGGTCCTTCACGCCGGGGGTAAGTTCGGCGGCGGCGGGTATAAAGTATCCGGCGGTCTTCACGGGGTAGGGGTTTCCGTCGTAAACGCCCTGTCCGAAAAAGTGCTGGTTCAGGTTCACCGGGACGGCCATATTTATCAGCAGGAATACCGCCGCGGGACACCGCAATATGATGTGAAGGTCGTAGGCGATTCCTCGATTACGGGAACGAAGACGACGTTTCATCCCGATCCGGAGATTTTTACCGAAACCACAGTTTATGATTACAATACGCTGCTCACCCGGATCCGCGAGCTGGCGTTTTTGAATAAAGGCATTAATATTTCCTTGACCGACGAACGGAGCGGTGTATCGGAATCGTTCCATTACGAGGGCGGGATCATGGAGTATGTGAAGTTCCTGAATCAGAACCGGGAGGTCCTCCACGAGCAGCCGATTTATGTGGAAGGCCAGCGGGATATGGTTCAGGTGGAAATCGCTTTGCAGTATAACGACAGCTATACGGAAAATATTTTTTCGTTCGCCAACAACATCAATACGCATGAGGGCGGTACGCACGAGTCGGGCTTCAAGAGCGCTTTGACGCGGATTATCAACGACTATGCCCGCAAGAGCAGCGCGATCAAGGAGAACGACTCCAACCTGACCGGGGACGATGTCCGTGAAGGCTTAACGGCGATCATCTCCGTCAAAATTCCCGAACCGCAGTTCGAGGGGCAGACGAAGACCAAGCTCGGCAACAGCGAAGTGCGCGGGATTGTCGAGTCCCTGTTTGCCGAGAAGCTGCAGGAGTTCATGGAGGAGAATCCGGCGGTCGCCCGGCGCGTTCTCGACAAGGCGCTGCAGGCTTCGCGGGCCCGGGAAGCGGCCCGGAAAGCGCGCGAGCTGACCCGGCGCAAGAGTGCGCTTGAAGTCAGCGCCCTGCCGGGCAAGCTGGCGGACTGCTCCTCGAAGGACGCGTCCATCAGTGAGCTCTACATCGTCGAAGGTGACTCGGCGGGCGGTTCGGCCAAGCAAGGCCGGGATCGTCACTTCCAGGCGATTCTGCCGCTGCGCGGGAAGATCCTGAACGTCGAGAAGGCCCGCTTGGACCGGATCCTCGGCAACGCCGAAATCCGGGCGATCATCACGGCGCTCGGCACCGGGATCGGCGAGGAGTTCGACATTTCGAAGGCCCGGTACCATAAGATTATCATTATGACCGATGCCGACGTCGACGGCGCGCATATCCGCACCCTGCTGCTGACGTTCTTCTTCCGCTACATGCGGAAGATCATCGAGGCCGGGTACGTCTACATCGCGATGCCGCCGCTCTTCAAGATCGAGCGGAACAAGGTCGTTCGCTATGCCGGTTCCGAACGCGAGCGCGATGAAATCATCGCGGAATTCGGCGAGAACGCCAAGTTCAACGTGCAGCGTTATAAAGGTCTCGGGGAGATGAATCCCGAGCAGCTGTGGGAAACGACGATGGATCCGGAAAGCCGGACCATGCAGCAGGTTTCCATCGCCGACGCAATTCAGGCCGACGCGATCTTCGACACGCTGATGGGCGACAACGTCGAACCGCGGCGCGACTTTATCAATGAGCATGCGAAAACGGTCAAGAACCTCGACATTTAAGGGGAAGGACCGAACACGAACAAGTCAAAATTAGCGTGAAAATGAGCAAAATACCGTCATTTCGATGACGGTATTTTTTTGCAATTTGTCATTTAACCGGGATCGCCAGCCTGAAGAACTTGCGAATTTGGCGTGTGCGAGCGGCCAAAGATGAGAGCATCTTCATCTGAAACCGGGCTAATTCAGCAGGCTGTTCAAGCAGGGAACCGGGATGACGTTTATCGAATAAGTTACTAGCATAAAATGGAACGGGCCAAAAACTGCCGGGTACCACAAGCTGTACGTCTGGCGAAATCTGCGAGTGGTCAAGACGTTTAAGAGCTATGCGGGATGCCGCCTGCCGTGTATCGGGGATAATATCCCGCCGGCCCTGGCCTTTTTTCGGGAGAAGGAGGTTGGATAGGAGATGGACGATTTGAACAGGAGGAAAATCCGGGAGATCGTGAATCGTATGGCACCCGCCGATCTGGAGCTTTACTATGCTTGGGGGGATGCGGCGGGATTTTGGCGGAATGTGCGCGAGCATGAGGCTTACCGGTCCAATCTGGAGGAGATCAGATCCGAAGGGGAACGGTTATTGAAGGAGGAGTTGCCCGAGCTGGGTTATGCGCTGTTTTCAATCTTTCGGGCAACCGGATCGCGGTTGGAGTATGAACGGGTTTATTTTGAGCGGAGAAGAAGACTGAACACCTTTACTTTGCTCTGTTTGCTGGAACCTGATTCCAAGCTGTACGCATCGCATCTCCATGAAACCATCTGGTCGATTTGCAGGGAGTATACCTGGTGTCTGCCAGCTCATTTGGGAGTGGACGACGATCCTGTGCAATCCATTGACTTATTTTCGGCTGAAACCGCATTCACACTTGCCGAAATATCCCTGCTCTTGGGAGAGAGGCTGCCGCAGCGCCTGAGGTGTCTGATCGAAAGTGAAGTGAACCGGCGGATATTGAGGCCGTTTCTGGTCTGCGGGCCATTTTTTTGGGAAACGGCGTCCCACAATTGGTCCGCGGTTTGCGCAGGATCGATCGGGGCAACGGGTTTGTTGCTGGAACAGAGCCCGGAAGCGCTTACGGATTTGCTCCTCCGGGTTCAGGCAAGCCTGGAGTGGTATTTGCGGGGGTTCGGTGGGGATGGGGCCTGTCTCGAAGGACTCGGTTACTGGAATTACGGATTTGGCTACTTTGTTTATTATGCGGACCTGCTGCGCTCACGCACAGACGGCGAGTTGGATTGGTTCACTCGGGGGAAAGTTCGGCAAATCGCGTTATTCCAGCAAAAATGCTATTTGGGGGGGAGGGCGGTCGCCAATTTTTCCGATTCTCTGCCTACCCATCCCGTTCATGTGGGGCTTTCCCACAAGTTGGCGGAGTTTTATCCCGAATTTGAACTCCCGCCCGCGGACATGCGCGCCGACTACCGTGACGACCATTGCAGCCGATGGGCCCCGGCGCTGCGGAATCTGATCTGGCGCAATCCCGCCGTTTTTGAGGGCAAACGTGAGTGGGGCACTGCCGCCTGCTTTTTGCCCGATGCGCAGTGGCTCATTTCCCGCTACCGGAGTGTGGCGGGAATGTTCGGGTTTGCCGCCAAGGGCGGGCATAACGGCGAGCCGCACAACCACAACGACCTCGGCCATTTTATGCTGCTGGCCGACGGAATGGCGTTAGTGGCGGACTTGGGTTGCGGCGAGTACACGGCCGACTATTTCGGGGCCGGCCGGTACGAATACGCCTGCAATGGGTCCCAGGGCCATGCGGTACCTGTGATTGACGGACACGGGCAGGAAGCGGGCGAGGACCGGGCTGCAGCGGTGCTGGAGGATTCCACAGGGGAAACGGCGGATTTGCTGCGGCTGGAGCTCGCCGGGGCCTATCCGCCTGCTGTCGCTCCGAAGTCATATATCCGCTCCTTTGTTTGGCACAAATCGGAGCTGCCGGTGCTAAAGCTGGAGGATGTGTTCCGCTTCTTCAAGCCGCCGGGCTCGCTAAGTGAGCGGGTCGTCACCTTGGCTCCGCCGGTAATCGATCAGGTGCAGGGCGTGATCATCTTGTCGCCTGCGAAAGAAGGGGCGGAGGCGGCTTACGCACGCAGGTTGCGGATAAAATACGACCCCTCCGTTCTGAAGGCTTCTGTGGAGGAGCAAAGTTATCGGGACCATTTTGGTCGGGATAGGGTCTGGTATGCGCTTGATTTTCACGTGGAACATTTGCTGGATGAGATCCAAGTCATTTTATGGTTCGAATTTATGTAAATTAGAACGAGCGGAATGAAAGGGGAGCGGATAACTTTGACGGAAAGCTTAGCGTGGGTGGAAGAAGCCTGGAGTCAGGCGCTGAAGAAGACGAGTTACAACCTCCGGCGTATAGGGGCGAGGTTTCCGCATGCCAGTCAAGGAGGAAAATATGATCTGGCGGAGCCGGCCTGGTGGACGGCCGGGTTTTGGCCCGGGATGCTGTGGCTGCTGTATAACGATAGCGGAGATGAATCCCTGAGGGCGATGGCCGAGCAATGTGAAGCCCAACTGGACGGAGTGTTGGACGGATTTGTCCGCCTGGACCATGACATCGGTTTTATGTGGACGCTGACTAGCGTGGCTTCCTTTAAGCTGCTCGGCAGCGAGGCGTCGAAGCTTCGAGCCCTGAAGGCGGCTAATTATTTGGCTGCCCGGTTCAATCTGAAAGGCCGGTATATCCGCGCCTGGAATCCCTGGTATGCAGGAAACGACAACGCCGGTTGGGCGATCATCGACTGCTGCATGAATATGCCGCTGTTGTTCTGGGCTTCGGAAATCACGGGGGATCCCCGGTTCCGGCATATTGCCGAAGCGCATATGGATACCGTCCTGGAGCATTTTCTCCGCCCCGACGGCTCGGTTTACCATATTATCCGGTTCGATCCGCTGACCGGGGAGCGGGTGGAAGGCATCGGCGGACAAGGCTACGCGCCGGAATCGGCCTGGTCCCGGGGAACCGCCTGGGCGATCTACGGGCTCACGCTGGCCTACCACCACACCGGCAAACCGGATTACCTGCATGCGGCCAAACGGGTTGCGCATTTCTTCCTGGCCCAGCTTCCGGAGGATCATGTGCCTCCTTGGGATTTCCGGGCCCCGGCGGAATTGAGGATCTACCGGGACTCCTCCGCCGGAGCCTGTGCGGCCAGCGGCTTGCTGTTGCTGGCGGAGAAGGCAAATGAGATGGAAGGACCGACTTACCGCCAGTCGGCGGAACGTATCCTCAAATCGTTGTACCAAAACTACGAAACCTGGGGCGATCCGGGGGAGGAAGGGCTCCTTCTGCACGGAACCAGCAACTACCCGGAGGGGAAAAACATCGATGTTCCGCTGATCTACGGCGACTTTTTCTATGTGGAGGGATTGGCCCGCTTGAAGGGGAAAGGGCCGTTTTATTGGGAGTAGAACCGCCGGGCCAGGGCGACCCCAATAATGGGAATTGTTCCTGTTAATGGGTTGCCTATGCGGCAGCAGAAGCGAATTAGCTGGAAAACCTCCCGTTAATTCGTTTGAAAAAACGTATTCCGCCGGTTTGGCCGCGAAATAGATGGAGTTTTTCCAGCTAAATTGGATAGGAGGGGTAAGGGCGTAAAATTAGTGGGAGGTTTTCCCGTTAATAAGTGGTTTAGCGTGACCAACGAGGGGAGGAGCAAAAAACATGAGTCAGCAGAAGCACGCCCAAGCGCTGCTGCGAAACCCGCTGCGAACAAAGCGGGACCTTCAAGCGGCCCTAAAAGAGCTTACTGCGCCGCTACGTCCGCATTACAGCGAGGGAAAAGCCCGGTTAAGGCTTGGCGCGGCCGGAGCCGGCTTCGACGCCGCTATCGCCGAGATTGAGGGGTTTTCCCGCGTGCTGTGGGGAATGGTGCCGCTGCTCGCCGGCGGCGGAGAGGACGATCTGTGGGAGGTCGTGCTTGAGGGGATTCGCCACGGTACGGACCCTGCACATCCGGAATATTGGGGCGAGGTGGCCGACTATGATCAGCGGCTCGTGGAAATGGCGGCGTTCGGGTTTGCGCTGGCGCTGATTCCGGACCGGATTTGGGGGCCACTGAACGAGCGAGAACGCAAGCATTTGCAGGAATGGTTGGGCCAAATCAACCGGCACCCTTGCTACGATTGCAACTGGTTGTTTTTTAATGTGCTGGTGAATTTGGGGCTTCACAAGGCAGGACTCCCGTACGATCAAGACCAGTTGAAGGCCAACCTGGACCGAATCGATTCGTTCTATTTGGCGGACGGCTGGTACAGCGACGGGCCCGGGGCGCACTGTGACTACTATGTCCCCTTCGCCATTCATTTCTATGGCCTGCTTTATGCCGTGCTGATGAAGGGGGAGGACCCGAAGCGAGCGGCCCTGATCCGGGAACGGGCAGGTCGGTTCGCGGCCGACTTCCTCTACTGGTTTGCACCGGATGGCGCTTCCCTTCCTTACGGGCGCAGCCTGACTTACCGGTTCTCGCACTCGGCCTTCTGGGGGGCCATGGTTTACGCGGAAATGGAAGATCTGCCCTACGGGGTCCTGAAAGGGCTCATTTTGCGGCATTTCCGCTGGTGGTTCCGCCAGCCGATGCTCGACGCGGAGGGGCTGCTGACCGTGGGGTACGCTTATCCGAACCTGGTGATGGCGGAAAACTACAACTCGCCGGGCTCCCCTTACTGGGCATTGAAGGCGTTTCTGCCGCTGGCCTTGCCGGACGATCACCCGTTCTGGCAGGCTGAGGAGATGCCTCTTCCGGCGGGGCCGCCCGTGTCGGTGCAAAAGCCTCCGCACCTGGTCATTTGCCGCCGGGAGGAGTCCGGACATGTCGCCGCTTTTAACAGCGGAAATCTGACGACGAACGAGCACACCCATACTTCGGCAAAATATGAGAAGTTCGTCTACTCCACAGCGTTTGGATTCAGTGTTCCGCGGGCGGAATGGGGCTTGTCCCAAGGGGCTTTCGACTCGATGCTTGCGCTCAGCGAAGGCGACAATCTGTATCGGGTCCGACGCCGGAATGAGGAGACCCGAATCGATGGACACCTCCTCTATGCCCGATGGGTACCTTGGCGCGACGTCGAAATACAAACCTGGATTGTTGCCGGATTACCCTGGCATATCCGGATACATCGCGTAGACACGGCCCGCGAACTGGACGCCGCCGAGGGCGGCTATGCCCTGGGATTGTCCCCGCAAACGGAGCGGTTCGAAAGGGCAGCCGGCTCGGCCGTCCGATCGGTCCACGGAGGCGTCGGCATTCAATCCCTGTTCGGTTATGACCGGGCGGAACTTGTCTACCCGAACGCGAACACGAATATTCTCCATCCGCGGACGGTAATCCCAACGGTGCGTGCCCGTCTTTCGGCCGGGGTGCATTGGCTGGCGGCCGCCGTATATGGCGAACCGGGACCCGGAGCGGACTTCGGCCGCAAAAACGCTGATTGGGGCCTGAACGAAGCCCTGGTCCGGCTCGGCGTGAAGCTGCAGGAAACCGCGATTCAAGTGACGGGGCTGGATGGACAAATTACCGTCATAGAGATGGGAAAATAGCAGCGAGCGAAGCGAAAACAAGGCGGCTTCCGTGTACAGGTGAGGGGATCCTGCCTGCGGAAAACCGCCTTTGTTTATTTTTTCAGACGGCCATAGGCGACCGCATAACGGCGAATTCTTTTGTAAATGTCCTTGTCGGGGAGAAATTTAAAGGGGAAGAGGGCGGGAAGGGTGTTCACCTCCAAAATCCAGATTTGATGCTGTTCGTCGATGGCGATATCGAGGCCGATTTCCCTCAGATTAGGGAATTTCCGCGCCAGTTGACGGGCTGCTCTGGTGCCGAGTGTCTTCATCTCTTTGTATATTTTTGCGAATTCTTTGGGTTCGAGATAAGGGCTCAGCAGATCGTCGATCGTCATTACCATGCCGCCGCCATGGTAATTTGTGATGATTTTTTGCTGCGCGGCGACGCGCCCGATGAAACCGGTCGTTTCCCAGCTTTTTTGCGGCGTCTTCTGAACGAGCGCGCGGATATCAAATTTTCGGCGTCGGTATGTCAACAAATGAATCCCTTTTTGAATGAGATATACCTTCCTGCCGATCCGCTGAGCCAGGACGTTGTGCAGTTCCTCCAAGGTGGGGTAGAGCTCGATTTGAATGCCATACCGGAGTTTATACTGCGTGACCTGCTCTTGCTGTTCGGGTAGGAGTTCGTCGGTCCAAGGCTCGATGCTCATGACACCGTTGCCGTAAGTGCCGCGGTCCGGTTTCACATAAACTAGACTATGGGCCTCTATCATTTCCTTCAGATTCTCCAGGCTGTATTTGCGCGTGTCGGGGATAAAAGGCCGGATGGTATCCTTTTGTCTCAAAATCACCGTCTTCTCCCATTTGCTGGCGATGCGCTGAATAGCCAACTTAGCATCCTTCCTTTCTAAAACCCCGGCTGGAACCACTTCAGGCATGAAAAACATAGGACAGAAGAGAAAAACAATGATATAATTATAAGATATGGGGATTTTATAAGTTTTTTGACCATTTTTTTGAACAACCACTCTAAATGCCTATATTCTTAGTGTATGAACTATAAGGGCAATGGGAATGGACACATCCCCATTTATAGTGTCTATACCACATGGAATCTCTGGCCGGCACGTTTAATCGGGCATGTTTTGTGCAAGTAATATAATGATTCGGGGCAGGATGAGAACATTCCATTACCATAGGCACTTGGATAGAATTTGAAGGAGGTCCAGCATGGCGGAAGAAAAATTTTCGCAAATTATAGACCGGGATATTAATGTGGAAATGCGCGAATCCTTTATGGATTATGCCATGAGCATTATCGTCAGCCGTGCTTTGCCGGATGTAAGGGATGGTCTGAAGCCGGTTCACCGGCGTATTCTGTACGCCATGAATGAGCTTGGCATGCATCCCGATAAGCCATTCAAGAAATCAGCGAGAATCGTCGGTGAAGTTATCGGTAAGTATCACCCGCACGGTGACTCCGCGGTTTATGAAACGATGGTGCGGATGGCCCAGGATTTTTCCATGCGTTATATGCTGGTCGATGGCCACGGCAACTTCGGGTCGGTCGACGGGGATATGGCAGCCGCAATGCGATATACGGAGGCGCGGTTGTCCAAAATCGCTATGGAAATGCTGCGCGATATCAATAAAGAGACAATTGATTTCATGCCTAACTATGACGGTGAGGAGCAGGAGCCGGTCGTGCTGCCTGCACGTTTTCCGAACCTGTTGGTCAACGGGGTATCGGGGATCGCCGTAGGGATGGCTACGAACATTCCGCCGCATAATTTGGGTGAGGTTATAGATGGGGTACAGGCGCTGATCGCCAATCCGGATATCGATTCTCTGGATCTCATGGAATATATCAAAGGCCCGGATTTTCCGACTGCCGGGTATATCATGGGCCGGACGGGAATACGTCAAGCTTATACGACGGGGCGAGGCTCCATCACGATGCGGGCCAAAACCACCATCGAAGAACACAACAACAAGGCGAGAATCATTGTAGAAGAGCTTCCGTATCAGGTGAATAAGGCCCGGTTGGTTGAAAAAATAGCCGAGTTGGTTCGCGAGAAGAAGATCGACGGCATCACCGACCTGCGGGATGAATCGGACCGTAACGGGATGCGTGTCGTGATTGAACTGCGTCGGGATGTCAATCCGAACATCGTGTTGAACAATCTGTTCAAGCACACGGCTTTGCAAAGTACGTTCGGCATCAATATGCTGGCGATCGTGAACAATGAGCCTAAGATTTTAACCTTGAAGGAAGTCCTTAGCTATTATTTGCAGCATCAGGTTGAAGTTATTCGCCGCCGGACGGAATTCGAGCTGAGGAAAGCGGAAGCCCGCGCCCACATCCTCGAAGGCTTGCGCATCGCTCTCGACCATCTGGACGAGGTTATCGCGCTGATTCGCTCTTCCCAAACGGCAGAAATCGCCCGCACCGGGTTGATGGAACGTTTCGGGCTCAGCCAGGAGCAGGCCCAGGCGATTCTGGACATGCGTCTGCAGCGGTTGACCGGTTTGGAACGCGAGAAGATCGAGAGCGAGTATCAGGAGCTTCTGCAAAAGATTGCGGAATACCGCGAGATTTTGGCCAACGAATCCCTCGTTCTGCAGATCATCAGCGACGAGCTTCAGGAAATCCGCGAACGTTTTGCCGATGAACGGCGCACCGAGTTGCTGGTCGGGGAAGAAAGTATCCTGGATGAAGACTTGATTCCGCAGGAAGAGGTCGTCATCACGATCACGCATACCGGATATATCAAGCGTCTGCCGCTCACGACCTACCGCAGCCAAAAACGCGGAGGACGGGGCGTTGTCGGGATGGATACGAAGAACGATGATTTTGTGGAGCATTTGTTCGTTACGAACTCGCACCACTATCTGATGTTCTTCACCGACCGGGGGAAAGCGTATCGCCTGAAGGCTTACGAAATCCCTGAACTCGGCCGGACCGCGCGGGGGACTCCGATTATCAATCTGATCCAGATTGAGCAGGGGGAGACGGTCAACGCGGTTATTCCGGTGGAGCGCTTTGATGAGGACAGGTATTTGTTCTTCGCCACCCGTCAAGGGGTTGTGAAGAAGACGCCGATCGAAGACTACATCAATATCCGCAAGGGCGGATTGATTGCCGTGCATCTTCGCGAGGACGATACCCTGATCGACGTGAAGCTGACGGACGGCAATCAGGAGGTCATTATGGGGACGGCTCAAGGAATGTCGATCCGCTTCCCTGAGAGCGACGTCCGCTCGATGGGTAGAGCCGCAACCGGCGTAAAGGGGATTACGCTCGATGAGGATGATCATCTGATCGGAATGGACGTCATCGTTCCGGATCAGGATGTTCTGATCGTGACGACCAACGGTTACGGGAAGCGTACGCCTACGTCGGAATACCGGATCCAAAGCCGGGGCGGTAAAGGGATCAAGACGATCAATGTGACGGAGAAGAACGGTCCTGTCGTTGGTCTCAAAGTGGTCAAGGACGACGAAGATCTGATGATCATTACCGCCAGCGGTACCCTGATTCGGACGAGCATGTCGGGGATCTCCACGATGGGGCGGAACACGCAAGGGGTCAAGCTGATCAACATCCGCGAAGACGATGCCGTGGCTACTGTCTGCCGCTCGGATAAGACCGAAGAAGAACCGGAGGAAGAAACGCCAATTGAAGGTGGGGAGTCCCTGGCGGACGCTCAACCGAATGACGTTTCCGATTCGGAGGAATAAGACCAGGTTTATAAAAACCGGACTTCCTTAGGGAGGCCCGGTTTTTTGTCATTCTTTTTTTTGCCGCGGAAAAAGGATTGTTGGGCTTCAAGTCTCGTAATATAATGGCGGTATATAGTGCTTTTTACCCTAAATAGGGACCAGACCTACATATTTGGAAGATTTAAGGAGAGAGCGAATTATGGCCAGCGTGCCTGTAATGGATCTGAAACCCGGTTTGAAAATCATTGAGAATGTGCACACTCCGATCGGTGGACTGTTATTGCATAAAGGAAAAGTACTTCTGCCTAGAGATTTGGATATTTTGCGTGCATTCATGGTTCAGCTTGTTGAAATTGAGGACGGGCAAGTAAAAGGGCGCGAGGAAATGACGGAGGTTTCCGATACAGCCAAATCGGGGCGTGCGGACCATACATCATCCCTTATTGAAAGTGAACCGGTTGCGGCCGACCAACTCCATAAAGAGTATGACCGGATGCTTTATCTGACCAAGAGCGCCTTCCAATCGGTCCTGGCCTCGGAACTGCCGATTTATGAGCTCCGTCATCAAATGGAGGCCTTGATCAAGCAGTTGAAATTCTATAACGTGCTTACCTACACGCCGCGCAATGTGAACGAATACGACTACCTGTACCATAACGCGATTTTGTCGGCACTTACGTCCTATACGATTGCCAGATGGCACGAGCTTCCGCAAAAAGACTGGATGCAAGTAGCCTTCGCCGGTCTTCTTCATGACATCGGGAATACGAAAATCGATCCGGCGATCCTCTATAAACCGAATTCGCTTACCGCAGAGGAAGCGGAGGAAATGCGGATGCATACGACGTATGGATATCAGCAGCTTCGTAAGACGTCGGCCATTAATGAAGGTGTCCGCCTTACGGCTCTTCAGCACCATGAGAAAATGGACGGTTCCGGCTACCCCTTCCGGCTTACCGGAGATAAGATCCATATTTATGCCAAAATCGTGGCCGTGGCCGATATTTTTCATGCTATGACCTTAAACCGGAGATACCGCAAAGCCCAGTCTCCTTACTTGGTTCTGGAGCAGATCAAATCGGAAGCCTTTGGTAAATTAGATCCGGGTGTGGTCCAGACTTTCGTCGACAAAGTGACGCAGTTCCATCATGGAACACGGGTCCGGCTTAGTGATGACAGCATTGGGGAAATCGTTTTTTCCGACCGGCAGCATCCAACCCGTCCCATGGTTTCCGTACATGGAGAAATCGTCAATCTCGTACAAGCGAGACATCTGCATATCGAGGAAGTTCTTTCCTAGGGTTGCTTTTCGGGTTGGTTATGAGGTATAGTAATATTCGCTGCTGCGGAAGGCAGATGTAAGATTTGAATCATAGAAAATAAATAAAAGCTTAGTTTCTAAAAAAAACTCTTGCAAAATTCCGCAGTTAGTGATATATTATAAGAGTTGCTGCTGATAACGCGGTAACGAGTTAGAAACGAAGTTGATCTTTGAAAACTGAACAACGAGTGAGTATTAAAATGAGAATTAGTTTTCTCGTCAGATTCAAAATGAGCTATCAGCTTATTCAATAAGTTTCAACTTTATTGGAGAGTTTGATCCTGGCTCAGGACGAACGCTGGCGGCGTGCCTAATACATGCAAGTCGAGCGGACTTGATGGAGTGCTTGCACTTCTGATGGTTAGCGGCGGACGGGTGAGTAACACGTAGGCAACCTGCCCGTAAGACTGGGATAACTACCGGAAACGGTAGCTAATACCGGATAATTTAT